>NZ_CP072133.1:0-626666 GCF_017638925.1 Pseudoalteromonas xiamenensis
GAGAAATATAATAATAGAGCGCTTTTGCTTGCTTTACGGTGGTTTCGCCAACTAGGTGGTCAATGAGTTGTATATTTAACTCAAAATGAGGGCATAGTTCAGTTCCGTACTGTTGATACCGTAACGCGAATGGCTTCATTTGGTCTAATCCTTGCCCTGAATGGACAAAAGCCCATCCCGTAGAGGTTGCTAGAGGGCTTTTTAGTTGTTCTACGGACTCTCAGCGATACTTAATCTTACATCGCTACCACAAGCGCGAACAATAAGTCTCAAAGCGATAGCGACTTCGAAAACACTTGTTGATGTAGGGGTATAGAGTTGAAATCCATCTCCACGAAAGAAGTAATATTGATATTGGGCGCTCTGCGCCAGAAATTCAAACCATTCGTTTAGTTGATTGATGATTTCTGTTAGTTTGTCCTTTGACAACTTTTGGGAGTTAATTATATCTCCGCTAATCACGGTTCCATTCATTGCAATCTCGCTAGTAACTTAATGTGGTTACATAAATAAATGTAACTATATTTGGTTTCCAAGGCAAGAGAGAAAATAATCAAGACAGATGTTGCAAACTATGTAATAGTATTTTTGTAATAATTGAGATTAAAAAAGATGAAAAAAAGAATGACAACGCTGTCATTCTTTGTGTAACATTAAATCAACATGAAAAATTCAGTGCCATTTTGGTCACAATAATAAAAGCTTAGTTAGGGGTCGTTCATGATGGCTAAAAGCGCTAAACATGATCAGTTGTTTATAGGAATAGATGGTGGTGGAACTAAATGTCGCGCAACTATTTATTCTGCTGAAAGAGGGGTATTGGGAACAGGACTTGGTGGGCCTGCAAATCCTCTCCATGGTTTTGAACGCGCATTAGAGTCTATTATGTTGTCAACTCAACTAGCAATGCGAGATGCAGGTTTAAAGCTTGAGCAAGTTCATGAGCTTTATGCTGGGGCAGGATTAGCAGGTGTAAATTTACCCCAACTATTCGACCGAATTACGCAATGGGATCACCCATTTAAACAATTGTTTCTCACAACAGATCTGCACACCGCCTGTATCGGCGCCCATGAAGGAAAAGATGGCGCGGTAATTATCACAGGAACTGGATCGTGTGGTTTTTCCATTGTTTCAGGAAAAACATGTAACTTAGGCGGCCATGGTTTTGCGCAGGGTGATAAGGGTAGTGGTGCGTGGATGGGACTTGAAGCAGTCAAAGCGGTGTTAGAGTCGTTGGATGGTTTAGCTGAAAAGACAGCGTTGTCTATTGTACTGCAAGAACATTTCCAAACGAAAAGTGCGATGGGTATCGCGGAGCAAATGGCTGGGCAACCATCAAGCGCCTATGCTAAGTTAGCTCGATTTGTTCTCGCTGAAGCAGAGCGCGGTGATGAAGTTGCAATACGGATAGTTCAAGAAGGCGCAGGCTATATTAGTCGCTTAGCGCATAAGTTGCTTGCCAATCAACCACCACGACTTGCCATGATAGGCGGGTTAGCTGAACCTTTGCAGAAATGGTTAGACCCACAAATTTCAGCTCGAGTGGAGCCTGCAATTCAACCGCCTGAAATGGGGGCAATCTATTTTGCTCAACACCAACTAGCACAACAACAGGGTGAGCTTGCATGACGCAAAAAACATACATTGCAGAACGTTTGTTCGATGGCGAAAACTTCAGAGACAACGTGTTATTTAGTGTAGCCAACGGAAAAATTCACTTTGAAAATATCGATCCTACTAGTGCTGAGAAGCTACACGGCTTAGTTGTACCCGGTTTCATTGATGTTCAAGTCAACGGTGGGGGCGGCGGTTTTTTCAATGCTGAGCAAACACAAAAATGTCTAGCTACTATCGTTGATGCCCACAGCCAATTTGGGTCAACCGGCTTGATGCCAACGCTTATTACCGATGATATAGAGGTAATGCGACGTGCAGCGGATACGGTATCGAAGGCAATTAGTGAAGGTCAATGTGGGATTTTGGGCATCCATTTTGAAGGACCACATTTATCACATCCAAAAAAAGGGACTCATAGTGAGCAGTTTCTGAGACCTATTTCGGAAGCTGAATTTGATGTTTATGCGCGCCAAGATCTTGGTATAAAAATGGTGACCTTAGCGCCTGAAACTGTTTCACTTGATGACATTCGACGTTTGTTGTCACTGGACGTAAAGGTTTGTATTGGCCATTCCAATGCAGACTTTGAAACAACCATGAATGCGTTAAACGCGGGAGTGGATGGTTTTACTCACTTGTTTAATGCAATGTCAGCGTTTACATCTCGTGAGCCAGGGGTGGTTGGTGCTGCTCTTTGGGATAACAATAGCTGGTGCGGACTAATCGTGGATGGTCATCATGTACATGCTGCCTCAGCAAAATTAGCCATCCGTACAAAGCAACAAGGTAAAGTGATTTTGGTTACGGACGCTATGCCGCCTGTTGGTACCGATATGACTGAATTTGACTTTTTTGATGGTCGCAAAGTCATTCGCACTGGCGACAGACTAAACTCCACAACCGGTGAACTTGCAGGAAGCGTTTTAGACATGGCTTCTGCAGTAAGAAACACAGTGCAAACATTAGACGTAACGTTAGCGGAAAGCTTAAGAATGGCTTCACTCTATCCAGCACAATATCTTGGTTTGAAGAATAAAGGACGATTATTAGAAGGATTTGACGCAGATTTCGTTGTCTTAGACGGTGAGCTTCATGTGATTCAAACGTATATAGCAGGAATAGAAAAGTAGTAGTTCCCTGGATGAAAACCCCGCAGCAGTAACGCGGGGCTTTTTTATTTTTAGGTAGTAAAATGACAACAAATACAAAAAAAAGATTAGCTTCTTTAGATGCGTTAAGAGGCTTTGACATGATGTGGATTTTAGGCGGACAATCCATATTTGCAGCACTTTTCGTGTTAACAGGTTGGCAAGGGTGGAAGGCATTTGAGGCTCACACAGAGCACAGTGCCTGGCACGGGTTCACGGCATACGACTTAATTTTTCCTCTTTTTATTTTCCTTTCAGGCGTGGCTATGGGTCTATCGCCAAAGCGCATTGACCATTTACCACTTAGTGAACGCCTACCAATCTACCAAAAAGCGGTGAAGCGTTTTTTCTTGCTGTGTTTGCTTGGTATTCTTTACAACCATGGATGGGGAACGGGTATTCCTGCTGACTTTGAAGAGATACGCTACGCAAGCGTACTTGGACGTATAGCATTTGCATGGCTATTTTGTGCGTTACTAGTTTGGCATCTTTCACTTCGGAATGTCGCTATAGTTGGAGTGAGCATTCTAATCTGCTACTGGATAATATTGTGTTTCATCCCAGTACCAAGCGGTAGTGCAGGTGATTTAACCCCGAACGGCACATGGAATGCGTGGATTGACCAAAATCTACTCCCAGGTATTCGGTATCAAAATCGCCCAGTTGACCCAGAAGGACTTTTATCTAATTTCCCAGCAATTGTTAATGCAATTGCTGGTGTGTTTGCTGGGCAGTTGATAGCATCAAGCAACTTACGTGGTGAGTGGCGAACCGCAGCATGGCTTTGCATATCTGGTTTGGTTGCCTTAACACTTGGTTGGGGATGGGATTATGTATTTCCCGTGAACAAAGAGTTGTGGACAAGTTCATTTGTACTAGTCACAGTCGGTTGGAGTGCAATATTGCTGAGCATATTTTATGTATTAGTCGACATATTGCCAGGAACACGCATTTCTTATCCGTTTATTATTATCGGGGCAAACTCAATAATCATTTATTTAGCATCAAGTTTAATCAATTGGAATTATATGAGAGACAGCTTATTTGGAGGGATCATTCGGTCATTTCCGGAAAGTTGGCAGCCGCTGTTATTTGTACTTACTCTATTGTTTGTGCAGTTACTTATTCTTCACTGGTTGTATAAACGCAAACTCTTTATCAGTGTATAAATTAGGCAGCGAGTTCTGCCTTTCATTACAAAAAAATGTAAAAAAAATCTTCACTATTACTTTACAAACAAAAATTATAGGTCAATAATGACAGCGTTGTCATAATGGTAAACTTAGTTTGTTGTATCTCACTAAGGTTGACCTGTCCTTGTACTGATTGCACGCGGCGCAAGGCCAGGTCCCATTTTTTAGTCGCCAAATTTTGAGTGGACACCATGCAGATCGTAATTCTAAAAGATGCTTCCGAAGTCGCACGTTATGGTGCTGATATCTTTACTTCTCAGTTACAACGCAAAGCAGAATCCGTGTTGGGATTGGCTACAGGTTCTACGCCAGTCGCTTTGTATCAAGAGCTCATCAAGCGTAATCAAACGGGCATGGTGACGTTTAAAGAAACAACAACGTTTAACTTGGATGAATACTTAGGTTTGTCGGGTGAACACCCTCAGAGCTACCGTTATTTTATGAATGAGCAATTGTTCAATCATATTGATATTGATAAAGACAGAACACATGTTCCACCGGGTGATGCAAAAAATCCTGTCATCGCATGTCAAGAATATGAAGCTAAAATTGCATCGGCAGGTGGAGTAGACATTCAGCTTTTAGGCATTGGGCGAAATGGTCATATCGGTTTTAATGAGCCGTCGTCAGGCTTAACGTCGCGTACTCGTGTTAAAACGCTGACAAAAGCAACGATTGATGACAACGCCCGTTTCTTTAAAGAAGATGAATACCAACCGCATTTATCGATCACAATGGGTATTGGAACCATTTTGGATGCTCGAAAAGTGGTATTATTAGCTACCGGTGAAAATAAAGCTGAAGCAGTAAAAGCGATGGTTGAAGGGCCTTTAACGGCTGCCTGTCCAGCATCAGCATTACAACTTCACAAATATGCGGTAATTGTGATTGATATGGCAGCTGCAAGCCAACTTAAAGATATCGATTTCTATTTGCATATTGAAGCTGAGAATCAAAAGCTTCAAGCCTATCTTGCCTCTCTGTAGTGTGACTTACACTGTAGGTTGAAAGCCCGAAAGGGCTTTTTTTTTTGCCTGACTCTGTGTTAATTTTGATGCCACTTACCTTCAAGGACTCGGTTAATGCTGTTCTATACTCAACTACCTCTCAATAGACATTCACAGGAAAGAAAAGACTCTAATTGGCTCTTACAAAAGCAGACAAGTAACAGCCGATGGGTATTAGTAAAAAACAACCAATCGCTATTCAAAAAAGACCAACCAGAACTCGTTTTCCTCAATTATGAACAGGTAAGAAACTTACCTCTTTGGGACGCGATATTTTTAGGAGCAATGGAGAACAGTGGTTATTTTGCGATAGATGTTTCTGAAGTTGCGGATGACGTGCTTGAGACGTATACAGAGCAGCACGAGTTCAAGGATATTCGCTCGTACGGTATGGTTGTAGACATGGCATTGGGGTCGATTGCATCCTTATCCCGAGGGCTTTGTCATTGGCATGCTACTCACCGTTTTTGTGGGCGTTGTGGTAGTAAAAACAAATTAATAGAAGCAGGGCATGCAAGGCTTTGTACAAATGATGCCTGCAAACATATGACTTTCCCTCGTACAGACCCCGCGGTGATTATGCTGGTCACGCATGTCTTTCCTGACGGAGTGGAGCGATGCCTAATGGGAAGACAAGCAGCCTGGCCGGAAGGCGTCTATTCTACTTTGGCTGGATTTGTTGATCCGGGAGAGTCATTAGAGCAGGCAGTTATTCGAGAAGTTGAAGAAGAAGCAGGCGTTCAAGTTCAGGAAGTTGAATACGTTGCTTCACAGTCGTGGCCATTTCCATCCTCTATTATGTTAGGATTTTTTGCTAAAACGAATAATCCAGAAATCTACGTCGATAAAGACGAACTTGACGATGCAAAATGGTTTAGTCGGAAGGATCTCAATGATTTTTCAGAATGGGGTCATCAAGAACCAGGCTACAAATTAACACGCAAAGATTCAATATCTCGTTATTTAGTTGAAACTTGGCGTAACCAAGGGGAATGAGTCAATGAAAAAGCAGACGCAAATCGTCGCTTCTGGTCGTAAAAAACAATACACCCATGGGGTTGTTAACCCTGTAGTACAACGCGCCTCAACCGTTGTATTTGAAACTATGGATGAACTTCAAGCCGCCGCGAAAGAACGACACAATCGAACGCTGTTTTACGGACGTCGAGGTACAACGACACATTTTGCGCTTCAAGACGCCGTAGCTGAATTAGAGGGAGGAGCCGGTTGCGCCCTGTTTCCATGTGGTGCAGCCGCAATCGCACAAACGTTACTGTGCTTTTTGAAGGCAGGTGATCACCTTCTAATGGTTGACTCTGTTTATGAGCCAACCCGCGATTTATGTGAAAAAATTCTAACGCGTTATGGCATTGAAACGACGTACTATGACCCGTTAATTGGCGCCGAGATCGAGAAAGAATTTAAAGACAACACGCGAATGATATTTCTGGAGTCTCCCGGTTCTATCACGATGGAAGTTCAAGATGTACCCGCCATTGTCAGCGCTGCAAGTAAACGTAATATCCTCACTGTTTTGGACAATACCTACGGGAATGGTCTTCATTTCCGTCCATTAGAATTTGGCATCGATATTAGTGTGCAGGCGGCAACGAAATACATTGTTGGTCATTCAGATGTCATGATGGGGGTCGCTGTCGCGAATGAAAAATACTGGCCAACGCTTCGAGAACATGCATATTTGCTCGGTCAATGCACCTCCGCAGACGATGCTTATCTGGCGCTCAGAGGATTACGTACGATGAGTGTTCGATTAGACCAACATGAGCGCTCTGCACTGAAAGTCGCAAACTGGTTAAAAGCTCATCCTCTAGTAGATCATGTGCGTCATCCCACGTTCGAGACTTGCCCAGGTCACGAACACTTCAAACGCGATTTTGATGGCAGTAATGGTCTTTTTTCATTTGTGTTAACACAATCAACGCCTGAAGCTCTTAAAGTGCTTGTTGAAAGTTTACACCATTTCAAAATGGGATTTTCATGGGGCGGCTATGAAAGTCTAATTACCGTTAACGCCAATATGCCTGCACTCAGAAGTAAAACGGGTTGGTCGAAGGGGACCGTGATTCGTTTGCATATTGGACTTGAAGACAGCGATGATTTAATAAACGATTTAGAGCAAGGTCTCGCTAAATTTGAGGAAGTACTTCAACGTTCGTGAACATAAAGAGTTTGCTCAATAAATTCATAGGTCATTCAACTAAATTGAGTAAACATGACTACACTTAAAAAATGGCTCTAAAGAGCCATTTTTCTTGAATCAGCATCCACTTTTGAAAGATGGAATGTATTGATTTTACGTTTCTTTATTCGGCAGTTTGGCATCGAGAAAAGATTTAAATTAGGGATACCTTTGTAACAAAGCATTGGGAGGAAGACAAAATGGGATTGCTAAGTGGCTTAATGGGCAACGCCAGTGAGGTCGATGAGAACGAACTTGGTAAGTTATTGAGTAATACATTGATACCAGATGAAAACATTGAAAAAGCCTACCGCGTTATCCGTGATATGTTTGTTTTTACGAATAAACGATTAATTCTCATAGACAAGCAAGGAATGACTGGGTCGAAAATCGAAATGTTGACAATACCGTATAGTAAAATCACAAAATTTAGCAAAGAATCAGCAGGCCATTTTGATTTAGATGCAGAGCTTAAAATTTGGGTAGGCTCAGAATCAGAACCATTGTCGAGAGAATTTAAGGCAGGCGATAATATAAATGATGTTTATCGGATTTTATCTCAGCATTGCTTATAGACACGACAAGTTCTGAAATAAGCGTCGACGCGGTTTCGGATGGGTCAAATTAAATAAAAAGGGCCAGAAACTGACCCTTTTTTTTATGCAAGTCTACTTAGGCTAATTTTGCCAAAATAGCATTCAAGGTTTGGCTTGGACGCATTGCCGCAAACGCTAGTTCATCGTTTGGCTGGTAGTAACCACCGATATCCATTGATGTACCCTGAGCATTATTAAGCTCGTCAACAATGCTTTGTTCATTTGCTGACATATCAGCAGCAACAACTGTAAACAAATCTTTTAATTCAGCATCATCGCTTTGTGCAGCCAGCTCTTGTGCCCAGTACATAGCAAGATAGAAGTGGCTACCACGGTTATCTAGCTCACCAACGCGACGTGAAGGTGATTTGTTTTCGTCAAGGAATTTGCCGGTAGCTTTGTCTAATGTATCCGCTAGAACTTGCGCTTTAGCATTACCAGAAACTTGAGATAGATGCTCAAGGGAAGCCGCTAGTGCTAAAAATTCGCCAAGAGAATCCCAACGTAAGTGGTTTTCTTTCTCGAACTGTTGGACGTGTTTAGGCGCAGAACCACCCGCACCCGTTTCGAATAAACCACCACCGTTCATAAGAGGAACGATTGAAAGCATTTTCGCGCTTGTACCCAACTCAAGAATTGGGAACAAATCTGTTAGATAATCACGTAAAACGTTACCCGTTACAGAAATCGTATCTTCTCCCTTAGCCATGCGAGCAAGTGAGAATTGCGTTGCTTCGACTGGAGCTAAAATGTGTAATTCTAAGCCCGTTGTGTCGTGTTCTGGGAGGTACGCTTCAACTTTCTTGATTAGCTCCGCATCGTGTGCGCGGTTTTTATCTAACCAGAAAACGGCTGGTGTATTTGAAAGACGTGAGCGGTTTACCGCTAACTTGACCCAATCTTTGATCGGTGCATCTTTAGTTTGGCACATACGCCAAATATCGCCTTGCTCAACATCGTGTTGAAGTAAAACGTTACCGTCAGTATCAACGACACGAACTTGGCCGTTAGCTTTTACTTCAAACGTTTTATCGTGTGAGCCATATTCTTCTGCTTTTTGCGCCATTAAACCCACGTTAGGAATTGTGCCCATCGTGCGAGGATCAAAAGCGCCATTTTCTTTACAGAATTCAATCGTTGCTTGGTATACACCGGAATAACAACGGTCTGGGATTACAAACGCTGTATCTTGTTGTTTACCTTCAGCATTCCACATCTGGCCACTCGCACGAATTGCAGCAGGCATTGAGGCGTCAATGATTACGTCACTAGGAACGTGTAGGTTTGTGATACCGCGATCCGAATCAACCATTGCAATTGCTGGGCGAGATGCGTATTGAGCTTGAATATCAGCTTCAATAGCTTGACGCTCTGCGTCTGGAAGCGATTGAAGTTTTGCGTAAACATCGCCAAGTCCGTTATTTACATCAACACCAAGTGACTCAAACAAAGCTCCGTGTTTGGCAAAAACGTCGCTGTAGAATTCTTTAACAGCATGACCGAAGATGATTGGATCAGATACTTTCATCATCGTCGCTTTCATGTGCAGCGAGAACAGCACGCCTTTGTCCTTTGCAGCTGCAACTTCTTGTGCGATAAACTGACGCAGCGCTTTCACGTTTAGACGTGAAGCATCAATGATTTCGCCCGCTTTTAGAGGTGTACTTGCCTTAAGTACCGACACAGAACCATCGACTGCAACGTGTTCGATGCGAACGTCTGTTGCCTGTGCGACAGTAACTGACTTTTCAGAACCGAAGAAATCACCGTCTTCCATGCTTGCAACGTAAGACTGAGAGTCCTTAGCCCAAGCGCCCATTGAATGAGGGTTTTTACGTGCATATTCTTTTACTGAAAGAGGAGCTCGACGGTCAGAATTACCTTCACGAAGCACAGGGTTTACTGCACTACCTTTGATCTTGTCGTAAGTTGCTTTGATAGCCGCTTCTTTTTCATCTTTTGGCTCTTCCGGATAGTCAGGAAGTGCATAACCTTTTGATTGAAGTTCTTTGATAGCTGCTCTCATTTGAGGAATAGAAGCAGAAATGTTCGGAAGTTTAATAATGTTGGCTTCAGGTGATTTTGCTAGTTCACCTAGTTCAGCCAAATGATCGCCAATGCGCTGTTCTTCTGACAAAAACTCAGGAAAGTTCGCGATGATACGACCAGCAAGCGAAATATCACGAGTTTCTACTTCTACACCTGCAGCATTACTGTATGCTTGGATGATTGGCAACAACGAATACGTGGCGAGCGCCGGCGCTTCGTCAGTTTTAGTGTAAATAATTTTAGATGTCATCATCGTTCCTAGATTTGAGGCTGTACGCCTTTCAACAATGCAATAGGCCACTTTGTATTACTACAAAGGGCAAGTTTGTTAGGTTTTTTTACTTCTTACCTAAAACACTGTCAATTTTTGGCGGAAGAAAGCAGCAACTGGAGGCCAAATAAAAAAATCTAACTAACCTGCAACATCTAAATCCGTACTAGTTTAACAAGTGTAAGCGCAAAGGGCTAATGACAATTAATACAGTGAGCTAGAGAATTGGTCTAATGGAGGAGGGGGAAGTAAAGCGAGACTGCACGGCAACTCGCTTTTAGTCATACTATGCACAATATCAAACCATGCCTTCGATTGGGGCGATATTAGTTGCATGCAGGCCTTTTGGACCTTGCTGTAGTTCGAATGTTACATCTTGACCAGCTTTGAGTGTCTTGTAGCCATCCATAACAATCGTCGAGTAGTGGGCGAAAATATCTTCTTCGTTACCATTTTCTACGATGAAACCAAAACCCTTGGCATTATTGAACCATTTGACTTTTCCGCAAGCCATACTTCATACATCCTTCTATCTAAGTTGACTAAATTTGAGTTAATCTAACCATTGTAATTTGCTAGACTGCCCATAGATTGAACAATCTGTTTAGACTGTAGATTATATCGCCATACAGTCAAGCGAATTACTCATCTTTTTTAACATTTTATTTATTTTTAAATTCATATTTGCTTGAGATTAGAAGACAAGACTATATTTAATTATGAGTGGACTCAAAGATTCTGGTGTAATGGAAACGACTCGTGAAAAGCAGAAGCAAGCGCTAAAGCCGCCACGAAAGTATAAAGTCATCTTAAACAATGACGACTACACCCCAATGGATTTTGTCATCGAAGTGCTGATGAAATTTTTTAATATGGATAGCGAAAGAGCAACTGATGTGATGTATCGAGTACATCATGAAGGGCGAGCGGTCTGTGGCATATATCCTGCAGACATTGCTTATACCAAAGTAGAACAGGTAAATCGTTTTGCTCGAGACAATGAGCATCCGCTGCTTTGTAGTTGTGAGCAGGAATAACCTATTTAAATCTCGTTTGGGGGGTTGCCATGCTAAATAAAGATTTAGAAATTACATTAAACGCAGCGTTTCGTGAAGCAAGAGCACGCCGTCACGAATTTATGACGGTTGAACACTTGCTACTCGCGCTAATTGATAACCCATCTGCCGGAGACGCACTTGGTGCATGTGGTGTAGACAAAGATAACTTGAAAAAAGAGCTATCTGATTTTATTGACGAGACAACACCAGTCATCCCTGACTTGGAAGAAGACAGGGAAACACAACCTACACTTGGATTTCAACGGGTATTGCAACGAGCTGTGTTTCACGTGCAGTCGTCTGGACGGACCGAAGTTACTGGTGTTAATGTCCTTGTAGCAATTTTTTCAGAGCAAGAAAGCCAAGCCGTTTATTTACTCAAAAAGGCAGACATTAGTCGTTTAGACATTGTTAACTACATTTCACACGGTATTTCGAAAGTAGATGACCACGATGATCATGAAGATCACGAAGAAATGCAGGATGAATCCAGTGAAGTCGCGGGTGAAGAGTCAACTAAACTTGAAAACTTCACCAGTAACTTAAATGCATTAGCAAAAGCGGGTCAAATTGATCCATTAGTCGGTCGTGATGAAGAAGTTGAGCGTACGGTTCAAGTGCTTTGTCGTCGCAAGAAAAACA
Organism: Pseudoalteromonas xiamenensis; assembly: GCF_017638925.1. Taxonomy (NCBI): domain Bacteria; kingdom Pseudomonadati; phylum Pseudomonadota; class Gammaproteobacteria; order Alteromonadales; family Pseudoalteromonadaceae; genus Pseudoalteromonas; species Pseudoalteromonas xiamenensis. The sequence goes on from NZ_CP072133.1 coordinate 11,785, forward strand.
ACCCGCTTCTCGTTGGTGAAGCTGGTGTTGGTAAAACGGCTATTGCTGAAGGCTTGGCATATCGTATTGTAAACGAACAAGTTCCAGAAGTGATTGCGGATGCAGTCGTTTATTCTCTAGATATGGGCGCACTACTTGCCGGCACGAAATATCGTGGTGATTTTGAAAAGCGGTTTAAATCGCTTTTGAAAGAATTACAAAAGAAACCGAACTCAATTCTGTTTATTGATGAAATCCACACCATTATTGGTGCGGGTGCGGCTTCTGGCGGTGTGATGGACGCATCGAACTTGATTAAACCGCTTCTCTCTAGTGGAAAATTAAGATGTATGGGGTCAACAACCTATTCGGAATTCAAAAATATTTTTGAAAAGGATAGAGCGTTAGTACGCCGTTTCCAAAAAATTGATGTGGTTGAGCCAAGTGTTGAGGACACCACTAAGATTCTAATGGGCCTGAAAGACAAGTACGAAGAACATCATGGGGTGCGTTACACGGTAAAAGCGCTTCGTGCTGCGGCTGAACTGAGTGCTAAATACATCAATGAGCGCCATCTACCGGATAAGGCGATTGATGTTATTGATGAAGCAGGTGCAAGCCAGCGCTTACAACCACCGTCAAAACGTAAGAAAACGATTAATGTTGCGGATATTGAACAAATTATCTCTAAAATTGCTCGTATTCCACAGCAGAGTGTTTCATCAAGCGATAAAGAAGTGCTTAAAACGCTCGACCGTAACTTAAAAATGCTTGTTTTTGGGCAAGATCAATCTATCGATGCGTTAACGGCTGCAATTCGATTATCGCGTTCAGGTCTTGCAAACGAAGATAAGCCAATAGGCTCATTCTTATTTGCGGGTCCCACGGGCGTAGGTAAAACCGAAGTGACGAAACAACTTGCCAAATGTATGGGCGTGGAATTCATTCGATTTGACATGTCTGAATACTCTGAGCGTCATGCGGTGAGTCGGTTGATCGGTGCACCTCCAGGCTATGTCGGGTTTGAGCAAGGGGGATTGTTGACGGAAGCCGTTATTAAACATCCGCATGCTGTTGTGTTGTTGGATGAAATCGAAAAAGCGCATCCTGATATTTACAATATTTTGCTACAAGTAATGGATCACGGTACCTTGACGGACAACAACGGTCGTAAAGCTGACTTTAGAAACGTGGTTGTGGTGTTAACGACAAATGCGGGTGTTCAAGAAACGGTACGTAAGTCTATTGGCTTTCAGCAGCAAGATCATTCACATGATGCGATGGTTGAGATTAATAAGGTTTTCACGCCGGAGTTCCGCAACCGTTTAGACAACATTATTTGGTTTAACCATTTGGATAAAGACGTCATTCTTCAAGTCGTCGATAAGTTTGTGGTTGAATTACAAGCTCAACTTGACAAGAAGTCGGTGAGTCTAGAGCTGACGTCTGAAGCAAGAGAATGGTTGGCTGATCTTGGTTATGATAAAGCAATGGGCGCAAGACCTATGGCGAGAGTAATTCAAGAACAACTTAAAAAGCCGCTAGCTAATGAAATTCTGTTTGGAGAATTAGTTGATGGTGGTAATGTGAAAGTGAGTTTGAAAGATAAGAAATTGGATTTCCATTTCGATGTCGAGCTAGAAACCGCTTAACACATAGACCAATTGCTTTTTTAAAATAGAAAGGTTGTTGGTCTTACACTTCAAGTAACAAAACAAAAAGCCTGATTTTCAGGCTTTTTGTTTATCCGCTATGACAAAGTCAAAGCGAACAGGAATTCATGACTACAATTAACGAGCGCGGAAGACAATGCGACCCTTTGATAAGTCATACGGAGTCAATTCAACTGTTACTTTGTCACCAGTTAAGATACGGATGTAGTTTTTACGCATCTTGCCTGAAATGTGAGCCGTAACCACGTGGCCGTTTTCAAGCTCTACGCGGAACATTGTATTTGGAAGAGTATCAAGGACTGTGCCTTGCATCTCAATAACGTCTTCTTTCGCCATGTGTAGCGTTATACCTCTAGATTAAAGTGAAACGCTGCAGATTTTGCCGAAAAGCGACCAATAAGTAAAGGACAGGACTAAATTAAATGTTAGCTAAATGTTTAACCAACGGTCGTTTTGTAGTCGTTCTGCTGGTGTGAATTGGGTTTTGTATCTCATTTTCTTGCAGTCATCTATTTGATAACCAAGATAAACATGCTGTTTCCCTTGTTTTTTTGCATGTTCAATCTGCAATAAAATCATTACAGTGCCCAAACTGAAATCTTCAAAGCAGGGATCGTAAAAAGTATAAATTGCAGACAACGCATTTGGCATTGTATCCGTTACGGCTACTGCAATGAGGGTATCATGGTACCAGAGACTCTAAAAACGTGACGGGGAGCCAACGGCAGAATAGAAAGCTTTCATACTGGACACGATTTGGTGGGTACATAGAGCCATCTTGATGACGCTCAGTGATGTACTTAGCGTATAAGTCATAGTATTCCGGTCTTTCCTGATGTGATACCACAAACTGAAATTGATTATTCGCTTTTTTTAACTTTCTCTTTTGTGAATTCGTTGGCGAAAATAGAGGCGCAACCACACGAACGGATTGACAAGCATGACATGCAGGACAATGCGGTCTGTATATTTGGTCTCCACTTCGACGAAAGCCCATTTCTAATAGGGACTCGAACCGCTTAGCGGTAAAATAATTGTGGTCTAGGATGACAAGGAGTTGCTCCTGTTTGTCTTCCAAATAACTGCACGGAAACTGCTGACTCAGTCCAATTTTAGCAGGAAAGTGATCAGTCATATATCTCTCCAAGCGATTGGGGTTGCCACATTGTGTTGGGAACGTTGTAATTCCTCGCAGCTTTAAGTTTAGTCAAAAATTCTTCACGTGATATAGATTTTGCGCCTAATGTCGCTAAGTATGGATTCAATAATTGGCAATCGATGAAATGTGCATTGTGACGCTTTAACCACAGCACGAGTTGCCACATCGCAATTTTAGATGCATCGGTTATGTTGTAAAACATGCTTTCGCCACAAAAAACACCATTTTGCATTATTCCATACAGACCGCCCACAAGGCGCCCCTCGAGCCATATCTCAAGGCTATGTGCGATACCAGCTTTATGTGCCAATTGATAAGCTGCAATCATATCTGGGTTAATCCAAGTGCCTTCTTTGTCGAGGCGCTGCGCTCTACAGGCTTCTATCACCTGTGCAAAGGCTTTATTTACAGAGACCTCGAGTCTGAGTTTGCGATAGGTCTTTTTGGTTGATTTAGAGACATGAAAGTCATTTAACTCAATTACCCCTCGTTGACTCGGTGACCACCAAAGGATTGGTTCTTCATCGTTAAACCAAGGAAATATTCCTTGCGAATAGGCTGCTTTTAAGCGGTCAATAGAAAGGTCCCCCCCAATGGCGAGCAAACCATCTGGATCGGTCAATGCTTGTGAGGGGGATGGGAATGTGATGTTGGAGTGTGACAAGATGACTAACTGTTGGCTCATTATGCTACTTCATGTATTACGCCTAACCAAGATAACGCATATATCAATATAGACAATTAAAAAGGCGCCTGAAGCGCCTTTTTAATGCTAACTTATTTACCTAAATTGTCTAGGTAACGTTCTGCGTCAAGAGCTGCCATACAGCCAGTGCCCGCAGAGGTAATTGCTTGACGGTAAATGTGATCACTTACGTCACCTGCGGCGAATACACCCTCTACACTTGTTTGTGTAGCATTGCCATTCAATCCTGATTGAACGACTAAGTAGCCGTCTTTCATTTCAAGTTGACCTGCAAAAATATCCGTGTTTGGTTTATGACCAATCGCGATGAATACACCCGCCAAATCCAAATCATTGGTTTCACCAGAGTTAGTATCTTTAATGCGGATCCCAGTTACACCCATTTCATCGCCAAGTACTTCATCCAACGTTTTGTTTAGGTGTAGCACAACGTTGCCATTTTGAGCTTTATCCATTAGACGGTCTGCAAGGATCTTTTCACTGCGGAATGTCTCACGGCGGTGAATAACGTGAACTTCAGCTGCAATGTTAGAGAGGTATAAAGCTTCTTCAACGGCCGTATTTCCGCCACCGACAACAGCTACCTTTTGATTACGGTAAAAGAAACCGTCACACGTTGCACACGCCGAAACACCGCGGCCTTGGAATGCTGTTTCAGACTCTAAACCAAGGTATTTAGCAGACGCCCCTGTTGCGATAATAAGTGCATCACAAGTGTAAGTGCCAGAGTCACCTTTTAATGTGAAAGGACGATTGGTTACGTCAACGGTATGGATATGGTCAAAAATAATTTCTGTTTCGAAACGTTCCGCATGTTCTTTCATGCGTTCCATTAGCGCAGGGCCGGTTAAACCGTGTGCGTCACCAGGCCAGTTCTCTACTTCTGTGGTCGTCGTTAATTGTCCTCCTTGTTGCAGGCCTGTAATCAAAACAGGGTTTAGGTTTGCACGTGCAGCATAAACGGCTGCGGTGTAACCTGCAGGACCTGAACCAAGAATAAGTAGTTTACTGTGTTTCGTGTTGCTCATGGATTTTTCCCATCGAATTCTTAATAACTGTACAATGCGACTGATTCTAAGTAATTCAAGAGCGAAGTAAACAAAAATGGCGATTTTGTTTTTTTCTAAATAAGCAAGATGTCAAAAAAACTGTACTTGAGTAATTTTTAAGCCTTTAAACGTGTTTATTATCGTTAAATCATGACCTCTTTAATATTTTTTGCTATGTTCTAGCGAATTTCTGTATGGTGTCTATTATGGACAGCCGAACTTGATTAGGTAATTATGGTTTTTTGGCAAGAAAAACCCGCTTTTGGGTTAGATGCAACGGACGTACAAATATTAACGAGCGCGAGCGAGTATCGTAGCGCGTTAATGTCGTTAATTAAAAATGCAAAACGTCGTATTGTTATGACAGCTTTGTATTTGCAAGACGATGAAGCAGGGCGAGAAATTCTCGAAGCACTTCATCAGGCGTCACTTGCGAATCCTGCATTAGAAATCACAGTCCTTGTCGATTTTCATCGCGCGCAACGAGGCTTAATCGGCCAAGCTCAGTGTGAAGGAAATGCTAAATTATATTGTGATGCGCTTGAACAACATCAATCGAATGTTCGTATTTATGGTGTGCCCGTCAAAGCAAAAGAGTTATTTGGTGTTTTGCATGTCAAAGGCTTCGTTATCGATGATACGTTGCTTTACAGCGGCGCCAGTTTAAATAACGTCTACTTGCAGTATGAATCTAGATATCGTTTAGACCGATACTTTTTGCTCCAACAATCTCAACTTTGTGATGCAATTTGCAAATTCACCAACATGTATCTGTTGAGACTCAGAGGCAGTACCTAGACTGGATATTCGGCCGTTGCCAAGCTTTGCTGACATCAAGGCAGCTCAGCGACAATTGATGAAAACACTTAAAAGTGCTCAGTATGAAAGCGGTACGTTTGAGAGCAATTCGCCATTGAATGTGCGTGCATTTTTAGGTTTTGGACGACGTTCGAATAAACTTAATCGCCTTATTAAGTACTTATTTGATACAACTGAACAGGAATTAGTACTGTATACACCGTATTTTAATTTCCCTGCACCATTGCTGCGTTCCCTTCGTCGATTGCTGAAACTGGGCAAAAAAGTGACGATTGTTGTGGGTGACAAAACCGCAAACGATTTTTATATCTCGCCTGAGGAAAGTTTCAGTAAAATCGGTGCATTGCCTTATCTTTACGAAACAATTTTGTACAAGTTCCTGACGAGCCAAAAACGTTTTATCGATTCAGGTTTGTTAAACGTTTATCTGTGGAAAGATGAAAATAACTCATTTCACTTAAAAGGGGTTTGTCAGGATAACCGCCTTCATCTTATGAGCGGTCACAATCTAAATCCACGTGCTTGGGGTCTTGATATCGAAAATGGTATTTTGATTGAGGATAAGCAAGGTGTTATTAAAGATGCAGTCTTAAAAGAGAAAGAAACGATTCTCGCGCACTGTCGTCGTTTATCAGGTCCAAAATGCTTAGAAACGATGGATGACTACCCGACACCGGTTAAAAAGTTATTGGGTCAAGCGAAACGAGTGAAAGTAGATTTCATTATTAAACGGTTTATTTAGTGAACGCAAATCGACAACAAACTAAATATCTTGTTTCGATATGAAAAAAGGCTCTAGAAGAGCCTTTTTGCTTTTCGATTACTTTTGTTTATAAGCTGCGTTATGCACACCGCTGCGCGCCCTGAAGGGTCAGCATTGTTTGCAAAACTTGCATCCCAAGCAAGTGCTTCTGGTGTAGAGCAAGCGACTGATTTACCATGAGGGACGCATTTAGCTGCAGCTTCCCCAGGAAAATGCGATTCAAATATGGTGCGGTAGTAGTACGCTTCTTTGCTGTCTGGCGTGTTGATTGGGAAGCGGAAAGCCGCATTTGCTAAGTCCTGATCTGACACTTGTGTCTCGACAAATTCTTTCAGTGAATCTATCCAGCTATAGCCGACGCCATCGGAAAATTGTTCTTTTTGTCGCCATAAGACTTCATCAGGCAAATAACCATCGAATGCACTGCGAACTATGTGTTTTTCAATCTTACCGTCTTTACACATTTTTTGTTCAGGGTTAACGCGCATCGCGATATCGACAAACTCTTTGTCTAAAAACGGCACGCGAGCTTCGACACCCCATGCGGCCATTGATTTATTAGCACGCAAACAGTCAAACATATGTAGTTTGCTGATTTTACGGTTCAACTCCTCATGGAACTCTTTTGCGTTTGGCGCTTTATGGAAGTACAAGTAACCACCAAATAACTCATCAGCACCTTCACCCGAGAGTACCATTTTGATCCCCATGGCTTTAATGTAACGTGCCATCAGATACATTGGTGTTGATGCTCGGATCGTTGTCACATCGTACGTCTCAAGGTGATAGATAACTTCTTTGAGTGAATCAATCCCTTGTTGGACGGTGAAGTGAATAGGGTGGTGAACCGTGCCTATTTCATCAGCCACCTTTTGCGCGGCAGCTAAATCAGGAGAACCTTCTAGGCCTATTGAGAATGAGTGGAGTTTGGGCCACCATGCATCAGATGCGTCGTCATCTTCAATTCGCTTAGCCGCGAATTTTTGTGTAATGGCAGAGATAACAGAAGAATCTAGGCCACCTGAAAGTAATACGCCGTATGGCACGTCGCACATCAATTGGCGTTTAACCGCGGCTTCTAAGCCTTCTCTGACTTTTTCAGGCGATGCATCGTTGTCTGAAACGGCATCATATGCTTGCCATTCACGTTGATAGTATCGTCTTGGCGAGCCTTCTTTTGAATATAAATAGTGGCCAGGTGGAAATTCTTCAATTTGAGTACAAATTGGTGTAAGCGCCTTCATTTCCGAAGCGACGTAGAAGTTACCATGCTGATCTCGCCCTGTGTACAACGGAATAATACCAATGTGGTCACGGCCAATTAAGTAAGCATCTTGTTCTTCGTCATACAAACAAAACGCGAAAATGCCATTTAAATCATCTAAAAATTCGGGGCCTTTCTCTTTATATAGCGCGAGAATAACTTCGCAATCTGATTCGGTTTGGAACTCAAAATCGACGTTGAGAGATTTAGCGAGTTGTTTGTGGTTATAAATTTCACCATTAACGGCGAGAACATGAGTACGTTCAGGATTGTAAAGTGGTTGAGCACCACTCGAAACACCAACGATGGCGAGACGTTCGTGAACCAAAATCGCTTTATCTGATGAGTATACGCCAGACCAATCGGGACCACGGTGACGTAGTCGTTTAGACATTTCAATTGCTTGACTTCGAAGCTCTGCAGGATCACTGCGAAGCTCAAGTACACCAAAAATCGAACACATAGAGACCTCATTCCTGTGTTAATGTTATTAAGATGCCAGGCTTATCTAGATAACTTGAAATAATCAACAGTGACATTTAAATCAACGAGAGTCGTTATTTAAACTGGCATATTCAAGTGTTTTAGACAAACTAGCTCTGAGTCACCTTACATTTAACAGAAAAGAAATCGTAAGTCACATGTTAACTGGAAGTTTTTTAGTGTAATTTGCGCACTGATGTGGTGCGCAATTTGAACTAAATTGGTGCAAACGGGTTAATGGGTTGTCCCCGCGCTTATTTTTAGGTCTGGTTTATACTCAAGTGATTCATTGAGTATGGCGAGAAGCGACTTTTTCACCATTTCTTGTGACATGCTTGGCGCACCGGAATGGTGCACTGCCTGAGTCGGTAAATAAGGAATGTGGATGAAACCGCCTTGGCAAGACAACTGCTGGCTCTGAAAGTAATGCAATAATCCATACATGACATGATTGCAAACGTAAGTACCTGCAGTGTTTGAAATTTCGCTCGGTATGCCATTTTCTTGTAAGGTTTTGAGTATGCGTTTGATCGGTAATGCAGTGAAATACGCGGCTGGTCCATCTTGAACAATTGGTGTATCGATCGGCTGATTTCCTGCGTTATCAGGAATACGAGCATCATCGACGTTAATCGCAACGCGCTCGATACTTATGCTACTTCGCCCGCCTGCTTGACCGACACACAATACAACACTGGGGTGATACTTATCGATTGCTTGATAAAGCGCATCCAAAGCGCTATTAAATTCACAGGGCAGTTCTTTGGTATGAATAATATGGCTTTCTTGTCTGCCAATCGCGAGACCTTCGAGTTGATTTACCGCTTCCCAAGAAGGGTTAATTGTTTCGCCACCGAAAGGGGCAAAGCCAGTTACTAAAACGCAGGGTTTTGCTTGTTTAGCCATCAGAAAATTACCCAATACATTAAAACAATATTAAAAGTCAGCAGCATTAAAGCAGTTGGAATTTGCACTTTAATGACCTGATACTTGTCGTTCAAATCAAGTAATGCCGCGGGCACAATATTGAAATTGGCGGCCATAGGTGTCATTAACGTACCACAGTAGCCTGAATACATGCCTAGTGCGACTAAAGGAGCAGGGGACGCGCCGTGCATTTCAATCAGGAACGGCATAGCTATACCCGCTGTCATGACTGGAAATGCGGCGAAAGCATTGCCCATTATCATGGTAAATATAGCCATTCCAACACAATAAATAACCACAAGCATAAATTTGTTTTCAGGTGTAACAAATAGCGTGACCAGTTCTTTGATTGAATCGCCCGTTTGCGCAACGATAAACACTCCGCCCAACATCGCAAGCATCTGAGGTAAAATAGCTGCCCAGCCAATTGAATCGACTAAGCGCCTTGATTCGCCTACTGCGATCAACGGTGAACCACCGGTGTATCTCCAACCAACAAGTAACGCAACGAGGCAAGCTAATGTTAACGCTCCAAGAGTAATGTGCTGTTGATCAAATAAATACAAACCAAAGAGATTGATATCTGACAAAAGTACTGTGCTAATGACGGTAATGATGGGGATCAGTACAGCAGGAATAAAAAGTTTATTACCTATGCTATCGGCACTTTGCTTTTTTTGTTGTTCGGATAACTGCTCGTATGTGCCCTGTGATACATACCCAAAGCCGGCTAGTAGGGCTATTGCAATGACGGAAAAGCCAACCCACACGTGAGTGACTTGCTCGCCAAAAAGAGTTATTGATATATCACCAAACAAAAAAACATTACCAAATAATCCCCAAAATAATGCGGTGGAGTAGCGTTTGGGATGACCTTTGTCTTTAAGTGTTTTAATTACTAGAAAGGCGACAAGCAAGCCGATGACAAGAAAGACATGATTAATTTCAAACACGGCAGGCGGTGCCAATGAAGTTGTGGTTGAAATGACATTCATTGCATTTCTCCTTCAACCACTGACGTTTCTTGCTTTTGTTGGATATATTTTTGCACGTCTTGACTGAGCGAGGCTTCTAAACGAGCAAGTCTAAAACAATGAAATATCAGCGCAGCAAGTGCGGTCGGAATAGCCCACAGTCCAATATGGAGTGGTTCGATGCCTTGAATTCCATTTTCTCTTAAGAACGCATCCATAAGCAATACAGCACCAAAAGCGATAAAGATGTCTTCGCCAAAAAACATCGCGATGTTGTCGCAGGCTGCTGCATGTGCACTAATCTTATCTTGGATTTCCTTTGGCAGTGGACCATAGGTATTCGCAGCAGCACCTAAAGCCATTGGAGCAAGCAGTGGACGAACGGTTTGCGCTTGACCTGCCAAACTCAGTAATCCAAGTGCGGATGAACATTCGCGGACAACAAAATAAACCATTAAGATGCGTGCACTCGTTACACTTTTGATACTTGCTATCCAGTCTTTCGCCCGTTGTTGTAGTCCATAGCGTTCGAGTAATGCGATGATAGGCAGAATGAGCAGTAGGCTCGCGAGTTGGCGAGCGTTCATAAATTTTTCGCCGAACGTTGAAATAAGCGATAGCCAATCTAAGTCAACGGCCCAACCAGTAATTAGGCCTGCTAAAGTGACTACCAGTAAAGGATTGAAGCGAAAGGCAAATCCCGCGACAACGACCACGATCCCAATGAGAGGGAGCAAATTTAATTCAGTCATTTTTTCTTGTTGTTCTCTATTGCAATATTAATTCGATTTAAATGGAATAATGTCGTTTCGTGTGCTTTTGTTGCTGTGTTTATATCCACAAATTCAAAGTAAACAGGTTCACTTGCACCCAGTTGAGTAAAATGCCGCAAATCCGCCTCAATCACTTGTCCGATGATTGGATAACCCCCTGTCGTTTGGCAATCTGCTAGTAAAACCATCGCTTCTCCACTCGGTGGGAGTTGGATCACACCTGGATGAACGGCTTGAGATGGAATGCGAATATTGTGGTTAAAAAATTCGACATCATCCCGTATCAAGCGAGTACCCATGCGGTTACTCGATAATTGAACCGACCATGGTTTTTCAGTAAACCGTAACTTCCAGTGTTCGTCAAAACAAGCGAGATGAGGACCAGGTAAAACTCGGATGTGATTGAAGTAGGGCGGTTGAAGTGCGCCTTGTGCGGATACCTGTGTTTGGTGTGGTTTAAATAACGAAATAACAGTGCCTGATTGTAATGGCTTTCCAGACAACCCACCAAACTGCCCCTGAATATCCGTAGAGCGGGAATTTAAAACCAGCGGAACATCGATGCCACCAGCGAAGCATAAATAACTTCTCAACGCATGTTGGGATCCTTTGAGTCTTAATACATTGCCTTGTTTGGCTTGCATGCACCATCCACTGTGTATTGGCATGTCGTTAAGTGTTGCATTGAGACTGCTGCCCATCAGCACAAATGAACAGTCTTCCATAAAACGGAAAACAGCGTTGCCTGCCGTTATTTCAATAGCAGCAGCGTCGTCCTCATTACCGAGCAAACGATTCCCTATGATCAAGGCGAGAGGATCAAGCACTCCTGACTGCGGAATACCTTGTTGTCGATGACCAAATCGTCCTAAATCTTGAACCGTGGAAAGTGGACCAGGGTTAATTACTTCAATCATTGAGTGCCTCAAATCGAACAACATCGCCTGGTTTAAACAGGCATGGGTGAGGTGAAGTGGAGCTCAAAAAGTTTTAAATCGGTTTGACCAATCACATGCCAACCACCCGGCGATGCACTTGGATATATGGCACTTAGTGCTTCGGCAATAGCAACAGAACCACGAGGGACTTTGGTTGATGGAACTGCTTTCCGCGGAACGTGAAGAGCAGGAGGTAGACCAGTTAGGTAGCCAAATCCGGGTAAAAAACCCATAAATGAGACGATGTATTCGAAAGAACTGTGCTGCGTAATTATCTCATCGACTGACAGGTTCAATAGAGCAGACAAGGCAGTAAGGTCAACACCATAGGCGCCACCATAGCGGGTGGGTACGTGATGGACTGTGGCATTGGCACGTTGGTATTCAAATTTTAGATAATGTTCCAGAATATAATTTTGCCAGAATTCACGGCGTTTTAGATCTCTCAAATACAACGTGATGCTGTTTGCCGTAGGCACAATATCGATAAAATCTTCCGATAACGTACAATGTTGTTGAATTGCAAGGAAGGTCAACGGATCAACTAATTCCGTGGACGGCTTACCAGCAATAGCGTCAAAGACCAATATTGATGGTGAAAGGACATAGCAATTCAGCATAGTGTTTTGTACAGCTTAATTATTTTTATTTGAGAATAACGAAAAGGTCACGCAAATGCATGACCTTTTTGGTACGACTAGTTACTTAAAAGCCATTCGCTCAGCAAACGAACTCCAAATCCGGTTCCACCAGCCGGTACTTCACCCTGACTTTTCGACGCTAAAGCATTGCCCGCAATGTCCAAGTGTACCCAACGCGTATCTCCAGCAAAATGCTGTAAAAATGCCGCGGCAGTTGTTGCGCCAGGGCCACCACTGCCAATATTTTTTAGATCGGCAATATCTGATTTGAGCTGGTCTTCATACCCAAGCGGTAAACGCCACACTTGCTCATTAACCGTTTTTCCTGCAATGGTTAGTTGCGTAACGAGTTCATCATCTGTTGAAAAAATGCCAGCATAGCGATCGCCAAGCGCACTGACTTTTGAGCCGGTTAATGTCGCGATGTCAATCATGATATCTGGTTTAAAATAGGTTCTCGCATACCACATGGCATCACTTAGAACGAGTCTGCCTTCGGCATCTGTGTTAACGACTTCGACCGTAGTGCCTTGTGCGGTTCGAAGTACGTCACCGGGCGCAATAGAATACTGAGACACCATGTTAGCAGCCATACCCATTACAGCCACTACATTAACTTTTGCTTTGCTAAGGGCCATCGCTTTTACTGTACCTAGTGCTGCTGCAGCCCCCGCCATGTCAGACTTCATACGCGCAATAGAAGCACCTGTTTTTATGCTGTATCCACCGGAATCAAATGTGATCCCTTTTCCAATTAGCGCGATGGGTGATGTGTCTGACCCCTTATAATGTGCAACAACAAGTCGAGCGCCATCAACGCTTCCGCGCCCAACTCCTTCTAGCGCGCCCATACCTAACGTCTTCATTTCGTTTGGTGTGAGGACGGTTACCGTAACGCCAAGGGATTCCAATTCTTTAGCTGAATTCGCAAAGTCTACAGGTGTCATTTCACTCGCAACTTCGGAAGTTAAGTCACGCGCTAAAAATACGCCTTGTTGAATATGCATTAGTTGTTGGTACGCACGTTCTGTAGCATCGGTGTTTTTAACATCGAAAAGATAGCGCAAATCGTGAGAGACGGTTGAAGTTTTGTACTCGTCAAAGGTGTGGTCGCGTAGACGAATACCGTGCGCTAATTCTGCAGCGAGACTCGTTATTTGGGATAGCGCCCTCTACATCATCAAATGCGATTTCGGCTTGCTTGACCATTTTTTTGATTAAATAACCGTGGAGATTGCCGCCGAGTTTCGTCATCGTACTTTCATTGAGACTCATTTTTATGGCCAATGCCAGCAATGACGATGCGGTCATAGTTACTGTTTGTTGGTGCGAGCACCTCAATAAAATCACCGTGTTTACCATTGAACTGAGCAGCTTGCATTGCCTTTTCGAGCTGTTGTTGCGTCATTTCATGCAAGAAAGGGTAACTTGCGCTAATGAGTTCATTCTTAAACAGTACTAATGTACCGGCTTCAGCGTTTAGCTTTTGTGAAAACTGAACGTCCGCAGAAAATGCGGAGGCGCTCGCTATCATTGCAGCAGTCAATGCGACTGTACGGATAGTAGACATTGCAAATCTCCAAATAATTTGACTTGCGCTTTTTACAGCAAATTATTGGGTGTGCCTATTTCCACGCGGTGAAGTTATGAAAATTTGGGATAGATAAATTGGTGAAATATCTTAATCGTTTCTAAGGTCTCTATTTTCAGAGCACGTCAATTTAGGAAATGTAATGCGCGTATTAATATCATTAATTTTAGGCTTAATGCTTATTGCTTCAGGTCACACTCTAGCCGCGACTGAAACTCAGGCATCCACCCATTTAAAGACAATCGTGTTAGGTTCAGGATGTTTTTGGGGTGCTGAAAAACGTTATGAGTCGCTTGATGGCGTGATTGACGCGGAATCGGGTTATGCGGATGGGAACGGCTTCATGGCGACCTACCGAGAGATAACAAAACGATCACGTAAAATGGATCCTAATAACTATGCGGAGGTGGTGAAAGTAACTTACAACACGCAAAAGTTGGCGACTCGAAAATTACTTGAGGCCTATTTTGAAAGCCATGATCCTACTCAATTGAATCGGCAGGGTAACGACATAGGGACGCAATATCGCTCGATTATTTTGACATCGGATGATGAACAACTTCGAGAAGCGAAACAGGTCAAGCAGGAGTATCAACGCTTGTTGACAAGCGGAGGGTATGGCGAAATAACGACAATCATAAAGCCTTTGAGCAATTTCTTTCCAGCTGAAGAGTATCACCAGAACTATCTTGCGAAAAATCCAAATGGCTATTGCCCAGACCACAGCACAGGGGTTGTTTTTAAAGCAAAGAAAGAAATGGCGGTGGACAATAGCTTACTTAAAAAGGGTAAGCACATAGTGGTAATAGAGTCGCGAAGTTATTGTCCGTACTGCGAAAAGTTCAAAGGCAAAGTAGTTAATGACTATCAAGGTGATATTCAGATTACCTACCGTTTTGCAGACCAACTAGACGGCCTCACTGTGAAAACGGCGACTTGGGCAACACCCACTATTTTATTCATGGACAATGGAATAGAAGTGTATGGCGTGCAAGGATTTATGGACCGAGATTCATTTTATAAAGCGCTGGGCGCGTTCAAACTAGGCGATACAGAAGCATTCCACGTGGCATTTTCGAAAAGTACCGATAGACCGTTCTGTAAGCAATACGAATTGTTTAAATATACCAAAGAAGGCACATTCGTTGATAAGTTGAGTGGTGCGGAACTCTTTAGAACGTCGGATAGATTTAATTCAGGAACTGGATGGTTATCGTTTACAAAACCGGTAGAGGGAAGTGTAACATTTCATCAAGATTTGAGTCATGGCATGGTGCGAACTGAGCTGCGTTCCAAGTCGAGCGGTATTCATTTGGGGCATGTTTTTAAAGGTGAGGGACCAAATGGTGAAGATAGATACTGTATTAATGCTACTGTTTTAGATTTTGTCGAGAAAAAATAACCTTTTGCTCAGCCTAACTTAGTACTGGTGACACTGTGATTTTGCAGTTTCAATTATTCGGTTAAGTGTTCCAGTTTGCTTGAATCGATTAATAGCGTCATTAATGTTTTCTAGGATGGTGTAACTGTTTTTAACCCGTTTGCTAATGGCAAAATAGAGTGGGTTGTAGGCTAAACTTGGCTCGACGATGTCTAATTCGGTGAGCCACTGCCTTTTTTGAGCCGATGTTTCTTCAGACATCAAAATGCTGCTTTGAATGACCTGAGGATCCCCGATAATGATCTCAACACGTTTATTCATCAGCAGGCGTGATAATTGGAGGTCATCGACCGCCTCAACGATATTTAGTTTCCCAGCGTCCATCAACGCGTCAAATTCAGGCGTATTTTGATACCCACGAACCACACCTATCATTTTATTGATAATACTCAATAGATTACCATTGAATTCAAGTTCAGTATCTTTAAGTTTCAAAAAGTTGATTTCGCCACCAGGGATCGGTGCGGATAATCTGAGCAAATCTGTCCTGTGCATGCCTGTAACGACATCAGAAGGAGCATTGGCTTCAATAAAGTATTCGGGGAACAGTACATCCGCTTTACCCAATTCTGCTTCCCTTACCGCACGAGTTCAAGGCAAAAATTCAATATAGACGCCGTAACCCGCTTGGTGGAAGAGGGCAACGGTGAGCTGGTAGACCCATCCTTTGTTACAAAGTGAATCATCAATGTAAGGTGGCCAGTTTAACGTGACTAATCGAACGACATTTTCTCGGTCATTATTAAATAAAATGCCATTTTTATAGGCTTTTCCAGTTACAACATGAAGCTCTGACTCATATTCATAAGTCACATTAAATGGTCTTTCAGCAGAACTAGTAAAAGGAAGAAAAAAACTGAATATCAACAACAATCGGTACACATGTTTCACATAATTTGATTCGGCTTTCGTTCAGTTTAGGAGAAAAATGTTGTTTTTGGCAATGTGAGAAACAAGTTACCTTTGCTGTAATGAAGTGTAATCGGAAAAACCGAGCATCAGAACTAAAATTACGTCAGTTGAGTTTGAGCGTGAAGTAGTAAGTTATGCCAAGTGCGTTGTTGTTTAATCCGCTAGTCCAGTACCGATTTGATTGTATTCAAAAGGTGGTCGAAGAGGACGTTGTCTTTGATAGGTTTAATGATGTCTGCTCTATTGAAGAGAAATCAGATTTAAACGCTACTTTTATTGTTAAAGGCAATATTTACACAGGAGAGCAGCACCACGAAGCCATATTCATCCAAAACGGGATCGTTGAAGCGATAGGGAACTATTGGTCCGTATTGCAACTTGCCAAAGATACTGGTTTCGCGAAAGAACTAAATACAATTGAGTTAGCTGAAAGTGAGTGTGTTGTACCTGGATTCGTACTACCGAGAGTGGATTGGCTCGCAGGACTTGCGACACACTCCTGGATCCATCTAGGGCCTTTTGGTCTGCAAGCAAATTGGCAACATCCCATGCCTAACTACAATCTAAACTATATCGGAAAAGCAATTTCCTATTATGAGAAGAGCCTACCTGCGAATCAGTGGTTAATCGGATACGGTCTTGATGCGGAATTGCTTCCGTATACACCATTTGACAATACCGACACAGAAGAACATCTAATCAACTTTCTAGACAGCTTAGCGGTGCAGCGACCTATCTGCATTTTTGAGAAGCATGGTAACGTCGCGTATGTGAATAGCCTTGCTGCAACAGCACTGTATTTAACACTGGATGACGCTGAGAGGGCGAGATATCCCAATATCCGTCTGTTTCTGCGTTTTCTGGAGCAAAATAGAGGATTAAGAAGCCGCCAGTTTTCGTGGTTAGCTAAAGTTATCCCCGCAGATCAACTAAATTTGTCATTTCAATCTGTGCATGAGTTAAGTCAGAACTATGCTTTTGAAGCGATCAAACAAGGGATCACCGCCATTGGCGTAAGGGCGGATGAAAGTCTATTGAGCCTAGTTAATCACTCTGCAAAACCGTTAAAAGTGTGCAAGACTTTACTGCAAGAGGACACAAGCACTGTTCCTACATGTTTAATGGGAACATCGATTGCGTATCCCGATGAAATTGGCTTTGATGGATATAACCTGTCTCGGGGAGGTGACAAGCTTAATACGGCAACATTATTCCCTTATCGGACAATAATTGAGCAATCGCCAATGATGGCTTTTTCCTGTGAATTCCCAGAACGACCCTTAGGTGCTCTTCGCCTCTTAAATCACGCAGTGAATCGAGAAATGCTGACCGCGCCAGGATATGTGGGCATTGCGCGCCGAAAGTTGCACCCTGAGGAAGCATTGCCGTTATCGAGCGCCTTGGCATGCATAACGACAAATGCGGCACGTTGCCTTGAAAGCGCCAATCAATTTGGCGCTTTACAAGCTGGTGGCGCAGCTGATTTTGTTGTGCTCTCCGAGAATCCGTTTGTTCATTCAGTCAAATTGGATGAAGTTCACGTTAATCAAACTTGGGTTGATGGTAAGTGCGTTTACGAGTCCGTCATTTCATAATCAGCTAAAAGTTTACGTAGCGCAGAAGACGCTTTAATCAGTTGAATATTCATCCGCTTTACTTCATGTATCGATAGGACCAGCTCAGTGGCTTTCTCATGCGTAAGTTTATGAGACAAAGAGGCGTTGTAAATAGCCTGTTTTTGTTTATCAATGCTTTTTAAATAAGCTCGATATCCGCGTTTAAAGTTCGTCGAATCATAATCCGTAGTTACTAAACTTTGCCAAAGCGTTCGTTCTTCTGCAAAGTTTCCATTAAAAGGGGCTAACGAATTGTTTAATTTAGAAATTAACTGGATCACGGTATCTAAACGCAAGTGGCTTTTTGCAAGAACGGTTAATGCCCGCGCTTGTGTTTTCGTTAATGGAGTTTCACTCAACTTATCTAAGTATTCAGCGATGCGCTTTTGTTTTGAACGAATGCTATCCATGATTTTGTCTAAAGATGTGGCCGAACTGTCAGACTGAGCGGCTACATGCCCCAGTTTCATAAGTTGATCTAACAGCTCATTGCCGATCGCTTTTACCGCAGTATCTGGCAGCAAAAGGCTGCTTGTATCGACGTATTTTAGGGCTACAGCTTTGCCTTTGAAACGGTTTGACAACCACGCCACGAGTCGGTCTGTCATTGGCCACATTAACAGCACTCCCATGATGTTAAAGAGACTATGGAAAATAGCTAAACTGATAGCGGGACTCGACTCAATCGCAAGCTTTACCTCAAGTAGATGAATTAATTCCAGAATCGGCGTCATCAATAAAACCGCCACTAGTGCGGTAAGCAAGTTAAAAATAACATGTAGCCACGCGAGCCGTTTTGCATTTGCGGTGGCCGCAAGCGTACTCATTAAAGCAGTAGATGTTGTGCCAAGGTTTGCGCCAATTACAAACGCAGCTGCCACATGTATGTCCATAGTACTGGTTGACACCGCCGTCAATACAAGAGCGATCACGGCGACAGAAGCCTGCATAAGCGCCGTAAGTAGAGTACCGATGAGTACCGCAAGCAATAAACCAGTTAGTCCAGACTCAGACAAAAATGGAATGTCTAAGCTAAATCCAGAGGCATCGAAACTGGATTTGAGGAAAGATAAACCTAAAAATAAGGCGCCAAACCCAATTGCAGCATCGCCAGCACCCTTGATGGCACTTTTAGAACCAAATAGCTTCGCAACAGCGCCAAGCCCAATTAACGGCAACGCAAATGCGTCTATTTTAAATTGCACACCTACCAGCGCGATAAACCACCCTGTAAGTGAAGTACCGACATTGCTGCCATATACGACAAATGCAGCCTTGCGCAAGGAGAGTACGCCTGCATTAACAAAGCCTATTGTCGCTACAGTAATCGCACTTGAGCTTTGCACAGCGACCGTTGCTGTTGTGCCAAAAAGCACACTTCGAATTGGCGTAGTGGTCCAAGTTTCAAGCGCTTGTAGGAATTTAGGTCCGGATGAAGCTTTGAGTCCGCTACTCATCCATTCCATACCAAGCAGTATCAAGCCGAGTGCGCCGAAGGCAATAAGTAACTGATCTGTCATAAGATGACCATATGATTGTAATCCTTTGCGTATCTTGAAATCATAATTCAAAAAGCCAAGTAAGAAAAAGCAGACTTACTATATCTACATTTATGGTACACTACTTTGATATAACTAAAGGATTTAGTAAATATGCGTCAAATGGAGATGGTTAAACTACAAACGTTTATCTCAAAAGCAAAACAACTCAGACAGGCTGTTACACGCTATTCAAAGCCGAGCACCTCAACGTTACCTCAATCATTAGATCCCTCAGCAGATTTGCAAGAATTGATCGGCAAACTAAATCGTCTTTGCGCGACGAACTTGTCGGATGGTTGTTATCCCATATACCTATCATCAACGACTGTGCTTGTTAAGGTGCGAGCTGGCGCAGTAGTAGGCATCAACGAATATTAAGGATTGTTTATGCGATTAAAAGAAAAAGTTGCGTTAATCACGGGAACTGCGCGTGGGATTGGTCTACAAATAGCGAAACGATTTTTAGAACATGGCGCCACCGTGATATTAACCGATAAGGTCCCGTTGCCTTTTGAGGTTTCAGAGTTGGGTGACAATGCCTATTTTATGCAACTTGACGTGTCACATGACACGCATTGGCAACAAACATTTAATTGGGTAAGCACACAGTTTGGAGGTTTGGATGTGCTAGTCAATAACGCAGGCATAACCGGATTTGAGGAATTTCCAGAAGCGCATGACCCCGAAAACTTTCGTATTGAAGCATGGGAACACGTGCATGCCACGAATCTTCTGGGAGTTGCGCTTGGGTGTAAATATGCCATTGGTGCAATGAAAAACCGTGGTGCGAGTAGCATTATCAACATTTCGTCGCGTTCTGGCTTAGTTGGGATCCCAGCGGCGGCTGCGTATGCATCAAGCAAAGCCGCAATCAGAAACCATACTAAATCAGTCGCTCTGTATTGTGCTGAAAAGCGCTATTCAATCCGTTGTAATTCCGTTCATCCTGGCGCAATTTTTACGCCGATGTGAGCTCAAATGTTACCAACGGACCGCGAGGAACTTGAAGTTGCAAAAGCCGCTATTGCGGCGGATGTACCATTAAAGGTAATGGGCGAGCCAGACGATGTTGCGTATGCATGCATTTACTTGGCCTCTGATGAATCGAAATACGTTACAGGGATCGAATTAAACATCGACGGCGGATTACTCGCAGGGACGTCAGCTCGCCCTCAAAATTAAATCGCCAGTAAACAGAACTCGAGCGCAGTCAATACGTCGTTTTGCTGTGTATGTCTTACAGACTAGATATATAACCAATCCGTTAATGCGACCAGTTTATCGGTCGCCATGCGAAAACGAAAGTTCGATTTACTACTTCCGAATGCTATTCGCTTTCTACAAGTGCTAACTCAGTAAACCGTAAATTCAAATTTTAACACGTAATTCTTGAGAGTCTTCTTAACTCATTTTATTTTGCAAACTGCTACAATGTAAAAAATACCAATTTAAAACAATTAGTTAATTCAAGTTTGGATAGGAAGTAAGCAGTTTATTCGTTAAAGTTATATAAAATATATTGTATACATTGTTTATTTAGTGTTAATTTATGATCGCCCAATCGGGTTTGGATACAACATTGAAGGTACAATATGAAACTAAATAAAATAATGATGGCGATGCCGATTCTTGGCTTAAGCCTTAGCATACAAGCGAATACAAATGACGTTCGAGATTTTGCACCGTTAAAAAATGAGCAAATCGATGTGTCAGCACATGCGCATATAAATACGGTCGACAATCGAGCACCTCAAAAATCTCAACAAGCAGAGCATGTCGCTCACCAACTCAAACTCAGTAAGCAAATTTTGAATGTGGCAACGTCCGACGCGCTTGCAACATGTGATACTGCGGCGTTTGTGAACGCATCAGCTCAAACGGTTGTTTCGCAGATCACCAATCAAGGTCCTGATTGCGTCAATGATTTATTTTCGGCAAGTGCAGGACAGCAAGTTGGTATTTTTACGTCGGAGAAAATGATTGCAGCAGCGCAAAGCACAAAAGCGGCAGCGCAAAGTTACCAAGGTGATGGAAACGCCGATATCGAAGCGCTCATTTTATTTTTGCGAGCGGGTTTCTATGCAGAATTTTATAACGATGGTGTTACCTTCTCTGCCGAAGTGACTACACAAGCTCGCGCCGCGATAGATGCGTTTGTTGCGAATAGCCATTTCTATGACAATAGCGATGCTCATGGTGCGGTACTGGGCGAATTTTTAATTGCTATGGACAGCACAGAGCTTCAGGATGTGTATTTGCCTATCGTAAAAACGTGGTTGTCAAAATGGGATCAAAACTACGCAGCAACACGCAATATGCGTCGTGCGGTAAATAATGTCTTCACGCTTTTATATCGAGGCCAATGGAACACTAATTACGTTAACCTTGCAAAAAATGATGCGCAACTTGTCGACCTTCTTGCGCAATTTACACAAAAAACGTGGATGGTGGGTTCGGATGCTGAATACCTTGCGGTCAACGCGGCTGGGGAGCTTGCACGTTTAACTAAGTATTCTGATGGTAATATTCAAACTAGAGTCGATGCTGCACTTAATACGCTGTTTTCTACTTATAAAAGCTACGGATACGGTGACGCTCTTTGGTTAAATGCAGCAGATGTTGCAAGTTACTATTCTGATTGTAGCAAATACACTATTTGTAACTTTGATAAGACGCTCGAATCACAAGTGCTTGCTCAAATACATGAGTGTAGCTCTACAATAAAAATCCGTGCTCAAGAACTGACAGCATTACAGCTACAATCGGCCTGTACCACTATGGAAGCAGAAGAATCTCGATTCCATACGAGCCTTACCACAAACAACCAACCGGTTGCGAACGACAATAATACGTTTTTACAGGTAAACATCTTTAATAGCAGTGCGGATTATCAGAAATACGCGAAAGCGATTTTCAAAATAGACACAAATAATGGAGGCATGTATTTGGAAGGAGACCCTAGTAAAGTAGGGAATCAAGCAAACTTCATTGCTTATGAAGCCAGCTACGCTAAGCCAGATCACTATATCTGGAATTTAGAACATGAGTATGTGCATTATCTAGATGGCCGATTTGACATGTATGGTGATTTTAATGCGCCAACAGAAGATGTGGTTTGGTGGAGTGAAGGGGTTGCCGAATATATTGCGAATCAAAATGATAACCAAGCTGCAATCGATACGATAAAAGATGGCAGTGTCTATTCGCTTGGCGAAGTATTTGCAACAACTTACGATGGTTTCGATCAAGATCGTATTTATCGCTGGGGCTATTTAGCCGTGCGTTTTATGTTTGAACGTCATTTTGCGGAAGTCGAATCAATGCTGTCAAAAACGAGAGTAGGGGATTGGGCGGGCTATAAAGCAAAAACAAACAGCTGGGCAAGTAGCTATGCAAACGAGTTTACACAGTGGACTCAAGACTTAGCGTCGGGTTCGTCAAACCAAGCTCCAAATGCACAAATCAATGGTCCATATGAGGCAACGGCGGGTCAAGCTATTGCGTTCAGTAGCAATGGCTCTAACGATCCTGATGGTCAAATCACAAGCTATTTGTGGGATTTCGGTGATGGGACGCAAAGTAACGAAGCCAATCCGAGTCATACGTTTGCAGGTGAAGGCACTTACAACGTGAAGCTCACCGTAACGGATAATCAGGGATTATCTTCACAAGTTACGACGACAGCTAAGGTATTAGCTGGTAACACAGGTACTGTGTTAAATAAGGGCGTTGCGGTAACAGTGAATGGTAGTCAGGACGAAGAAAAGCGTTTTACGTTCAATGTACCAAGTGGCGCGACCGATTTAAGTTTTGTGACAAGCGGTGGCACTGGTGACGCGGATCTTTACGTCAAGTTCGATAGTGCACCGAGCACAACAAGTTTCGATTGTCGACCGTATGTTGGCGGTAATAGCGAGCGCTGTGATGTTGCTTCACCAACTGCCGGGACTTACCATGTTATGCTGCGCGGATACAACGCTTTCTCAAGTGTGAGCTTGGTTGCAAATTATACCTCTCCTGCGAGCAATCTACCGGATGCTTGCGCTACTCAGGGTCCCGTGACTGGCGGACGCCTCTCTGCAGGCGTTGCGACGTGTTTAGGAAATACAGCCCCGATTTGGTTGAGTTTAGAAAACGTCAGTGGTCAACAAAGCATTAGTATTGAGACCGCAAATGGTTCTGGTGACCTTGGTCTAGAATACAGTAATGCAGGATGGCCAACAGAAAGTAATGTTGAGGCGAGTTCGTTTAGAACAGGGAATGGCGAATGTATTAACCTGTCAAATCAATCGCAATACTGGGGTTACTTGAAGGTGACAGGTAACGCACAAGGAGCCACTATTTTAGTTAAATACAATGATGGGTGGTGCAACTAGCCCGCATGTTACACGTCATCATAGACCCAGTTAAAATAAATTGGGGTCAAATTTAAAAGGTTGGAATATATTCCAGCCTTTTATTTTATTCATATTTATATACATTTTGCGGGTTTTGGCAGACCTGCAATTTTTGTGGCTTGCTTAGCGGGGCCTTTTGGGAAAAGTTTGTAAAGGTACATACTGTTTCCTTTGTCTTCACCAAGTGCTTTGGCCATGGCTTTAACAAGCATTCGAATTGCCGGACTCGTCTCATAGTCGATGTAAAAGTTCCTGACAAAATGAATTACTTCCCAGTGAGCAGCGGAAAGAACGATTTTCTCTTCGATAGCGAGTAATTCGGCAAGTTCTTCAGACCATTGTGTATGGTCGAGTAAATAGCCGTGTTTATCCGTTTCAATTGTGTTGCCATTAAATTCGATCATGACTTACCAAGTAATATTTGTTTTATGTGAGAGTACGAGAGCCACAAACTCTTCATCTGTAACCATTTTAAAGGGAGCTGGCGCTTTCACATCTCGAGCTTGTGCGCATGAATCAAGTAAGTACTTATCGCCCTTTAAATCCACGAAGCGTGAAACGCAATAACTAGCATCTTGAGTCAACAATACACTATCGTTTTCAGTAAGCATTGCGAGTTGATGCGACTTCAATTCTGCGCTAGTAAAGATGTACAAGGTATTCATCATAACGTGACCACTTTCTCAAATGAGTTTATCAATGTGCTTTGTTCATCACTTGATAATACTTTTACCTCTAATACTAAACAATCTGCTGTGAGACCACTCGCTTCAAGGCACTGTTGGCTTACGTAAAGCTGATCAACGTCGTATATATCAAGCGTTTTCATTGATTTAAACACATCTTTCATACCAAGGATTCTAGGATTTTGGTTTTTGCGAAGCGAATGAATACTTTGTCCGACGAATAACCATGCAACTTCTGCATCAACGGCAGCAAAGATAAGTGCCATATCTAGAGCGTCTTTTAAACTGCTCAGATGGTAGGGGGCGTGTTCTGTAATTACCAAGACTTTTGTCATTTGAATTGCACCCATTTATCCGCTTTACTGGTTTTCATTGCAAATTCAGCTAAACCGGCCACGTCGAATAGGCCAGTATCTGCTGCTACTCCCCGATTTTCCGCAGCGGTAACGCATAAGAGTAAGGGAATCGATAAGGCCTTTAAGTCTAACCAAAGCTGATTAATACTAAGTTGGTCTGTTGGTTGGTTGATACCCTCTTGAGCGTGATACACGCCGTCTTGATATAAAAAGACACAATCAATACGATGCCCATTTTTCAATGCGGCTTGTGCGAATCGTGAAAGCGCCTGTAAAGCGCTGAGCACGCTTGGTGAGCTGTGCAGAGATAAAACAAACGATGCCAAAAGTTATCCAAAAAAAAGCCCCAAATTTGGGGCTTATTTTAGCAAACTATTTTGCTTAGTCATCACTTGCACCTAAAAGAGCCAACAATGACGTGAAAAGGTTATAAATATTTAGGTATAAACTTACGGTTGCCAAGACATAGTTCGTTTCGCCACCGTTTATGATACGGCTCGTATCGAAAAGGATAAGTCCCGACATTATAAGTACAACGGCAGCATTGATAACCATGAACATCAACGAGCTACCTAGGAATAGGTTAACTAGGCTTGAGATAATCACAACAATTAAGCCGACCATTAGGAAACCACCCATGAAAGAGAAGTCTTTCTTGGTAGTTAAAGCGTAAGCGGATAATCCGAAGAAAATAAGCGCCGTTGAGCCAAGCGCTTGCATAATCAACATACCGCCATTAGGCATCGTCGCGTAATGAGTCAACAATGGGCCTAAACCAAATCCCATGATCCCAGTAAATAGGAATACAAGACCAATTGCAGATGATGAGTTTGCTTTTTTCTGAATAACGAACAGCAACACAAGCCCAATTAACGAACAAATCATGCCAGTGAAGCGAGGCAAAGCCATCGTCATTGAAATTCCCGCAGTGACAGCGCTGAATGCCAATGTCATTGCTAATAAAAAGTAGGTGTTTTTAAGAACCTTGTTCGTCTCGATAGAAGACGACAGGGGTCTTGCATTTTGATACGACTGGTTAAACGCCATGCTTAACTCCTTAGTTAAAGCTATTTAATTTCCTATATGGTACCTAAAGTAAGGTTATCAAGACTGGACACATAGGGCAATTTAAACTCGATTATATAGACCTACAGTGACCTAAAAAGTTCTAAGTAGATAAATTTTAATCAAAATGATCCTTTTATAAACGCATGTGACAAAAAGTAACCACTTAAACGTGTTTTTGAAAAAAACACTTCACATTACAAAATAGTTTCTCTATTATTCGCCCCGCTGCGGAGAGATGGCTGAGTGGTTTAAAGCACCGGTCTTGAAAACCGGCATACGTTAATAGCGTATCTAGGGTTCAAATCCCTATCTCTCCGCCACCAAATTTAGAATAGTGTACCGAGGTACAGTGTTCATCGGTTTAGGAGAGATGGCTGAGTGGTTGAAAGCACCGGTCTTGAAAACCGGCATACGTTAATAGCGTATCTAGGGTTCAAATCCCTATCTCTCCGCCATATATAGAAAGCCGCTACGATGTAGCGGCTTTTTTGTTTTTTGCGCCATACCATCCCAATGATTGCATCACCAAGCCAGCTTGCCTTCACCATTCTCTTTTATCTTTTAATTTCCCGTTTAATTTTCATTTAGGCTTACTCATTCATAATACCAAAGTCGAGTTGTATATCGGCTTATCTCCGCCATGCTGTCTAGTAATGATGTGAAGTAATGAGATCAATATGAAAGCAAATATTGTAAAAGGCGTAGGTTATTCGTTTTTGTCGCCGGTAATTGTGGGCGTTACGCTGGGGCTGTTTTATTCGTTGACACTCGAAGGAGGGTCTAGTGCTACCTTCTTTGCTTTATTACTAAGTGCAGTGGCAAATGCGCATATTGTTGGTCTTGCCATGGCATTCTTTGTGGTACCCATATACCTATATTCGGTCAAAAAAGGCATGGTGAATTACAGTGTGATTTTGACTGCAGGTTTGTTAGGTGGAGCTGTGTTCAGTTATATTTTCGCCGCTACATCTGGGGCGGCGTTTCTCGTCAATGCAATTATGTCGGGATTAGCTGCTGGTTTGTTTTTATTCGGTTTGCGCAGGTCGAGCGTAAAGCTTGCTTAAAATTTGTCCTAGGTGCGCTAAATTTACAGAGAAATAACACTTTTTCAGTGGAAAAGGTTTCATTTAGCGCCATGAAAGAGTACCTTAAGCTTCTGTGTATTTATTTTCGAAGTACTTCATGCAGAAGCAAGATTTTTACCAAAGTTTAACTCTTCAGGCTCGAGGGCTAACTGAAGGGGAATCAAACCTAATTGCCAATATGGCAAACATCAGTGCATTGTTGTGGATGTCGTTAGAAGACATTAATTGGGTTGGTTTTTACTTGATGGATTCTCCAAACGAGCTCGTGCTTGGTCCTTTCCAAGGCAAACCAGCATGCATTCGTATCCCCGTTGGTAAAGGCGTGTGTGGCACTGCAGTTGCGCAGCGCGCTACTCAACTTGTATTTGACGTACACGAATTCGCAGGTCATATCGCTTGCGATGCAGCTTCTAATTCGGAAATTGTAATTCCTGTCTATAAAAATGGTGAAGTTATCGCTGTGTTGGACATTGATAGTCCTTCCGTTGGCCGTTTTGATGAACAGGACAAAATTGGTTTAGAAGCGTTAGTAAAAGCGTTTGAGGCAACGCTTTAATGAAAGATTTACTTCAAGTCCAAGACTATCTTTTCAGTCATTTTGATGTAGGTGATTGGGAAGGGGAAGAAGAGCAAGTTGCCGAAACACTCAACGAATTAATTCATTTTGCATGGGATCTTCTTCCGGACGATCTTGATTGTGAAACGATAGACGAAATTATAAATGGTATTTGGGAGCATCTTCGCGGCGACATGGCTTTGCTGGACGCTGAATTTGAAGAGCTAACTGACTGGGTTACGCAATATGTTCACTCATCTCTCGATGAGCAGATGTAATAAATAGGTTCAAAAATGGAAACCACAAACAAGCTAAAAGACATAAACGAAGTGTTGGAGTTCCTTTATAAGGAATTCCCGAATTGCTTCAAAGCCAAAGACGGCATCAAACCACTTAAAGTGGGTATTTTTAAGGATATTGCGGAGCGTATTGAAGGCTCTGAGCAAGTTAGCAAAACGCAAGTTCGTCAAGCACTTCGCAAGTACACGTCTAACTGGCGCTACCTTGAATCTGTTACTCAAAATGAATTCCGTATCGATTTAGACGGTAATCAAGCAGAGAAAATCGAAGCAGAACATATTGAACATGCTCAAAAAGCGTTAGAAGAATCACGTGCTAAACGTGCGAAAAAACCAGCACCTAAAGGCAAACGTCCATTTGTGAAACGTGATGGTGCACCTCGTGAAGGTGGTTCGTCTGACACAAAACCTTACAAAAAGCGTCCATTTGATCGTAACAAAGGTGACGACAAACGAGCTAGAGTAAATAGTAAACCTGCTGAAGCGCCTGTGAAGCGTACTGGCAAAGTTGAGCTATTACCTGCCTCTGAAGTTAAAGTAAATGCAAAGGTTAAAGTGAAGCTTGGCCAGACTTTAGTAAATGCCACGATTACTGAAGTGAATAAAGACGAAGTATTTGTTGAACTCGTCACAGGAATGCAAGTCAAAACCAAAGCAGACAGTTTGTACTTTATCTAAAAAGGAGTCGCGTATGAGTAAAACTTGGTCACTCATTTCTTTCGCTGCAGCATTTGCATCTTTCGCTACGATTGCTTCGACAGATGAAATAACGGAAAAAGACATTCCCCATTTGAAACAGGAAAGTCAGCATGCAATAGCAAGTAAAAGGGTGACAAACTTATTTACTCGTGCGCACTACAAGCACATCGAATTAAACGATGTGCTCTCAGCTCAAATTTTTGATCGCTTTGTCGACACCATTGATTTTAACAAAAGTGTCTTGTTACAAAGCGATGTAGAAGCCTTTAAAAAATACCAAAACGCATTTGACGATGGTTTAACTTCTGGCAAGTTAGACTTTGCTTTTGATTTTTTCAATTTAGCCCTACAACGTCGTTTTGAACGTTACGAATACGCCATTTCTTTACTTGATAAGGAAATGACGTTCGATAAAGAAGATGACTACGAGTTTGATCGTGAAGACGCCACATGGGCGAAATCTACGGCTGAACTTGATGAGATTTGGCGTCAACGGGTTAAATATGATGCGTTGCGTCTAAAAATGACGGGTAAAGATTGGGCTGGCATAAAAGACGTTTTGACTAAACGCTATAAAAACGCGTTAAAACGTTTGGTTCAATCAAATGCAGAAGATGCTTTCCAAATCGTCATGAATTCTTTTGCTCGCAGCATTGAAGCACATACTTCTTATCTCTCTCCACGCCGTGCAGAGCAGTTCAAAATGGACATGGAGCTTGAGCTTGAAGGTATCGGCGCAGTACTTGGCTATGACGAAGATTACACAGTGATCCGCAGCCTTGTCCCGGGTGGCCCCGCGGATAAATCAGAGCAAATAAAAGCTGACGATAAAATCATTGGTGTTGCACAGGATAAAGAAGACTTTGTTGATGTGATTGGTTGGCGTTTAGACGACGTTGTCGATCTCATCAAGGGTCCAAAAGGTACTAAAGTCCGTTTACAGTATTTGAAAGGTGCAGACGCTCACGGTACGCCAAAAGTGGTCGAAATCGTACGTGACAAAATCCGTTTAGAAGACCGTGCAGCGAAATCTGAAGTATTCCATGCAAATTATTCGAATTTAACGAGTAAAGTAGGGGTGATAGAAATACCAAGTTTCTATAACAACCTCTCTAAAGACGTTAAAGCAGAAATTGCGAAATTAAAAGAAGAGAAAGTGGACGGGATCATTATCGATCTTCGTCAAAACGGCGGTGGTTCGCTCTATGAAGCGACTCAACTAACCGGTTTGTTTATCGACCAAGGTCCAGTGGTTCAAATTCACACGCTTAACAACCGTATCGAAGCTCAAGAAGACCGAGATGGCGTTGTCTTTTATGATGGCCCTATGACGGTTTTAGTTGATAGATACAGTGCATCCGCATCTGAAATATTTGCTGCTGCAATGCAAGATTATGGTCGTGCGGTTATCATTGGTGAGCAAACCTTTGGTAAAGGTACCGTTCAACAGCACAAACCACTTGGCCGTGCTTATGATCTGTATGATAACCCTCTAGGTAGCGTGCAGTATACGATTGCGAAGTTCTATCGCATTAACGGTGGTAGTACCCAACATAAAGGTGTTGTGCCTGATATTTCGTTCCCGTCCGCAGTTGATCCAGCTGATTGGGGTGAAAGCCAAGAGGATAATGCATTACCTTGGGATAGTATTTTACGCGCAAAGTACAGCACAGTTGACGCATTAGGTGGGGCGGTAAGTTACTTAAGCGAATTACACAACAAACGTATTAAATCTGAGCCAGAATTCAATTACGTGTTCGAAGATATTGAACGCTATAAGAAAGAAAAAGACGATAAGACGATTTCACTTGTTGAAGCTAAACGTATTCAAGAACGAGAAGAGCGCGATGCACGAGCATTGAAACGAGCAAATGAACGCTTAGCTCGTCTTGGCAAAGATAAAATCGAAAAGTTGGACGATGCACCTGAAGTATTAGCTGAGCTTGACCCATTTTTGGAAGAAGCCGCTCTGATTACTCAGGATTTAATCACCTACGGCCGACTGGCTAAGAATACAAAATAAGCAAAAAAGGCGCCTTAGCGCCTTTTTTATTACGCATCTCTCGCTTGCTTTGGTATCATGGCGTCTTTATACCAATGTCTATTTATCAGTGCTTAGTTCAAATAGGGTGTTGGCTGCCAACGGTAAGTCTTTAGTTGATTGTGCAAGTTAACTGATACGTAAGCCTTGGTCGCTAAGAAGTCTAACTGAGAGACATGCAAGTAAATCAACTGAATGTGAGTTCGGCTAGAGTACCCATAGAGAGTAATCGGCAGTTCAGCAAACTAGAAATAGTCATAAAGTAGAAAATAATAATAAGCGCATCTTGCTGCGCATCGGAGCAACGAGTCTTGAAAGAAATAAAACAACCTACCTATATTGACGCTCTTATTCCAATTACAGTTTTGGTCAGCTTACTTGGAGCTGCTGTATTTCTGTTTGGTGATAATTCCTCGTCAGGTCCAAACCAAATTGCGTTGTTGTTTGCAACCTTCACTGCAGCCTTGATTGGGTTGAAAAATGGCTACACATGGAAAACGCTTGAAGAAGCGATGATCAAAGGTATCACAATATCACTAGGCGCTATTTTGATCTTGCTCATGGTCGGCGCACTTATTGGCACATGGTTATTGTCAGGCACAGTACCGACATTAATATATTACGGTTTGCAGATTATTGATCCTCAGTGGTTTTATGCTGCGAGTTGCCTAATATGTGGCATCGTTGCGATGAGTATCGGTAGTTCTTGGACTACCGCTGCAACGATAGGTGTTGCATTACTGGGCGTTGCGACCGGTCTAGGGTTAGATCATGTAGTCACGGCAGGTGCTGTAATTTCTGGAGCGTATTTCGGAGATAAATTAAGCCCACTTTCTGAAACAACCAATTTGGCACCTGCAGTTGCTGGCGCTGATCTGTTTGACCATATTCAGCATATGCTTTGGACAACGGTTCCTAGTTTCGTTATTGCGCTCATTATTTTCTTAGTGATGGGATTTAATGCTGAAGTGTCGAGCGAGGCACATCAAATAGAAGCGATAGTCAGTATTTTGCAAGCTAACTTTAACATCAGTTTAGTGATGTTGGTTCCGCTAATTGTTCTATTGACGTTAGCAATCAGGAAGATGCCTGCGTTTCCCGCAATTTCAATTGGTGCCGTGATAGGCGCCGTTTGAGGCTCTTCTGTTTCAAGGTGACTTAATTGCAAAACAAGTAGAAGTTGGTCAAGGCGAATTGATTGGGCAGTTCAAACTCGTGTGGCAAACGTTCTTCGCAGGGTTTAGTATTGACACTGGCGACACAAAAATGAATGACCTGCTAAGCGGTGGCGGTATGGCGAGTATGCTTACGACCACTTGGTTGGTGATGACTGCACTCATGTTCGGTGCAATCATGGAAAAAACAGGTTTGCTTGAAATGTTTGTTAAAAGCATTTTGAAAGTTGCACGTCGAACAGGCTCGCTTATCGCCGCGACTATCGCGACGTGTATTGGCACTAATGCCGTAGCAGCGGATCAATACATCGCAATCGTTGTGCCAGGTAGAATGTTTAAAGAGGAATATAAGAAGCGAGGCCTCAAAGCGGTTAACTTGTCTCGTACTTTAGAAGATGGCGGTACGATCACGAGTTCCACTTATCCCTTGGAATACTTGCGGCGCTTATATGCAAAGCGTTTTGATGGTTAATCCATTTGACTATGCCTTTTATGCGTTCTTTAATTTAATAAATCCTGTCCTTGCGATAGTCTACGCCTACTTAGGTATTAAAATATTGAAGATAAAGCCTAAGCACTTGGAAGACTCTGCAGAATAATGCAAAATTCGCCTCAACATTGTTGGGGCGTTTTTTTAAGGAAGTCATCATGTCAACAAAACCTCAAGCAAAGTATTTAAAGGATTACACTCCTCCTAGCCACCATGCCGAGTCTATCGAACTGACCTTTGAACTCTCGCCAAATGAGACGCTCGTAACAGCGCACTCAATTTGGGTAGCAGAATCTGATGCGACAACGGTATTAAGTTTAGATGGCGTTGATTTGGATTTAGTAGAGCTCAAAGTCGATGGCGTTGCCTTTGACTCATATGAACTGAGTGAGAACAAATTAATCCTATCTTCGCTACCTTCGCGTTTTAGCTTAGAAATTAAGACTAAAATTGATCCTGCAAACAACTCCTCTCTGGAAGGTTTATATCAATCTGCAGGTGCATACTGTACGCAATGTGAAGCCGAGGGTTTTAGGAAAATTACCTATTTTCTTGATAGACCAGATGTATTAACTGTTTATACGGTTAAAGTAATTGCAGCCCAACATATCCCTTATCTACTTTCAAATGGCAATAAGATAGAAGAAGGGCAGTTAAGCGACGGTCGTCATTATGCAACATGGCATGATCCGTATCGTAAACCTAGCTACTTATTCGCACTTGTCGCAGGTGATTTTGACGTTTTAAAAGATACGTTTAAAACTCGTTCAGGAAGAGACGTTGAGCTTC
This sequence comes from Pseudoalteromonas xiamenensis, assembly GCF_017638925.1. Lineage (NCBI taxonomy): Bacteria > Pseudomonadati > Pseudomonadota > Gammaproteobacteria > Alteromonadales > Pseudoalteromonadaceae > Pseudoalteromonas > Pseudoalteromonas xiamenensis. The sequence continues at coordinate 44,675 of NZ_CP072133.1, forward strand.
GCTTTATTTGTAGACAAAGGAAACTTGCCAAAAGCGCCACATGCAATGAACTCGTTAAAAGCAGCTATGGCATGGGATGAAACACGATTCAATCTTGAATACGACCTCGATATTTACATGATAGTTGCGGTCGACTTTTTCAATATGGGCGCGATGGAAAACAAAGGACTAAATATCTTCAATAGTGCCTGCGTTCTCGCTAATCAGGAAACTGCGACCGACAGAGACTACCATACAATTGAATCAATCGTCGGTCATGAGTACTTCCATAACTGGACTGGTAACCGTATCACTTGTCGCGATTGGTTTCAGTTGTCCTTGAAAGAGGGTTTAACCGTATTTCGTGATCAAGAATTTAGTTCAGATCTTGGCTCGAGAGGTCTCAATCGTATCGATGCGGTCAATGCCATGCGAATGCATCAATTTGCGGAAGATGAAGGGCCTATGGCGCACCCAATTCGCCCTGAGAAAGTAATTGAAATGAATAACTTCTATACCGTTACGGTATACAACAAAGGTGCGGAAGTGATTCGGATGTTGCATTCTCTGCTCGGCGAGGAAGGTTTTCAAAAAGGAATGCAGTTGTATGTAGGACGCCATGATGGACAAGCGGCGACCTGTGATGATTTTGTCGCTGCAATGTCCGATGCAAATAATGTGGACCTCGGCCAATTTAAATTGTGGTACAACCAGCATGGAACGACAACGTTAAATGCAAAGTCGAAGTTCGATGAGCAAAGCCGTCGCTTTACGCTGACGTTGACTCAGCGTCCACCTAAAAACAATGCCAGTCAACCACCACTACTTATTCCAGTTGCGATTCAATTGCTAGATCTTAACGGTAACGACATTGACCTCAGCAATGCATCAAACGTTGTTAATAATGTTCTTCAATTAAGTGACTACGAGCAAACATTTGAGTTTGAGAATATTCAAAATGAGCCTGTCGTCGTGTTGCTAGAAGATTTTTCCGCGCCCGTTAAAGTTCAATTTGAACAGTGCCTAGAAGATAAGCTCCATATTCTTAAATTTGCCCGAAGTGACTATTCTCGTTGGGAAGCCATGCAGCAAATCTTTACCCATGCGGTTGTTGAAGCAGTAAATAACGAAACACGTGATATTGACTCAAGAATAGTTGATGCGTGTAAATCGCTTTTGGAAAAGCCCGTTGGTGATTTAGCATTACTAAGCGAATTATTAATACTGCCGAACTTTGAAACACTCGCGAGTCAGTTTGATACAACACCAGTGGACGCGCTTATCGAGATTATCGATGGTTTTGAACAGCAACTCGCCGAAAAACTGAAACCATATTGGCGCACTGTCTATGCGAATTTGGCAGAGAATCATGCTCTAAATGCACAAGGGGTAGGCGTCCGTTCGCTTCAAAATACTTGTTTGTATTACCTTGCTAAAGTTTCAGATGCTGAAATTGATGGTTGGTTGGAAAACGCGGCGCTTAGTGCAAACATGACGACCAAGCTCGGCGCGTTACGTGCGATGGTTGGCGCCACGCATTCATTACTTGAAGAATCAATGACTCGCTTTGATGGTCAATGGCGACATGATTTGTTGGTCATGGATAAGTGGTTTGCAATGCAGGCAATGCGTAGAGATGAAAATGCAATTGCCCGCTTAAAATCGCTATTTACACATCCTTGTTTTGATAAAAGTAATCCTAACCGTGTAAGGGCTTTGATCGGAAGCTTTGCACGCGCAAACGTTCGTCATTTTCATAGAATTGACGGGCTGGGTTATCAAATTCTTGGGGATTTGCTCATTGAGTTAAACGATATTAATCCACAAAATGCGTCAAGAATGCTAACGCCATTTATGGGTTGGAAGCGCTTTGATGGACATCGGGCTGAACAAATGAAGTCTCAGCTACAGCGACTCGCCGATTTACCGAATCTAAGTGACGATCTATTTGAAAAGGTAGAAAAGGCGCTAGCGGGCTAATGAAGGAATATTTGTTCTCACTCGCACTGACGCATGATCAATGTATGCATTATTACCAAGGTACAGTGCAGTTTGTACAAGTTATGTCTGATGATGGGAAGCGAATACGCTTCCCAGCTGCTCGATTACGTCCTTTTATCAGTTCAATAGGGATACGTGGTCGATTCAGATTAATCTTGTCTGAAAACAATCAGTTTCAAAGCTTAGAAAAAATACTTTAATCGCATATAAATATTGTATTTTTGTTAAATGGGTTTGTTCTAAACTTAAATTACGTGTTATAACTTATCTGGTTGGACGTCTTACCAAGTAAAAATGTGTCAACATTAGCAAGTATATGCACCGATTGAACGCGTTCAATTTGTATTTTTACAAATTCGCTTCTATCGTTACGACAACAAAAAACAATAACTTGATAATAATTACCCGCCAAAGGGGGGAGAAATAATGACAACAAGACTGCAATTTGTGAAAAATAAAATCACGCTCGGTCTTAGTGCTGCATTGCTAGTTGGCAGCACAGCTGCTCAAGCTGCAAGTTTTGAAGTTGGCGAATTTGATGTTACGTTCGATTCTACGTTTTCTTACGGTCAAAGTATCCGTATCGAAGACCGTGATTTTACCTTCATCGGTAAAAGTAACCATCCTCGCTTCAATTGGACTGGCTATAATGCAGCGATAGGGAATACGATATACTCATCCTCAGAAGTATGGGACTCAACCTGGTGCATACTCGAATAATGGTGACGCGGGCGATTTAAACTTCGACGCGGGTGATACGTTCTCTCAATTAATCAAAGGTACACACGAACTTTCAATCCGTCAGGAAAACTGGGGGATTTTTTCGCGTTTCATGTACTTCTATGATTTTGCCATGGAAGACGGTGATTTCGCATACAAAAATCCAGTTTCTGGCGCTTCTGTTGACCCATGTGAAAACGATGACACAGCAGCATTAGTCTGTTCAGACTTCCGTCTTCTTGATGCATTTGTTTGGGCAAACTTTGATTTAAATAACGGTAATAACCCACTCTCGGTACGTGTTGGACAACAAGTGCTAAACTGGGGTGAAAGTACGTTAATTTCTCACGGTATCAACGTAAACCCAGTTGATATTGACCGTTTAAAAGCGGCAGGTGCAGAACTTAAAGAAGCCTTTATACCTGTAGGTATGTTCTGGGCGTCATTAGGCGTAACGGAAAATTTAACGCTAGAAGCGTTTTACCAATATAAGTGGCAAGAAACACGTCTTCCAGCTACTGGTAGTTACTTCTCAACCAACGATTTCGCATCTGAAAACGGCTACTCTCAAAATATCCAGTTAGGCTTTACGTCAAATCCTGATATCGATTTAACCCACCTTACTTCCGTGCTAAATAATTTAGATACATATTGGAAAGGTGCGTTAACTGCGAAGGGTCTAGACGCAACAGATCCTGCCGTTTTAACAAGTGCATCTGCACAGTCTCTACTTGCACAAATGTATTTAGCCTACCCAACTAAGGTGGCGCTTAAAGGCAAAGGGGATGCAGGTAAAACAGAACCACAAGATGCAGGACAGTACGGTCTTAAGCTTGCTTGGTATTCACCTGAACTAAATGAAACAGAATTTGGTTTGTACTACACGAATTACCATAGTCGAGTACCACTTATTTCAGGTAAAGCGTCTAACTTTACTCAAGCGGCGATTGCGAAAGATTTGGCTTACATCAGCCAAAATACAATTACTGAAGATAACATTACAAACCTGAATGCCTTCACAAAAGGCCAAATCGTTTACCCTGAAGATATCGAACTATATGGTTTAAGCTTCAATACGACGGTTGGTGAAACGGCGGTGTCGGGTGAATTTGCTTATCGTAAAGGTGAACCTCTACAGATTGATGACGTAGAGCTATTGTATGCTGGTATGGCTGAACAATTGGCTTATGCTGGTATTCGTCCTGATTTTGCGGGTCTATCGCAAATGAGTCAGGGTGACCAAGTCGCTTATGTTAATCCAGGTGAAATCGCACAGGGTTACATTGAGCGCGATACAATGCAGTTACAGTTCACTGCAACACATCTATTCGGTCCATCTTTAGGAGCGGATAGTTGGGCAGTTGTGGGCGAGGCTGGTGTTGTAACTATCAAAGACATGCCAACTTACGACGAATTACGTCTAAACGTCGCGGGTACTGGACGTAGTGGCACAATTGAAGGTGTCCCTGGCAATAGTTACGATTTACTGCACATTGCACTTTCAAATGGTCCTGAAACGAATCCGTTCCCAACGGCAACGTCTTGGGGTTACCGTTTAATTGCAAAAGGTGAATACAACAACCTATTCTCGGGCGTAAACTTCTCGCCACGTGTTGTATTTTCTCACGACGTGAATGGCACGACACCAGATCCAATGTTCTTATTCGTCGAAGACAGAAAGTCGTTGGGCGTAACGCTTAACTTTAACTACCAAAACGCATGGTCATTTGACTTTGGTTATAACGCGTTCTGGGGTGGCGGCGCGACTAATACATTCGCAGACCGTGATTTCGTGTCTTTCAATATCAAGTATTCAATCTAAGGGCTTAAGTATGTTTAAAAAACCAACTCTTATTGCTGCAGCCCTAATCGGGTTATTCTCGGCACCAGTGGTTATGGCAAAGATGACTGCTGATCAAGCCGCTCGTTTAGGCAAAGATTTAACGCCAATCGGTGCAGAAAAAGCGGGTAATGCTGACGGTTCTATTCCAGCATGGGATGGCGGTATTACTAAACCAATCGCAGGTTACACGGTTGGCATGCACCATCCAGATCCCTACGCAGATGACAAAATTATTCTAACAATTACGAAAGCGAATCTAGATCAATACAAACAATACCTGAAGTCTCAGGGCAAGTGGCATTGTTTGAAGCGTATCCAGACACTTTCAAAATGAACATCTATCCAACGCGTCGCAGTGCGGCTTATCCTCAGTTCGTTTACGATGCAACAAAAACGTATGCAACGACTGCAGAGCTAATTGGAGATGGTAACGGTATTAAAAACACCGCAATCGGTATTCCTTTCCCTGTACCGCAAAATGGTTTAGAGGCTATCTGGAACCATTTGTTACGTTATCGTGGCCTTTCAATTGCGCGTTTTGGTGGTCAAGCTATGCCAACTGAGTCTGGTGATTTCAATATCATTGGATTTGATGAGCAATTGTTAGTTAAGTACTCTGAACCATCGGTTACGCCGAAAGAACTTGAAGAATCAAACATTCTATTTAAGTTCAAACAAGCCGTAACAGAACCAGCACGTCTTGCTGGTACTGCATTACTTGTTCATGAAACCATGGACCAAGTAAAGACACCACGCCAAGCTTGGACTTATAACACTGGGCAACGACGTGTACGCCGTGCACCAAACGTTGCTTATGATGCACCAGGAACAGCGTCTGACAGTCTTCGTACTACCGATGACTTCGATATGTTTAACGGCTCTCCGGACCGTTACACGTGGACGCTTAAAGGCAAGCAGGAGATGTATATCCCGTACAACAGCTACAAACTGCATAGTGACAAGCTGAAGTATGAAGATATTATCAAGCCAGGCCATATTAACCCGGAACACGTCCGTTATGAAAAACACCGTGTGTGGGTTGTTGAAGCGAATCTAAAAGAAGGCACTCGTCACATTTATAAGAAACGTGTGTTCTTTATTGATGAAGACAGCTGGCAAATCCACATCGCGGATTCGTATGATAACCGTGATCAATTATATCGTGTCGCGATGGCGCACGGTCTAAATTACTATGAAGTGCCAACCCATTGGAGTACGCTAGACGTATATCACGATCTTAACTCTCGCCGTTACCTAGCAATTGGTTTGGATAACGAAGAAAAGATGTACGATTTTAGCCAAACGTTCCAAGACAACGAGTTTACGCCAAATGCGTTACGTCGTGAGGGTACTCGATAAGCGTGTAATATGGGACTACGATTGGAGTTGTCGCTCCAATCGGGTACCTAGTTCCAACCGCAACAGGCAAGCACTCGCTTGCCTGTCTTGTCCTGTAAGACTTCATCTCCCGAACCCGTTTAAGAGAGCTTCTTTATGATGTATAAGCTAAAAGCGAGTGTAGCGTTGTTGTGTGCAAGTTTTGCTTCGCACGCAGGCGATTACGATACTCGACTTCCCGATACGCTCACGCCGGAAGCGGCGCTTCAGGTTGCCCATCCTGAGAAAACCCTGTTTACTGATCTGGTATTTAACGGAACATCCTATGTTGCTGTGGGTAAACACGGAACTATCGTTATTAGTAAGGATGGCGAAAACTGGACTCAAGGTAACTCTCCTGTACAATCGCTGCTTACCGCGGTCTATTTTACTGATGCACAACAAGGTTGGGCATGTGGTCACGATGCAACTATTTTGCACACTCAGGACGGCGGTAATAACTGGACAATTCAACAATATTTACCCGAAGTCGACAAACCATGCTTAGACATCGCGTTTTCAGATGAAAAACATGGTATTGCAATCGGCGCATACGGCATGTTGTATGAGACAACCGATGCAGGTGAACATTGGCATAAACGTTTTTTAGACGATTTGTTATTGGAAGACGATAAAGTCTACTTAGCGGATTTGAAAGAGTCTGACCCTGCAACATACAAAGATGAGACCGCATTTATGCTACCGCATTTCAATCGCTTTGCAGCTAAAGGCGACACTTGGATTATTGTTGGCGAAATGGGGCTAGTAGCGGTTAGTCAAAATAAAGGTGAAACATGGACACGTTTAAATGAGTTTTATAACGGTTCTTTTTTTGACGTTGCCATTAATAACAAAAACGAAGTTATTGTAGCGGGTCTTCGTGGTAATGCGTTTGTGACCACGTTTGATGAGTTACTTAACGATAGCTGGCAACGAATTGAATTAAATAAAACGTCGACGATTAACAGCATTGTTGAGTCTGAAGGCAAAGAGATTTTAGTTGCGAACAGTGGCTTGATATTCATTCGTAATGGCGAGCAAATAGAAACAATCAGTATGAAAAGTGGCAAGTCTATTTTATCTGCAGTAGCGACGAATGGAAAACTGATCCTGGCAACAGAAAGTGGACTCAAGAGTGTGGAGAATAAGAACTAATGCGCAGTATTTTAGAATTAACGGAAAATGTCATTTTTAGACATCGTGCATTTGTTTTAGTGTTGTTTGTCTTGATGACGGGTTGGCTCGGGCTAAAAGCCACCAATATTCAATTAGACGCCGCATTTACGAAAAACATCCCGCTCAATCATGAATACATGAAAGTGTATTTAAAGCACGAGAAACAATTTGGTGGTGCGAACAGTATACTTCTTTCTGTATGTGATAATGACGGCGACATATTCAATGAACCTTTCTTCACTCAACTGAAGGCTGTCCATGACCAGTTGTATTTCATTCCAGGTGTAAATCGTCCTCTCGTTAACTCGATTTTTGCGCCAAGTGCGCGTTTCGTTGAGGTTGTTGAGGATGGCTTCGCGGGTGGCCCGATTATTCCTGCTAATTTTGCCCCGACTGAACAAGGGCTGGCCGTTGTAAAGCAAAACATCGAGAAGGCAAAAGTTGTTGGTCGCATGGTTGCATCTGACTATTCTTGTGCGATGGTAACGGCTCAACTGATGGAAATTGATCCTCAAACTCAAGAAAAGCTCGATACACTCGAATTTGCTAAAAAGCTAGAAGAACAAATTAGGGACTCCACTGAGTACAGATAAAGTCAGCATTCACATCATCGGATTTGCGAAGATGGCTGGCGATATCGCAGAAGGGGCGAAAGGCGTTGTGCTGTTCTTTGCTATTGCCATCGTTTTCACGTTTGTGATGGTTTGGCTGTTCTGTAAAAGTTTAAAACTGACCCTGCTACCGATTTTGTGTTCACTGATAGCTGTTGTGTGGCAAATGGGCTTATTGTCTGTTTTAGGCTTTGGAATGGACCCAATGTCTATCCTTGTGCCGTTTTTAGTCTTTGCAATAGGCGTATCACACGGCGTGCAAATGATAAATGCGATAGGTAAGAAAGTGGGCGAAGGAGTAACGAGTAAAGTCGCCGCTCAAGGGAGCTTTAAAGCCTTATTAATACCTGGAGGCATCGCACTCCTATCGGATACGGTAGGCTTTTTAACGTTACTTGCAATCGACATCGGTATTATCCGTGAACTTGCCATCACAGCGAGTTTAGGGGTTGGCGTCATCATCTTCACTAACTTGGTATTGTTGCCAGTCATGGCGTCTTATTTTGATTCTAGCCATATTCATCGTATCGGTGATGGACACGACTCTTCACATACCGTGCTGGCGACACTTCGGGAAATTTTGGTAAAAGCGACGGATAAAAAATGGGCCGCAATAATTTTAGCTGTTGCAACGCTACTGTTTGCCTTTGGCTATGTTGAATCGCAAAAAATGCAGATTGGTGATTTGCAAGCGGGTGCACCAGCACTTCACGAAGATGCGCGCTACAACCAAGATACCTTTTTGATTAACGATCGCTACACAATCAGCTCAGACATCCTTAAAGTGATTGTGGAGGCGTATCCCGTCGCGTGTACTGAACATGAAGTGATGGAACGCGTGAGTCGCTTCCAATGGCGTGTAGAAAACCTCCCAGGTGTGCAATCAGCTGTTTCGTTGAGTAGTGTGTCGCAATCGGTGAACGCAGGTTACAACGAAGGCAATTTGAAGTGGCAAATGATCCCTCGTAATGAAGCATCATTGGTACAAGCAACTTCTCGCATTGAAACAAGTACAGGTTTACTAAATGGCGATTGCTCGGTTATGCCTATTATCGTGTTCATGCAAGACCATAAAGCAGAAACTATCGAACACGTCATTGCCTCGGTAAAAGAGTTTGCTAAAGAAGAGGGGACAGACAAACTTCAGTTTAAATTGGCTTCAGGTCCGATTGGTGTAATGGCTGCAACGAATGAATCGGTGTCTGCTGCACAAATGCCAATGATGGTCTATGTTTATGGTGCTGTAATCGTTTTATGTTTGATTAGCTTTAGAAGCGTTCGTGCAACAATCGCGGTGGTGTTGCCACTTTATATTGTATCAACGTTAGCTCAAGCATTAATGGTTCATTTAGAGATCGGTTTAACAGTATCTACATTGCCTGTTATTGCGCTAGGAGTTGGTATCGGTGTCGACTACGGTATCTACATTCTTTCGTCAATGATGGGGCAACTTAAGCAGGGTGTTGCTCTGAACATCGCCTATCGTAATGCGCTCGCTGAACGAGGTAGTGCGGTGCTGTTTACCGGCATCACATTGGCCGTGGGTGTGAGTACATGGATCTTCTCTGCGCTTAAATTCCAAGTTGATATGGGCATCCTTTTGACGTTCATGTTTTTGGTAAATATGTTGGGTGCAGTACTACTTTTACCAGCCATTGGAGCCTTCATCTGGTCTGACCAGAAAAATAAATGTGAATAAATGTTCCATGAAAAAGTCGTCATTAACGATTTATATCTATATTTTGTGAATAGATGAGCAAACAGCTGAAAAAGCTTGAAATGTTTTCGTCGAAAAGGCTGTTTATTAGCGTAAGAAAGGTTAAAATTCACCTGACTCCACGCTAATAAATGGCTGTACAATAATCTACCGTTCAAAGGTGGTATAGATTAAGGAACACATATGACACAAAATGAAGGTCAAGCATCAGTTATCCTCGATAATGTATGCAAGCTGATCCAAAAGAAAGTTCACGCTGAGCATGTGTCACTCGTTGAGAAATTTGCCAAATCCCTGTACAGCAACATGTCGAAAGAGGATTTGGTAAAACGTAACGACAGTGATCTCTACGGTGCTGCACTTAGTCTCTGGAATGCGCTAGAAAAAAATAACACAGATGAGCCATTCATCCGTGTTTTTAACCCAGAGGTAGCAAAAGACGGATGGCAATCGTCTCACACTATCGTCGAAATCATCGTAAAGGACATGCCATTTTTGGTTGATTCAGTCCGTATGGCGATGAACCGCGAAAACATTGTTTCTCATCTGTTGTTACATACTCCTCTCAAATTACAACGTAATGAAAAAGGCGTTATTTCAGCTATTTCTAATTTGAAAGCTGAGCAAGAATCAACGTCAACGAAAACGGTGTTCTTTATTGAAATCGACCGTCAAACGGATAATAAAGTCATTGAGCGTTTTACGGCTGAACTTAAATCTTCGCTAAGCGATGTTTCAGTTGCAGTTGAAGACTGGCTGCTTATCCGCGATAAACTTGTCGAAGTTTCAAAATCTCTACCAACACGTCCACATCAATGTACAGAGCATGAAGTTGCAGAAGCATCTGAATTCTTGAATTGGTTAGTGAGCGACAATTTCACGTTCATGGGTTACCGTCAATACGACTTAACACCGGTGAAAGGTGATTACGAACTTAAAGCGGTTACCGGTACAAGCTTAGGTCTGATGAAAAACTCTGAGGACGATGCAAGTTTGTTCTTATCGAGTCTGCCAGAAGGCGCACGAAAAGAAGCGCGTAGCAACAATTTACTCGTGTTAACAAAAACGAACTCTATCTCACGCGTTCACCGTCCTGCTTACATCGACTATGTAGGTATCAAACGTTTCGATAAGGAAGGCAATGTAATTGGTGAAGATCGTTTCATCGGTTTGTTCTCTTCTAACTTCTACAACAACAGTGCTCGCGACGTCCCTATTCTGAAAAGTAAAATAAATCGCATCATGGAAATGTGTGATTTTGCACGTGGCACACACGCTTACAAAGCAGTGTTGAACATTTTAGAGACATACCCGCGTGATGAATTAGTTCAAGCGCGTGAAAACGAATTGCTTGAAGTCGCAACAGGCGTTCTGCAAGTACAAGAACGTGACATGTGCCGTCTATTCGTTCGTAAAGACGTATATGGTCGCTTCTTCTCGTGCATGGTTTATGTTCCTCGTGAACGTTACAACACTGCACTGCGTCGTGAAACGCAAGTTCTGTTGGCTAATGCGTTTGGTTCTCAAGAAAAAGTGGAATTTACTACTTTCTTCTCGGAATCAACACTAGCTCGTACTCATTACATCGTTCGCGTGGCGGACAATAACATCGAAATTAACGTGAAAGACATCGAAAATAATTTACGAGAAGCTGCTCGTACGTGGGAAGATAAACTACAAAGCGCGTTGCTTGAAGGTGCGGGTGAATCACGTGGCAACGAATTGACACGTAAATACACGAATGCGTTCCCACACTCATATAAAGATCAAGTTCTACCAAGTGCGGCAGTGGTTGATATTGAAAAGCTTGAGCAATTAACGGAAGAGAACAAGTTAGAAATTCTATTCTACCGTCCTCAAGAGGAAGCGAATACCTCTATCGTGCGCTTGAGCTTGTACCACAAAGATGAGCCAATTCATCTTTCTGATGTTATGCCAATGCTTGAAAACTTTGGCTTGCGCGTAATTGGTGAAACGCCATTCCCAGTTAAAACCACTGACGGTAAAGTAAACTGGATCATGGATTTCTCTATGATCCTAGACAGCAAACGCATCGCTGACTTTGATAAAGTATCCGCTCGATTCCGTGCGGCACTGACCAACGTTTGGAACAACCGTTTAGAAAACGACGGCTTCAACCGTTTAGTTCTAATTGGTAACATGACAGGCCGTGAAGCTTCAATCCTTCGTGCTTACGCGAAGTACATGCGCCAAATCGGTGTGACATTCTCGCAAAACTACATCGAAGCAACATTTGAGCATTATCCACACATTGCACAGATGATTGTTGAGTTGTTTACGAAGAAATTCGATCCTAAGAAGCCAGGTACTGAGAAGCAATTAGAGAAAATTATTGAAGCGGTATACGCAGAACTTGAAAACGTAGCAAACCTAGATGACGACCGTATCATCCGTCTATACGTTGACATGATCAATGCAACACTGCGTACAAACTTCTATCAAAAAGACCGTGATGAAAAAGCCAAGTCTTACATCTCGTTCAAGATCAAATCTCGTGGCATTCCAGATATGCCGTTGCCATTACCTGCATTTGAAATTTTCGTCTACTCACCTCGCGTTGAAGGTGTTCACTTACGTGGTGGGAAAGTGGCTCGTGGCGGCCTTCGTTGGTCTGACCGTCGTGAAGATTTCCGTACAGAAGTACTTGGTCTTGTTAAAGCGCAGAATGTTAAAAACACGGTTATCGTACCTGTAGGTTCAAAAGGTGGCTTCGTATGTAAGCAACTGCCGACAGAACGTGAAGCATTCTTTAAGGAAGGCCAAGAGTGTTACAAGATCTTCATTCGCGGTTTATTAGATATTACTGACAACATTATTCATGGTGACATCGTTCCGCCAATGAATGTTGTTCGTCATGACGAAGATGACCCATATCTTGTAGTTGCTGCGGATAAAGGTACTGCTACATTCTCTGATATCGCAAATGGTATCGCTGAAGAGTATAACTTCTGGTTGGGCGATGCATTTGCATCAGGTGGCTCAATCGGCTATGACCACAAGAAAATGGGTATTACTGCTCGTGGTGGTTGGGAATCAGTTAAACGTCATTTCCGCGAAATGGACATTGACTGTCAAACAACGGATTTCACCGTGGTAGGCATTGGTGACATGGCTGGTGACGTATTCGGTAACGGTATGTTGTTGTCGAAACATATTTGTTTACAAGCCGCGTTTAACCACATGCATATCTTCATTGATCCTACGCCAGACCCAGCAAAATCGTGGGAAGAGCGTAAACGCATGTTCGAATTGCCGCGTTCATCGTGGGAAGACTATGATAAATCGTTAATTTCAGAAGGCGGTGGTATTTTCTCTCGTGCAGCGAAGTCAATTACGTTGACGCCTGAAATGAAGAAAATGATCGGCACGAAAAAAGCGGCGATGACACCAAACGAATTGATTAAAGCATTACTTACAATGCCTGTTGATTTGTTGTGGAACGGCGGTATCGGTACATACATTAAGCATTCTAAAGAAACGAATGCGGATGTAGGTGACCGTGCAAACGACGCACTACGTATCAACGGTGGTGAGTTGGGTGCGAAAATTCTAGGTGAAGGCGGTAACTTAGGTGCGACGCAACTAGGTCGTATTGAGTTTGCTGCAAAAGGTGGTCGCGTAAACACAGACTTCATCGATAACGTAGGTGGTGTTGCGTGTTCAGATAACGAAGTTAACATTAAGATCCTACTGAACGGTTTAGTAGCGGAAGGTGATTTAACGCGCAAACAACGTGACGAATTGCTTTACTCAATGACTGATGAAGTAGCGCAACTGGTGTTGAAAGATTGTTATCGTCAAACGCACACGCTGTCTATCACTAAGTCTAAAGGTCCAGATACGCTGAAAGAGAAAGTGCGCTTTATCCATGCTCTTGAAAAAATGGGTAAACTTGACCGTGCTATCGAATTCATTCCGTCAGATGAAGAACTTGCTGAACGTGCAGCTGCGGGCAAAGACTTAACGCGTCCAGAACTCTCTGTGCTTGTCTCTTACTCGAAGATGGTATTAAAAGAGTCATTGGTTGTTGAAGAAATTGCAGACAATCCGTACTACAGACAATTCCTTGTAAATTCATTCCCAGCGCCACTTCGCAGCAAATTTAATGCAGCGATGGACAACCATCCGCTACGTCGCGAAATCATTGCAACTAAACTTGCTAACGCGATTGTTAACGACATGGGTTTGAACTTCATGGTTCGTATGCATGAAGAAACAGGCGCGACTGACGCAGAGATTGCATTGTGTTATTCAATCGCAAGCGAAGTGTTTGAAATGAAAGACACATGGAATGAAATCTCAAGTTTAGACAACAAGATTTCTTCTGAAATTCAAACCGAAATGTTGTATCAACTTCGTCGTACGGTTCGTCGTGCAACACGTTGGTTCTTACGTCACCGCAACAAGGCATTGACGATTCAAGAAACTATCGAGTTCCATAAACCGACGTTTAAGGATTTGGCAGCAAATCTACATAACTACATGGTTTCTAGCGAAAGTGAGTTAATCGTTGATGCAGCACGTGACCTTGAAAAGGCAGGTGTACCAGCTCATATTGCGTCGCGTATTGAGTCGCTTTCAAGCTTGTTCTCTGCGATGGATCTTGCAGAAGTTGTCCACAAAACGAACAAGCCTGTGGCGTTGGTTTCTGAGACTTACTTCAAGCTTGGTAACAAGATGGGTCTACACTGGTTCCTTGATCAAATCACTAAACAACCAGTGGCGAACCATTGGCAAGCGCTTGCGCGTGCGTCATACCGTGAAGAGTTGGATTGGCAGCAACGCTCACTTTCAGAAGTGGTGTTGGCAAGTTCGGTTGAAGAAGCTCAAGATGTCGAAACGCAAATTGATACTTGGATGGAATCACAAAACCTATTGCTACAACGTTGGAAGCAAATGTTGGCCGAGTTTAAGACCTCTCAAAGTCATGACTTTGCGAAGTTCTCTGTAGCACTAAGAGAGCTGATGCTGCTTAGTCACAACTGCGATACTTCCAAATAATTTCAAAACCGATAGAATACCCCAGTTTTAACTGGGGTATTTTTTTGTCCCAAAGTTTATGTTTTTCTTTTTGATGACAAAGCGTGTTTTGATTCAACAAAAAGAAATTATGCGATTAGTTACTAAGGAGTTTTCATGTTTTATGATTTAGCGCGCCGATTCATGTTTCGTAAAGATGCCGAATGGGCACACGAATTCGCCTTAGATAATTTACGCCGCTTCTCTGGTACACCGTTAAGCCTTGCTTGGTCTCAGACGATAACAGATAAGCCGGTTAACTTTTTAGGTTTAGAATTGAAAAACCCTGTTGGGCTTGCAGCAGGTTTAGATAAAAACGCGGAATGCATCGACGCATTTGCACAAATGGGCTTTGGTTTTATCGAAGTTGGCACCGTTACGCCAAGACCGCAGGCGGGCAACGATAAACCTCGAATTTTTAGACTTCCAGAAGCGGATGCAATTATTAACCGCATGGGATTTAACAACAAAGGCGTCGACAATTTAATAAACAATGTTAAAGCGTCAAAATACAAAGGTATTTTAGGTATTAACATCGGTAAAAACAAAGACACGCCAAATGAACAAGGAAAGGATGATTACATTCACTGTATGCGAAAAGTGTTTGAACACGCGAGCTACATTACCGTAAATATTTCTTCTCCTAACACGCCTGGCCTTCGTGATTTACAATATGGCGAAGCGTTGGATGACTTACTAGAAAGTTTAAAATCAGAGCAAATGGATTTAACGGCTAAGCACCAAAAAAATGTGCCTATGCTGGTAAAGATTGCACCGGACATTGATGCAGTTCAAGTTGCGCAA
Organism: Pseudoalteromonas xiamenensis; assembly: GCF_017638925.1. Taxonomy (NCBI): domain Bacteria; kingdom Pseudomonadati; phylum Pseudomonadota; class Gammaproteobacteria; order Alteromonadales; family Pseudoalteromonadaceae; genus Pseudoalteromonas; species Pseudoalteromonas xiamenensis. Next base: position 59,943 of record NZ_CP072133.1, read on the forward strand.
ATAGCGGAATCGTTGCTAAAAAATCGCATTGATGGCGTTATCGCGACAAACACGACACTAGAGCGTGAAGCGGTTAAAGGTTTACGTTTTGCAGACGAAGCAGGTGGGTTGTCCGGTCATCCAGTACGCGAAAAATCCACTCATGTGGTATCTGAACTCAAACGGATCACGGAAGGTAAGCTGCCGATCATTGGAGTAGGTGGGATCGATGATGCACGATCTGCAAAAGAAAAATTGTCTGCGGGTGCGTCGCTAGTTCAGGTTTATACTGGCTTTATCTATAAAGGCCCAAGAGTGGTGAAAGAGATCGTCGAATCGTTATAAGGATCAGGTATATAACAAAACGATCCTAAACAAATTGTTATTATAAAAAATTTCACATCGCGATATTTCGCGTTATACTCTCGTGCACTATTTGAATTTTCAAAATTGTGCACGGGGGCAGATTTTGCAAGCATCTAAAGACTGGCGATGGAAACGCTCAGAAGAGTCTAATCGATTGCATGTGGATCTTGGTCCTGACATGGAACTCATCACACCCTACAAACTTCGGTTACTCACTGAAGATACACGTGTAAATCCAAATTTTAGTCTTCAAGACGCAGAATTTTACAATCAAGTTTTCTGTTATTTGCAACAGTTTGCTGTGTGGAGCGAAGCTGTGTGTTGTCAAATCGCATTAAACGCGACCGCTGCAAAACATTACTTACTCCCCATGCAACCAAAAAGTTGGTTTTTTAAGCCGTATTTGGGGGCTACTGCGATTAACGACGCTGTAGTTGTACTCGAAAGCGACTGTCAGCAAGGTGAGTTTTTAATTGTTGAATGTGGCGCAGAAGCGTCATTGTGCATCAACCTTCAGGCCGAATTTAGACTCGACGAACATTTAATTCTTGAACCCTTTCAAGCTATTCGAGTATTGAATAATCGGATCCACCCTTTAATGGCTATGCAAAAGTCAGCACAAACAGCGTAAAAAGCTTTTTAGCTTTATACATTTGCACTGGTTCACAAATGTATTAATCTGTAGTTCTCTAATTCAATTGAAGCAACATGTGATATAATCCCGAAGAATTTGAATTTTAGGGTTTAACAAGTTGCAATTTATCGCTTTAACCTCCATTGGCGTCGAAACGTTACTCGCAGAAGAACTGCAAACATTCGGTGCGACCATTACAAAGCAAACGATCGGTTCAGTTCGTTTTGAAGCTGACAGTCTACTCGCTCAGAAAATTTGTTTGAGTACGCGTTTTTCAACGCGGATCATGATGATGCTTTCTCAAAGTAATGACGTCAAAGATAAAGATGCCTTGTATAAACTCGCAAAGAACATTGAATGGGGCGAGTGGTTTGGTCCAAAACAAAGTTTCGCAGTTGAATTTAACGGTACTAATACATTACTGAAAAACTCACAGTTTTCAGGCATGGTCGTAAAGGACGCGATTGTTGATTACTTCAATGATAAAGATGGGCAGCGTCCGAACGTCGACAAAACAAGCCCGAATGTGCGTGTTGTTGGTAAATTAAATAAATCAGATTGTGCGCTCTATGTCGATTATTCAGGTCCGCGTTTGTCAGACAGAGGCTATCGTACAAAACAGGGCCAAGCGCCAATCAGGGAACATTTGGCAGCGGCGTTGATTAAGCGCAGTGGTTGGCTGGAAGACCCAACAAAGCCGCTTTTTGACCCTTGTTGTGGTTCAGGTACATTGTTGATTGAAGCCGCTTCTATGGCTCAAAATATTGCTCCCGGACTTCAAAAACGATTTGCGTTCCAAGATTTACCTGGTTTTCGCGATGCAAAGTTTAAAGAAATTAAGCAAGCCCTTCGCGATGCGCAGGTAACACCGAACCTTTGGTTGATTGGCCATGACATTGACGAACGTGTGTTGAGCGTTGCGGAACAAAATGCTTCGCGTGCAGGTTTTGAAGGTCAGATCCAATTTAAATTAGCAGACGCGAACAAACTTACTGCTGTTGCGAAACGTCCTGGCCACGTTGTGTCGAATTTACCCTATGGTGAGCGTTTGGGTGGTATGGCGGAGCTTGTGAATTTGTACCGTAATTTAGGTGGTGCATTTAAACAATCTTTCCAAGATTGGCATGTGGCGCTGCTTGGTACAGACGAGAGCCTCTTTAATCTTCTAAAGCTAGTGCGCGCTAAAACCTATAAGTTTAAAAACGGTCCACTTGACGTACTTTTCAATCTTTATCAACTTGATGCCCGCCAGGTATCACAAGTAAATCGCGCTAATACGCTTCATTTCGAGACGTCGTCGGCTTTTGCTAACCGTCTTAAGAAAAACCTTCAAGGTCTTAAATCTTGGGTAAAACAAAATAACATTGAAGCATACCGCGCTTATGACGCAGACATTCCAGAGTACAATGTTGCTGTAGATGTTTATCCATCACACGCGGTTATTTACGAATATGCGGCGCCAAAAAATGTAGATGAAAAAGTCGCTGAAAAGCGTTTGCAGGACGTCATTACGCTGACAGCACAAACACTCGACGTGGCACCTGAGAATGTGGCTGTTAAAGTACGCAAACGCCAAAAGGGGAAAATCAATACGAGGTATTGAGCCGTCAAGATCGCGTTATGGAAGTAAACGAATTCGGTGCGAAGTTTAAGGTCAATTTATTCGACTATTTGGATACAGGATTATTTTTAGATCATCGTTTGGCACGACGTTACATCCAAGAAAACGCAAAAGACAAACGATTCCTGAATCTGTTTTCGTATACAGGAAGTGCATCAGTCCATGCGGCACTCGGTGGAGCAAAATCTGTTGTGACGGTAGATATGTCACGTACTTACCTTAAATGGGCGGAAGAAAACTTTGCACTTAATAATCTAAAAAGCCCACGTTACCGTTTCGAGCAAGCTGATTGTTTAAAGTGGCTAGAGCATGCGCAAGGTCAATACGATCTGATCTTTTTAGACCCGCCAACTTTCTCCAATTCGAAACGTATGCAAGCCGTGTTTGATGTGCAGCGAGATCATATTCAGCTGTTTTCATGGGTGAAGAAAATTCTGAGCTCAAATGGCACACTTCTGTTTTCGAACAATAAGCGTGGTTTTGAAATCGACGAACTTGGTTTGATGGGACTGGGTTTAAAAGCGCAATGTATTTCAGATAAAACCATTTCACCCGACTTTAAGCGCAACAAACAAATACATAATAGCTGGTTGATCACGCATGCCTAGTTTGACGTTGTATCATACTGAAGGTTGCCATTTATGCGAAATGGCACATGACCTGATAGGTGACGTAGTCGATTTATCGGTTTTACAACTTCAAGATATAGTTGATGATGCAGAATTAATGGAACGGTATCAGGTTTCTATTCCTGTATTACTAAGACAGGACAACGGAAAAGAACTGTATTGGCCTTTTGATAAACAACAAGTAGAAGAATTTTTAGCATAGTATGGATTTAATTCGAATTAGCAAAGCGCAGCTCGCGTTTGGTACACATCCACTGCTAGACGACGCAGAAGCAGTGATCTCTAGTGGAGAGCGCGTTTGTATCGTTGGGCGAAACGGCGCAGGTAAATCAACCCTTTTAAAAGTGTTAGATGGCCAAGTGCTGCTAGATGACGGTGAAATCAACCGTGTGCAAGGTTTGAAAGTATCACGTTTAGAGCAGGACCCACCGCGCGGTGCATTAGGTACTGTGTTTGATTATGTAGCTCAAGGGCTACCAGATGTTGCTGAATTGCTGATTGAATATCACCGCATAAGCGACGAAATGCAAAATAATCATTCTGAACAGTTGCTAAAGCGTTTTGAACGGATCTCTGCAGACCTTGAGGCGGTGGACGGTTGGCGTTTTGAAAGCCGGATTAAACTCGTTTTAACGCAGCTAGAACTGACACCAAACTTGGAACTTAACTCGCTTTCTGGTGGTTGGTTGAGAAAGGTGGCATTGGCAAAGGCATTGGTTAGTGACCCTGATCTGTTGCTACTTGACGAGCCAACAAACCATCTCGATTTGCAAAGCGTGGTATGGCTTGAACAATTACTAAAGGATTTCAAAGGTGGGATCGTGTTTATCTCGCATGACCGTGCGTTTATTCGCGCCGTTGCTACACGTATTCTCGACCTAGACCGAGGTCAACTAATTTCTTACCCTGGTAACTATGAAAAATACCTTGAACAGAAAAGTCATGATCTTAAAGTAGAAGAAACACAAAACGCGCTTTTTGACAAAAAGCTTGCTGAAGAAGAAGCATGGATCCGACAAGGTATAAAAGCGCGTCGCACACGCAATGAAGGCCGCGTAAGGGCGCTAAAGTCATTGCGTCAAGAGCGTAGATCGCGCGTCGATCAAGTCGGAAAAGTCGACTTCAACATTGAAAACGCAGAGCGTTCGGGTAAGTTGGTTTTTGAAGCTCAGCATATTTCACACGAGTTTGGCGAAAAGAGCATTGTTAAAGACTTTTCAACGATTGTAATGCGTGGCGACCGTATCGGGCTTGTGGGTCCCAATGGTGTAGGTAAAACAACGCTACTAAAACTGCTCTTTGGTTCATTACAGCCACAGAGCGGTAAAGTGAAGCAGGGTGTCAACCTTGAATTTGCTTATTTTGACCAATATCGTCAAGTGCTCGACGAAGAAGCGACCGTTCAAGATAACGTTGCTGAAGGTAAACAAGAAGTCATGATGGGCGGAAGAAGTCGTCATGTATTAGGTTATTTGCAAGATTTCTTGTTCCCCCCAGCGCGAGCTAGAACACCTGTTAAAGCGCTCTCTGGCGGAGAAAAAAACCGACTCCTACTGGCTAAACTATTCGTTAAACCGTCAAATGTGCTTGTACTCGACGAACCAACAAACGACTTGGATATTGAAACGCTTGAGCTTTTGGAAGAAATCATTGAGCAGTATCAAGGCACCGTGCTGATAGTGAGTCACGACCGAGAGTTCATAGACAACACCTGTAGTGCAGTTTGGGCGTTTGAAGGTAACGGGAAAGTAACGGAAATAGTCGGCGGATATAGCGATTGCGAAGCGTATCTTAAACAACAGGCTGCGATTCAAAAAGAAAATGAAAAACCGGTGCAAAATGAAACAGTTGTTAAAGCTGTTGCGCCGAAAAAGGCAAATAATAAGTTAAGTTATAAGTTAAAACTTGAATTAGAGTCATTACCAAGTAAAGTGGAAGCGCTCGAAGTAGAGCTAGAAACACAGCAGGCGCTTGTCAATGATCCTGAGTTTTTTAAGCAAGATGCGGAAACTACTCAAGCGGCATTGAACCATTTAGCTGATCTCGAGTCGAAGCTCGAAACCGCATTTAATCGCTGGGAAGAACTCGAAGCATTACAGAATCAGTAAGGATTAAAATGAAAAGAACGACACTCGCTGCAAGTATTGCTGCAGCGTTTTGCAGCCAAGCTTTCGCTGCAACTTATCAGTTAACAGAGCTACCTTCGATGGAAGGCGTGAAACACACTTACGTTGCTGATGCAAATGAAAGTGGATTTGCTATTGGTCAAACACGTGGCGTGTTCAATTTACCAATTGATTTATCATACATTGACTATGAAGATTCCAGTCTCACGTCATTTTATGACCAAGTAAAACGTGAATATGAGTTAATTGATAAAACTATTACGTTCACGCTAGACGACATTAAAAACAACAATGCAGTTGCAACGAATGCTGATGCGCATTCTTTTATGATGCGTTATCTCACTGCGCAAAGTTCGAATGGCGAAATTCAAAAGCTAGTAGACGGTTTTGCTATTACCTTCAACGGTCAACAAGTACAAGAACAAGTACTTTTTGATACCGCTTCAAGCGATTATGATGGACTAACACGCTCTGTCTCTAATTTCCTTAACTCTGTTGCTGAAGATGGCACAATTGCAGGGTGGGACTCATCGCCATTTGCTAAAACAACGTTCACAAATTCGGATGGTGATCAGCTAACCCAATTTGAAACACCTTGGTTTTCGCGTGGTATAATCATTAAGCCAAGTGGTGAGAAAGTAACGTTAGATCCAAAGGAAGCAACGCTTGGTGGTTACACCAAAGCAATGGACGTAGTTCATCTTGATGACGGTAGTTATTTAGTTGCAGGTCAAAGCTCGGTATCGATTTCCAAAAATGGCCAAGAGTTATATGACGACCAATGTAAAGGTGAGTCACAGTCCATCGCAGTTTGTCGCTGGACGCGTCAACGCTCTGAAACGTTCTATAATGCGAACGCTTTCCTTTGGAAACTTGATGCTGATTTCAATCTAATAGAAGCAACGGATTTAGGCCTAGGTTTAACGCCGTTTGATGACGAAGACAATGCGTTCGTATCAGGTGGTCTTGCAGTAAACAAAAATGGTATTGTTGCCGGTTTTTCACCTATTCGTACTCCACGTACCAATGACAATGAAAAATCAGGTCAAATCGTTGCTGGTTACTTTAAAGATGGCAGTTTCACTGCAGCTCCAAAAGTAAATGATGACTTTGAGTCGGGCAAAGCGGTCGATATTAACGAAAATAACGTGTTAATTGGTAATCAATTCCGTCGAATCGAAGGTAATGGAACGAGCACTGTAGGTTTTTACGTCGATATAAACAATAACGTTGAAGCGGATATTGGTGGCTTCTTCTTGGGTTCAGATGTTGCTGTAGAGTCGATTAATAACTCAGGCTACATTGTTGGCCAAGCTGAAGTAGATAAAAACACGTCAAATCGTCGCCGTGAAGCCTTTATTTACAAAATGGGTGATGAAAAAATTACCAACATCAATAATCTATTACCGTGCAAAGACCCAGCTACTGGTGAAAACTTTAAGTACACGGTCGCTGAAGCGAACAAGATTACGGATGGAAATATTATTTACGGTATCGCCACTAAAACAGTGGAGAAACGTAATACCAAAGGTGAAGTGGTTACCGACGTAGATGGGAAAGTAGAATACGAAAGTATCGCAGTGCCTGTTGTTCTAACGCCAATTGCTGGTGAGTTAGAAACGTGCCTAGCACCAGAAGTAGAGCTATATGAGCGTAAATCAGCAAGTTGGGGTTGGTTGTCGTTATTAATGCTGCCTCTAGTTCATATACGCCGTAAAATGAAAGCGTAAAAAGCAATTGTTTAAAAGAAAAAAGCCCGATAGGGCTTTTTTTTATTGTAATTCATGGCTTTACGTATGGAGATTCTGAATTTTATTTTTCAATCAAGTCATGCAATTATTTCACGTGTGCAACGTTATAAATCGACTACACTCTTCGCGCTATTTCTTTGAACGCTCCGCCCAAGCTTTGTTAACTGAACGACGCCATAAGTAATCGATGCCGAAGTACCCGACAATTGAAGACACCGTAGCACAAACGAGACATCCGACAATAAACGCAGGGCCGATGGTGGAAATGCTTTCTGTCAGCCATTGCCAACTTGCTTCAAATTGAAACGGTTGCTGTTCATGGCCAAGTACAGCTACACCGACGAGGTAGGCGCCATAAAAAATAGGGGGCATAGTAAGTGGGTTAGTAAGCCACACCAATGCGATTGATAACGGTAAGTTCACTCGTAACGGAATAGCGAGTGCAGCAGCTAAAACCATTTGAAATGGAACAGGGATGAACGCGAAAAAGAGACCTACTGCGAAAGCGCCACGAGCAGAGCGACGATTCAAATGCCACAAATTGGCATCATGCAACAAAGATCCAAAAATCTTAAGCGCTTTTTGTTCTTTAATTTTACTGTGATCGGGCATTAAGCGTTGGATCGTTTTTTTAGCCATAGTTTGCAACCATCTACTTCAAAACTGATATGTTGGGGATTCCTTTACGGCAGCGCGAGCACAATGTTCGGATTTGGCTCGTGGTTTTTCTGGACCACTACTGTCGCTTTACTTTTCCTAGCGGTCTATTTTAAGCCGATTTCCGCTTTAGTGTTAGGTTTTATTTTAGGGATTTTATATGTCTTTTTTGTTGTAACGAAATTTCAAGCGACGACATTTTCTCTCGACATGAAACCAGTTAAAGTAAAAGTTGAAATAGAACGGATAATTTCGACTGCGCCAAATACCTATACTCTGGCGAAAGTGTGCCAAGCTGATTACCGATGCCAACGTGGATACCTAACATTCCCAAATAAAAACGTAACTATCGAGGAAAATACACTTCTCGACGCGACAGTTAAGTTAAAACCTTTCAGATCAACCAGCCATTTTTATGGACGAGATAACACGTTAAAAGCGTATCTCGAGGGCATCGTGTTCAAAGGAAAAGTTTTATCAATTTCGGATAGCGATAAAAAGAATACGTCGCTAAGAGCACAGTTTCGATCTTGGTGGAAACACCAACTTATCGGACTGACATATGACTGGCTATATTATGTATTACTTACGGGTGATAAATCGATGATGCCAAAGGAAGATAACACGCGGTTTAAAGAGTATGGAATAAGTCATTTGTTAGCGATTTCAGGTATGCATGTGGGCATTATGTATACCGTCTGTTTTTGGATGACGAAGATTTTACAAATTCCTTTACTGTTTAAGGGGTTACAGCTAATCGATTTAAACAGGCTTGCCGCTCTTTTTTCGTTAATAATGGCGTTGCTGTACGTGTATTTAAGTGGTGGTGCTGTTTCATCCGTCCGAGCATTTATTATGTTGAGTTGTATGGTTTTTGCGTATGTTTTGCGGCGACCCTACTTATCATTCCAAGTCTTGTTCTTTGCATTGGTCTTAACTGTATTGTATTCCCCTTTTGTCTGGTTAGATTATGGCTTCTACCTTTCTTATTTAGCCTGCATCGCGATAATCGGAGTATTAAAGTATGCTCGCCGGTTTCAGCGCAAGAATTGGCTCTACTTACTATTAATTATTCAAGTGGCATGTTTTATTGTACTTGCACCCATATCGGCTTATTTCTTTCAGGGTATTAGCGTAAGTGGGATTTGGGTAAACCTTATCGCCATTCCATTTTTAAGTTTTGTCCTTTTTCCTTGTTTGTTATTACAAGTTGTTCTTTCGAGTCTTAATGTTCAACCATTTATTTTCGACATTTTAGACTTTGTTCTTCAGTCTGCGTTTGCGAACCTAGAAACCATACCGAAACACCTGCAGTGGCTTAATGTGATGCAAATGACGTGGCAAACGGTGGTAAGTTGTTATTTAGCATTTTTTCTATTGTTCTTTGATAAGTTACGTCGTTTCGCTGTGCTTACACTGGCATTTCCGGTCTTTCAGTTTCTTACCAAAGAAGATGTTCTTATTTAATCTCGTCGTATTTGATGTTGGGCATGGCACAATGGTATTACTTGAGCGTAATAGTCAAGGAATGCTTTACGATTTAGGCCCAAGCTATTTTGAACGTTTTAACTATGTTGATTCGGTGTTGCTGCCATTCAGCCAAAAAAAGAACCTATCCATTGAGTATTTAATACTGAGCCACGACGATAAAGATCACACAGGTGGGCTTGATGCCTTTCTAAAATCATCCTTGAGTGAGTCCATTCAATCGGGTAATAACGTGTTGGAGGCACCGCTATGTCCAAACAACGCTGTACAGTTGGAGAATGGACTTCGCCTCACTCCACTTTGGCCACGCAGTTCCCATAAAATGATTGGTGATAATAACAATTCCTGCGTCGTTTTAGTTGAATATCACAACTACCGAGTTTTGCTCGCGGGTGACATTGAAAAAGAAGTAGAAAATCACTTGCTAGGTAACAAACTAAAAAAAACGGATGTTTTGTTAGTACCTCACCATGGTTCGAAAACGTCCTCTTCACACTCTTTCATTAATCATGTAAAACCAAAATATGCCATCTTTTCTCGCGCATTTTACAATCCATGGCGGATCCCGCATCCACAAGTAGTTTCTCGGTACATCGCGGCCGGTGCGACTATTTTAGATACGGCGCTAGATGGAGATATAAAAATCACCTTTTATGAAAATGAAATTCGAGTTGAGAAAGCGCGAGACGTACGCGCTTGGTGGTTTTACGACAATTAAATTTTTGTTTTTGCTGGTAGGAAGCTACAATATGCGTCGTTTTAGTAGTTGGGCAGTTCAATGACGCAATCATCTCTTAAGATTTATAAACGATTACTTTTATATGTAAAGCCGTTCAAAGCGATCGCTATTTTTTCGGTGATTGGCATGTTGGGCTATTCCGCAATGGATGCGTTATTCGTTCGTCTTATGAAGCCTTTTATTGATGACGGTCTCACAGCTGGTAATTCTGAGGTGCTGAGTTTGGCGCCATACTTTGTGATGGCGTTAGTGATCGGTCGAGGTATTTTCAACTACATGGCGTCTTATTGCCTCAGCTATGTTGGTTCACAAGTGGTGAAAACGTTAAGGCAGTCGTTATTTGAGCATATGCTCGCGATGCCTGTGAGTTTTCATGATAAGCATTCGAAAGGGGAGCTTATCTCTAAAATCACTTTCGATACTGAGCAAGTTCAGCAGGCCATCACGCGTGCGCTGCAGATTCTAATTCGAGAGGGGGCTTACGTCGTCTTTTTGCTTATCGTAATGTTCGAAGCCTCTTGGAAACTCTCTCTGATATTCGTGATTGTAACACCGCTAGTTGCTGTCATTGTCAGCATTGTATCGAAGCGTTTTCGAAAAATTTCAAAAAATATCCAAGACGCAATGGGTGAGGTAACCCGCAGTTCAGAACAAATGCTGACTGGTCATAAAGTTATCCATGGTTTTGGTGGGCAAGAGAAAGAAATTAGCCACTTCGATGTGGTAAATAACCGCAATCGTCAGCAACGTGTAAAAATGGACGCGACAAAGGCGCTGAGTGTGTCGGTTATTCAGATTCTGGCAGCCGGTTCGATGGCCGTAATTTTAGCCATCATAGCGATGCCTTCGATGCTTGCGACGATTACGTCAGGCACGTTTGTAACGCTTATTTCTTCTATGATGCTCATGTTGAGGCCGTTAAAGCAGCTTGCTAACGTGAACAGTGATTTGCAGCGTGGAATTTCGGCAGCGGAAAGTATTTTTGAGGTGTTGGATGTCGAGCAAGAGAAAGACGACGGTAAAGTGGTCGTTGAACGTGCTCTAGGCAATATTGAAATTAATTCTTTAACGTTTACGTACCCCACAAAAGATGAACCGGTATTGCATGGCTTAACCCTAGATATTCAATCAGGAAAAACGGTTGCCCTAGTCGGTCGATCTGGTTCTGGTAAATCGACGTTATCTAATTTACTGCCTCGCTTTTACGATTACCAAGCCGGTTCGATAAAGCTTGATGGAATTGAGTCTCTCGGAATATCAATTGAAGTCTTTAAGGGCACAGTTTGCACTAGTTTCCCAGCAAGTTGTGTTGTTTAACGACACAATTGCCAACAACATAATGTATGGTGCGAAATCGCCGCTGACAAAAGACGAACTCATTCAGGTGGCAAAACAAGCTCACGTATGGGAATTTGTTCAAGACTTGCCTGACGGTTTGAATACAGTTGTTGGTGAGAATGGTGTCATGTTATCCGGTGGACAACGCCAGCGAATTGCAATTGCAAGGGCAATAGTAAAAGATGCACCAATTCTTATTCTTGATGAGGCGACATCCGCGCTAGACACAGAATCAGAGCGTCTAATCCAAAAAGCGTTAGATAGTCTCATGGTTGGTAAAACATCTATTGTCATTGCGCATAGGCTCTCAACAATTGAAAATGCGGATCTTATTTGCGTGATGGACAAAGGGCGTATTATTGAACAAGGTTCTCACGCTCAATTGCTTGAGCAAGGTGGTATGTATACCGCACTTTGTCAGATGCAATCTGGACACCATTAATGAGTCGAATTGAGCAAAGTTGGTATAAGCCGGCCAGTTGGCTCACATGGCTGTTGAGTCCACTTACGCTGTTGTTTTACTTCGTATCTCAATTACGAAAGCTGAGTTTTCAACTTGGCATTAAGAAAGTAGTAAAGCACAACGTGCCTATTATCGTGGTCGGCAACATCAGCGTTGGTGGTAATGGTAAGACACCCTTTGTGATTTGGTTGACAGAATATCTGAAAAGCCAAGGAAAGAACGTAGCAATTGTTAGTCGAGGCTATGGTTCAAAAGCACCATATTACCCGTATACCTTGAGTGAAGAAGACAAAGCGGAACAAGTCGGGGATGAGCCAAAATTGCTGTTTGACAGACTTGGCTGCCCAATCGTCATTTCGCCAGACCGTAATGCCGCTGTATCAAAACTCGCAGATCTTAATATTGATGTTGTGATTAGTGACGATGGACTTCAACACTACCAAATGGGCAGAGATGTTGAACTATGTATTGTTGACGCAAAAAGGCAGTTTGGGAATGGATGGTTAATGCCATCAGGGCCATTACGCGAACGTCAATCTAGGCTCGAAACGGTCGATCTTGTTATTGAAAATGGTGGTAATAGCGCGTACCACTATACCCTGGAAAATGCAGGGATTTATCGTGTAAAAGATAATGTAAAGGTGGGCCATATAGACAAAGCTCACGTTGTCAGTGCAATTGGTAACCCTAATCGATTTGTTGAAAGCCTAACGCAATTAGGAACTCAAATACTGTCTATGCAGTTTTTTGAGGATCACCATCCTTTTATTGAAAAGGATTTTGATAAGCTAGGGTTAGGGAATATTGTAATGACAGAGAAAGATGCCGTTAAATGTCGCTCATTTGCACAAGATAACTGGTATTATCTCAAAGTAGACGCTCGTGCAAATGATGCATTAGTGAACGAATTAAATTCAATTTTATTAAGAAAAGGGATCCTCCATGGCGTTTGATACCAAATTACTTGAAATTATCGCCTGTCCAGTGTGCAAGGGTAAGTTACGTTACGATAAAGAAAATAAAGAACTTATTAGCACTGCGGCGAAATTAGCTTATCCAATTCGTGACGATATCCCTGTACTACTCGAAACAGAAGCTCGCGAGTTGTCTCTAGATGAGGTCGAGAAGTGGAATTCGTAGTCGTTATTCCTGCTCGTTACGCATCTACACGATTACCGGGTAAACCGCTTGCTGATATTTTAGGTAAACCCATGCTGCAATATGTGTACGAAGCCGCACTTAGGTCAGGTGCGAAGGACGTGTATATCGCCACTGATCACCCGCTAGTGTTTGATGCAGCTAAAAGATTCACTGACAATGTTTTAATGACAAAAGACAGCCATCAATCTGGTACTGAGCGCTTAGCGGAAGTGGTGGATTTGTTGTCTCTCGAGAAAGAGACAATCGTTGTCAATGTGCAAGGTGATGAGCCGTTACTTGCTTCGGAAAACGTTGTGCAAGTCGCAAAATTGTTGCATGACTCTGATGCACCTATGGCAACGTTGAGTGTAGATATTCACGACATCGATGAAGTGTTCAATCCAAATGCAGTGAAAGTGGTTTCTAACGCTAAAAATAACGCCCTGTATTTTTCTAGAGCATCAATCCCTTTCCAGCGTGACTCAATGCTAAATCTGGATAAAAATGCGGTGAAACTTGAGGCGTTTCAGCGTCATGTGGGTATTTATGCATATCGTGCAGGGTTTATTAAAGAATATTTAGCGCTGCCAGTATCACCGTTGGAAGTACTTGAATCACTGGAACAATTACGAGTGCTATATCACGGTTATGACATTAAAGTTCAAAAAGCGAACTTTCCTGTGCATGCAGGTGTAGATACGCCAGAAGATTTACAGAAAGTAATTGATTATTTAAGTAATGCAGTTTGACGTCGTATTCGATCACAATGACTTCTTGATAGCATACAAACCAGCTGGGGTGAGTTTTCATTCAGAAGACTCTCCGGGGTTTGTCGTGATGCTAGAGGCTCAGCTCAATAGAAAGCTATTTCCTGTTCATCGCTTAGATAAGGTTACTTCAGGCCTTATCGTGTTAGCTAAGCACAAAGAAGCTGCAGCGAAACTCACCGCAATTTTTGAGTCGCGGAAAATAGATAAATTCTATCTTGCGTTAATCGATGCTAAACCTAAAAAAAGCAAGGTTGGGTTAAAGGTGACATGGCAAAAAGTCGCCGAGGCGCTTTCAAATTGCTAAAAAGTAATGAAAACCCTGCGATCACTCGGTTTTATTCACAGACTATCGAACCGGGAATTAGGGCCGTTATCCTCAAGCCCTTTTCAGGCAAAACCCATCAACTTAGGGTGGCGTTGAAAAGTCTAGGTGCGCCCATTATTGGCGATGAGTTGTATGCAGGCTCACTTTCCGACCGTACATATCTTCACGCATATAATCTCCAGTTTATATGGGATGGGGTATCGATTAATTGTAAAGCGTCTCCGGTTGAGGGAGAGTTGTTCAAGCGTTTTCTGTCTAGTGATGCATTTAATGATTGGCAACAACCGAATAATTTAGAGTGGTAATATGAGTCAGAGTAGAGAATTAAGATTTGGTGGTATTGGTCGTCTATACGGTACTCAACAACTGCAATGGCTCGCACAAGCTCATTTTTGTGTAGTGGGGATTGGCGGTGTTGGCAGTTGGGTTGTTGAATCGCTCGTTCGTACGGGAATTGGTAAGGTGACGTTAATTGACCTTGATGACATCTGTGTAACGAACACAAATCGACAAATCCATGCGACGTCAGAAACTATTGGAGAAGCTAAAGTCGATGCGATGAAAGCTCGTTGTGAGTTAATCAATCCTGAAGTATTGGTCGATGTGGTCGATGACTTTTTAACGATGGATAATTACCGCGATCTTATCCAAGGCTTCGATTATGTAATTGATTGCATTGATGCTGTTAAAGAAAAAACAGCATTAATCGCACATTGTAAAAGAAATAAAATTCCCGTGATCACAACGGGCGGAGCGGGCGGACAGACTGATCCTAGTCAAATTCAATATGGGGATGTAGCGAAGACTACCCATGACCCTCTTTTGGCAAAAGTGCGCTACTTGTTAAGAAAACAGTACAATTTTTCCAATAACCCTAAACGTAAATTTGATGTTGATTGCGTGTTTTCAACGGAGCAACTTGTTTATCCAACCGCCTCTGGAGAGGTCTGTCAAATGAAGCAACAGGCTGATGGCAGTAAAAATATGGATTGCGCGACGGGGTTTGGTTCTGCAACGATGGTAACTGGCACGTTCGGTTTTTTTGCCGCGACGAAAGCCATTAAAAAATATTTAGACAAACGCGCACGTATAGAAAAATAATCGGTGTGTTCGCGTCAGTTAGGCTGACGCGAACGTTTTAATTTGTTCATTAATGGCATGTATGCCATTGCCTCGAGATGGACTTAAATGCTGTATAAGTTCGAGTTCTTCAAATAGAGACACGACGTCCATTTGGTTGATCTCATCACTGCGTTTGCCATTGTA
This sequence comes from Pseudoalteromonas xiamenensis, assembly GCF_017638925.1. Taxonomy (NCBI): domain Bacteria; kingdom Pseudomonadati; phylum Pseudomonadota; class Gammaproteobacteria; order Alteromonadales; family Pseudoalteromonadaceae; genus Pseudoalteromonas; species Pseudoalteromonas xiamenensis. The sequence goes on from NZ_CP072133.1 coordinate 75,235, forward strand.
AAATGCGAGAATAATGGCTAAAAGTCCTTTCACTATGCGTGTATCCGAGTCGCCAACAGCAACTAAACAACCCGAATGGTCATCCCACGCTAAGTGAAGCCAGACCTTACTTTCACAGCCTTTTACTAGTACATCATCAGTTTTCAACATCTCCGGTAATGTCGGAAGCTGCTTTCCTAATAACATAATTTGTCTGTATTTTGCTTGCCAACCTTGTTGGCTTCGTAGTGAGTCGATGAGGTTGTTTGTTGTATTCATTTTAATCTTTCAGTAAATCTAATGATTCGTTTAACGCAGTAATGAAAAGGGCGATTTCGTCTAAGGTATTATACAGCGAGAAACTGACTCTTACCGTGCCACTGATTTGTAGTTTTTGCATAAGAGGCTGATTGCAATGATGTCCTGTTCTAACGGCAATACCTTGATGATCAAGTAATGTGGCGATATCGAGCGGATGAACGCCATTAACAACAAAACTAACGGTGCCGATATTGTGTTCATGATCTCCGATTAAAACGATGTTTGGAATTCGTCTGAGCTCTTCGACTAGGGCTGTGCGAAGTGTAAGTTCATGCTTTTGACTTGTGCGTCGATCTATCGCTTGAATAAATTTCAAGGCTGCACCAAACGCTACCACACCAGCAATATTTGGGGTGCCAGCCTCAAATTTACTTGGAGCGTCATTGAATGTTGTGTGTTCTATTGTCACGGTATCTATCATCTCACCGCCAGTTTGGTAAGGCAGAAGTTGATTAAGTAACTCATAACGTCCATACAGAAAACCAACCCCAGTCGGTCCAAACGCTTTGTGCGCTGATCCTACATAGAAATCACAACCCAATTCAATTGGTTTAGGAGCTAGATGAGCAAAGGCTTGAGCGCCATCGACAACACAAATAGTGTTGTGTTTTTTTGCTTCTGCGATGAGCTGCGCGACAGGTTGAATATTACCAAGCCCATTGGAGGCATGGGCGATAGCGAAAATACGTGGCTTATAGCGCTGAATATATTCGAGGGCAACATCAATGGAGATAATACCTTGTGAATCAACAGGGATAGCTTTAACAATTGCACCTGTTTTATTTGCTAATTGCTGCCAAGGTACAATATTAGCGTGATGTTCAAGCTCGCTGAGCAATATAACTTCATTTTTCGAAATGTGGTTTTGTAGGCCGTGAGCAATCAGATTTAAGGATTCCGTCGCACCCTTAGTCCAGACAATTTCTTTAGTCTCTACTTCTAAGTAAGCAGCCAGTCTGGAACGTGTTTCTTCGTATTGACGAGTTGCACAGGCGCTTAAATAGTGCGCACCACGGTGAACATTAGCATTGTGTTGCAAATAGAATTGGCGTTCGGCTTCAATCACCATATTTGGCTTTTGTGTTGTTGCTCCATTGTCAAAGTACACCAGCGGATTACCATGAACTTGACTTTCCAAGATAGGAAATTCGGAACGGATCGCTTGTACGTCAAACATAAGGGAAAACTCTTCGGCCAATTGAGCGAGAGAATTTTAATGAAAAGTGGCGAAGTTGCAATGAAAAAAGGCCGCTAAAGCGGCCTTCTTTAGAAATTAACGTTGGTCTTGAGCAACGTAATCACGAGATGTGTAGCCTGTGTACATTTGACGAGGGCGCCCAATCTTGTGACCTGCTTGAGATAACATTTCATTCCAATGTGATGTCCAACCAACAGTGCGAGACATTGCAAAAATTACAGTGAACATGCTTGTTGGAATACCGATCGCTTTAAGAATGATACCAGAGTAGAAGTCTACGTTAGGGTATAGTTTCTTCTCGATGAAGTAAGGATCTTCAAGCGCGATTTGTTCTAAACGCATTGCAACATCAAGAAGAGGATCTTGAATGTTTAGCTCTTTCAAAACTTCGTGGCAAGTTTGACGCATTACTGTCGCACGTGGGTCGAAGTTTTTGTAAACACGGTGACCAAAGCCCATTAGACGGAACGGATCGTTCTTGTCTTTTGCTTTTGCTACGTATTCATCAATACGGTCAACTGAACCGATTTCTTCAAGCATCTTCAAACATGCTTCGTTCGCACCGCCGTGCGCAGAATTTCAAAGTGATGCGATACCGGCAGCGATACACGCATATGGGTTTGCACCAGAAGAACCCGCTAAGCGTACTGTAGACGTTGACGCGTTTTGCTCGTGATCAGCATGAAGCATGAAAATGCGGTCCATTGCTTTAGCAAGCGTTGGACTTACTTTGTATTCTTCAGCTGGAACAGAGAACATCATGTGTAGGAAGTTTTCTGCGTAGCCAAGATCATTACGTGGGTAAACGAAAGGTTGGCCTTCGTTGTACTTGTAGCACATTGCAGCGATTGTTGGCAGTTTAGCAACCAACTTAACTGCACAACGCATACGTTGATCAGCATCAGAAATGTCTAGGTCATCGTGGTAGAAAGACGAAAGCGCACCAACAACCGCACACAGCATTGCCATTGGGTGAGAATCGACACGGAAACCTTGGAAGAATGCTGCGATTTTTTCATGCAACATAGTGTTGTGAGTCACTTCCTGAGAAAACTCAGCTAGTTGTGCTTCGTTTGGTAACTCACCATTTAACAGCAGGTAGCAAAGCTCAATGTAGTTAGATTTTTCAGCCAATTGCTCAATTGGGTAACCGCGGTGAAGTAGAACGCCTTTTGCGCCGTCGATGTATGTAATTGACGATTCGCAAGAGCCTGTCGACATGAAACCAGGGTCAAAAGTGAAATAACCGTGGCCGCCTAGTGTACGAACATCGATGACGTCCTGACCAGCAGTACCAGAGTAAATTGGTAACTCAATTGGGTCATGACCTTCAATCTGGAGTACGGCTTTCTTATCTGCCATTTATGTGTCTCCTCTGAAATAACAATTCTGATTGTTATGTTGTGATACTAATGTTAAGCAAATTCCGATCATTGTAACGTAGAAACCGGGGGGAAAGTCAATTTTTCTAAGAATTATGCATGAATGTATAATAAATATTCTATAACGTTTAAATATTATACCATTGGCTAATTCGCAAGCATCTCAATCTAAACAAGAATTGTAAAAGCGTGCGTACGCTTATATACTGTCAGTGGTTTTAAACCGTATCGTCTGTGGGTAAACCTGATGTTCAACAGAAGCACTAACCATGTTTCCTCGTTGGGTTTATTTAAGGTGTGCCATTTGTTGTTTTTGCACAAATGGGTTTTATAAAAACAAGTAGATGAGGCTCCTTGTGAGCAAGATGGGCAAGTAACTGTGAAAAAGCAAAGACCTGTAAATCTAGATCTAACGACTATATCAATGCCTCCAACGGCTAAAGCGTCGATCCTACATCGTGTCACCGGTGTGGCAATGTTCTTCGCTTTAACGTTCGTAATCTGGGCATGGTCTGAATCTCTATCTTCGGCTGAAGGCTTCGAATTGGTAAAAAGCTTAATGACTGGCTTTATTGCTAAATTCATCGCCTGGGGTACTGTAACTGTTTTGGCGTATCACATTATTGGCGGTTTCCGCCATATGATCCAAGACATGGGTTACTGGGAAGATTTGGAATCAGGCAATAGCAGCGCAATCGCTGCACTGGCGCTATGGGTAATCTTAGCAATCCTAGCTGGAGTGTGGATATGGTCTTAAATCAAGCAACTCTAAAGCGTGATGGCGTACAAGACTATGTGTCGTTGCGTGCTACTGCATTGGTAATCGCGGCTTACGCGATTTTCATTGTTGGTTATCTAATACTAACTCCTGAACTTACTTACGAAGCTTGGACTGGTTTGTTCTCAAACCTGTTTATGAAGGCTGCTACGTTAGTGACGTTAGTTTGCATCATGGCTCATGCACGCATTGGTCTTTGGCAGGTACTTACTGACTATGTTAAATGTTCCACAATGCGTTCGATTCTGAGCTTCGTTTTGAACCTAATGGCGGTTGCTTACGTAGCTGTTGGTTTATTCGTTCTGTGGGGTGTTTAAGTGAATTATTCTGTCTATGAATTTGATGCTGTCGTAATCGGTGCCGGTGGTGCTGGTATGCGTGCAGCGCTTGCGATTTCTGAGTCAGGCAAAACGTGTGCGCTTATTTCTAAAGTGTTTCCAACACGTTCACACACTGTGTCTGCTCAAGGTGGTATTACGGTAGCTCTTGGTAACTCTCACGAGGACAACTGGGAGTGGCACATGTACGATACGGTTAAAGGTTCTGATTTCATCGGTGACCAAGACGCAATTGAATACATGTGTAAAACGGATTCAGAAGCAATCACTGAGCTTGAAAACATGGGTCTTCCATTCTCACGTTTTGAGAATGGCCGTGTTTATCAACGTCCTTTCGGTGGTCAATCGAAAAACTTCGGTGGCGAGCAAGCAGCTCGTACTGCGGCAGCAGCTGACCGTACAGGTCACGCCTTGCTACACTGTCTATACCAACAAAACGTTAAAAACAAAACAAACGTTTTCTCTGAATGGTATGCATTAGACTTAGTTAAGAACGACAATGGTGATGTAGTAGGTTGTACAGCAATCGACATCGAATCTGGCCAAGTTGTATTCTTCAAGTCTCGCGCTGTTGTTCTTGCAACAGGTGGTGCAGGTCGTATTTACGCATCGACTACCAATGCTCACATCAATACTGGTGACGGTGTTGGTATGGCAACACGTGCAGGCATCTCATTGCAAGACATGGAAATGTGGCAGTTCCACCCAACGGGTATCGCGGGCGCCGGTGTTCTTGTAACTGAAGGTTGTCGTGGTGAAGGTGGTTACCTTCTAAACAAAGACGGCGAGCGTTTTATGGAACGTTATGCACCAAACGCGAAAGACCTTGCGTCTCGTGACGTTGTTGCACGTTCAATGATGACTGAAATCCGTGAAGGTCGTGGCTGTGACGGTCCTTGGGGTCCACACATTAAACTTAAGCTTGATCACTTAGGTGAAGAAACGCTTAACTTACGTCTTCCAGGCGTTTGTGACCTTTCTAAAACGTTCGCTCACGTTGATCCAGCTAAAGAGCCAATTCCAGTAATCCCAACATGTCACTACATGATGGGTGGTGTTCCAACAAACGTTAATGGTCAAGTTATCAATGTTGGTGCAAATGGCGAAACTAAAGTAGTTGAAGGTCTATTTGCAGTAGGTGAGATTGCGTGTGTATCAGTACACGGTGCTAACCGCCTTGGCGGTAACTCTCTACTAGATCTTGTTGTATTCGGCCGTGCAGCTGGTAACTTCCTAGGTACTTACCTAAATGAAGCGCAAGCAACGAAAGAAGCTTCTGAATCTGATCTTGAAGCTGCGTTTGCTCGTTTCAATCGTTGGGAAACGTCTAAACCTGGTCAAGGTGAAGATCCAGTACAAATCAAGAAAGATCTACAGCAGTGTATGCAATTAAACTTCTCGGTATTCCGTGAAGGTGAAGCGATGAACGAAGGTCTTGAACAACTTAAGACGATTCGTGAGCGTTTGCAATACGCGCGTCTTGATGACAAATCAACGGAATTCAATACTCAGCGTATCGAATGTCTAGAACTAGACAACTTGATGGAAACTGCGTTTGCAACAGCAGTGGCAGCGAATTTCCGTACAGAAAGCCGTGGTGCACATTGTCGTTTTGACTTCCCAGATCGTGATGATGAGAACTGGTTATGTCACTCAGTGTACAATCCAGGTTCTGAGTCAATGACCAAGCGTGAAGTTAATTTCTCGCCAGTGACTCGTGAAGCATTCCCACCTAAAGCGCGTACTTACTAGGAGCTAAACGATGGCAACATTAGAATTTTCTGTTTATCGTTACAATCCTGATGTGGACAATGCACCACATATGCAGGATTACACTCTTGAGGTGGAAGAAGGCCGTGACATGATGATTTTGGACGCTCTTTTAAAATTGAAAGAGCAAGATCCAACATTATCTTTCCGTCGTTCATGCCGTGAAGGTGTGTGCGGTTCGGACGGTATCAACATGAACGGTAAAAATGGTCTAGCATGTATTACACCTGTGTCAGCTTTGCAAAAAGGCGGCAAGGGTAAAATTGTTATCCGTCCATTACCTGGCTTACCTGTTGTTCGTGACTTAGTCATCGATATGACTCAGTTCTACAAACAATACGAAAAAGTTAAGCCGTATTTAATTAACGATACACCAGCAGCTGGCGAGCGTTTACAGTCTATTGAAGAACGTGACAAGCTTGATGGGTTGTACGAGTGTATCCTGTGTGCTTGTTGTTCGACGTCTTGTCCTTCGTTCTGGTGGAACCCAGACAAGTTCATCGGTCCAGCAGGTCTACTACATGCATATCGTTTTCTAGTGGATAGCCGTGATACGGCAACTGACGAGCGTCTAGCTGGTCTAGATGATGCGTTCAGCGTTTTCCGCTGTCACGGTATCATGAACTGTGTTAACGTGTGTCCAAAAGGCCTAAATCCAACTAAGGCTATCGGTCACATTAAGTCTATGTTGTTAAACCGAGCGGTTTAATACATATTTAACACCGTAAGATGGCAAGCTAAGCTTGCCATCTTGTTTTGTCTGATTAATATCTGCGCTAGAGAAAGGGCTAATAAATGCACGAAGGTGTGATGAAGGCATGGCTAGAATCTTCACATTTATATGGCGGTAACGTTGCCTACGTTGAAGATTTGTATGAGGCGTATCTTGATGATGCGACTTCTGTGCCAGTAGAGTGGCGAGAGGTGTTTGACCAACTACCCAGAGTTGAGGGTGTTGATGTTGAAGTTAAACATTCGGAAGTAAAAGCACAATTCGCAGAACTTGCTGCTAATAAGCACAGGCAAGTGATCGTAGCATCTGAAGGTGCTGGCGATGCGAAACAAGTTAGAGTGCTGCAGTTAATTAACGCCTTTAGATTCAGGGGCCACCAAAACGCGAATTTAGACCCTCTTGGTCTTTGGAAGCGTGAACGTGTTCGTGACCTTGAACTTGATTATCATGAATTAACTGACGCAGACCTCGAAAAAGAATTCAATGTTGGTTCTTTTGCTTCAGGTCAAGAGACGATGAAGCTGAAGGACTTGTACGACGCGCTGAAGAAGACCTATTGTGGATCTATCGGTGCAGAGTACATGCATATTACTTCTACAGAAGAAAAACGCTGGTTACAGCAACGCCTAGAATCTGCATTTTCTCAGCCTAAATTCGATACCGACACTAAACTTCGTATTTTAAAAGGTCTTACAGCAGCAGACGGCCTTGAAAAATACCTCGGTGCAAAATTCCCTGGTGCAAAACGTTTCTCGCTAGAAGGCGGTGATGCGCTTGTACCAATGCTAAAAGAGCTTATCCATCGCGCTGGTGAAAGCGGGCAGGAAGAAGTTGTCATCGGTATGGCACACCGTGGTCGTTTAAACGTACTTATCAACGTTATGGGTAAAAACCCACAAGTGTTGTTTGATGAGTTCGCAGGCAAATATGGTGAGTCAGCAGGTTCGGGTGACGTTAAATACCATATGGGTTTCTCGTCTGACTTCGCGACTAAGGGTGGCAACGTGCATATGGCGCTTGCATTTAACCCATCGCACCTTGAGATTGTTAACCCGGTAGTTATGGGCTCTGTACGTGCTCGTCTTGACCGTTTGAACTGTAAAACAGGTTCAAAAGCGTTACCGGTAACAATTCACGGTGACTCTGCAATCGCAGGTCAAGGTGTTGTTCAAGAGACATTCAATCTGTCACAGACACGTGCTTTTGGTGTAGGTGGCTCTATTCGTATAGTGGTAAATAACCAATTAGGTTTTACTACGTCGAAACAAGAAGATGTTCGCTCTACAGAATACTGTACTGACATTGCAAAAATGGTTCAGGCACCAATATTCCACGTGAATTCTGACGACCCTGAAGCGGTGGCATTTGTTACTCAAGTTGCACTTGATTTCCGTAACCAATTCCGTCGTGACGTTGTAATCGATTTAGTGTGTTACCGTCGTCATGGTCACAATGAAGCCGATGAGCCAAACGCAACTCAGCCATTGATGTACCAAAAAATTAAAAAACACCCAGTGCCACGCGAAATTTACGCAGAAAAATTGGCTGCTGAAGGTGTTATTAGCTCTGATGCATCAAAACAACTCGCTGAAGATTATCGTAACGGTTTGGATACTGGTGTTTGTGTTGTTGAAGAAATTCAAAAAGACACTAAACACTCATCTGACTGGTCTAAGTTTGTTGGCCATGATTGGGATACCGCATATGACCCATCTCTACCAGTTGAAAAGCTGAAAGAAATTGGCGGAAACTTAGCGAGCTACCCAGAAGGGCACAAAGCACATTCTCGCGTTGCTAAAATTTACGAAGATCGTAAATTAATGGCAGCGGGTGAAAAGCCGCTTGATTGGGGTATGGCAGAAACGTTGGCCTATGCAACGCTTGTTGATGCTGGTATTGACATTCGTATGACAGGTCAAGACTCAGGTCGTGGTACTTTCTTCCACCGTCACGCGGTCGTTCATAACCAAAAAGACGCGTCTGTTTACATTCCATTGCAACACGTTCGTGAAGGACAAGGTGCATTTGAAGTTTACGATTCGGTACTGTCTGAAGAAGCGGTACTTGCGTTTGAGTATGGCTATGCAACAGCAGAACCAACGTCATTAGTACTTTGGGAAGCTCAGTTCGGTGACTTCGCAAACGGCGCACAAGTCGTATTCGACCAATTCTTAAGTTCAGGTGAGCAAAAGTGGGGCCGCTTATGTGGTTTGACTATCATGCTTCCACATGGTTATGAAGGCCAAGGCCCAGAACACAGTTCTGCACGTCTAGAGCGTTTCCTACAACTTTGTGCTGACCACAACATGCAAGTGTGTGTTCCAACAACACCAGCTCAGGTTTACGCAATGCTACGTCGTCAATCAGTACGTCCACTGCGTCGTCCTCTGATTGTTATGACACCGAAATCATTACTTCGTCATCCTTTGGCAATTTCATCATTGGATGAATTGGCAAACGGCGTATTCCAAAATATGATTGATGAAATCGATGATATTAACCCGGCGAAAGTAGAACGCGTTGTTTTCTGTAGCGGTAAAGTTTATTACGACCTATTGCAAGAGCGTCGTAAAGCGGAACAAGACAACGTTGCGATTGTACGTGTAGAGCAATTATACCCATTCCCACATAAAGAAATGGATGAAATCATGGCTCGTTACCAACACGTACGTGATTTCGTTTGGTGCCAGGAAGAGCCACAAAACCAAGGTGCTTGGTATTGTTCGCAACACCATTTCTGGGATGCAATTCCTAAAGGTGCGACGCTTAAGTATGCGGGTCGTAAAGCATCTGCAGCACCTGCGTGTGGTTACTTATCTACGCACAACAAAGAACAAGCAGCGTTGGTTGCTGACGCACTAACTATCGAGAAATAAGGGATAGATGATGGCTATTGAAATTAAAGTTCCAGTGCTACCAGAGTCAGTTGCCGACGCAACAGTTGCAACGTGGCACGTAAGTGTTGGTGACACGGTTGAACGTGACCAAAACTTGGTTGATATTGAAACAGATAAAGTAGTTTTAGAAGTCGTTGCGCCAGAAGCTGGCGTAATTACAGAAATTTTACATGAAGAAGGTGCGACAGTACTTGGCCAACAAGTTATCGCACTAGTAGGCGTCGCGGGCGATAAACCTGCAGCACCAGCGACAAACAACGAACAGCCTGCAGCGGCATCAGCATCAGAAGGTAAAGAAGTGGACATTAAAGTACCAGTACTTCCAGAATCAGTAGCAGACGCTACGATTGCAACTTGGCACGTACAACCAGGTGAAGCGGTTAAACGCGACCAAAACCTAGTCGACATCGAGACAGACAAAGTTGTTCTTGAAGTTGTTGCGACCGAAGATGGCGTAATGGGTGAGCACATTCACGCTGAAGGCGAAACGGTTCTTGCTGAGCAAATCATCGGCAAATTGATTGCAGGTGCTGTACCTGCAGCAGCGACTCCAGCGACATCAGCACCAGCTGCAAGCGATGACAGCAATGACGTACTAACACCTTCTGTACGTCGCATGATCGCAGAGAAAGGTCTTGATGCATCGAAAATCAAGGGTTCTGGTAAAGGCGGCCGTATCACGAAAGAAGACGTTGAAGCGTTCCTAAAAGCACCAGCAGCGCCAGCTGCAAAAGCAGCAGCTCCAGCGGCACCAGTAGTAGCACTTGGTGAACGTACTCAAAAACGTGTACCAATGACACGTCTACGCAAGACAATTGCAAACCGTTTGCTAGAAGCCAAAAACTCTACAGCGATGCTTACAACATTCAACGAAGTAAACATGAAACCAATCATGGACCTTCGTAAGCAATACCAAGACGTGTTTGAAAAGCGCCATGGTATTCGTTTAGGCTTTATGTCTTTCTATGTTAAAGCAGTCGTTGAGGCGCTAAAACGCTTCCCTGAAGTGAATGCGTCAATCGACGGCGACGATATCGTTTATCACAACTATTTTGATGTAAGCATCGCGGTATCTACACCTCGTGGTCTTGTAACACCTGTATTACGCGATTGTGATAAATTGTCAGTTGCTGAAATTGAAAAAGGCATCAAAGATCTTGCAATTAAAGGTCGTGATGGCAAGTTGACTGTTGAAGACATGACTGGTGGTAACTTTACAATCACGAACGGTGGTGTTTTTGGATCACTTCTTTCAACGCCTATCATCAACATGCCACAAGCGTCGATTTTGGGTATGCATAAAATCCAAGACCGCCCAATGGCTGTAAACGGTAAAGTTGAAATTTTGCCAATGATGTATCTAGCACTTAGCTATGATCACCGTCAAATCGATGGTAAGGAATCAGTAGGTTTCTTAGTGACGATTAAAGAACTATTGGAAGATCCAACACGTCTACTATTAGATGTGTAATCAATAGATTGAAAAATAAGCTGCACACCAAAATGTGCAGCTTTTTTTTTGCGCCTTTGGTCTAACTGGGGTTTTCTTGAGAGCCTATGGGATCTATACTAGGCGTGCAATTTGGGATAGCTGATTATTTGCATAAATATTCAGCTTTTTTAGTACAAAAAATTGGATAAAGCATCATGAATTTGCATGAGTACCAGGCAAAACAACTGTTTGCCGAATATGGTTTACCAGTGTCTGAGGGCTTCGCTTGTGATACCCCTCAAGAAGCGGTAGAAGCTGCCGGAAAGATCGGTGGTGACAAGTGGGTTGTTAAATGTCAAGTTCACGCGGGTGGCCGTGGTAAAGCTGGCGGCGTTAAACTTGCTGACAGTAAAGACGAAATCAGAGCATTCGCTGAAAAATGGCTAGGCAAAAACCTTGTTACTTATCAAACAGATGAGAAAGGTCAGCCGGTTGCTAAGATCCTTGTAGAAAGCTGCACTGATATTGCAAACGAATTATACTTAGGTGCTGTTGTAGACCGTTCGACTCGTCGTATCGTGTTCATGGCATCTACTGAAGGTGGTGTTGAGATCGAGCAAGTTGCTGAAGAAACACCAGAATTGATCCACAAAATGGCAATTGATCCATTAGTTGGTCCTCAAGCATACCAAGGCCGTGAATTAGCATTCAAACTAGGTCTTGACGCTAACCAAGTTAAACAGTTCACTAAGATCTTTATGGGTCTTGCGAACATGTTTATCGACTACGATTTCGCACTACTAGAAATCAACCCTCTAGTAATCACAGATCAAGGCAACCTACACTGTCTTGACGGCAAAATCGGTGTTGATGGCAACGCATTGTTCCGTCAACCAAAAATCCGTGAATTCCACGATCCATCACAAGAAGATGCTCGTGAAGCGCACGCTGCAAGCTTTGAGCTTAACTACGTTGCACTAGACGGTAACGTTGGCTGTATGGTTAACGGTGCTGGCCTAGCAATGGGCACAATGGACATCGTAAACCTACACGGTGGCAAACCAGCTAACTTCCTAGACGTTGGCGGCGGCGCGACTAAAGAGCGTGTTGCTGAAGCATTCAAGATCATCTTATCTGATGACAACGTGAAAGCAGTTCTAGTGAACATCTTCGGTGGTATCGTACGTTGTGACATGATCGCAGAAGGTATCATTGGTGCAGTTAAAGAAGTTGGCGTTAACGTTCCAGTAGTTGTTCGTCTTGAAGGCACGAACGCAGAACTAGGTCGTGAAGTTTTAGCTAACTCAGGTCTAGACATCATCGCTGCTGAGTCGCTAACAGATGCAGCTGTGAAAGTAGTTGCAGCAGCGGAGGGCAAATAATGTCAGTTTTAATTAACAAAGACACTAAAGTAATCTGTCAAGGTTTCACTGGTGGTCAAGGTACGTTCCACTCTGAGCAAGCGCTTCAGTACGGTACGCAAATGGTTGGTGGTGTTTCTCCTGGTAAAGGCGGCACAATTCACCTAGGTCTTCCAGTATTTAATACAGTGCGTGATGCAGTAGAATCAACTGGCGCAACAGCGTCTGTTATCTACGTACCAGCTGCGTTCTGTAAAGATGCAATCCTTGAAGCAATCGACGCTGGTATCCAGTTGATCGTTTGTATCACTGAAGGTATCCCAACACTTGATATGGTTGACGTTAAAGTTAAGCTAGAAGAAACTGGCGTTCGTATGATTGGTCCAAACTGCCCAGGTGTAATCACTCCTGGTCAATGTAAGATCGGTATCATGCCTGGTCACATCCACCTTCCAGGTAAGGTTGGTATCGTGTCACGCTCTGGTACACTTACGTACGAAGCAGTTAAGCAAACAACTGACGCTGGCTTTGGTCAATCAACGTGTGTTGGTATCGGTGGTGACCCAATTCCGGGCACTAACTTTATCGACGTATTGAAGATGTTCCAAGACGATCCGCAAACAGAAGCTATCGTTATGATCGGTGAGATCGGTGGTAACGCAGAAGAAGAAGCGGCTGAGTTCATCAAACATAACGTGACTAAACCTGTAGTATCTTACATTGCTGGTGTTACTGCTCCAGCTGGTAAGCGTATGGGTCACGCTGGTGCGATTATCGCAGGTGGTAAAGGTACAGCTGACGAGAAGTTTGCTGCTCTTGAAGCTGCTGGCGTTAAGACAGTTCGTTCTCTTGCAGATATCGGTGCTGCACTTAAAGATAAAGCAGGTTGGTAATCAACCAGTAAAAGGCCCTTCGGGGCCTTTTTCATTTCTAAACAGTCAACTATACTCATAAAAAACCAAATCGGTCTGACTGTGCAACGTCAAATATTCCTCTGTCTTGCTTTGTTCTTATTTAGTGTCGCTTTTGATTGTAGCGCAGCACCAGGTATGGATGAATTGCCTAAACGACTTACTCTCGAACACCAAGTCTTAACGTCGCCAATTGTTAGCGAATCGATGCTGTTGAATCAGATAGAAAATGCGAAACTGACTGATTCTGAAAAAGTGTACTTATATACTTTGGTCGCGAGAATTAGCTTTTTCAAAGGTGAAATTGGGCAAGCCAAACTTTACTTTGATAAGGCAAAAGAACACGTAGTTGACTCATCTGGTGGGTGGAGTACTGGTTATTTCTACACTTATCGGGCATATTTCGATATTGAACAGGGTAATTTAGACAACGCAAAGTCGTTGATTAGTGCAGCAAAAAGTATATTCGAAAGCCTTGATGATGCTGAACAGTTGGCGCGAGTTGCTGCAATTGAAGGCATCATTTTGATCTGGCGTGAAGAATACTCCGAATCGATTAAAGTGTTAGAAGATGCACATTCGTATATCCTGCGAAACAATGTGTCAGCAACGACAAAGCTTACTGTTGTTGACGCGCTTACCGCCTATTATTCAAGCCTAAAGTATTACGAAAAGGGCATTGAGTCTCGCTTATCAAGCCGACAGCTTGGCGAAATTATCAAATAACATACTCGATGGATTACCAGCAAAATACAACCTGTGCATGATCTTGCTAAGGAAAGAGTTACTTCATGAAGCTCAAGAGTGCTATAGCGAGATGAAAGATGTATCGGTGCAATTTGACTTACCAAGGTATAAATTTTGGAATCCATCTGGACTTGGCAAAGTAGCTTTAGCTAACAAAGAGTATAAAAAAGCGCTTAACTATTTTGAAGAGGCTCAATTATATGAAAACACGGCAATTGTTAATCCTGCCCATTTGATAGTACTGAGGAATAATCAGGCCAAAGCATATTCTGCACTGCAACAAACGAATCGTGCACTTGATAGAGTCGATGATGCGTTAAAGCTCATAGAGAGTTATCACAGCCCGCTAAACAATCGTTATTTGCGTCAAACCTTACGTCTAAAAGCGAATGTATTAGAAAAAGCCAAGTTTTTTGAACGAGCAGCCAATGTATATGCGCAATATATTGACCTATTGGAAGAAACAGAATTGGAAACTAAGGCTATTCTCGAACAAGAAGCAAAAAGCTTCTACGAAGCAGAACAGCATAAATTGCAATTGGCCTTAGCTGACCAAAAATTGGCTACCCAAGAAGTCGAGTTAAAAAAGCTCCAGCAAGAAAAATCGCTCACACTTGCCTATATCTTGGTGTTTATAGTGACTGTGTTCAGTGCATTAATATTTTGGTATTTCCAGCGACAGTTCCGACTTAGTAAAGTCCAATATTTTTCAAAAGATCCTTTAACAGGCTTATTCAACCGGTTGTATCTCCATAACCGACTGGAAAAGTTAATTGCGGATCATAAAGGGTTTTGTTTAGTTACTCTGGATTTATATGAATTTAAAAAGTTTAATGACAAATATGGGTATTTAGTCGGTGATGAAGTTTTAAGGCAACTTGCGGCTGCAATGAAGGAAAGTTTTAGAGAATCCCAAGATATTATTGTACGAAGTGGCGGTGAGGAATTTGTGATTTTATGTGTGAGTCCTTCTGCAGAAGGTGTTGAAGCTCGCCTTGATACGGTCAAGCAAAAATTGCTCTTAAAGACGAAACAAATGGTGGATGACGAAGTGAAATTCAACACGAAAGTTATACGCTATACCCATCAAGGCCTGACCACGTTGCTTGTACAAATTGACAACGCATTTCGCGGGCATTCGAACAGGAAACAAAAAAGCCAAAACGTAGCCTAACGTTTTGGCTTTTTTCTTGTTGATTGTCAGTTAGAAGTCGTAACTAATGTGCTGATAGAAACGTACGTTCAGGTCCTGCTTTTCTGGTGAAATAGGCAACTGACTTGCGAAATCTCTAATGGTTGATTCGACGTTATTCATGAATTTGCCATAGCCCATGTCATGCTTGTCAGACGCCTTGGCCACAATCACGAAATGCATCATTTCAGTAAGCTTATGTTCGTTGAAAATAATGCTGATTTGCTTTTCATCGGAATTTGTATCAAAACTTAACTTTTGCAACTCACGATTGGTATCGGACTTATCGAGTTTACTGCTTCGTACAATAGGTAATTTACCGTCTGCTACCATGGCATATAGATTTAGTTGTCTACCTGCGCAAGCTGTTTGGAATTTATCTGCTACTTCGTTATAAAAACTGCTGTAGTTACCATCGTTCGCATTAGTATTAAACTCTGTTTTTACTGCACGTGTGACCGGCACATTAAACGTGACGTAAGTCATTTCTGAATGCTCGGCAGGCAGTTGGCAATTTCTTGCCTGATAGCGAGGGTAGAGCGCGCGCAGTTTATAGCCGTAACTTTCTTTATTGCCTTTTGCTTTTGAAAACAAATCATACGTTAAGTGCTGATGATCACGAACCCTAAAATTGAAGTTCGATTCTGGTAGTACGCTTTTTAGCTCAGTAAGCACCTTACGGACTTTTGCGTGGAAGTTTGCTGCTTGTGCGCGGAGCCTCCTCACCTGTAGCCAAAAATAAAATGCGTATTTTGCGTGCTTTCCATGTTGAGTCAAAATAGCTTTTATGTGCTTCGTGATAACGAGGATTATAGAAAAATAGAATCTGCTTTTCCGTTTGCATTGCATATGCTTCTTCGTGAAAACGCACAACAGGCAACTTGTCATTCGCAATTAAATGAACATTATGCAATTCATATTCATCACAAAGTGCAAATAGCTGGCGCGCAACACGTTCATAACAACTTTCCAAGTCGTCAAAATAACGATAAAAAGAATCTTCAGGCTTAAACTCGGCCAGAATGTATTGGTTATTACGTGCATTGGTCGGTATGTATACGCGGTGTAAATTCATTGAAGCCATGATTTTGTCCCTCTAGCTGTCTTCATTGGCGCCACTATATTGGGTTTGCATGACTTTTTTATTGCGCTAGAACAAAATTCGTCACACTTTTGCCATTTGTTTGTTATTTATCCAATGAAGGTCAAATAAAAAGGGGATCTTTTCGCGTTTTATCGATTCTTAGCTCTGTATGTTGCGCAGAGTTTTTGTAATAATGTGGCGATATTTATTTGCATTGCATAGAGGATGCTTCTCATATGGCGGAGATAGAAAATCGCCCAAGTAACTTCATTCGTACTATTATCGACGAGGATTTAAACAGTGGAAAACACCAAAGCGTTCATACGCGTTTTCCGCCGGAGCCGAATGGCTTTTTACACATTGGTCACGCAAAGTCTATTTGTTTGAATTTTGGTATCGCAAAAGATTATCAGGGCCTATGTAATTTACGTTTTGACGACACAAACCCAGAAAAAGAAGATATTAACTACGTCAAATCGATTCAAGAAGATGTGAAGTGGTTAGGTTTTAACTGGGATGGTGATATCTGTTATTCATCAAACTATTTTGAACAGTTACATGATTACGCTGTGGAGCTTATCCAAAAAGGTCTTGCGTATGTGTGTTTCTTATCGCCGGAAGAAGCGCGTGAATACCGTGGTACATTGACTGAACCAGGCAGAAACAGCCCATACCGTGATACGCCAGTTGAGGAAAATTTGGCGTTGTTCGCAAAAATGCGCAATGGTGAGTTTAAAGAAGGCGAATGTGTTCTTCGCGCAAAGATTGATATGGCAAGCTCGTTTATCGTGCTGCGCGACCCAATTATTTACCGTATTAAGTTTGCACACCATCATCAAACAGGTGATGCATGGTGCATCTACCCAATGTATGACTTCACACACTGTATTTCAGATGCATTGGAAGGGATCACGCATTCGCTTTGTACATTAGAATTCCAAGACAACCGTCGTCTATACGATTGGGTGTTGGACAATATTTCGATTGAATGCCATCCACAGCAAATCGAATTCTCGCGTCTGAACCTTGAATATACGGTTATGTCGAAACGTAAGTTAAATGACTTAGTCGTTAATAACCAAGTCGACGGTTGGGACGATCCGCGTATGCCGACGATTGCGGGTCTTCGACGTCGTGGCTATACACCGGCTTCAGTGCGCGAATTCTGCAAACGAATCGGTATCACAAAACAAGACAACATGGTCGAGATGGGCATGTTAGAAGCGTGTATACGTGAAGACTTGAATGAGCATGCACCTCGTGCGATGGCCGTAATCGACCCAATTAAAGTGGTTATTGAAAACTTTGACGAAGGCAAAGTGGAAGAGATCAACGCATCAAACCACCCGAATAATGAAAGTATGGGTTCGCGTGTATTACCTTTCACGAAGGAGCTTTACATTGAAAGTGAAGATTTTCGTGTTGAAGCGAACAAACACTACAAGCGTTTAGTACTGGGTAAAGAAGTACGCCTGCGTAATGCCTACGTAATTAAAGCTGAGCGCTTTGATGAAGATGAGCAAGGTAACATCACAACTATTTACTGTACTTATGACGCTGAAACGCTTGGCAAGAATCCAAGTGATGGCCGTAAAGTAAAAGGCGTGATCCATTGGGTTAGTGCTTCTCACTCAATTGATGCGGAAGTGCGTCAATACGATCGTTTGTTTAGTGTGCCGAATCCAGCTGCGGCGGACAATTACACTGATGTGTTGAATCCTGACTCGTTAGTTATCATTAAAGGCGCGAAAGTTGAACCATCGCTTGCAAATGCGAAAGCAGAGCAAGGGTATCAGTTCGAGCGCTTAGGTTACTATTGCCGTGATAACAAGTCGGAAGGGTTGGTATTTAACCAAACAGTTGGTCTACGTGATTCATGGGCCAAAATGGACCAAGGCGAATAAGCCTTTATTTACACCGTTCAGATTGAATATTTGAGCGGTGTGAATTATCCAGATATAAAAAAACCGGCAATTGCCGGTTTTTTTATATCAATTAGTTAATTGCTATTTTCTTCAGCGTACTTTTTGCACGCTGCAATATCTGTACATTCACCGTAGAGATATAAAGAATGGTTCGTCAAACGAATGCCATTGTTATCAGCGATTTGATCCTGACGTGATTCGATAACCTCGTCTTCAAATTCAACTACACGACCACATTTTAGGCAAACAAGGTGATCGTGGTGTGATGAACCAGAAAGTTCGAATACAGACTTGCCGCCTTCAAAATGGTGACGACTCACAATACCCGCGTCATCGAATTGGTTTAGAACTCGATAAACCGTTGCAAGGCCAATTTCTTCACCTTTGTCCAACAAGATTTTGTATACATCCTCTGCGCTGATATGTTGATTATCAGGAGACTGGAGGATTTCCAGAATCTTGATGCGTGGTAGTGTGACCTTCAACCCGGCTTTTTTAAGTTCTAAATTATGATCAGTCATTAAATCTGTCTCAATTTTTATCTTTATAGTGTTATTTTTGTCAGTCCGCACGACTGGACCAACTTAGCATAACTCGGTGTGACTTGATATGCAAAAAATGCAATGAACTAGTCTTCAAGCTCGCTTAAGCACATTTCTTCGTAAACTTGCTTACACCATGATTTAACGCGCTCTTCAGTTAATTCAGGTTGACGGTCTTCATCAATACCCAAACCAACAAAATGGTTTGCGTCAGCAAGGCCTTTTGATGCTTCAAAGTTGTAGCTGTCCGTTGGCCAATGACCAACGACGATAGCACCTTTTTTCGTCACGATGTCATTTACCATGCCCATCGCGTCAAGGAAGTATTCAGCGTAGTCTTCTTGGTCACCACAGCCGAAAATCGCAACTAGCTTACCGTCGAAGTCAATTTCTTCAAGTTCAGGGAAGAAATCATCCCAATCACATTGCGCTTCACCGTAATACCAAGTAGGGATACCAAAAAGTAACAGATCGAATTCTGCGATGTCTTCTTTTGAACTCTTAGCGATGTCTTTAACATCCACTAATTTTTTACCAAGCTCTTTTTGAATCATCTTTGCAACGTGTTCTGTGTTGCCTGTGTCACTTCCGAAAAAAATACCTACACTAGCCATGTACGTGTTTACCTTCTATCTATTAATCGCTAATTTTTCTTGCAATATGGTTTCGATAAGCGCACTGCGACTCAAATTTTGCGCTTCAGCCATATCACTTAATGCTTGATACAACTCAGATGAGACCTTGAATTCGATTCGCTTGAGGCCACGAGCTTCTGTCTCGTTTCATCTGATTTCGTTTGTTGACCTTTAATTGCATTTCCCTCGGTAGGGGATTGGTTTTTGGCCTGCCAGGTCTTTTTTTCATTTTCGAATAGGTCAATCGTAGTCCTATCTGCGTCCGACTTGGCCATAGTTAACCGACACCCGCACCTTGCCAAAATACTTGAATAAGGCCTTTAGCAATGAACCCAGCACAGCCGAGGAACAATACCAACCAAACGATCTGACGGCCAAATTTCGGCACATCACCTTTTTTTAGAACGTCCTGAATTGCCATGCCTATAAGAAAGAATATTCCAGCTAAGCCGAAGTATAGGCCAATGGTTTCAATTTCGTTGATAAAGATGTCAACCATGCTTCAAAAACCCATAAATAAAACGCGGCGTACTATAACACATTCAATTCGAGAAATTTAACCTTCGATTGTAAAATCAGCTTGATTATTGAAGAAAATCAATAATCGCCTTATTTACTACTAATGGCTTCTCTGCGTGGAGCCAATGTCCAGCGCCATGAACGACTCGGCCTTTGGAATTTGGGAATAATTTAGCGATGACATCACGGTGTTCAACCAGTATGTAGTCGGATTCACTACCTTTCACAAACAGAGTCTCACACAAACAAGAATCATTTGCATCTATATTTGTTAAAATATTTTGATACTGTGCACTCAATACATCTAAATTAAAACGCCAATTAAATTCACCAGAATCGTTTTTTTGCAAACTTTTCAACAAAAACTGGCGTACGCCCATTTCCTTGATATAGACAGACATTATTTCGTCTGCTTGAGTACGGCTTGAAATGGTGACGTTAGCAACAGCGTTGAGCGCGCTAAAAATGGCATCATGTCGACTATGATAAGCAACGGGTGCGATGTCTAAAACAACCAGTTTCGCGACCATGTCTGGGTGTCTATGCGCGATTTGCATCGCGACTTTTCCACCCATTGAATGGCCAACAATATAGGCTTTTTCGATATTTAGGCCTTTAAGCGTTTCCACAACGTCATTCGCTAAACTTGGGTAATTATGCGTAGCCGCGTGAGGGGAAAGTCCATGATTTCTCAAGTCCATGTTAATTATGTCATAGTTCTCGCCTAACGCCTTCCCAATGATGTTCAGGTTCTCTAATGATCCAAATAGTCCATGTAGTAAAACAACGGGCAAAGTAGATGTTTGGTTTGTTGCTTGGGTAAGTTTGTAGTTGAGCAGCATAACTTAATGTCAGAGATTTGAATTACTCGCTATTTTGCCAGTATCAAACGGTTTTTCAAAGCCGTAGAGGAAATGATCAAATAAGGATATAATCGATCAAACTGAAAAGTAAAAGTCAGTAGTAGGAATAAAATGAAAAACATAGAAATAGATGACGAGTTATATCAATACATTGCAAGCAATACCCAAAGTATTGGAGAAAGTGCTTCTCAGATCCTTCGTCGTTTATTAAATCTAGACCCAGCTAAAGCAACTGTTAAAAAACTAGAACCAGATACAGTAGGGTTAGAAAAAGAAACTAAGGTCGTTGAAGAAGTAAAAGAAAAGCCGGTTGTCACATCTGTGTCAAAGCCTGCAGCTAGTGTATTCAATGTGCTAAATAAAGAAGAACTTGCGATGCAAAAAGGCGTAGTAGGTCGTTTCTTATTTATTTTGTCTGCTTTTTATCGTACGCACAAAGGTGCATTCAAATCCGTGCTTGATATTAAAGGTAGAGATCGCATTTACTTCGCCATGAGCAAAGAAGAACTTCTTGAAAGCGGTAGCAGTATGAATCCAAAACAAATTGAAGGCAGTGAATTTTGGGTCATGACCAATTCAAACACAACCAGAAAGAAAATGATGTTGCATGAGGTTGCGTTATCTTTAGGCTATTCTGAAGATCAAGCTGAAAAGATCCGCGATTACCTGTAAGGACTAAAAAGGACAAACTATGGCAATTCACCCTGGTGCTGGTAAACCTGCTCCGAAATCAGAACTGGTAAACATTCCTAAACTTGTATCGTCTTATTATCTTAATGAGCCTGACCTTGAACAATTTCCAGAACAGTGCGTTGAATTTGGCACCTCGGGTCACCGTGGGTGTTCTTACAATGTAAAGTTTAACGAATCACATATTTTGGCTGTAACTCAAGCTATTTGCGATTATCGTAAAGCCAACAATATTTTTGGCCCATTGTTCTTAGGCAAAGATACACACGCGCTCTCAGAAGCGGCGTTTAATTCGGCGGTCGAAGTACTTGTTGCGAATGAGGTTCAGGTTATTACTCAGGAAAATGACGATTTCACGCCAACTCCTGTTATCAGCCATGCCATAGTTACGCATAACAAAGCTTATCCTCATGAACTTGCGGATGGGATTGTCGTCACTCCTTCACATAACCCACCTGAAGATGGTGGATTTAAGTACAATCCACCAAATGGTGGACCTGCTGATACAGAGGTGACTAAGTGGATTGAAGACAGAGCCAATCAACTTTTACTTGAAGATTTGGTCGAGGTTGAACTATTCCCTTATGCGAAAGCCCGCCGTTCAGGCTTTATTAAATACGAAGATTTAATAACGCCTTACGTCGAAGACCTGTCTAATATCATCGATTTTGATGCGATCAAACAAGCAAATGTAAAGATAGGTGTTGATCCTCTCGGTGGTTCAGGCATTAATTTTTGGCCGGTGATCGCAACTCATTACGGATTAGACATTACGGTTGTTAATGAAGACGTGGACCCGCGATTTGCTTTTATGCCGTTGGACAAAGATGGCAAAATTCGCATGGATTGTTCTTCACCTTACGCGATGGCCAACTTGATTGCGTTAAAAGATGAATACGATATCGGTATTGGTAATGATCCTGATTACGATCGTCATGGCATAGTAACGAAAGATGGACTAATGAATCCAAACCATTATCTTGCCGTTGCCATCGATTACTTAATGAACCAAAGACCTAACTGGCCAAATAACCTTAAAGTCGGCAAAACGTTAGTATCCAGTGCCATGATAGACAAAGTAGTCAATGATCTTGGTAAAGACGTTTACGAAGTACCAGTTGGTTTTAAGTGGTTCGTTGATGGTTTAGCGCAAGGCACTTTAGCGTTTGGTGGTGAAGAAAGCGCTGGAGCCTCATTTTTACGTAAAGATGGTACTGTTTGGAATACCGATAAAGACGGTTTTATTCTAGGACTGCTAGCGGCTGAAATACTCGCTGTAACTGGTAAGACTCCATCAGAACGCTATCGCGAGTTTGAAGCCAAATTTGGTGCGCCACTTTACAAACGGATCGATGCGCCAGCGAGTTCATCACAAAAAGCGAAGTTGAAATCATTAAGCGCTTCGGATGTAAAAGCGGACGTACTGGCAGGTGATAAGATCACTCAAATCTTAACGCATGCGCCTGGTAATGGCGGTGCGATAGGTGGTTTAAAAGTTGTGACGGAGTCGGGATGGTTTGCAGCTCGTCCATCCGGTACAGAAGAAATCTATAAAATCTATTTAGAGTCGTTTAAAGGAGAAGCTCATTTAAACGAACTAGAAAAAGAAGCGAAAGCGCTAGTCGATAGCGTGATCCGCTAACTCCATTTACAAATAAGGCCATACGTTCGTATGGCCTTTTTTTATATCTCTCACACAAGGTGACAGTATGTACCTAGACAAATTAAAACAGACGGGTGATTTTTTAACCCTTACTCGACAAAACGAATGGCATTTAGAAGCAAGTCAATTTGAACTAAACAATGGAACGAAAGTAGTCGTTCGTGATACGGGTGTCATTGAGTTTACGCCAGCGGAATTAGGCGATAAAGACATAGTTTTATCCTCGGGTATTCATGGTAACGAAACTGCGCCCATTGAAATTTGCGCTGAGTTAATTGAAAAGCTTATCCGCGAAGAGCTGACCGCAGACGCATCGGGTATTGTTTATTTTTGGTAATCCTGCGTCAATGAATATTGAAAAGCGCTTTGTTGAAGAGAACATGAACCGACTTTTCAGTGGTAGCCATAGTAAAGGCGAAGGACTAGTAAACGAAGAACGCAAGCGGGCAAAAAAATTAGAAGATTATGTACGCGATTTCTTTACTCAAATTGACGGTGAAAGAATGCGTTGCCATTACGACCTCCATACTGCTATCCGGGGATCAAAAAACGAAAAGTTCGCAGTTTACCCCTACTTACATGGCAAGCCATGGAAGAAATCTCAATTACAGTTTCTAGGTGCATGCGGAGTGAATACGGTATTGATGATGCAATCACCAGCAACGACATTTAGCTATTTTTCGTCAAATGAGTTTGGTGCGGATGCGTTTACTGTTGAGACTCGGACAAGTGCAGCCTTTTGGTCAAAATGACATGACGAGATTCGACGATGCAAAAGTCACGCTGGAAGCATTAATTATTCAAGATGAAATTAAATACAGCGAATTTAATGCAAGTGACTATGAGGTTTTCAACGTGCATCGCACAATAAACCGAACGCAAGACGATTTTACACTTGCCTTTGCAGATGACGTGGTTAATTTCGAAAGCTTCAACAAAGGTGAATTGCTTGCAACGGACGGTGAAAATCAAATCTTTGCGGAAGTAGACGGCGAGGCGATTATCTTTCCCAATGCGAGTGTAGCGATTGGACAGCGTGCAATCTTAACAGTGTTGCCAATGGCTATTGACGAGCGATTTGTGTAACGAGCAATTCACGAATCGAATATTGTGTTGCTTGGTATTGGTATCGAAAAGACTTGAATAGTCAATCATGCTAAGCAACATTTCACCCAGTTCTATTGATCTCTTTTCCCTGCCAAATTGCAAATGCCTTAACAGGTCATACCAGAGTAAAAGCCTTTTAATACAAAGATGTACTGAAATCTTTCCAGTTAAATAGGGCAATTTCATGGTTATTCGACTAGGATTAGTTGAATAACACTTTACGTTAACGTAAAGTGGCGAAAGCTTTAATTTAATAATTATGCATTTGCCGCACAGATTATCCTTACAAAATAGCGGATAGAAGTTCAGCTGAATTTTTAGTTGCAGAATAATCGTGACAACAAAAGAAGGTAGGTTATGACTAACCCCAATAACGTTTCGCTAAATCTGAGTCACGCGCTTGAATTTATCGATGGTCATGCGCTAAACATTCCAACTATTACGTTACTTGATCAAAATGGTAACTTAATCGATGGTGCGCACGCGCCTGAGCCTCGATAAAGACACCGCGCTTCGTATTTATGACACAATGCGTTTTATTCGCCTTCTTGATGAGCGTATGCAAGCGGCGCAACGTCAAGGACGTATTAGTTTTTACATGCAATGTCTAGGTGAAGAAGCTGCTGTAACGGCAAGTGCAGCGGCGCTTAAAGACGAAGACATGATTATGGCCCAGTATCGAGAGCAAGCTGCACTCGCTTACCGAGGATTTACATTAGAGCAGTTCATGAACCAAATGTTCTCGAACGAGAAAGATTTGGGTAAAGGCCGTCAAATGCCCATCCATTACGGCTCTAACGAACTAAACTACCTCACTATTTCATCACCTCTCGGTACGCAAATACCGCAAGCAACCGGTTATGCATACGGTCAGAAACTAAAGCACATTGACGCGAAAACAGGCGAGTTAAACTCGCAAATTGATGCAGTCACGATTTGTTATTTTGGTGAGGGCGCTGCATCGGAAGGTGATTTCCATGCTGGTCTAAACATGGCGGCGGTACACGGTTCACCTGTAATCTTCTTTGCGCGCAATAACGGTTATGCAATCTCAACACCAGCCGATGAGCAATTTAAAGGTGATGGGATCGCGGCACGTGGCGTTGGCTACGGCATCAAAACAATTCGAGTGGATGGCGGCGATGCGCTTGCTGTTTACGCAGCAACGAAGTTGGCAAGAGAAATAGCAAGTAAGAACGGTGAACCGGTTCTGATTGAATCCATCGCTTATCGCCTTGGTGCTCACTCAACATCAGACGACCCATCGGGTTATCGTAGTAAAGACGAAGAAGCACAATTTAGAGACAACTGCCCAATCGAACGGTTTAAGAAATGGCTACTTAACCAAGGTTGGCTTGATCTTAGTGAAGACGAAGCTGTCAAAGAAAAGCTTCGTGAAGACATCCTTAACGCACTTAAAGTGGCAGAGAAAGTTGCAAAACCACCACTAGAAGATTTGATTTCAGACGTGTATGACACGCCAATCCCAGCGCTTCAAAAACAATACGAAGAACTAAAAGAGCACATTTTGCAGAATCCAGATGCGTATCCAACAACCGCAGGGAGAATTAAATAATGGCTAAAATGAACATGCTACACGCCATTAACTCGGCGTTGGATATCACGATGTCAGAACACCCGCAAGCGTGTATTTTCGGTGAAGACGTGGGTTATTTCGGTGGCGTATTTAGAGCGACATCCGGCCTTCAAGAGAAATACGGAAAGCACCGTGTGTTTAACACACCGCTTACGGAACAAGGCATTCTTGGCTTTGCAAATGGTTTAGCCGCATTTGGCGCACCGGCGCTTGCTGAGATTCAGTTCGCAGACTACATTTTCCCAGCGTTTGACCAAATCGTAAACGAGTCAGCAAAATTCCGTTACCGCAGTGGTAATGAATTTAACGTGGGTAACTTAACCATTCGTACGCCATATGGTGGTGGTATCGCTGGTGGTTTATACCACTCTCAATCGCCAGAAGCCTATTTCGCCCATACGCCAGGTTTGAAGTTAGTTGTACCGCGTAACCCGTATCAAGCGAAAGGTTTGCTTCGTTCATGTATCAAAGACGACAACCCAGTTATTTTCTTTGAACCTAAACGTCTTTACCGTGCCTCAGTTGGTGAAGTTCCTGAGGACGATTACTCAATCCCATTAGGAAAAGCGGAAATTGTACGTGAAGGTAAAGACGTCACACTTCTTGCGTGGGGCGCGCAAATGGAAATTCTTGAGCAAGCAGCAGACAAAGCAGAAGCGGCTGGTATTTCGTGCGAAGTGATCGACCTTAGAACTATTTTACCTTGGGACGTTGAAACGATTGCGCAATCTGTTATGAAGACTGGTCGTTTAGTCATTAGCCATGAAGCTCCGATTACAAACGGTTTCGGTGCTGAAATCGCAGCGACAATTCAACAAGAGTGTTTCTTACATCTTGAATCGCCTATTCTTCGTGTGTGTGGTCTTGATACACCGTACCCACTGGCGCTCGAGAAAGAATACGTTCCGGACGCATTGAAAATTTTCGCTGCAATCAAAAAGTCAGTCGAGTTTTAAGGAGTTCTCATGGCACAAGATTTTATCTTACCAGATATTGGTGAAGGCATCGTAGAGTGTGAAATCGTTGAGTGGCTTGTTGCAGTTGGTGAAGAAGTTAAAGAAGACCAGCCTATTTGTGATGTGATGACTGACAAGGCATTAGTGCAAATTCCAGCGGTTCATGACGGTGTGATCACAAAGTTGTATTACGACAAAGGTGCAATCGCAAAGGTACATTCTCCACTATTTGAAATGAATGTGGCCGGCCAAGGTGTTGCAAATGACGACCTCGTAGCGGATGCGCCAGCGAGCACGAATGGTGCAATTGAAGATTTCATATTGCCTGATATCGGTGAAGGTATCGTGGAGTGTGAGATTGTTGAATGGCTCGTTGCGGAAGGGGACGAAATCAAAGAAGACCAAGCTGTTTGTGATGTGATGACTGACAAAGCGCTTGTGCAAATCCCTGCAAAATATGATGGCGTAGTTGAAAAACTCTATTACGCGAAAGGTGACATTGCTAAAGTGCACAGCCCACTTTTTCAAATGCGTGTTACGCAAGCTGGACACGTATCAAGTGCGCCAACGACAAAACCGGTCTTAGCAGAACATGCAGTAGCGTCGACCACAAACGTCGCGACAAGTAATTCAACTATCGTTAACGAAAAAGCGGTGGCGTCACCTGCGGTACGTCGTAAAGCGCGTGAAGCGGGTGTTGATATCCGAATGGTGCCAGGCACAGGTAAAAATGGTCGAGTTTACAAAGAGGACATTGCGAACTTTCTGACAGGTCAAGTTGCACAGCCAACTAAGACAGTTGAAAAAACAGCAACCGAAGTTCAAAGCAGCACACACCAGACCAAACCAGTGGTTTCTGGCGGAAAACGCGTTGAGCCGATAAAAGGTATTAAGGCTGCGATGGCAAAACAGATGGTTGCATCTGTGTCTACGATTCCTCACTTTACCTTTAGTGATGAAATTGATCTTACGAATCTCATTGCGCTGCGTTCGGGTATGAAAGATCAATATGCGAAGCAAGGCGTGAAATTGACCATGATGCCGTTTTTCATCAAAGCATTGTCGTTGGCAATTAAAGAATTCCCTGTATTGAATTCGCAAGTGAACGATGACTGCACTGAGTCTCACGTACTTCGATGACCATAATATTGGTATGGCGGTGGATTCGAAGATTGGTTTGCTCGTACCAAACATCAAAGGTTGCCAAAATAAATCTATCGTTGATGTAGCAAACGAAGTGACCCGTTTAACCGAAGCTGCACGTGAAGGTCGTGTTTCACCGGATGACTTGAAAGGTGGCACAATTTCCATTTCCAACATCGGTGCAATAGGTGGGACAACGGCGACGCCTATCATCAATAAACCGGAAGTCGCGATAGTTGCGCTCGGTAAACTGCAGCATCTTCCTCGTTTTAACGACAAAGGTGAAGTGGAAGCCCGCGCGATTATGCAAGTGAGCTGGTCTGGTGATCACCGAGTGATTGATGGTGGAACCATTGCAAGATTCAACAATCTTTGGAAGGCCTATCTTGAAGAGCCTGCCAAGATGATGATGGCGATGAGCTAAAAATGAAAAAGGAGCGAAAGCTCCTTTTTTGTTGCACATATCCATTGTTATCATGTGCTTTGAATATAAAAGAATAAGAGAAACTTGCTATGACACAAATTCAGGTTGTGACCGGTGCGCAAATTAGCGAATTTTTAGATGCGTTAGCAGTACTGCGTATAGCCATCTTCCGAGACTTCCCGTATTTGTATGAAGGTACGCTTGAGTATGAAAAATCCTATTTAAGTACGTATGCTAAAAGTAATGGCGCCCTTGTTGTACTTATTCTTGATGATGGCAAAGTGGTGGGGGCATCCACAGGCTTACCTTTAAGTGAAGAAACAATTGAGTTCAAACAACCGTTTATTGATGCAGGTTACAACGTCGACGAGATCTTTTATTGTGCCGAATCTGTGTTACTTCCTGCATATCGGGGACGTGGATTGGGAAAGCGCTTTTTTGAAGAGCGAGAAGCGCATGCAAAGCAAATCGAGGGAATAAAACACGTTTGTTTTTGTGCTGTTGTGCGAGAGGAACAACACCCGTTAAAACCGAGTGATTATAAAACTCTAGATCCTTTTTGGATGTCGCAAGGTTATTCAAAAACGAGACTGACGTGTGAGTATGTTTGGCAGGATATCGATAAATCAGTAGATACCGCAAAAACGATGCAATTTTGGATGAAGTCACTGTGATGGATATTTCAAAACAAACCTCGTTTAAAGTTGCAGCCGCACAGTATCCGGTGTCGGCCTGGCGAAGCTGGGATGAATACAAAGACAATGCAGAGCTATGGTGCCAAAAAGCGGTAGATGAAGGCGCTCAGATACTCCTATTTCCTGAGTATGCAGCGATGGAACTTTCGTCGCTATTGGATCCTTTGATAAGCTCTGATTTGCACAAACAACTACCAGCGTTACAACAGTTTTTGAGTCAATTCACAGCACTTTTTGAAAAGCTTGCCATTATGCATCAAGTGCTAATTCAACCGGGTACGTTTCCTGTTTTGAACGGTGCTGGCGAATATCGTAATCGAGCCTTTTTGTTCGGACCAGAAGGATTAATTGGTTATCAAGATAAGTTGCAAATGACGCGTTTCGAGCTCGAGAGTTGGAATATTTCCGCGGGCGCGGAAATCAACACTTTTACGACTCATTTGGGCGTAATAGCGATTGCGATTTGTTATGACAGCGAATTTCCTTTATTGGTTAGGCAACAGGTAGAGGCTGGTGCTGAGGTTATTTTGGTGCCTAGCTGCACAGATACCTTGGCTGGTTTTCATCGCGTCAAAGTTGGGTCTCAAGCCCGAGCTTTGGAAAACCAAATTTATGTGGTGCAATCCTGTACCGTTGGCGATGCACCTTGGTCACCTGCGCTAGATATAAATATAGGCGCTGCCGCTATCTATGAACCCATCGACATAGGCTTTAAACCAACGGGAATTCAAGTAATTGGAAACCTAAATGTACCTCAGTGGGTATTTGGCACATGCGATTTAACAAAAATCAGACAGGTAAGACAGTCAGGCCAAGTATTAAATCATCGCGATTGGTCGAAACAAGTTCGTTTTAACCCTTCACGGTAAGAAGGACTGGCCTTTCTGATTTTAAATACCAAACACACCGTATGAGACATAGCCAACGACCAATGAAGGTATAAAAGTCAATATCGATGCCAAGATAGCCGCTTTTGGCGCGAGGGCAATCGCTGGAAACAATGCATCGCCATCGTTACTGATTGCATTTGCTGCCAACGCGCTAAATGGCAGTAAGCCTTGCAAATACATTGATGTGACAATAATTTGGGGACCGCAGCCAGGAATAAGGCCAATAATCGCACCTAGCAGTGGGGCAAATATACCGTGTGCCGTAAACCATTGTTTAAAATCAAATTGCGTTAAGTTTTCTAAGAAAGCGAAGGCAATAAAACTGCTCAAAACGATAACAGAAATAAAATGAGTATCTTTAGAAATCAAAGCAAAATGTTTTGTTGTACTGTCATGCGACGGCACTTCTCGATACGCCTCGCTGTTTGCTGGCGTGATTGCCCAGAGTAAAGAAATAGCAAAGCAACATGCTACTCCAACCAAGTCAATATAAGGTTTGAACGCCCCAAATTCCCAATTTAGTGCGCTGAGCAACGCGATTGCAAGAGCAGGGAAGAGCGTCCACTGCCAAAATCGACCTGCAATGGATTGCAAGTACTGTGGTGTTGAGTCTCGCGAGTGGAAAATCGATTTCTAAGGAAGTTCTGTACTGCTGAGTAGGAAGCACTTTATTTGCGACAAACCCACTAAGTACACCGGTGATCAAACCAATAGTCATAATTGAAAATGCTGTTAGCGGTTGTTGTGCAAGTAACAGAAAGGCGGCATCACCCATCGTTGCGACAAGCACGGCAACGACAGCACCGAAACTTGCTTGATTCTTGGTGTACTGCGTTACAACGACAATCGCACCACCGCATCCGGGTAATATACCAAGTATTGCAGCAACAACAATTTCAAGCGTTGGGTTTTGCAACGCTAAATAGCCAAGTTCAATTTGATTAAAGCGTTTACTCAATTGATGATACAGATAAAGCGTAGCCGCGACAAACACGCTAACTTGATAGTAAGCATCGGCAAGTGCGGATACAACAACGGTTCGCGTATCGGAGTGGATGATTAAGACAGCAAGGATTGCAGGCAGCATAAGTTTGATGCTAAACAACGAACGGTCAACGCGTCGGGCAGGGGCTTTAACTAAATTAGCGGTGGTTGAATTCATAAAAAATATAGCGCAATAGTAGAACACCATTGCACTATATTTCAAATGATAATGATTATCAATCGTAAAAATAAATCAGTGTTATTGCTTTCTTTGGAACTCGGAAGTAGCTTGCCACGTAGGCCACTCCTTTTGTTCGGAAACGTCATAACCTACTTGGAAAAACAACTGTAGGTCTTGGACCGCGCCAGATAAATCCCATTCATCACGGTAACGATCGCAAGGCTGGTGATAGCAACCTTTAAGTACAAGACTCATGCGTTTTCGGTAATTCGCCGTGGCTTCATCGCGAGGGGTTGTTCCGCCGCCCGCGTACATTGCAGGTACGCCCATGTTCGCAAACGCAAAATGATCTGAGCGGTAGTATCCACCAGACGCAGGATGAGGGTCTCCAGCCACAGTTCTATTTTGGGCTTTTGCTGCAGTTGCTAATGTGTTGTCTAAAGACGACTTGCCAATACCCACTACATTAATATCTGTGACTTTACCAAGTAGGTTTAAACTGTCCATATTGATATTAGCGACGGTTTGATTGGCCGGGATAACAGGGTGAGCAGCATAAAATTTTGAGCCAAGTAAACCTTGCTCTTCAGCGGTTACCGCTAAAAAGGTAATCGAACGAGATGGCTTCTTCGCAAGCGAAGTAAACGCTTCAGCTACTTCAATTAAGCCAGCTGTACCT
Organism: Pseudoalteromonas xiamenensis; assembly: GCF_017638925.1. Classification (NCBI taxonomy): domain Bacteria; kingdom Pseudomonadati; phylum Pseudomonadota; class Gammaproteobacteria; order Alteromonadales; family Pseudoalteromonadaceae; genus Pseudoalteromonas; species Pseudoalteromonas xiamenensis. The sequence goes on from NZ_CP072133.1 coordinate 106,851, forward strand.
GATGCATTATCGTGCGCACCGTTATAAATGTTGTCACCCTTGCGGTTTGGATCGGTACCTAAGTGGTCCCAGTGCGCGCTGTAAATTACATGCTCAGCGGGTGTTTCGCTGCCAGGTAAAGTCGCGATGAAATTGTAAGAAGTTGATTTTTTGATTTTGCTTTTGACAGTAATCGAGGCATCTAGACCTTTAAGGTCAGTGTGGTATGCCCCCATCGCAGCTTTCGCTTTTTCTTGCTCGAAATCCAATCCTGCTTTTGAAAATAGTTCTTTAGCTACATCAACAGTGACCCAACCTTCGACTGCGACTCTGTCCATATTATTGTTTTCTTTTTGGAATCCAAATTGTGGACCACTCCAAGAATTCTCAACCACACTCCATGGATAAGATGCTGGTGCAGTTTCGTGAATAATAATGGCACCAGCAGCGCCTTGACGACTTGCTTCTTCGAACTTATAAGTCCAGCGCCCGTAGTACGTCATCGCATCGCCGGTAAAGACCGCTGGATCTTTAGTCGCAAAACCAGGGTCATTAACGAGCATTACAACCGTTTTACCCTTTACATCAAGGCCTTCATAGTCGTTCCAGTTGTATTCTGGCGCGTTAACGCCATAACCTACGAACACAAGTTGCGATTTATCCAGTGATTGCAGTTCGCTAATACGTGCAGTGCCCATCACCATGTCTTTTTTATATTGGTAGTCTTTTCCGCCAATATTCAAACTCATGTTGGAGTCCGCTTCGATTGAGACCAGCGGGACTTCTTGTAGATAACTGCCGTTATTACCTGGTACTAAGCCAAGCGCCTTAAATTGCTTAGTTAAATACGCCAGTGTGAGCTTTTCACCTTCAGACGAAGGGGCACGGCCGCCAAACTCATCGGAAGCCAATACTTTAATGTGAGACGCAAGTTGTTCTGCATTGATGCTGTCATAGGCTTTCGCCACCGCAGCATCATCGTTCATGCTTGTTGTGCTCGCACAGCCAGCTAAAATCGCAAGACTTAGTGCGCTCAATGTCATTTTAATTTTCATGTTGTCGCTTCTTAGTGTGAAGGAACATTGATCTAAGCATATTTGAAAAAAGATTTCGAGAAACATGCTATGAAACACTTTGTAATAGGTTAGGTTTAGGTTTGTATTTGAATTTAAGGTACAATTTGGCAAAACTTCTCATGCCTTTTTTAGATGAAGCGATTTAACCCAAGTACACAATGGCAACCAGACGTTTTCTTGAATCCAGTCTATGCCACATTAAACGCGCTATTTAATATCGACAAACAGCTTGATTGGCCCAGTTGCGATTGGCTGAATCGTTTTGTTCACGCCACCGTTGGCGGTGGTCAAACGGTAGAATTTGTTGAAAATGCCAAGCTGGCCGATGAAACGCGATATTACGAAGCCATCATATACGAAACGGGACAAGTACCTACTCGAGAAGAGAATTGGCATGATCTTTTTGGTGCATTGATTTGGTGTCTATTTCCCAAAACCAAAGCGTTACTCAACGTACTGCATATGCAAGATATCCAGCAAAGTGGCTTAAAAACCAGAACGCCAATGCGTAATGCGATTACTTTATGGGACGAGTGCGGTGTTCTTGTCGTTACAACAAACCTAAAACGAATTGAACAGTTGCAAAATCATCAATGGCAGGATGTTTTTATCACGCACAGAGAGGAGTGGGGTAAAGAAATCGAAGCAGTGATGTTTGGTCATGCCAATTACGAAATGATGACCGCACCATTTGAAGGACTTACAGGCAAGTTATTACCAGTTATTGTGGACGAAGAGTATTTCTCATTATCAACAAAAGATCGATATGCGTTCCTTGATGAGCAACTCGTTCAGATGATTTCATTTCAACACATTCTAAAAAATAACAAGTCGATGTCGCCGCTACCGCTGTTAGGGATCCCTAGCTGGTGGCATGACAATGAGAATCCAGATTTTTACAGTAATACCGACTATTTTAGGCCGAAAAGGACGCATAAATGATTGAACTTACGCAGTTACAAAAGAAATTTAAACTGCAAGTGAAGAGCAAGCCTGTTGAAGTCAACAAGGATCCTCGCGAACGCGACGGTTTTTTCCACTCGGTGGAAGCTGTTTCGTTTAATTGTGCTGAAGGTGAAGTGTTGGGGTTGCTTGGCCCAAATGGTGCGGGAAAAACGACAACCCTAAGAATGCTTTCTACCGCACTGACGCCGGATGCTGGCGACATTATTATCGATGGAAAGAGTATCGTAAAAGACCCGATTTTAGGGCGTCGAATGATCGGCTTTTTATCAGGCAGTACGGGTCTCTACGGGCGACTTACCGCAAAAGAAAACATCACTTACTTTGCCAAGTTGCACGGTATCAAAGGACAAGCGTTAAAAGACAGATTAGAAAGTCTCTTTGATTTGCTCGAAATGCATAGCTTTTTAGATAAACGTGCAGACACACTTTCAACGGGTATGAAGCAAAAAACCAACATTGCTCGAGCCGTTGTGCACAGTCCTAAAATTGTCGTGTTAGACGAACCGACAACGGGCTTGGATATTATGACGAAGCAGACCGTACTTAGTTTTATTGAGGGACTTAAGCGTGAAGGAACGCCTGTGATATTTTCAACACATCATCTCGATGAAGTCGCGATGTTGTGTGACCGTGTACATGTTATCGATAAAGGCAGAAGTTGTTTTGATGGTTCAGTCTTATCGTTTAAAACGCACAGCGAAGACGGTGAAATGAATAGGGCGTTTTTGAACATTGTGGGAGCATCACAGCATGTTTGAGATCTATAAAAAAGAACTGCTCGAATTACTACGCGATAAAAAAACACTGTTTTTTGTTATTGCTTTACCCCTTTTGATTTTCCCGCTCATCATGGGCTTTATGGCGTTTTTAAGTTCTCAAGCAGCGATGAGTGCCGAGCAAAAGGTACACCAATTTGCCATTGTAAATCCAGAATTTGCCCCGACCTTTTCTGAGCGCCTTTTTTATCACAAGAGTTTTAAACAGGCCAAAACACAGGGCGAATATACCAGTGTTGAAGATCTCGTTGAAGCAGTTAAAACCAATCAAATTGATGTCGGTATTTTTATCAGTGCTGACCCAACGCAAGCAATGACGGAAGGTAAGCAAACGTCTTGGTCGATTGTTTTTAACGACGCTAAGGCGATTAGCTTTATTTACTCTCGAATTGAAGACCTGCAAAAGAAATTCTCAGATGAGTTAGTTGGTAACGCATTGGAAAAAGCGGGTATCGAAAAACGCGTTCATCAAGCCGTCTTACACCCAATCCAATTAAAGAAAGTGGATACGGCAGATAAACGGGAAAACTTAGGCGAAAAACTTGGTGGTATCATTCCATATCTGTTAATTCCTTTGATTTTGGCGGGGGCAATCTATCCTGCGATAGACATGGGGGCGGGTGAAAAGGAGCGAGGAACACTCGAAACCTTGTTGCTAACGCCGGTTTCTCGTACACAACTGGTGCTTGGTAAGTTTTTTACGCTACTCACAACCTCCGTTTCAAGTGCAATAATTACAGTGTTATCACTCAGTTTGTGGGTGGGGATAGCAATTAGTTTTATCGAAATTGGCGTCGTGAAAAATGCGTTTGCGAGTGTCGGCTTTAAAGAGTTTGCGTTAATTTTTATGTTGTTACTTCCAGTCGCGGCAATTTTGTCCTCACTGGTACTTGCCATCTCAATTTACGCGAGAACCTTTAAAGAAGCCCAAAACTACATGGATTCACTTAATCTGCTGGTGATATTGCCAATGATGGCGTCGGTGATGCCGAACATGCAGTTGAATAGCACAACGGCACTTATTCCAATCACTAACGTCTCTCTAGCCATTAAAGACATCATTAAAGGGACTATAGATGTTGGTTCAATGTGGCTTATTTTTGCTTCAACAGCCGTACTTGGTGGCGTGTTATTGGTTTGCTGTGTGCGCTGGTTTAGCCGCGAAAGTGTGCTATTTAGATAGTTTTGAAATGTAGACAAAATCGGTTTGATTTTGTCTACTCATCTTTGATAATTGTAGTCCCATCTAATCTAAAAGACGCGTTGTTCCCATAATGTTAGATTTGCGGCTTTGTTGATATTTTGGGGCTAATTATGGGCCAGACCTCTCATTCCGCTTCTTATTCTAATGAACCTAAAGGGCTATTTAATCGCTTTTTAGCAACAGTCGAATACTTAGGTAATTTACTTCCTCATCCAATTACATTGTTTGCTCTGTTCGCCCTCGGCATCGTGATCATCAGTGGCATTGCCGATTGGGTAGGGCTAAGCGCTATTGACCCAAGACCCGAAGGCGCAAGGGGTCGAGACCCAGACGGTGTTATTGAAGTTGTAAGCTTACTCAGCGCCGAAGGACTACAAAAAATTGTAACAGGGCTTGTTACCAATTTTACCGGTTTTGCTCCTCTTGGCACGGTGTTAGTTGCGTTGCTTGGCGTCAGTGTTGCCGAGCATTCAGGCTTATTATCGGCTGCGATGAGAGGTATGGTGGTTGGTGCATCAAACCGTCTAGTCACCTTTATGATTGTTTTAGCGGCGATATTGTCAAATACGGCTTCTGAACTTGGTTACGTAGTACTTATTCCACTTGCAGCAATGATTTTCCATAGTCTGGGACGCCATCCCTTGGCGGGTCTTGCCGCAGCGTTTGCTGGGGTTTCTGGTGGTTACAGTGCGAATTTATTGTTGGGTACTATTGACCCATTGCTTGCAGGAATTACAACGCCTGCGGCACAAATGATAGACCCGAGTTATGAAGTTGGGCCTGAAGCAAACTGGTATTTTATGATGATTTCTGTTTTCCTAATTGCAGCGCTTGGCACGTGGGTAACGGAAAAAATTGTTGAACCAAGACTTGGTAAGTACCACGAAAATGATGCAGGTCCCGATCTACCTCCTAATAACATTGAACAGTTATCAGTAACTGAAAAACGTGGCCTAAAAAGTGCTGGTTTGGCGTTACTTGTGGTGTGCGCGCTCCTTGCGTTAACAATTGTGCCTGACGAGGGCATATTACGTCATCCGACCACGGGTGAAGTCGCGGACTCACCGTTTTTAAAAGGAATCGTGGTATTTATTTTTGTTTCTTTTGCTGTACCAGGCTTTGTCTATGGCCGCGTTGTAGGCACGGTAAAAAATGACAAAGACGTAATCAATGCAATGAGCAAAAGTATGAGTTCAATGGGAATGTATATTGTACTTGTGTTCTTTGCTGCGCAATTCGTCGCTTTTTTTAAATGGACTAATCTCGGCACTATCATGGCTATCAATGGTGCAGAGCTTTTACATGCTTTACACCTAACTGGTCCAGAAGTCTTTGTGCTATTCATCTTTATGTGTGCGGTAGTGAATTTGAGTTTAGGCTCGTCCTCTGCGCAATGGGCAGTGACTGCGCCGATTTTTGTACCCATGTTGATGCTAATCGGTTACGCACCAGAAACAATTCAAGCGGCTTATCGAATCGGCGATTCGGTAACGAATTTAATCACGCCAATGATGAGTTACTTTGGCTTAATACTCGCTGTGGCGACTAAATACAAAAAAGACATGGGAATTGGTACATTGGTCGCAATGATGCTGCCCTACAGTATGATCTTTTTGGTGGGTTGGGTTACGTTATTTTATGTCTGGGTATTCGGTTTTGGTTTACCGGTCGGACCCAACTCGCCAATCTACTACACACCGTAACTGAATTTAATTGGCGAACCGATAAAAGCACAAAGTGGCCTTTGTGCTTTTATGTAGTCAATACTTTCTAGCCGACGTTTTCTTTTATGCCTATCTTTTCTTCGGTATGATGGAATAAGCCGATTTTCAAAACAATAACAAGGCTTCAGGTGGACTTAGCGCTCTTTGATTTTGATGGAACAATTACCGACACGGAAATGTACACGCCGTTTGTTAAACACACTACGTCGTTATCGAGACGCGTAATGACCAGCCCCATATTGATACCCGCGTTGGTGCTCTATAAATTGAAGCTGTTACCTGCAAGGAAAATGCGACCCCTCGTGAGTTTTTTAGCCTTTGTCGGTAAACGCCGAAATAAAATAGAAAATGACGGACAATACTTTGTAAAGTCGGTCATCAGCAAACATTTGCGAGAAATAGCGCTTGAGCGAATCAAGTGGCATCAGGCAAGGGGGGACAGAGTTGTTGTTGTGTCAGCGTCTTTAGATGCATATTTAACTCCTTGGAGTCGAACTTTAGGCGTTGAGCTTTTGTGTAGCGAGCTATCAGGAGCAAACCGATTATCTGGCTTGTATCGCCACGGTGATGTTAGCTGTGAAACCAAGGCGTTACTTGTACAAGGCCTCTGTGATTTATCCGCTTATCATTCAATTTATGCCTATGGAGATACAGACGAGGATAGCGCACTTCTAACGCTCGCAACGCACCAATATTTAAACTGGGAACTGGTAAACGAATCGTTTAATAAGGAATGATTTTGGTAACTCTCACTGACAAAAACAATAGAAATGATGTAGATATTGAAATATCACACGTCGCACCGAGCGCAAGTCAATTTATACAACTTCGAGAATCTATAGGTTGGAACAATTTGGATTCGTTGGATGAGATTGAACAGAGCATTCAATCTAGTCTGTTTTGGATAACCATTGTTAGGGGTAAAGAATTAGTCGCCTGTGGGCGTGTTATCGGCGATGGTTACATGTATTTCTATCTTCAAGACATCATAGTGCATCCAAAGTGTCAGGGTCTGGGGTTTGGTCAAATGGTGATGAATGGCATCGAACAATGGCTCTTAACCAAAGCAAAGAAAGGCGCGACGATAGGTCTCCTCGCAGCAAAAGGAAAAGAAGATTTCTATGCACGCTTTGAATATTTGAAGCGAGATGGAAGTGCGCTAGGCCTTGGTATGTGCAAGTTCATTTAGCGAACTTTAAGATTTTGATTACTCGTTGATATCTATCGTAAGCGATAGTGAAAGGATTATTCTACTCATCGTTATTTATTTAATTGCAAGTTGAGTTAATCCGATTCGGGGGTTTGCAATAGAAACTTGATCTGGTTTATATGATGAAGAGGTGTATATAAAGCCTTTAGACAAGCCACATAACGAACTCGATGTGGGAAGCAAAATTTTGTGTCTGTGTCCGAATCTCTATTAATGTTTAATAGGGTACGTAAAAGTAAGCTAACTTAGATTGTCTGATACATGTTGAATTAACTTATCTTGGAAGTTTTCAATCAGTTGGCGAATGTTGATATTCAGCAATCAGGGTTTTCCATTTACAATCTTGGACCTCTTTAAACCAAGGAGAATTAAAAGATTGAGGTGTTCTCGCTGGTGGCTTTTCAACATCAATACCGAGTTTCGACGCTAAATTTTCGTACACTAGTTTTCGGATTTTATCGTCTTCGAGTTGCGAGTAAGCAACCTTTAATCGATGTTCAATGCTGGGTGTGAGGTATTTTCCTTCTAATTGATCAAAACGTGTTTTTAACCAAAAAAGTAGTGCTTTCTTAGAGTCGTTGGGAAAGGCGGTAGTGAGATTTGAAGTCGGTTCGTACAGTCGCTCAAAATTGATGATTTGTTCTTGCAAAATAAACGCAAACAGTAGGTTTATTCCAGCAGAAATGATGCCAGAGCGTTTATCGACAGATTGATATTTTTCTAACGAAATTCGAAAGTGTTGCTCAGCATTTTTAATTCGGCCTAGGTCGAGATCAATTGCGCCCAAATTATTGTGGATCATTGCAAAAAGGCTTGTTTGCTCATTTTGTTCAGCCAAACTCAATAGTCTACTATAGAGATCCTGTGCTTTTTCATATTCATTGAGTTGGCGTGAAACTAACGCTAAGCTGTTTGTCAGTGTGAAGCGTTGTTTATCTGTGTGGGCGAGTTCATATGCACATTCCAAACTCACCTGTGAATCTTCCAAATATCTATTGCGCCGCAGCCAAATACCTAAACCACTTAATACGGCGGTAGCATTATCAATAAAAAAAGGCTCATCAGAATGACTGAAGAGAGCATCGAGAGAATTGAGCATGTTGTCTAGCTGATTTGTGGGTACATAGGCACGCAGTGCGATAATATGCAAACGCACAAAGAGTGCGGGTGGAAGTGATTCGATGTTAGGCACTTGGCCTAGTAGTTTTAGTGTATAGGAAGGATCAACCGTTAAATAATCTTGTGCCTCATCGAGTACTTTTTGGGTAGGGGCATGCTCAACCGACGAATACGTGATCGGAGATAAAAATAAGGCTGAAACGGCTAAGACTATTTTTAACACCGACACGCGCTCAATAAGGATGATTATCAATAACTATAGTAAGTCCCTTCGAATATTCAACGTAAAGACAACAAAACTTAAAGCCTGAACAAGCTTATGCTGCTTGATAGGTTTTTGATTTTTCTGATTCTTTAGCCTTGGACTTGCGAATTTGTAGTACTTTTTTAACGTCTGACCAATGCAACAATGCAAGTTGACCACCTGTATGTTCAACCAATGCGGTGCAGTTCTCAATCCAGTCACCATCGTTGCAATACATCACGCCGTCTATCATTCGCATATTGGGCTGGTGAATATGACCGCATACGATCCCATCCATCCCTTGTCGTTTTGCTTCACGAGCTGCGGCATGTTCAAACGCCTCGATAGCGGATTTTGCTTTGTGGACACGATTCTTAATCCAAGAAGCAAGCGACCAGTAACGTCCACCAAAAGGCCTGCGAAGTCGATTACTCCAACGATTTAAAAACAGCAAGAAGTCATAGCCTTGGTCACCAAGCCAGCTGACTAATCGGTTATACCGCGTGACTGAATCAAAGTCGTCGCCATGCACAAGCAAGTAGCGTTTACCTTGCTGAGTTGTGTGCACACAAGAGCGCAGTACTTCCACACCCATTAAAAACTGGCCAACGTATTTTCTAAACGTTTCATCATGGTTGCCAGGGATATAGACGACACGGGTGCCTTGAAGCACCTTTTGTTGGATAGCCTCAAGCACGGCGTAATGACTTTTATGCCAATAAAATTGGCGCTTTAAGGACCACAAATCGACAATGTCGCCAACCAAATACAACGTATCGCATTGTGTACTATTTAAAAAGTCGAGCAAGAAGTCAGCTTTACAATCTTTAGAGCCAAGATGAATGTCAGAGAGCCAGATAGTAGGGTAGTAGCGTTTTTTGTCGGACATTGCCAGTGTCTCCAGTGTAATAATGACAACCTTACTGAGATTACATGACAGAAAAGATACAAATTGCTGAAGATAAAATGACAAAAGGCAGCGGTTGCTGCCTTTTAATTAGATTGTACAAAAACGATTCTACTTAGCCTTTAATCGCTTTAGTAATTGTTGCGACCGCTTCTTCGATAGAAAGCAACGTAGCTTCACCTGTGCGACGGTTCTTAAGTTCAACTTCGTTATTGTCTAAGTTACGCTCACCGATGACTAATGTGTAAGGGATGCCAATGAGTTCCATGTCATTAAACATAACACCTGGACGTTCTTTACGATCATCAAATAATACATCAACGCCATTGGCTTGAAGTGCGGTGTATAGTTCTTCTGCAACACCTGGAATACGGTGAGATTTGTGCATGTTCATTGGCACAATCGCAAGCTCAAATGGCGCAATCGCAGTTGGCCAAATAATACCGAACTTATCGTTATTTTGCTCAATTGCTGCTGCAACAATGCGCGATACGCCAACGCCATAACAGCCCATTGTCATGGTTTGGTTTTTACCATTTTCACCTAGTACAGCTGCTTTCATCGCTTCTGAGTACTTAGAACCTAATTGGAATATATGACCAACTTCAATACCACGTTTGATTTGAAGAGTGCCTTGACCACATGGACTTGGATCACCTTCAACCACATTACGTAAGTCAACAACCTCGTGTCCTGTTACGTCTCTATCCCAGTTGATGCCGCGGTAATGTTCACCATCTTTATTAGCACCAGCAACAAAATCAGCAAGAACCGCAGCCGAGCGGTCAACTAGTACAGGAATTGTAAGGCCCACAGGACCGATAGAACCTGGACGTGCACCAATGGCAGCAACGATGTCTTCTTCTTTCGCCATTTCAAGTGGAGCAAAGACAAGAGAGTGCTTGTCTGCTTTGAGCTCGTTTAATTCATGGTCGCCACGTAGTACAAGCGCGACTAAACCACGATTACCCGCTTCGTCAGCTTTTCCATAAACGATGAGTGTTTTAACACTGCTCGTTGCCGGAATATTATGCTGCTCTGCCAAATCGGCAATTGTTTTTGCATTTGGTGTAGCAAACGTTTCAAGTGCTTGTGAAGGTGCAGGGCGCTCAACATTTGGTGCTAATGCTTCTGCTTTTTCAATGTTTGCTGCATAGTCACTTGCGTCACTAAATGCGATTGCATCTTCGCCTGATTCCGCAAGTACATGGAATTCGTGAGATACGCTACCACCGATAGAGCCTGTGTCTGCAATTACTGGGCGATAATCTAAACCTAAACGGTCGAAAATGTTGCAATAAGCCGTATGCATGCGTTGATACGTTTGCGCTAAACACTCGTCACTTAGGTGGAATGAGTAGGCATCTTTCATTAAGAATTCACGAGAACGCATTACACCAAAACGTGGACGAACTTCATCACGTACTTTTGTTTGTACTTGATATAAGTTAAGTGGAAGTTGCTTGTAACTGCTAATTTCACGACGTACCAGATCTGTAATTACTTCCTCGTGTGTTGGACCTAATGCAAATGGTCTATCGTGACGGTCTTTAATACGTAATAGTTCTGGACCGAATTGTTCCCAACGACCAGATTCTTGCCAAAGATCAGCGGGTTGCATAACGGGCATAAGCACTTCAATCGCGCCAGCTTTGTTCATTTCATCACGAACAATGGCTTCCACTTTACGAAGCACCTTTAATCCACTTGGCAACCAAGTATAAAGACCTGATGCAAGTTTGCGGATCATCCCAGCGCGCAACATCAACTGATGGCTAATTACCTCAGCGTCTGAAGGCGTTTCTTTCAACGTCGCTAAAATATATTGACTAGTACGCATTTTCTTTCCGTTTTTTTATTCGAATTGCAGCTTTAAATAGAGCCGTAGTTTAGCAGCGAGACGCACAGTACAAAAGCACTTGTTAACGATATTAACGGGTTTTTTCTGCGTGATTTGAGAAAAAGGCCAAATCGTCGTTTCTATGTGCAATTTGGCCTTGAAAGGGAGTTAGTTTGCAGTAATCGTCAAAGTAACATCCGTGGCATTTTGATAACCTTGTAGTCCGATGTACCAAGTACCAGCACCTGGATTGTTGAAGCTACATGTTTCTTCGTTGCCATTTTTATATGGACGGCAATCGTAGTTAGAAGTTGTAACATCTGAGCCGAATTTTACGTAAAGGTCTGCATCGCCCGAACCGCCACTAATAGCAACATTCAAATTACTATAGCCAGCACCGAGATTTACTTGACGTTTTACCCAAGCGTTGCGGGCAACCGCAATACCATTTTCGACATCGTTAATTGGCGTTGGATCTGTTGGCGATGTGCCTGAGTATTGACCCATCAAGCTGACACCTTGCACTTCATTCCATGCTTCAACCATTACGTGATAAGTCCCTGTTTGTACCGGGCTTAATGAACATGTTTCGTTGCTCGTCGAGGTTGTGCTCTTACAATCAAAATCTTGTAAAGTAGGCTTCGCACCGAATTTAACATAGAGATCCGCATCACCCGTGCCACCAGTCGTCGTAAACTTTAAGTTACTCGAGCCAGCAGGAACATCCATTGTATAGAACAGTTGTTCTTTTGCTGAACCTGAAATGCCTGTTTTCGCAACTCCATTTTCTAACTTATTGTTTGGCTCAGGGATCACATCGCCAGCGTTTTTAGCTAATTCTCCAAGGAATGCAACAGCCAACCTAGCAAATTTTTCTGCGTGCGATGAGTCAAAGCCTGTATCACCTGTTGTATGAATGCTGTGATTTATGTCATTCATGCGTGACTCAAACGGCATCGATGCAGGGTAGCCTTGCTGATACCATGAGGCGTGATCTGAACAGCCATATCCGCATTGGTCATAACCATAAGTCACATCAGGTAGATAGGTTTCAATTAGTTGCTGAAGGAATTGGTTTTGTGCAGAGTTGGTGTAGTCAGTCATCATCACGATGTCTTGTGTTGATGTACCGTGAGCACCAGTCATGTCAAACTGAGTGACACCGACAACATTTTTACCAGCAGCTTTGTAGCTATCCGCAATCGCTTTTGAACCTCGAAGACCGACTTCTTCCGCTGCATATCCAATAATTTGAATGGTACGTTGAGGTTTGAAATTGGTGTCTACAATGGCTTGTAGCGCTTCAGTGATAACAGAGATACCCGACGCATTATCATCAGCACCAGGTGCTCGGCCTGTCGATGGAACTCGATTGGTTTATTGAGTCCAAGTGACCACCGATAATGACAATCTCGTCAGATTTTTCTGCGCCTTGTATGGTCACAATCACAGAAGATTGTCCCCAGCTGTGTGAAAATTCACTGACGGAAATATCGCTGCGGCTCGATGCGATTTGCTGCCATTTTGACTTCACCCAATTTGACGCATCAATACCGGTTTGTTGTGTGTAATAACGGTTGTGAAATGCCGCTAAAGAATTGACCGTATTGTCCAAAGAAGACGTATCGATAGTAGCAATCATCGCATTGACTTTAGCTGCATTATCAATCGTATAGGTTGCCATCAATTGATTTGAAGCCGCATTTTGCAATTGAGCTAAATACGCCTCAGCTTCATCAAGAGAATCATGACGTACAAACCCACCACAACGGTGGTAATTCGTGTGCATAAATTCACTCAGTGAATGTGCGCCATTTGGGTTTACTTTCATAAAACCAATGCCTTTGGACGATTCTACGAGAGTTGATGATTTGCCTTGAATATTTTGTTGAAGTTGGAATTGTTTGCCAGCGTTAGCATCCGTAGTTATCCAAAATTCAGGTTCGCTTGCATTCGCACCAAACGCAACAGCACAAGCAAGTACAATAGGTAGTTTTTTCATGATTTCTTTTCCCTAGAAGTGAAAAGGGAGCCTTAGGCTCCCTTTATTTCTGCAACTAAATTAGTTTGCTTTGATGCTTAGATTTACACCTGATGCGCTAGAGTAGCCGCGTAGGTCGATGTACCAAGTACCAGCTTGTGGGTTAGAGAATGTACACGTCTCAGCGTTGCCATTTTTGTATGGACGGCAAAGGAAAGATGACGTTGTTGACTCTGAACCGAAGTTTACGTAAAGGTCTGCGTCGCCTGAACCACCTGAGATTTCAACTGTTAGGTTGTTGTAACCTGCAGCCAAATCTTGAGTAAAGTGAGTCCATGCATTACGAGCTACACTTACGTTTGTTTCTGTGCGGTCGATTGGGTCATTACCCGTACTTGTTCCAGAATAAGAACCAGTTAATGTCACGCCAGAAATTTGGTTCCAAGCTTCAACCATAACGTAATAAGTACCAGCTTGTACGTTAGAGATTGAACACGATTCTGTCGCTGTAGACGATGTGCTGTTACAGTCGTACGTGTCTAGTGACGGACGAGCACCAAACTTAACGTAAAGGTCAGCATCACCAGAGCCACCCGTTGTATCGAACTTAAGGTTCGATGCGCCAGCAGGTACTTCTAGTTTAAAGAACAATTGTTCTTTAGCTGCACCATTGATACCTGTGCGAGGAACACCATTTGTGATAACTTCGTCGTTGTTTGGTGGCGGAGGTGTACCACACGAACTACCAGAGCTATTGCTAGATGTAACGCCTACCGCAGCAAGTGCTGTTTGTACATCTGTCGTGCTGTAACCAAGGTCACAAGCTGCATCCATTACACCATTACCTGCAAGATCCCAGTTTGTGCTTGCTGTCCAGTAGAGTTGGTTAGCGCGAGCCATAACTTGGAATGCTTTTTTCGTATCCCAACCAGATGTTTTTGCCAGTAGGTAGAATGCTTTGTTGAACACGCCTGAGCTGTGGTGAACGTCGATACCGCTGTAGTAATCATTTTGGTGACCAATTGAACGACCGTCTTTTGTTGGGTCATCCATATAACGTAGTGCACCGTTGCTCTTGAAGATTTCTTGACCTACTAACCAGTCGTTCGTGCCTTTCATGAAGAACTCAGCTGCTTCACCTGCCATATCTGAGAATGCTTCATTAAGACCACCTGATTTACCACTGTAAACTAAGCCTGAGTTTTGCTCTGTGAAACCATGGCTAACTTCGTGTGCAGAAACATCAAGACTTACGAGAGGGTAGAATGTTGATGCGCCGTCACCGAAGTGCATTGCACTACCATCCCAGAATGCGTTTTCATAGTTGTTGCTATAGTGAACGCGCATTTGTAATTGGAATGATAATGGTGCAGCACCAACGTATGCATCATACATGTTGTATACAACGTTACCGAAGTAATGAGCATCGTTTAGTGGAGAATATGCCCCGTTGATTTGTTTTACTGTGTTTTCTGGGCAAGTAAAGCTGTGTGCAGTTGTGCCGCTTGTGCCGTGGTTAAGGTTAACTGTTTTAACGTTAGCCGTTTCCATTTTACACGTGCTACCTGATTGCACTACATCTAAGTAACCGTAATCCGTACCATAATTATATTGGCCTGTTTTTTGGTTTCCACCAGGGCCTGTCGCATTAGCGTGTTGAAGATTATCAAATTGCTGTAATACTTCACCGTTGATTGCGTCAACTAAGATATATGGACGTGAAGGCTCATCACCGTAAGTTACATAAGTAATTTCCCATACTAAGCGCGCTTTTGAATCGTTGTCTAACCAAATTGCTAGACGCTCTGAACGATTTTCAACTGCTAACTCACTTACTTCGCCTTTCGCTTGAACGCTCGCAACACCTTTAGCAATGCTGAACGCTTTGTTTGCTTTGATAGAAGGAGTTACAGACGTAAGGTCTTGATGGATTTTGTAAATAGCCGCACCGTGAGCGCGAGCCAAGTTACCTTTGTCACCAAACGTTAAACTTACTGTGTCGCCAATTACCGGTATGCCCATGAAGAACTGTTGGTAACGTTTGGTGATTTTGCCATCGTTGTGACCAAATGATTTTAGTTCGACAAGGTCATCAAACGCAGAAAGGCCAATGATGTTTTTAGCTTTGCCATTGCCGTTGCCCATTACAGACACGCCAGTTGCACTTAGAGAACTAAGCACTTTTTCTTTATTTAGATACTTCTTTTCAGCGGCGTGCGCAGTTGAAACTGCAGCTAAGCCGACAAGTGTTGCCAATGCTATTTTAGAGATTTTCATCTAGGTAAACTCCATAATTATTATTACGTTTTTCCGTATCCAGAAAAACGGAGAGAGCGTACGTATTAGGTACGCTCTCTAGCCTAGAATAAAAATTAAAAAAATAAACATCTAAATTACAAATAATTCACAAACGATACATATCGTTGAAATATATTAAGTTTATATGTAAATGATATGTTATTGATGTTTATTTGTACAAATTGCTTTACATTTAAGCGATTTTTTTAACCTCTAACACTGTGTTTATATTTTCTTCCACTCGCCACTTGATGTTGTATTCATCAAGTGACATCCCGTAATGCTGTGTCGGTTCTCGATTGGCTTTGTATGCAGGGCGAGGATCTTGAAGTAAAACTTGTTCTATAAAACGTTGAAATTGTTCGCCATTTTTAATTTTTCTGAGATCTTCAACTGCTTCAGATGAAAACACTACGGTCATGTCTGTTTGAGGTCTAGTATCCGCAAAGCCAGCACTGGCATTTTCTAGTGAATCTGAATAAGGCAAATATGGCTTGATATCGAGTACTGGTGTGCCATCTAAAAGGTCTATACCCGACAAGATCAGTGCGAGCTTACCATTTTTATATTCTACTGATTCCAATTTAACGGCACTCATACCTATCCCATTCGGTCGAAACGTTGCGCGCGTTGCGAAAACACCTTTTTTCTCGTTGCCACCTAGTCTTGGAGGGCGGACGAGGGCTGAAAAGCCCTTATCAACCGTTTCGTGGAAACGAAAAATAACCCAGAGATGGCTAAATTCGTTAATACCACGTACAAATTCTTCTCTTGAAAACTCTGGACAAAATTCTAATCGCGCTTTTGCGTCCGGGACTAATCTAGGCTGGCGTGGTATTGCAAATTTTTGCTTATATGGAGAGCGAATATAGCCGATTGGGGATAATTGGTAAGTTTCCATGAGCTTTGCTGCTGAGTAATAAGTAAGGCTGGAGATTTTACCTTCCTGATACTGAACATCAAGTGTAATGCCTTGTAATGTGAATTGGATTTACGCTTGTATATTATCTGCTTCACGATTTTTGTATAAAGTCACCGGATATGGACACGTTAAAACAACGACAAAAAGAAAATCAACGCGTTGTTCCTGCAAGTGAAGAGCCAATTGGCTTTCGCGCACATTTTTACAAGGAGTATCTCTCATCTCGAGAGGCGCTTAGTATTGCTTTTGCTAAAACTTCAAAAGAGTGTGAAAAACATGACGCTCGAGTTTGAACGGCAAATTGCCAATGTATGTAGCCGTGTTGCGAACCGTCAGGGAGAGCACATTCGAATTAAGCTACGTGAAGCTCTTTGGAACAATCGAGCAAGTTTGCAAGCCACGCTTGCTCAAATGGCTTCGGGTGAATTAGGCGCAAGGCATTTTGAGTCAGCAATTACGCGCGAAAAAAATAAACTACTAGAGCTGTTGTCTAAAGATAACTCGCTTTCAGAAAAACAAATATCAATGTTAGTCACTACGTTACTTTTCGAACTAGCGAAAGAAAAGTTAGAGGATACTGCGAGTAGCTAACTTAACTAATTAATTCCTGCTTAAAAGTTAGCAAGGACGCAACTTTATTTCGATTCAAAGGCCACTTTAGTGGCCTTTTTTCGTTATATGAGTTTTCGCTTGGTACTTGCAACGTAACGGGTCTACTAGGCAAATAAATGTAAAAAAGCCACCTCAAACATTGAGGTGGCTTTTTATTTAGACAAGCCGGAAAAGCTACTCGATGTAGTTTCCTTTAAAAATAACCACGTAAACCGACTTTAAAGTTACGGCCTGGCAATGGTGCTTTGTCCTTGATGAACGACGAGTGCACAAAACCGAGACTCATCGGTAATATTGTCGACGTTAAAGTAGGCGACAAAATCGCTGTTCAACGCGTTGAAATCGTACTGGATACTCGCGTCAAAAAGTGTGTAGCTTGCTGTTTTCGTTTCGTAGCTCGCGATATTATTTTGAGTCATATAATGCGTGCCTGTGACATTAAACGACAAGCCATTGTTTACGTATTCGTAGTTTAGGCCGACCTTATTGCTTGGAATACGAGGCAAATATTCGTCGGTTTTTAATTTGGCAACTAGAGAATCCGCAAAGAGTTTCACGCGATTGCTTGAGTCAAAACGGTAATGAGCATCGAGCTCCGCACCATAAAGTTTCGCATCACTACTCTCAAATTTGAACACGCGCATTGCATCTTCATGGTCGTGATCATTTAGCTCAAGTCCATGATCGGCTGAATAAATATAGTCAGTCGCTGTTTGGTAATAGTAGTTTTCAATGTCGTTGTAATACACGTTAAAAGTATAACCAAAGTTACCTTCAAAGCGTCGGAAGCTTACATCTAAATTGTTCGCAATTTCTTTCTGAATGTTTTCTGGTTCGAAATGAGTTTCGCCATCTTCTAAGTGATAGCCCAAACCTAACTCATACGTGCCAGTTGCTACGTGTACACCATTTGAAAGTAGTTCTGCCGTCAGTGGCGCTCGTTCAGATCGAGAGAGGTTTATCGCAACATTATGGCCTTCTTTGTACTGATATACGCCGCCAATTGAAGCACTGACGTTCGTTTTATCTAACGTATAAGCTATTGTATCGGCGTCCGATTCTTCAATTGCCTCATCTGTATGGTCATGATCGTGATGCGTCGTGTTTACATCACTTTCTAGTTTGTACTTCTCAACACGTGCCCCAAGCTCAAGTGTCAGTAAGCCGAATTGCTTCTCTTCTAGTAAATAAAACGCATGGTTCGTTGTTTTAGTTGCAGGCGTGAACGCTTCTTCACCAATTGCGGCATAGTCACTGTTTGAGAAATGGTAACCGAATGTACCGTGCCAATCTAAAATACGATGTTCAAAGTTTGCACGAAGTTCCGATGACTTGTTTTTAAACGTTGTGCCAATCGCACCATCTTCGATTTCGCTGTGCTGATATTGCGTGTAACCGGCACGAACTTGAATCGCCTCTAGCCAAGAATCATGCATCGCATAGTTAAGTAAACCTTGCCATCTTTCTTGGTCAACCCGTGCAAAAACGGGCATTTCTTCTTCATGTTCAGCCGCGTCTTCACTTTCACCTTCGTGCTCATGTTCATGATGATGGTGAGAATGGGCTGGAATACCGTAGTCGGTATCGATCCTTCCGTAAGAAAGACCTAACGTTAAATGGTCTGCAATATAGCTAGTACCAAAGTTAAACTGTTGACTATCGATAAAGGTATTTTCAACGGATTCAAACGTTTCGACATCTCCATCGTGTTCGTCGATTACGTCAAATTTTGGTGTCTTGTAATCTTCACCTTTGCGTTTCACACCATCGAAGTGGAAGTTGAAGTTGTTTGCACCAGCTTCAGCTAGAAGAGATAGCGTATCCGTACTCGAAACGCTGTCATGGCTTGAGTCAAACGCACCAGAAAACTCTTCAATCTGATCCATTGGAATACGATTGTCGACAACGTTCACAACGCCACCAATAGCACCCGAACCATACAACAGTGTTGCAGGACCTCTTAACACTTCGATTTGCGTTGCAGAAAGTGAATCGTTGGTATTGGCATGGTCCGGACCCACGCGAGATGCATCGCTACTGTCTAGACCATTTTGTGTGATTTTTACTCGAGGGCCATCTAAACCGCGAATAATGGGGCTTGACGAGACTGGACCGAAGTAACTCGCGTCAATACCTGGTTGGCCTTTTAACGTTTCGCCTAGAGTTGGTTTTGATTTTGTTTTGAGTTCATCACCAGATAACACGGAAACTGGCGACGCCATTTCCATATTGTTTTTATGTAGAGCAGATGCAAAGACAACGATGCTTTCAACAGAGGAAGGTTTAAGAGTTACGTTGACAAAGTCAGATTCACTTTTTACATCTTGTCGCGCATCTAGGTAGTTGTCTTTACTAACATGAAGTTGGCTATCTGCATCGATATTAATCGAAAAGTTACCATTTGCATCGGTAAACACAGCGTTGCTTTTCCCATGTAAATGAATTTTGGCATTGCTGATAGGATGTTGATTGGTATCAACGACTTTACCTTTTACAACCGCGGCTGCTGCAGCTTGTGACAAGAATACGCTTGCAATTGAAAATGCAAGGACGGACGGACGAGTTTTCATTAATCTACCACCTAACTTCTAATTGATGTGTGATAATATAACACCACAAAATCGGTAGTTCAATGATGTTATACTATAACTTTTCAATTGCAGCTTACTTTAATGAATCTATAGTTAAAGTAGGAGAGTGTAATGAACCCATTTGTTTGCAAAGCGCGAATTAACATTGCGGATCTGTTCCACCATGTTAATCATCTTGAATCCTTCACCACCGCAGTGGGTCGGCGTGAATCGCTCACTCATTTTGTCTTAAAATTGGTAGGGTATTGTGCTCTTTCTTATTTACCGCATACGCACTGGAAAAAGGATGAATTTAAGCCCATGCCGGATGTATGGCTTGAAAATGAGGTTGGTGATGTATTGGTTGGGGTGTTTTGCGACAATTTGGAATTGAGCGAAATGATAAAATACGCCAAGGTCTACGATAAGGTTGTCATGTTACAGGTAAAAGAAGCAGTACACATTGATTTGGCGTCATTACAGCATGTGCATAATCTAAGTATATTTTTGTTAGATGCTGAATTTATTGAAAGGTTGTCTGAAAGTATTACGCAAAGTTTGCATTGGGATGTGGTTATTGATAATGGTTTGATTGCAGTGAGTAATAAAAGTGATTACTTCGAATCTCAAATCTACAAGCTAAAATAGTTCAATCTCAATATCAGTGATCGGTTGGCTGCAACAGGTCAGAACTTCTCCCTCTCGAACAAACGCCAGAGGTTCTTCATTATAGATGACCTGTCCTTTAATCAGCTTCACTCTGCACGCACCGCAAAACCCCTCTCGACATTGGTAAGGTGCATCTATTTTGGCGGATTCTAACGTCACAAGCAGGGAAGGTGAATGAGCCGCATGTTGCAGCGGCTCATTATGATTAGTCAATGTGACAACAGGAATAGATTTTTCAACCATTACAGGTCGAAATCACCAAAGTCAGAAGCATCTACTTCCGCGTCAATTTGACCAACAAGGTATGAACTAATTTCAGCTTCTTGTGGAGCAACCTGAACGTTATCAGAGACGAGCCAAGCATTAATCCATGGAATCGGGTTGCTCTTATTTGCAAATTGCGTTGGCAAGCCTACTGCGGCCATGCGTACATTCGTAATGTACTCAACGTATTGGCACAAAATATCTTTGTTCAAACCAATCATTGAGCCATCTTTGAATAGGTATTCCGCCCATTCTTTCTCTTGCTGCGCTGCTTCAACGAACATCGCAATTGCTTGCTCTTTGCACTGGGCAGCGACGATTGCCATTTCAGGGTCGTCTTTACCTTCTTGCATGATATTAAGCATGTGCTGTGTACCAGACAAATGTAACGCCTCATCACGCGCGATTAGCTTAATGATTTTTGCGTTACCTTCCATCAATTCACGTTCAGCAAACGCAAACGAACACGCGAAACTAACATAGAAACGAATTGCTTCGAGAATGTTGACGGACATGACACATAGATAAAGCAGTTTCTTCAATTCAAACAAATTGATATGAACGGTTTCGCCATTGATAGTGTGTTTACCTTCACCATATTGGTTGTAGATAGCCACTTTCTCTATTAGCTCATCGTAGTGTTTTGTCACCGCATTTGCGCGTTGTGAAATACGGTCATTTGTCACGATGTCATCAAAGACAAGCTCAGGATTTTGAGTCACGTTACGAATAATGTGCGTGTACGAACGGCTATGAATGGTTTCACTGAACGCCCATGTTTCAATCCACGTTTCTAATTCTGGAAGCGAAACAATAGGAAGAAACGCGACATTCGGCGAACGACCTTGAACACTATCTAACAGAGTTTGATACTTAAGGTTACTTAAGAAAATGTGCTTCTCGTGCTCAGGAAGTGCTTGGAAATCGATACGGTCTTTACTAACGTCCACTTCTTCTGGTCGCCAGAAAAACGATAACTGCTTCTCGATAAGCTTTTCAAAAATAGGAAACTTTTGCTGGTCGTAACGAGAAACGTTAACCGACTGACCAAAAAACATTGGTTCTTTTAACTGATCATTATGCGTTCTGCTAAAAGTTGAATAAGACATAAAAAACCACTCAATACCAGAAAAAGCGGGCCTTAGACCCGCTATAATTATTATTAGATTTTACACGCTCCGCCTTCACAGCCATCGTCTTCCACTTGAGGTTTCAATTCCTCTTGAGAATCCGATGCGCCATCACGCGTATTGTGGTAATACAATGTTTTCACACCTAGTTTGTATGCTGTTAAAAGATCTTTCAACAACAACTTCATTGGTACTTTACCACCATCAAACTTGTTTGGATCATAATTGGTGTTTGCAGAAATCGTTTGGTCGATAAATTTTTGCATAATACCAACAAGTTGTAGGTAACCATCGTTAGATGGAATATCCCAAAGAAGTTCATAGCTGTCTTTTAGACGATCATATTCTGGTACAACTTGCTTCAAGATGCCGTCTTTACTTGCTTTTACACTAATGTGACCACGTGGTGGTTCAATACCGTTAGTTGCGTTCGAAATCTGAGAAGATGTTTCAGAAGGCATAAGCGCTGACAGCGTTGAGTTACGCATACCGTACTTCACGATGTTTTCACGTAGTGAATCCCAGTCTAAATGCAATGGCTCAGAACACACTGAATCTAAGTCTTTCTTGTACGTATCGATTGGCATGATGCCTTTTGAATACGTCGTTTCGTTAAACTTAGGACATGCGCCTTTTTCTTTTGCAAGTTCATTTGAAGCCTTCATCAGATAATATTGAATCGCTTCGAATGTTCTATGCGTCAAACCGTTTGCGCTGCCGTCAGAATACTTCACACCGTTCTTTGCAAGGTAATAGGCGAAGTTGATAACACCGATACCAAGCGTACGGCGGCCCATTGTTGCGTTGAAGGCAGCAGGGACAGGGTAGTCTTGATAATCAAGCAAGTTATCAAGTGCACGAACTGCAAGCTCAGCGAGTTCTTCTAACTCGTCAAGAGATTGAATCGCACCCAAGTTGAACGCCGATAGCGTACACAATGCAATTTCACCTTCTGGGTCATTTACATTGTTCAACGGTTTAGTTGGTAACGCGATTTCTAAACATAAATTAGATTGACGAATAGGCGCAACCGCTGGGTCAAACGGACTGTGTGTATTACAGTGGTCAACGTTTTGCAAGTAGATACGGCCTGTACTAGCACGCTCTTGAGCAAACATTGAGAATAGTTCAATTGCTTTAATGCGCTTTTTACGGATCGACTCGTCTTGTTCATACTTAACGTACAATTCTTCAAACTTAGCTTGGTCTTGGAAGAATGAGTCATAGAGTCCAGGCACGTCAGATGGGCTGAACAGAGTAATATACTCATCTTTAATCAAGCGAGAGTACATTAGTTTGTTAAACTGAACACCATAATCCAAATGACGTACGCGGTTTTCTTCAACACCACGGTTGTTCTTTAATACGAGTAAGTTTTCAACTTCCAAGTGCCATAATGGGTAGAATAGGGTAGCAGCACCACCGCGAACGCCACCTTGAGAACAGCTCTTAACCGCGGTTTGGAAGTGTTTGTAAAATGGAATACAGCCAGTATGGTAAGCCTCGCCATTGCGAATTGGGCTACCAAGAGCACGAATGCGACCGGCATTAATACCAATCCCTGCACGCTGTGAAACGTATTTAACTATTGCAGATGATGTTGCATTGATTGAATCAAGGCTATCGTCACATTCAATGAGAACACACGAGCTAAATTGACGTGTTGGTGTACGCACACCAGCCATAATAGGCGTAGGTAACGAAATTTTGAATGTCGATACCGCATCATAAAAACGGCGGATATAGTCTAAGCGCGACTCTTTATCATAGCCCGAGAACAAACTCGCAGACACAAGCATATAAAGGAATTGAGCGCTTTCATAGATTTGGCCAGTCACTCGGTTTTGAACTAGGTATTTACCTTCTAGTTGTTTTACCGCGGCGTAGCTGAAATTAAGATCGCGACTATGATCAAGGAAGCCTTCAAGCTGTTCAATCTCTTCTTTTGTATAGTCTACCAATAAATGGCGATCGTAACGGTTATCTTCGACCATCGTAACGATGTGATCGTATAAACGTGGTGGTTCGAATTGACCATAGGCTTTCTTGCGTAAGTGGAATACAGCAAGACGCGCAGCAAGATACTGATAATCCGGAGTTTCTTTTGAGATTAAGTCAGCAGCGGCTTTGATGATTGTTTCATGGATGTCTTCTGTGCGAATGCCATCATAAAACTGGATGTGCGATTTAAGCTCTACTTGTGAAACAGAGACGTTGTCTAATCCCTCTGCTGCCCATTCTATAACGCGATGGATCTTATCAAGATCCAACGGCTCTTTGCGGCCGTTTCTTTTAGTGACTGATAGCTGTTGGTTCATAGTTGTGCCTGTATCCCTTAGGAATGACTGTGTTTTTATGATTTGCGCACGGGGCTAAAATTTGTTTAGCATTTCACCACTATATATGGTGCTCCACAAACCGAGGATCACAAGATAGAGTGGTTGATCTTTTTTTGCAAGGGACAGATCCGGCCACGATTGTGGATAACATTGGGATAATCCATTTTCGTTAGTGCTCACTAACCTTTGAACTTTAGTTCAAAGTAAAAAAATTAAAAATCAACTCGCGAAAATCTTTTTTTCGCTTTTTTTTACTCTGTAAATTAAGTGATTTTTAATTCGCCAGCACATCGTGCAAAAAGCGCTCACAACACAATATATAGTATTAACTGACTTCAATGTCACTACATATTGTGAAAAATATCCGATGGGTTAGTAGCATATTGATCCGCGTTCCAAGTTTGTGCAACCTTTGTACTAGGAACGTATCCCCACATCGCCACGATGGATTTCATTCCAGCGGCTTTAGCGGCTTGCACATCTCTTTCGGCGTCCCCAATATACCAACATGCTGATGGGTTTACATTTAATTGATCACATGCATGCAATAATTGATCTGGGTACGGTTTAGCGCGTGCTAACGTATCACCGCAGATCACGACCGGTATTCTTGAAAGAGTTGTTATGCTTTTAACAATGGGTAAGGTCAGAAAGGTGGGTTTGTTTGTAACAATTGCAACGTTGATTTCGTTGGCAATCAATCCCGAAATAAGTAAATCAATTCCGTCGAACAACACGGAGTGCTTACAACCGAGCGTTTCATAAAGCGACAAGAATCGTGTTTTAAGTGATTCAAAATCCCGTGATTTGAGTTCATCGCCAAAACCAAGCTCCAACATGGCCTTAGAACCGTCAGAGACTGTTGGTCTAAATGCTACCTCGTTTACAGGGTCTAAATCTTCTTGTGCTAGAATATCATTGAGTGCTTTTAAAAGATCTGGCGCGGTATCAAGTAATGTACCGTCCAGATCAAAAAGTACCGCACTAGGTTTTGCAGTCGGCATTAGGCAAGTTTCTCAAAGTGAAGAATATAGTTAACGCTCACGTCTTTGCTCAATTTGAATTGTTTAGAAAGAGGAGAGTATTCGATTCCCGTACTTGCTCTTACTTTCAGGTCAGCTTGTTCTGCCCAGTCAATCAACGTTGCAGGACGGATGAACTTATCATGGTCGTGTGTTCCATCAGGAACAATTTTCATGACTTTTTCAGCGCCAACAATTGCGAGTAGATAGGCTTTTAATGTTTTGTTTAAAGTAGAGAAGAAAACTTGCCCACCTGGTTTCACGAGCTTAGCAACAGCGTGGATTACAGAAGCGGGGTCAGGAACGTGTTCTAACATTTCCATACAGGTTACTACGTCAAAGTGAGCAGGGTTTTCGTCAGCAAAAACTTCTACAGGCGTTTTCAGATAACTAACATTAACTCCCGCCTCAAGCGCGTGTAACTTTGCTACATTTAGAGGCTCTTGGCCCATGTCAATGCCTGTCGCATCCGCTCCAACTTTGGCCATACTTTCAGTAAGAATGCCACCACCGCAACCAACATCGAGTACTTTTTTACCGAAAAGGCCATTACTTTTGTTTTGGATAAAATCTAAACGAAGCGGATTAATGTCATGCAATGGTTTAAATTCGCCCTCGCGGTCCCACCAACGTTCTGCAATCGCCTCAAACTT
The DNA here is from genome assembly GCF_017638925.1 of Pseudoalteromonas xiamenensis. Classification (NCBI taxonomy): domain Bacteria; kingdom Pseudomonadati; phylum Pseudomonadota; class Gammaproteobacteria; order Alteromonadales; family Pseudoalteromonadaceae; genus Pseudoalteromonas; species Pseudoalteromonas xiamenensis. Next base: position 132,356 of record NZ_CP072133.1, read on the forward strand.
AGCAATTTCAGCACTATCCACATTCTGATGTTCGGTCATAAAAAGCTTCCTGATTAATCTGAGCGCATTTTAAAGGGGGTATTTTATAAAACCCATACTTTGCGGCCTGTAAATTCTTTAAATTTATGATACGATGGCCTTCGCATATTTTAATAATAACATGCTCACGAGTCGCAAGTTTGACACAAAAGTGAGTGACACTGAAGGAAAGTAGAGTCAAATGTCTGATCTCGCCAATGAAATCCTGCCAGTCAATATTGAAGACGAACTCAAGAACTCGTATCTAGATTACGCAATGAGCGTAATTGTTGGTCGTGCACTTCCTGATGTTCGTGATGGTCTTAAGCCAGTGCACCGCCGCGTACTGTTCGCGATGCATGAACTTAAAAATGATTGGAACAAACCATACAAAAAATCTGCACGTGTTGTAGGTGATGTAATCGGTAAATATCACCCTCATGGTGATAGTGCGGTATACGATACAATCGTACGTATGGCACAGCCATTCTCGTTGCGTTATATGCTCGTTGATGGTCAAGGTAACTTCGGTTCAGTTGATGGTGACTCTGCTGCGGCAATGCGTTATACGGAAGTCCGTATGTCGAAATTGTCACATGAGCTACTTGCCGACCTTGAAAAAGAAACGGTTGATTATGTGCCAAACTACGACGGCACAGAGCAAATCCCAGATGTTTTGCCAACTAAAGTGCCTAACTTATTGGTAAACGGTTCTTCTGGTATTGCGGTTGGTATGGCAACAAATATACCTCCACACAACTTAACAGAAGTTATCAATGGTTGTTTGGCTCTTATCCAAAATCCGGATATGACGATCGAAGAAATCATCGACTACATTCCGGGGCCTGATTTCCCAACCTCTGCAATTATTAACGGTAAGAAAGGCATTATCGATGCATACAAAACCGGTCGTGGCAAAATCTACATTCGTGCCCGTGCAGAGATTGAGGTCGATGAAAAAACAGGCCGTGAAACGATTATCGTTCACGAGATCCCATACCAAGTTAACAAAGCACGTCTCATTGAAAAGATTGCTGAGTTAGTTAAAGAAAAGAAAATTGAAGGCATCAGTGCGCTACGTGATGAGTCTGACAAAGACGGTATGCGCATTGTTATTGAAGTTAAGCGTGGCGAAGTAGGCGAAGTTCTACTTAATAACCTGTATGCACAAACACAAATGCAAACTGTGTTTGGTATCAACATGGTTGCGCTTGCTAACAATCAACCAAAATTGTTCAACATTAAAGAAATGTTGGAAGCGTTCATCATTCACCGCCGAGAAGTAGTAACACGCCGTACAGTGTATGATTTACGTAAAGCAAGAGATCGTGCCCATACACTTGAAGGTTTGGCGATTGCACTTGCAAACATCGACCCTATCATCGAACTTATTCGTAAGTCGCCAAGTCCAAGTGAAGCTAAAATTTCACTTGTTTCACGTCCATGGGACTTGGGTACTGTTCGTCCTATGCTTGAAAAAGCGGGTGAAGAAAACGTCGCGCGTCCAGACTGGTTAGCTCCAGAACTTGGTATCCGTGATGGCATGTACTACCTTTCTGAACAACAAGCACAAGCTATCTTAGATTTGCGTTTACATAAGCTTACTGGTCTTGAGCACGAGAAAATTCTTGCTGAATACCAAGAGTTGCTAGATCTGATCGCTGAATTGCTTTACATCTTAAGTTCACCAGAGCGTTTGATGGAAGTAATCCGTGACGAACTTGTTGAAATCAAAGAGACTTACGGTGATGGTCGTCGCACTGAAATTAGTGCAGCTGCACACGACATCAGCCTAGAAGACCTTATCACTGAAGAAGACGTTGTTGTGACGCTTTCTCACGAAGGTTATGTGAAGTACCAACCGCTTTCTGACTATGAGTCTCAACGTCGTGGTGGTAAAGGTAAAGCAGCAACACGAATGAAAGACGAAGATTTTATCGAACGTCTGCTAGTTGCGAACACGCACGATACCATTCTTTGCTTCTCAACCTCGGGTCGCTTGTATTGGTTGAAAGTATATCAACTACCACTTGCATCTCGTACTGCGCGCGGTAAGCCAATTGTTAACCTACTGCCACTTGAAGCAGATGAACGTATTACTGCTATTCTTCCTGTTCGTGAATATGAAGAAAACAAATACGTAATCATGGCAACGGCAGATGGTACGGTTAAGAAGACGTCGCTCATTGAATACTCTCGTCAACGCTCAAGCGGTATCATTGCGATTAACTTGAAAGAGGGCGATAGCCTCATTGGTGTAGATATCACCGATGGTAGTTCAGAAATTATGTTGTTCTCGGATGCAGGTAAAGTGGTTCGCTTTAAAGAAGCAGAAGAATCACAAGCAACAGATGAAGATGGCAACCCAATTTTTGATGAAAATGGCAACCCTGAAATTATTTTCAAAGGCGTAAGACCAATGGGTCGTACTGCAACGGGTGTACGTGGCATTCGATTAGCAGATGATCAAAAAGTGGTTTCACTGATTGTGCCGAAGAACGACGGCCCAATCTTGACGGTAACCGAGAATGGTTATGGTAAACGTACACCACTTGAAGAATACCCAATTAAAGGTCGTGCAACGCAAGGCGTTGTGTCAATCAAAGTGTCTGAACGTAACGGCAAAGTTGTTGGTGCTGTTCAGGTTCTAGATAATGATGAAATCATGCTTATCTCGAATCGCGGCACGTTGGTACGTACTCGAGTTAACGAAGTTTCGGTTGTAGGACGAAATACACAAGGTGTTATTTTGATCCGTACTATTGACGGCGAACAAGTAGTTGGTTTACAACGTATCGATGAGATTGAGGTTGAAGACCTTCCGTTTGATGAGGGTATTGAACAGGTTGATGGTGTCGATGATGCACCAGAAACGGTGAATGAAGAACAAGCACCGGAATAACCAGTTTTAAAAGCGGCTTCGGCCGCTTTTTTCGTTTTGTGCACTGGCTCTTTGCGTCATTTGTTTGTCCAAAAATGAGTGACTCATGATGAGTTAGTGTTTTGAATCAGGAATGAGAAGTGAACCCACTTTTCTAACCACCCACAAAGTCACTATTAGGAATGAGGAAAATAATGACCGTTTATAATTTTTGCGCAGGCCCTGCGATGTTACCGCCAGATGTAATGAAAAAGGCACAGCAGGAGTTTCTTGATTGGCAAGGACTTGGTGTTTCAGTGATGGAAGTCAGCCACCGTTCTAAACCATTTTTAGCGATGGTGAAAGAATGTGAAGCAAGCCTACGCAGATTGATGAACATCTCCGACGAATACGAAGTGCTGTTTATGCATGGTGGCGGTCGAGGCCAATTTGCTGCAGTGCCTTTAAACTTGAGCGAAGATGGCTTGCCTGGCGTTTACATTGAAAATGGTATTTGGTCTAAAGGCGCCACATCCGAAGGGGCAAAATACCTAGAAGCCCAAGGAATTGACATTCGTAACGATGTCGATGGTAAATTTAGCATTACGCCAGTTTCAGAGTGGACATTACCTGAAGCTGCGTCATTTATTCATTATTGCCCTAATGAAACAATCGATGGCATCGAGATTTTTGACGTCCCTTCACATCCAACAGCGCCGATTGTGGCCGATATGTCATCGAACATTTTATCTCGTGAAATCAATGTCAATGACTTTGATTTGATTTACGCTGGCGCTCAGAAAAACATCGGCCCATCGGGTCTTTGTATTGTAATCATCAAGAAAACGTTGTTAGCCCGAAAGGGATTAGTAAAGCCATCGATCCTTGACTATGCATTGGAAGCTCAGCAAGGCAGTATGTACAACACGCCTCCGACGTTCGCATGGTATTTGGCCGCGGAGGTATTCAAATATTTAGAATCTATTGGTGGTGTAAAAGAGATGGAAGCGCGAAATAGAGAAAAAGCGCAGATCTTGTATGACTACATTGATCAATCTGATTTTTATAGCAACAAGGTTGCCGTTCACTGTCGCTCGCTAATGAATGTTCCATTTTGGCTAAAAGACGATGCGTTAAATGAAGCCTTTTTATCTCAAGCAGAGCAAGCTGGACTGGTTGCGCTAGAAGGACATCGTATCGTTGGTGGTATGCGAGCTAGTATATATAACGCTATGCCTATTGAAGGTGTACAAGCGTTAGTGGCCTTTATGGAACAATTTGCCAAGGAGAACAGTTGATGGAGCAATTGCGACTGCAACCGATTTCCAAAGTTAATGGAGTTGTCACGCTACCCGGTTCAAAGAGCTTGTCGAACCGAATTCTATTGCTAGCGGCATTGTGCAAAGGCCAAACTAAAGTTACCAACCTACTTGATAGTGATGATATTCGTCATATGCTTGGCGCTCTAGAGCAAATGGGCGTATCAGTAACGTTGAATGAAGAAAAAACGGAAGCACTAGTCAATGGGCAAGGTGGTGTTCTAAACACGCCCTCTAATGAGCTATTTTTAGGTAACGCTGGAACAGCTTACCGTCCTTTGACGGCAGTGCTTGCAACAACTCAGGGGGAATTTACATTAGTCGGTGAGCCACGAATGGAAGAGCGTCCAATCGGCCACTTAGTTGATGCACTCAGTGACCTAGGCGCCGATATTACGTATCTGAAAACAAAGGATTACCCACCGCTCAAAATTGCGGGTAAACGTTTGACTGGTGGCAAGGTTGAGATTGATGGTTCTATTTCTAGCCAATTTTTAACCGCACTGTTAATGGCAGCGCCATTGTTTGCAGGAGATAGCGAAATCCATATTAAAGGTGAGTTGGTTTCTAAGCCATATATTGATATCACCTTAGGCGTCATGCGCCAATTTGGCGTAGACGTGGACAATGAAAACTATCAAGTGTTCCGTGTTAAAGGCAATCAGCAATACCAATCTCCTGGCGAAATTTTAGTTGAAGGTGATGCATCTTCCGCTTCTTATTTTGTCGCGGCTGCGGCAATTGCTGGGGGCGAAATCGAGATCCGTGGAGTTGGCTCTAAAAGCGTGCAAGGCGACATTGGGTTCGCTCATGTAATGGAGCAGGTCGGCGCTCAAATTGATTGGCATGATGATCGTATCGTCGTCCGTAAAGGTGAACTAAAGGGCGTAGACATTGATGCCAATGCTATTCCAGACGCGGCGATGACTCTTGCGACGGTTGCACTCTTTGCGAAAGGGCCTACAGCGATTCGTAATATTTATAATTGGCGAGTGAAGGAAACTGACCGGTTAAACGCGATGGCGACTGAGCTTCGTAAAGTTGGGGCCACGGTCGTTGAAGGTCATGATTTTATTGAAATTGAACCGCCTAAAACCTTTAATGTTGTCGATATAGATACTTATAACGACCACCGCATCGCGATGTGTTTTTCCATGGTCGCTGTTGGTGGCAAAGAGATTATTATTAACGATCCTAAATGTACTGCGAAAACGTTCCCAACGTATTTTGACGTGCTATCAAGTATTAGTGAATAGTTCACTCTCGACTCCATTTGATCAATACGCTTGATGCGTTGATTAGATAAAAAAGGCCGGTTTACCGGCCTTTTTAATTCATCCCCCCAATCAGAAATAAGACGGGAGGTCTATAAATAAAAAGCAGATGGCGGCTATAGTTATCACTTGAGCAGTTTGAATCTTGGTATGAAAAAGCGTCAAAAGTTAATCTAGAAGGTCATTTTCATGGTAAGAAAATAATTCAGATCTAGAAATTATCATTGCCACCAAAAGGCTTGATGTTAAAGGAATGTACCTAGGTTATTGGTGACTAAAAGCGATTTTCTAACAAAAAGTTACATCATCAAGCAGCTTTTATATAGAAACTCACGTATAATATCGCCCCAGAAAATTAGGTGAGCATTTTTGGAGGTTTGAATGCAGGCAACTATGCCCGTGATCACCGTAGATGGCCCAAGTGGATCTGGCAAAGGAACTGTTTGTCGCTTGTTAGCTGAAAAGTTGAATTGGGATGTTTTGGATAGTGGTGCAATCTATCGAGTGCTTGCACTTGCAGCGATTCATCATAACATCGCCCTAGATAATGAAGCGGATCTTGTGCCTTTAGCAGCAAACTTAGACGTACAGTTTTTGATTGATGCCACAACAAAAAGAACCAAAATAGTATTAGAAGGCGAAGACGTCAGCAATACCATTCGCAATGAAGAAGTGGGCGCTGCAGCTTCAAAAGTCGCTGCTTTACCACGAGTTCGTGAAGCACTTTTGCGTCGTCAAAGAGCGTTCCGTTCTGAAGTTGGTCTTATCGCCGACGGCAGAGACATGGGAACGGTTGTTTTCCCTGACGCAGAAATAAAACTCTATCTTACGGCGAGCGCTGAAGAAAGAGCGAGAAGACGCTTCAATGAGTTGAACGATAAAGGCTTAGATGTTACACTTAGTGGTCTGCTTGAAGATATAAAAGCTCGTGATGATCGCGATATGAATCGTAAAGTTGCACCGCTCGTGCCTGCGGATGATGCGATAACGATTGATACAACTGAGCTTAATGCAGAACAGGTATTTGACCGGGTCTTATCGATTTTGTCGGATGCCGTAATGTCAGGCAAGCTTCCTAAGGGAAGTTTAAAATAGAATTTTTTTGTGTGTTAGCAGGATGCTGACGCTTTATTCATAACCCCATGCAGCATGGTTGCTAATTGGTAAATTAACTTTATAGAGACGTATTTAGTATGTCAGAAAATTTTGCGCAGTTATTTGAAGAGAGCCTAAAGGGTTTTGATGCAGAACAAGGCTCAATCGTAAAAGGTGTAGTTATTTCAATCGAGAACAACGTTGTTCTAGTTGACGCTGGCCTTAAGTCTGAAAGTGCAATCCCTGTTGAGCAATTCAAAAATGCTGCTGGTGAGATTGAAGTTGCTGTTGGCGACGAAGTTGATGTTGCACTAGACGCAATCGAAGACGGTTTCGGTGAGACTATCCTTTCTCGTGAGAAAGCGAAGCGTCACGAAGCTTGGATTCGTCTTGAGAAAGCATGTGAAGAGCAAGAAACTGTTATCGGTGTTATCAACGGTAAAGTTAAAGGCGGTTTCACTGTTGAAGTGGACACGATCCGTGCGTTCCTACCTGGTTCACTAGTAGACGTTCGTCCAGTTCGCGACACTGCTCACCTAGAAGGTAAAGAGCTTGAGTTCAAAGTAATCAAGCTTGACCAAAAGCGTAACAACGTAGTTGTTTCTCGTCGTGCTGTTATCGAGTCTGAAAACTCACAAGAGCGTGATGAACTTCTTCAGAACCTTGTTGAAGGTCAAGAAGTTAAAGGTATCGTTAAGAACCTTACTGACTACGGTGCGTTCGTAGATTTAGGCGGTGTTGACGGCCTTCTACACATCACTGACATGGCTTGGAAACGCGTTAAGCACCCAAGCGAAATCGTAAATGTTGGTGACGAAATCCTAGTTAAAGTTCTTAAGTTTGACAAAGACAAAACTCGCGTTTCTCTAGGTCTTAAGCAACTTGGCGAAGATCCATGGGCAGCTATCGCTGGCCGTTACCCAGAAGGTGCTAAACTTACTGGTCGCGTAACTAACCTAACTGACTACGGCTGTTTCGTTGAAATCGAAGAAGGCGTTGAAGGTCTAGTTCACGTTTCAGAAATGGATTGGACTAACAAGAACATCCACCCATCTAAAGTTGTTTCACTTGGTGACACTGTAGAAGTGATGGTTCTTGAAATCGACGAAGAACGTCGTCGTATTTCTCTAGGTCTTAAACAATGTAAGCCTAACCCATGGCAAGAGTTTGCTCGTCAATTCAACAAAGGCGACCAAGTAACTGGTAAGATCAAGTCAATCACTGACTTCGGTATCTTCATCGGTCTTGACGGCGGTATTGACGGTCTTGTTCACCTATCTGACATCTCTTGGAACACTCCAGGTGAAGAAGCAGTACGTGAATTCAAGAAAGGCGACGAAATCACAGCTATCGTTCTACAAGTAGATCCAGAGCGTGAGCGTATCTCTCTTGGTGTTAAGCAAATCGAAGCTGATCCTTTCAATAACTACCTAGACGCAAACAAAAAAGGTGCTATTGTTAAAGGTAAAGTGACTGAAGTTGACGCTAAAGGCGCAACGATTGAGCTTGGCGAAGGTGTTGAAGGTTACATCCGTGTAGCTGACATCGCTCAAGAGCGTGTTGAAGACGCAACAACTGTTGTTTCTGCAGGCGACGAAATCGAAGCTAAATTCATGGGCGTAGACCGTAAGAACCGTGCTATCAGCCTATCAGTTAAAGCTATGTTCGAAGCTGAAGAGAAAGAAGTTCTTGAGAAGCTTAAGAAAGACGAGCCAGAGTTCGAAAACGCTATGGCAGCAGCTTTCAAAAACGCTCAAAAAGACTAATTTTTCAAGTCTAAATGGAAGGGCACTTTAGCCCTTCCTTTTTTGTGTTTTAAGGAAATGATATATGACAAAGTCAGAACTGATAGAACAATTAGCACAACAGCATGCCCATGTACCTATGAAAGACGTGGAAAATGCAGTAAAAGAGATTCTTGAGCTAATGGCAGGGTCATTGTCTGCTTCAGAGCGTATAGAGATTCGTGGTTTTGGTAGTTTTTCTCTACACTACCGTGCACCAAGAACAGGTCGTAACCCAAAGACGGGCGATACAGTTGAATTAGATGGTAAACACGTACCACATTTCAAACCAGGTAAAGAGCTTCGTGATCGTGTAAACGAAAGCATCAGTGGTTAAGTTCGAGGTAACCATTGCTAAGGATTATTATTAAGGGAGTGGCAATTAGTTTAATCATACTAGCGTTTATACTTGGGACTCAAAACCCACACCTAGTTAAGTTAAACTTCATTGTAGCAAGCAGTACACTTCCTTTAGCTGCGGTAATGAGCATTTGCTTTATATTAGGTATAGCCGTTGGTTTGGCTGTGTTTAGCGTGTTTTTTACCAAATTAAAGTGGCAGCATTATCGGTATAAAAAACAAAATTCCGCCATTAGTGATGTAGAAAACTAATATGCTTGAGCTGTTGTTTTTACTGCTCCCTGTAGCAGCCGCCTATGGTTACATCATGGGTAAAAATAGCGCTAAAAACCAAGCTCATGAACAAAATCGCATCATTACATCAGAATACAGTAAAGGCCTTAAATACTTACTTGATAGAGAAGAAGATCAAGGTCTTGAACATCTCATTAAATTATTAGAAGTCTCAGCGGATACGGTAGAGCATTATCTTACGCTTGCGTCGCTATTCCGTAAGCGTGGAGAATTAGACCGCGCGATTAAAATTCACGAATTGTTGTTAAAGCAACCAGCCTTGGAACACGCCGATTTGGCTGTAAACCGTCTAGAGCTGGCACTCGATTATATAATGGCTGGCATGTTAGACAGTGCGGAAGAACACCTTGTAATTCTGATCAAATCCGAACACAAAGAAGCGATTGATCCAATGCTCTCGTTGTATTCTCAAATGCGAGAGTGGCAAAAAGGCATCAATATGTTCGAAGCACATCGTAATTTAGTGACTCGCCCACAACAGCTCGCGACAATTGCAAACTATTATTGCGAAGCGGGCATTGAATCAGAAAACATGGAGCTCATTGAGCGAGCATTTCGACTGAAATATAAAGCGATGCGACCACTCTATGAATTGGGTAAACAAGCCTTTATTCAAAAAGACTTCGTCAAGTCGATTTATTACTGGCGTGAGCTAGCCACATTTAAACCGGTCACGGTTCCCTTATTCATTGAAGACCTTGAAAGCAGCTATAAGTCACTCAATCTTGAAGAACAGTTTGATGAACTGATTGAAGAATTGTTGTGTCAGGGTGGTGTTTTAATTCGCATTAAATATTGCGAAGTGTTGGTAAAAAATGGCGAAGTCGAAAAGGCGATCCTGTTCTTAACAGCGAGTCTAAAGCGAGAACCATCAATACGCGGATTCAGTTTTCTGTTACAATTACTCGGAGAAAAACAAGGCAACATGACCGAAGTGTTGGCCCAGATTGATAAGTTGGTCAAGTCCTACATCGCGACGAAGCACGAGTATCAATGTCAACACTGCGGCTTTAGTAGTCACACGCTTTATTGGTTATGTCCGTCTTGTAAGCACTGGGAAACCATACTTCCATCGAAAGGCCTTGACGGTTATTAGCGTCGAGATAAACGTTTATTTATTAGGTATACCATGTCATCAGATCTAAATAAAAAAGTAGTGATTGCCCTTGATTATGACAATCAAGAAGCAGCACTGGATTTTGTTAAGCAACTATCTCCTGACACTTGTCGCTTAAAAGTAGGAAAAGAAATGTTCACCTACTTTGGCCCAGAGTTTGTAAAACAACTTGTTGCGATGGGGTTTGATGTCTTCCTTGATTTAAAATTCCACGACATTCCAAATACGGTTGCCAAAGCAGTTACCGCTGCTGCCGAGTTGGGCGTGTGGATGGTTAACGTCCATGCATCAGGTGGTTTAGAAATGATGCAAAAAGCGAAAGCTGCGTTAGAAAGTTATGGAGAGAAAGCACCACTTCTTATTGCTGTGACCGTACTTACTAGTATGGACGAAGCCCAACTTAAACGACTTGGTGTTGAAAAATCACCCGCTGAGCAAGTGATGTATTTAGCAAAATTGACGAAAGAAGCAGGTCTAGATGGTGTGGTTTGTTCTGCCCAAGAAGCAGCGTCATTAAAAGCGGAATTGGGTGTCGATTTCAAACTGATTACACCGGGCATTCGTCCAGCTGGTGCAGATGCTGGCGACCAAAAACGCATAATGACACCAAAATTGGCGATTGAAGCCGGTAGCGATTACTTAGTAATTGGTCGCCCAATTACTCAAGCGGCAGATCCTGTTGCAACGCTTAAGTCGATTAATGAATCGTTGGTCTAATCAATTCGTTAAGTTCGCACTGATCGGTGCGAACTTACACCCTTCAAAGTAACGTCCTCTACATTACACTCAAATTAGCACTTTTCACCGCGATTACATTCATATTAATTTACATTTACCTTCTTGAACGTTCAGAAAATATTGAACTAAAATTGATGCGAACATACTAGAAGAAGTATTTTATTTATATCAAGGGAATTGGAATGAACAAGAGTTACCTAGTAGATAGATTGCTGCATTGGGCTGGCGCATTTTTGGTGATCATAATGGTGTTGAACATGAATGCCCAAATTCACATAACGGATTATCGACTTAAAGGTCAAATACTACATCGGCAAGAAGCAGTTTCGAACCATGCTTTGCTTGCAATGATTGTGCTAATGTTGGTGCTCAGTCGCTTAGCGTTTAACTATTTCTTTCCCAACTCCAAAGTGCGTAAGCCAATTGAGAATCCGACCCATGCAAGGTTTATTGCGTCAGTGCGGATTGGACTGGTGTTAACACTGTTCGGCCTCGTAACGACAGGCTTCTTAATGGCTGCTAATATCGACATCCCTTTTAACTTGTTCGGGATCCACTTCAGTGAAGGGGGAGAGAAAAACTTGAGCTCATATAGCGACATTCAATCACTTCATCATACTTTTATGACGACGCTTTGGTGGTTAATTGGGATACACGTTATTGGTGCGCTTTACGCAAATAAGTAAGATGTGAATAGTGTATTTGCTAAAATAAAAGAAAAAATGCCGCGATATCGCGGCATTTTTCATTATTTCAAAGATATAGAGGTGGCTTGTAAATCGATAAGGCCTTGTTTAAACAAACCTCCAATTGCCTTTTTGAAGTTTGCTTTGCTCGTTTGGAACTGCTTTTTAATGAGTTCAGGGTCGCTTTTATCACCTAGTGGAAGTTTCCCGCCATTTGCCTTTAAAGCTTGTAGAATCTTTTCACCCAAATCATCGATTTTTGCCATACCTGGCTTTTCAAGCGTAATATCTAGCTTACCGTCTTCACGGACGTTTTTAATAAAACCAGGAAGACGTTGGCCAACATACATACGCTGAAACACATCGCTAAAGAACACGACGCCGAAGTGACTTTCATTGACAATCACCTTATAGCCAATGTCAGTTTTCCCTGCAACAATAAGCTCGACTTGCTGCGATTTTTGATAATTAGGTGGTGTCTTGTCGACAAATTTTTTCAAATTACTTGATGCACAAATACGCTGTGACGCATTGTCGAGGTATATTCTCACAAGATAACTGTGGCCATCTTGCATCTTTGGCTTTTGTTCGTTGTACGGCGCCAGAATATCTTTTGCAATGCCATTATCCATAAACGCGCCGACCGTCGTAATTTCTTTTACGCGAAGCAGTGCAAATTCACCTACTTTAGCAATTGGCTTTTTGGTCGTTGCGGTAGGGTGGCCAGCGTTGTCCAGATAGATAAACACTTGCACAGGATCGCCCGCTTCAAGGTGGTCGGCTAATTCTGCTTTTGGTAAAAAAACATCGCCCAATTGCCCGCCATTGAGGTAAGCACCTTCAGCATTGATTTCTTCTATTGTTAATAACTCAATTTGTCCTAACATGGACTTATTCCTCTAAGTTTGGCTTAGGTTTACGGCGAAGTGGTGCTGCACCATCGACATCAAAAGGTGCTGCAATCGGTTTTCTAGGCGCTTTTGGTTTACGCGTTTTATTCGCTGCTTTACCACTTGGTTTTGCTGTCGTTTTAGTTACTTTTGGTTTGCTAGGCGCTTTTGGTTTTTGCTCTCTAAACCCTTTAAATTTGCCTTCTAACCCTTCAACGATATCAAAAGTAAGCCCGTCTTTAAGGTAAGACTGAATTGCAAGATAGCTCTTCCAATCTTTTGGACCCACAAGAGAAATAGCCGTACCTTTAAAACCCGCTCGACCTGTACGTCCAATGCGATGCACGTATTCCTCTGCGTGTTTAGGCAAATCGAAATTGATTACGTGAGTGACGGACAATAAATCTAATCCGCGTGAAGCAACATCGGTTGTGACAAGGACTTTGTAAAGCCCACGACTAAAAGCGTCCATAATTTCTAGACGTTTATTCTGTGGCATATCGCCTGCAAGCGCCGTGGCTTTTAATCCTTTTTCAATGAGCATGTCACTAAGGCGTGCGGTATCAGCACGTGTAGCCGTAAAAATAATACATTGACCGACTTTTTCTGAATTCATAAAGTGAAAAAGTAAATCGTGTTTGTGATCTAAATGATCGGCTAAATACAGTTTTTGTGTAATGTCTTCATGCTTTTCATGAGCATCACTAAGCATGATTGTTTTCGGTGATTTCAACAAATTGCGTGACGTTGCATTCACTTCAGCGTGGTCTAGCGTTGCCGAGAAAAGTAACGTTTGACGCAAACGGTGATTGGCCGCATCGTTTATAACGTCCAATTGCTCTTTAAAACCTAAGTCCAGCATACGGTCTGCTTCATCAAAAACGAGCATCTCTAGGCCTTGTAATTGCATAGAACGCTGATTGATGTGATCGGCGATTCGCCCAGGTGTACCAATAACAAAATGTGGGTCTTTGTTTAACGCCTTGACTTGATCATTGAAGTTTTCACCGCCAAGAATTTTCACCACACTAAGCGTGTGGCTGGCGATAAGCAAACGGCACTGCGTATATACCTGGTTCGCAAGCTCGCGAGTTGGCGTTACGATGAGCACACGTGGGTCGCGCTTACTCAGAGCTCTTTGTTTGATCACTCGTTGAACTGCAGGAAGTAGAAAAGCGAGTGTTTTACCCGAACCAGTTTTTGACTGAGCAAAAAGGTCGTGTCCTGCTAGTGCAGTTGGGATCGCAAGCGACTGAATTTCAGTTGGCTCGACAATTCCTTGATGAGAAAGCTGCTTGGCAAGACGGCTATCAATGCCTAATTCGGTAAAAAGCAAAGGAATACTCCAAGAAATCAAAATTCTAAAAACACACCATTATAGCAAATCAAGCGAAATGCCCAAAGCGGATTAATGTATTTTTGTAATAATTGAAAAGCCAAGTATAATGCGCGCTTGGCGCCGGATTTGCGATTCGGTTTTTGTGTCTGTGTCGTGCTTAAACACAGGCAAGTAAGCTTAATTCTAGGAAATACTATGTCTGCTCCTTTTGTTGTGTGCGCAATGTACAAATTTGTGTCACTGCCAAATTTCAAAGAAATCCGTGAACCACTTCAAACGATAATGGAACAAAATGAAGTGCGTGGAACATTACTCCTTGCCTCTGAAGGTATAAACGGTACTGTTGCCGGAAAACGTGAAGGTATTGACGCATTGTTGGCTTGGTTAAACAGCCAACCGGGTCTTGATAATATCGTCTTCAAAGAGTCATTTGATGAGGAATGCCCGTTTTACCGCACAAAAGTGAAGTTGAAAAAAGAAATTGTTACGCTTGGCGTTGAAGGTATCGATCCGTTAAACGTAGTTGGCACATACGTAAAACCACAAGATTGGAATGCACTGATTTCCGATCCTGATGTTGTCCTTGTTGATACGCGTAACGACTATGAAATCGAGATCGGTACGTTTAAAAACGCGATTGATCCAAAGACTAAAACTTTCCGTGAGTTTCCTCAGTGGGCAAAAGAGAATTTAGACCCAAGCAAGCACAAGAAAGTCGCGATGTTCTGTACAGGTGGGATCCGTTGCGAAAAGTCAACAGCCTACATGAAAGAGCAGGGTTTCGATGAAGTTTACCATTTAGAAGGTGGTATTCTGAAATACCTCGAAGAAGTGCCGAAAGAAGAAACGATGTGGGAAGGCGAATGCTTTGTTTTCGATAACCGCGTGGCAGTTAATCATGATTTAGAAAAAGGGTCTTACGACCAATGTCACGGTTGCCGTTTGCCAATCACAGAAGAAGATAAATTGCGTCCTGAGTACGAAGAAGGAATCTCTTGTCACCATTGTCATGATGAAGTGACAGAAGAACAACGTGCTCGTTTCGCTGAACGTCAAAAGCAAATTAAACTTGCTGAGAAACGTGGTGAAGGACACATCGGTCATGATGCACAACTAGCACTTCAAGAGCGCCGTGAACAAAAGATAGCGCAAAAAGAAGCACAGCGCAGTCGCAAATAACGACACGACTTTGACGTGTTGTAATTAATTTTGAATTAGAAAGCCCGTAAAGGGCTTTTTTCATTTTTACACGCTACAATATCGAAAATTGAATGACAACAAGGATCTATCATGGCACTTCAGATCGTTTCTCATCCGCTTGTACAGCATAAAGTCGCGCTTCTTCGCGAGCAGGGGATAAGTACAAAGAGTTTTCGCGAAATTGTAGCAGAAGTCGGCACCTTGCTGACTTACGAAGCAACCAAAGATCTTCCACTTGAAACAATGCAAATCACAGGCTGGGAAGGCACTCAAATCGATGTTAACCACATTAAAGGTAAGAAAATTACCGTTGTGCCGATCCTTCGAGCAGGTCTAGGCATGTTAGATGGCGTATTGAGCCTTATTCCTGCGGCTAAAGTAAGCGTTGTAGGGCTTGAAAGGAACGAAGAAACGCTCGAACCGATCCCGTATTTTGAGAAATTGGTTGGCAATATAGAAGCGCGTCTTAGCTTAGTGGTTGACCCAATGCTCGCGACAGGTGGGTCGATGATAGCGACAATAGACATGTTGAAAAAAGCAGGTTGTACACACATTAAAGCAATCGTGCTGGTCGCGAGCGCCGGAAGGCGTTGAAGCCACATTGAAGGCGCACCCTGATGTTGATATTTACACCGCAGCACTTGATAGCCATCTTAATGAAAAAGGCTATATCGTGCCTGGGTTAGGGGATGCTGGCGACAAAATATTTGGTACGGTCATTCGTTAGTCATGTAGACTAAGGTGGTGAGTTTCATCGCCACCTTTAGTTGTTCTTAGCACCGTTCTCATTTGCGGATAAACGCTTTTCAATTGTTAAACATAATTAAAAAAACGAAACCCGAGTCAAAAAAGAACACCGACCTTGATTGCCGAACTCTTTGAAACAGTGAAATTCCGCTAAGATCATGGTAACTGTAACGTTATTTTTTTATCGTTTTTGAAGCTTCATGTTTATGAAACCCGATGTAATAGACTGTAATGGGTGAATGTCATTTTGTCTCCTAATCTTTGCTTTGTTCGCCATGCAGATAATCACTGTTGTGGCGAATAACGATTAAAAGTGAAGAAAATCGGTGTAACTAAAATCCGATTAGCTCACTTCCCTGATTTCAGCAAAGTTTAAAGGATGATTAAAATGTCTACAGAAAGCCTATATCTCGTCAAACTGCAATATAAAACAGGTCTAGTAGGTAGTGGATCAATGGTACTTCAGCTTGCAGTAGATCCTGTGACTGGTTCATTAAACGGTCGTGCAAATGGTGCGATTCAAGAAGGTACGCAACACTCTCCAACATTTACGTCAAGCGCATCGGGTCATATGCATGCAACAGGCTTAAATGGTGTTACAAAAGTAGCTGCTGTAACAGGGCAGGCTGTTGTTTCTTTCCCACCACCTGCTATTGGCAGTTACCTAGCACCATTTACAGCAAGTTTTGCAGTTGATAACGAATGGAATGGTAAAGGTAGTTTCTCAGTTGGTGACAATACTTACCAATGCCAAGTTAGTTTAGCTGACTAATCGACAATGAAGGTGAGGTGGTAACGCCTCACTTTTATATTTTTATCAATGTTTGAGTTTTCGAAAGTCCTGACAAAGTTGTCGAATCAATGCCTGTTTTCTGTTTAGAGTCCTAGTTTGATCTGGGTTTTCTTCATTATCTGATACAAATCTTTAGTTCCACTCGTTTTAATCTGTATTTTAAGCAATGCAGGCAAAGCATGAAAAAACTTGCGCCAAGTTGAATTCGACGACACTGATAACCTTGTGGGCATGAATCTTTATTTTCTGGACCAACATCTTTCGCTTTACGATTAACCCCTTTTGAAAAAATCGGTTGACCTTAAAGCTATCTTTAAGCTTATGGTAGCGTTAATGAAGATTTGGAGAACGCTATAATGCTCTTTACACCTTTTACGTTACCGAATGGTACGGTCATTAAAAATCGCATTGCAAAAGCTGCAATGGAGGAAAACTTAGCCGATGAAAATAAATTGCCTTCGACTGAATTGTTTAATCTGTATAGAGCTTGGGACTCAAGGTGGCAGTGGTTTAATCATTTCCGGCAATGTTATGATTGATAATAGGGCGATGACAGGCCCAGGTGGCGTAGTTTTAGACAGTGAAAAGCAATTAGAAAAGTTTGCGCATTGGGCAAAAATCGGGAAGTCTAACGGCGCACAATTCTGGTTGCAGATTAACCACCCAGGTCGACAAATGCCAGCAAGCCTTGGGCAAAAAACCTTAGCTCCTTCAGCCATTGAGATGGATTTAGGAAAGCTGTCCAAGCATTTTGGTGTCCCCTACGAAATGACTGAAGCTGACATACACGATGTGCTTTCACGATTCGTTCAAACGGCCAACTTGGCACAGCAAGCGGGTTTTGACGGTGTAGAAATTCATGCTGCGCATGGTTATCTGCTTAGCCAGTTTTTATCCCCTAAAACCAATCAGCGACAAGATAAATGGGGTGGTGATCTCGCCAATCGAGCGCGACTATTAATTGAAGTCGTAAAGCAAGTGAGAGCGAATGTAGGGCCAAGTTTTGCGGTCGCAGTAAAGCTAAACTCAGCGGATTTTCAACGAGGCGGATTTACAACTGAAGACGCGAAGCAAGTCGTAAAATGGTTAAACGACCTAAATGTCGATTTAGTTGAATTATCGGGCGGTAGTTACGAAGCTCCAGCCATGCAAGGACAGTCTCGAGATGGACAAACCCTTGCTCGAGAAGCATATTTCCTTGAATTCGCGAAACAAATCAAGCGTGTAGCAAAAATGCCACTGATGGTAACGGGTGGCATAAAACGAAAGCAGGTGGCGGACCACGTAATGGAGAGCAACATTGACTTGGTTGGTATAGCGACGGCTTTGGCTCTTGATCCCAAATTGCCAAACAAGTGGCAGCAAGGTGACATGGTTACACCGAATCTCCCAAATATTACTTGGAAGAATAAAGTTATGGCGTCACTTGCTAACATGGCTCGGGTCAAATATCAATTGAATCAACTGAGCAAGCAACGGGCTGTTCAACCCAATGTACATCCGCTGTGGGCACTAATTAAACAACAGTGGCGAGATAGAAAACGAGCCAAGATGTATAGTACAGTAATGGCTGATAACTCGCGTAACAATTAGTAGCGCTGGCATGACGAGTATCATGACCGAGTAAAGGAATTGGCTGACAATAAAATGGCCAATAGATCTGTTCAGTTAAAACACTTCTTTTAGCATGGTAAGCACTTCGTTCACGTCTGTGGGTTGCACCATATCGGTGTCAGCCAACAGGTGTGTTGCAAGTTCTCGTTTCTTTTCATGTAATTCTAGAATACGTTCTTCAACAGTATGTTGCGCAAACAATCTATATACGGTGACCGGTTTGGTTTGACCTATCCGGTGCACTCGGTCGGTAGCTTGATCTTGTGCTGCAGGGTTCCACCATGGATCCATATGAATAACATAATCGGCTTGCGTAAGATTCAGTCCAAAACCACCTGCCTTGAGACTTATCAAAAATGCATCTCCTTCGCCTTGTTGAAACGCAGCGATGCGACTTTGTCTTGTTTCTGTCGGAGTACTACCATCCAAATATTGATAGGAGAGGTGTTGCGCATCAAAAGCTTGCTGTATCAACCTCAAGAATCCAACGAATTGACTGAATATAAGCACTCTATGGTTGCTTTCTCGCAGTGACTTAACCAGTTCAAGCAGCGTATTGAGTTTACTTTGTGGCAGCACACTGTGTTCAATGAGTAAACGTGAATCGCAACAGGCTTGGCGCAATTTAACGAGTTCAGCCAGCATGCGTAAGCGCTGCTCCCCCGGATTTTGCACTAACGCAGTTTTAGAAAGCTCATCGACTGCCGATTGTCGAAGTGATTCATAAAAGGCCATTTCTTCATCGGATAACACAACGGGCAAATCAATTTCGGTCTTTTCTGGCAGATCCTTTAAGACTTCGTCTTTTGTTCTTCTTAGTAAAAAAGGACTTAATAGTGCTTTAAGACCGACAGCCGCTTTTTTTGCAGCGACAGGGTCATCTTCTTTACGTTCAATGGGGAGCGAAAAGCGTATGTTAAAGCGCTTTAAATTGCCAAGTAGCCCAGGGTTGATAAAACGAAAAATACTCCATAATTCAGTGAGGTTGTTTTCAATAGGCGTTCCCGTTAGCGCCATTTTAAAGTCTGACTTAAGTGAATAAGCCGCTTTTGAACGACTCGACAGCGGATTTTTAAGAAACTGAGCTTCATCGGCTATGGTCGTTGTCCAACGTGTCTGTTGAAGCTCGTCGGATAGACGTTGCAATAAGCTGTAACTCACGATAACGCAATCAAAGGGTTGTAGGTTGGCTAAAACGGATGTTCTATCTTCACCGGCTTGTTTTTGACCTAGAGCGATGACGTTTAATGTTGGTGCAAAACGTTTCAGTTCATTTTGCCAATTAAAGCATACCGACGTGGGCGCAATAATAAGACTTGGTCCACTGTGCGCTCTGGCGAGCAAAATTGCGATTGCTTGGAGGGTTTTGCCAAGTCCCATGTCATCGGCTAAACAGGCTCCCGCCCCCCAATGTGATAGTCTAAGATGCTCAAAATACCCCTTCAATTTGATATGGACGTAATGTCGCTTCAAGGTTATGAGCAATAGATAACTCGAGTTCATTTGCTTCACTGAGTTTGTCTTTTAGTTCGTCCCAACCCGGAACCGTTTGCATGCGAAGTCCGGTTGTGGAGTCGTAAACAAGTCTTGCGGCAAATTTAGAAAAATGGCCCTCGTCGGTAACGTGATTTAACTCGTCTAACTTATCACGCAGTGCTTGGGATAGATTAAGGATATCGCCGTTTTCAAGGGGGATAAAGCGTCCTTGATGAGCGTTAATCAGCCCAAGCAATGGTTTAATCGAAATGACCGTTTTTTCATCGATTTGCAGTTCACCAGATAAATCAAACCAGTCATTTTTCTTATACAAACCGAGTTGGAGCTGATGCGTCTGCAATGGGGCCGAAACAGTAAGCGACTTGCCTCGCAGCCACTGTAAGCGAAGCATAGGCGTGTCATTTTTCTTCAGCGCTGTTTCAAGGGTTTCAAGAACACTTAGCGCATCTGACAACTCGGGTAGATGTAACGTATTCGCTTGCATATCTTTAAATGCAGGACAGAGCACATCCAAATCATCAAGTATTGTTTGCTCAAGCACGAGGTCTCTCGTCGTGGCTAAATTTTCATGTTGAATTTTTGTTGAAATAAACTCAGCGCCAATGCCAGGCACGAAACTCGGACCTTGTTCACCAAATGGCATGACGACACATTGAAAACTGAGGCCGTGTCGATAGGGTTTAATATTGATGACTAGTTCACTGTTCGCCTTTATCAACAATTCTGAAGATTGAATATCTGGTAAATTCGATTCAATGTTTAATAAAGGCGAAATGGCTTTGATCGATTCTAACACCTTGTCTTTGTGGGCACTTGGAATGGATAAACCGAGTTCGCCAACGATTTCTAAAATTGACAAATGTTCTTTTTCGAACACAACGAGTTCAATATTCTCATCGCTCAATAAACTGTAGATTTCACCGGCAAAGTTAAATTCAGGGAGAGGGCTGACCTGCAGCGTAATTGTATCGCCGTACTCGTGAACAAGTAGCACAGGTGACGTATCCAGCAAAGCCGAGGGCTCTGTTTGGGCATTAATCATCTGGACATTCTGAGCACCCAAGAGGGCTTTAAGTGGTTTCAATCCCTCTAAGATGTATGGTTCAGTATAGCTGGAGGCGACAACGCGTTGAATAGCCGCGCAGACCTTTTTATCACGCGCAGTCAAATAGCGAAACAAATGTGGCGTCTCTTTCAATTTAGACAACGGTATTTCGCTTTGTGTCTTCCAACTGTCTTCTGAACGGGTTTGTTCAAAGGCCTTAATTTTAACGGTGTAACGCGTTTTATTGAGTTGCCACAATATCCGTTTATCAGCATGCAAATCTGGTATGGAGTCAACTTGACGCGTGTTTAGTGCCACAAGTTTATCCAATGCCTGTTCCCAGCTTGGCTTAACAGCAATCAATTTCATCGGTGTCACAGTGTTGTGATTTTTAGATTGCGCGACACACCAATTTGCGAGCAACGAAAAGCCTAGAGCGTCAAATTGCTGCTCAAGTTGCCTTAAAACGACGAAATTCACTTTGGCAGTTGAATCTGTCCATGCAACACCGAGTTGCGAAACCCATTTCAAAACTAAACTATAAAAAGGGTCTTGTTTGCTTAAATGCTGAAATTCAATTTTAGCGGAATCAAATACCGCATTGTTTTGGATGTATTTAGCAATCGCCTCAAAAAGTAAGGCGCTGTATAAAAAATTGGAGCATTGATTTCGGTTTTGGCGAAGGCTTTCGACGAAAGAAAATAGTTTAGAAAAACTGTCGTATTCTGGTTTGTCTTTCAATGAAACAAGAGTGAGTAAATAACAAAGCGCGGGGATTTCATCGAAAAACGGATACTTTTTTCTACCATATTTTTGCTTTGCTGAAAGTGCTTTTTCGAAAGACTCAAATGCCTTTTCAAACTCACCACAATTAAAACGATACATGCCTTCGATTTGCTGAAATTCACGAAGTATCACCAAGTTTCCCGTGAACGAGTTCAAATTCATCCAGTTCAAGCAGATAAATACATAACTCGGCCTGCAATAGACGCAATGGAGTATTGCTGGCATTGTGAATAAGTGCATGACAAAGATTATCATAGGTGTCGCGCACATTTAGCCCAGCTCGAAGACGCGTTTTGAAATCCGTAGCAAATGCCTGATATTGCATATAATTTGGCAATGCTAGAAAGGAATCAAGGCAAAACGGAGCAAAATAGCGAGAGTGCAGAATGGGCAAGTGTTCAGATGGAATTAGCTGTGGGTCTTTAGATGCTGTGAAGTAGTTAACGTACTTTGCGTCTTCTTGTAGAAGTAAAACAAAAAGGGCATCTCTTGCGTCACTTGGACTGAGTATATAGGCGTCTTGCGCGTCGATAATAGCGAATTGTAAGCGTCTTAACTGCGCTTCATTTAATTTTGCTATGGCGATATTAGCAGCGTGCGCCTGTGCTTCTATACCATGCTCAGTAACACGTATACACGAGTGTTTTAGCAATTCTGATTTTTTCTCAATGACAGCGGGCGTCGACGTGCTTTGAGCAAAACCTGTATCAATGAAGAATTCGAATATCTTAATCAGTTGCGACTGTTTTATAGGCTCAACGATGAGCGCGACCGTTTGCATTAACGCAAGAGTATGTGGGTCTTCCAAACACAAGAGTTGTTGCTGGTGTAATTCGTTGTTTAATTCTTTATAAAACATTGCACTGGCATTATGATTTTAGCGATTGGCAAATTACCAACAAATAGCGAAAGGCGCAAACTTAAAAGAGGGTGACTTGCGGTAAAAGTCAGCTAAACACAGTGCTCAGCTGACTTACTTTGTATTTAGGGCTAAACCTTAAATTGTTCTAGCATGTCTTCTTGATGAGCGATTTTGTCGACTTGCGAATGCATGGTGCTGTCGACGGTTTGCGAATCTCGATAGACGGTTTCTGATATGCCACGAATGTCCGCGGCATTTGAATTCACATTATCGACAATATGACCTTGTTGATTCAGCATATTCGCGATTTCAACATTGAGATGAACGATATTTGCAATCGCGGAACGCATTTGCTCCAACACCACTTTAGTTTCATCCGCTTTACCAACCGTTTTTTCAACGACTTGTTGACTCAGTTTCATTACCTGTACGGCGCTCACGGCCCCAGCTTGAAGCTGATCTATCATTGCTTTGATTTCAGTGGTGGCTTCCTGCGTGCGTCGCGCAAGCGTTCGAACTTCGTCTGCTACGACCGCGAAACCGCGTCCAGATTCGCCCGCTCGAGCTGCTTCAATTGCAGCGTTCAAGGCGAGTAAATTGGTTTGTTCAGCGATACCATTGATAACGGAAAGAATTTGTTCAATGCCGCTTGATGAGACTTCAAGTTCGGTTACTACATTTACCGCTTCGGCGATTTGTGTAGATAAGTGAGCGATGGTGTTTGTGGTTTCTGCGACGACGCGTTGTCCACTCACCGCAGTGGCGTCCGTTTCTTGAATTGCCTTCGGCGCGTCTTGAGCCGTTGCCGCAACCTGTTTCTCTGTTTCAGAGAGATGTTCCGTTGCATTAGTAAGTGTATCAAGTGCTTGGAGCTGTTTATCTATAGCTTCTCGTGATTTTCGTGCTTCTCTTGATGTTTGTTTGGCGTCTTTTAAAATATCACGACCAAGGCGCTGAATTTCACCGATCAAGTTTTGCAGGCGTTCGGTAAACGCATTGAAGTTCTCTGCCATTGCTTTGAACTCAGGTTCGTCGGGCGCGGTTAAACGGACCGTAAGATCCGCATTACCTTTAGCGATGTTTGCCATCGCAAAGTTGATTTCTTCCAGTGGACGAAGAAGCGAATTTACAAAGAAAAGCAATATACCGATACTGGCAGCTAGCGCGATGAGTGTTAGAAGAACCGAGTCGTTACGCATTTCAGAGACGGCAGCAAACACAATGTCTTTGTCGAGTAACACACCAATTTTCCAATCCATGCCTTTAACAGACTGGAACACTAATATTTTATCTTTTCCATCAATTTGAATCGTTTGTGCGCCGTTTTGAGTTGAAACTGCTGGCAGAAATGACTTCATGTCTTTGCCGTTTAGTTTTGCATCGGGGTGAGAAATAATACTGCCGTCGTTGCTGACCATAAAAGCGTATCCCGCGTTAAACAGTCTGAATGCGTTAATCATTTCGCTTAATTTGGCAAGGCTCACATCAAAGAAAATAGCGCCCCCAAACGACCCTGATTTTTTAACGGGCACGCCAATTGAAACCAAAATTTCTTTCGTTACAGCATCGGCATAAGGGGCGGTCACGATGAGTTTATTGGCATTTTTTGCATCGGTGTACCAAGGGCGTTTTCGAGGATCCCAAGTCGGACCAGGATCCCATGACGGATCACTTGCTACGTATTTACCAGTACTTTCTTGACCATATCCGATAAGTAGGAAAGTCGAAGTGAGCTTTGGCTGTGACAAAATAGGGAAGGCTTCTTCCAATGCATTTGTATTAGCAACGAGACTCGTCGTCAGTTCTGCCAAATCCAAACTACCTTGCATTTGAGCGGTGACAGTGTTGCTTATGCCTTGTATTATTTCATCGACACTGTGATCAACTTGCTTTTTTAGATTATCTTCAAGCAGAAAATATTGTTTGATTGAAAGTGTACCGAGCGCTATCACAAGTACGATAGAGGACAGTAATACAATCTTGTGTTTAAACTTCACCGAACTTCTCCTAAACACGCCTCAATTATTAACGTTAAAGGAATTTTAAAAAGTTGCAAATATTTAACGTTGTATTGCTCTTACAAATATAAATAGCCCAGCTCACAGCGAAGGCTATTAATCATGTTACTCTTCTTCGGAATTGGGGACGACGGTATTTTGCAACAGTGTTTCTGTCTCAATCGCGATGTCTTTCATTTTGAGAGCGTACAATTCTAAACGCTTTTCTTCTTCTGTTTTAGGCTCAAATTTAGGAACTTCAACAGGGTAACCAGCTTGGTCCATAGCAATAAAACTGATGACGCAATGATTTGTTTCAACAAGCTGCTGCTTTTTGGGGTCGCCACATCGAACGCGTATAAAGATTTGCATGCTGGTTTTACCCGTATGTGCAATTTGAGCGCTCACTTCTACGATTTGACCGACAAGAATCGGACGATGAAAGCGCACCCCTGCGACAGACACCGTAACGCAGTAGCTGCCACTCCAACCTGCGGCACAAGCGTAGCCTGCTTGGTCAATCCATTTCATCACAACGCCACCATGCACTTTACCGCCAAAATTGACGTCAGTTGGTTCTGCGAGGAATCGGAAAGTGAGTTGATGCTGCGGCATAGAAGCCTCCTACACGGCTAATTAATACTAGTATAGACACAATTTGTATCATGACCGCAGGATTTTGACTAATTTTTGTTTATTCTCAATGCGTTGATATTATAAACGCGACAAAATAAGGTGAGAATTGAATCGGCAAGATTGGAACTAAAAAGGGGCCTGATGAAGTCCCTTGCAATTTGAGTTTGGATACTTTAACCGAATCGCGTTGGTTGAAGAGGGCTTTTGACCCGCTTATTTGAACGCACTAATTCGTTGAACACATTACATATTCGGATAGTTTGGACCACCTGCACCTTCAGGTGTAACCCAGGTGATGTTCTGACTTGGGTCTTTGATGTCGCACGTTTTACAGTGGATACAGTTTTGCGCATTAATTACAAACGTATCGTTACCATCGTCACTTTTTGCGATTTCATAAACACCGGCAGGGCAGTATCGCTGTGCTGGTTCTGCGTATTTTGCAAAGTTTACGTTAATCGGGATTGACGGATCAGCTAACTGTAAGTGACAAGGTTGTGATTCTTCGTGGTTAGTATTCGATAGAAATACAGAAGACAACTTGTCGAAGCTCAATTTCCCATCCGGTTTAGGGTAATCGATAGGCGTACAGTCAGATTTGAGCTTCATTTGAGCATGATCAGGAACTTCATCTTTGATGGTAAATGGCAAGCTTCCAGAAAAGATGTTTTGGTCTATCATGTTGTACGCACCGCCCAAAATTTTACCGAATTTGTGCAGTGCCGGACCGAAGTTACGTGATTTATACAACTCGTCGTATACCCAACTTGACTTGAATTTTTCAGCGTAAGTAATTAAGTCGCTGGCAGGCGCATCTGAGTTTAGTGCTTCAATGATAGCATCCGCCGCTATCATGCCCGATTTCATCGCTGTATGGTTGCCCTTAATTTTCGAGAAGTTTAATGTGCCTGCGTCACAGCCGATAAGAAGGCCACCAGGGAAGTGCATTTTAGGCAACGAGTGAAAACCGCCTTTAGCGATTGCTCTCGCACCGTAAGAAACGCGCTCGCCACCCTCAAGCACCTTCGCAAAAACAGGGTGATGCTTCATGCGCTGAAACTCATCAAATGGACTTAAATAAGGATTGTCATAGTTTAAATCGATGATGAGACCGATTACGACTTGATTGTTTTCAGCATGGTAGAGGAAAGAACCACCACTAGCACCTTCACTTAGCGGCCAGCCAGCACCGTGGACGACTAAACCTTCTTGGTGTTTTTCAGGACTAACTTGCCAAATTTCTTTAAAACCGATGCCATAGTGCTGCGGCGTTGCCTCTTTGTCTAATGCAAACGTCTTGATAAGTTGTTTACCCAAATGGCCGCGGCAGCCCTCAGCAAATACCGTGTACTTTGCGCGGAGTTCCATTCCAGGCATGTAGCTGTCTTTTGGTTGGCCGTCTTTATCGACGCCCATGTCGCCTGTCACAATACCTTTAACTTCGTTATCTTCGATGATTAAGCTGTGTGCGCTGAATCCAGGAAAAATTTCAATGCCGAGCGATTCTGCTTGCTCGGCAAGCCAACGACAGACATTCCCCATCGAGACGATGTAGTTGCCTTCGTTCATAAATGTTTTTGGAACAACGAAATTTGGTAACAATTTGGCACTAGTTTCGTTTTTAAATAGGTAGATCTCATCGTGAGAGACTTTGGTTGTGATTGGCGCCCCTTTGGTTTGCCAATCTGGTATGAGGCTCATTTAATGCGGTTGTTTCAAACACCGCGCCTGATAGAATGTGAGCACCGACCTCAGAACCTTTTTCGACGACGCAAATCATGAGTTCTTGTTGTTTTTCTTGCGCTTGCTGGGCGAGTCGAATAGCGCACGAAAGACCCGCAGGATCCGCGCCGACAATTACGACATCAAATTCCATGGTTTCACGTTCGACCATTGCTACCTCGTATAATTCTGTGACGGAGATACAGTGTTGCTTGTTTCATTCTGCATCAAATGCAAATGTAACATAATTGTATCGTAGTAAATCTAAGTTTACTTGATTTAAGTTAAGCTAAGGTTATTTTAGGTTGACGTTTACGTCAACAGGAAGTAGATTGAAAACATCAATAAAGTAGGTTGACGCATACGTAACGTAATTGTCATCTAACAGAATAACCAGAAAATGGAGCAGCTATGAAAGTCCTTGTACCAATCAAAAGAGTGATTGACTACAACGTCAAGGCGCGCGTTAAATCAGACAACAGTGATGTCGACTTAAGCAACGTAAAAATGGCGATTAACCCTTTTTGTGAAATCGCTGTTGAAGAAGCCGTGCGTTTAAAAGAAGCAGGAACCGCAACGGAAGTAGTGGTCGTGTCTATCGGTGATAAAGCCTGTCAAGAGCAGCTAAGAACTGCACTTGCACTTGGTGCAGACCGCGCAATTCAAATAGAGACAGACCAAAAACTTGAATCTCTTCATGTTGCAAAATTACTTGCTAAATTAGTTGAACAAGAATCACCTGAATTGGTAATTCTAGGAAAACAAACGATTGATGCCGACAACAACCAAACAGGACAAATGTTGGCCGCTTTAACGAAGCGTGGACAAGCTACGTTCGCTTCAAAGGTCGTTATTGAAAACGGCAAAGCAGTAGTCACTCGTGAAGTGGATGGCGGACTGCAAACGGTCGCTGTAAATTTGCCAGCAATCGTAACCACTGATTTACGCTTAAATGAACCTCGTTATGCGTCACTTCCGAATATTATGAAGGCTAAACGTAAACCATTAGACGTCGTTGCCGCTGACTCATTAGGTGTTGATTTAAGCCCACGCGTAACGCTTGTTCGTGTAGAAGAACCTGCAAAACGCCAAGGTGGCATCGTCGTAGAAAGTGTATCGGAACTAGTCGAAAAATTAAAAAATGAAGCGAAGGTGATCTCATGAAGATTTTAGTAATTGCAGATCATGACAACGGTGCATTAAAACCTGAAACATCAAAAGTGGTGAATGCAGCGAGTAAAATTGGAACGGACATTAGTGTATTGGTTGCAGGTCACAATGTGGGGAGCATTGTTGAAGCAGCAGCGAGTATTGCCGGTGTTTCAAACGTTTTAGTAGCAGACAACGCCGTTTATGAAACACAACTGGCTGAGAATATATCAGAATTAGTGCTGAGTATCGCTGAAGGTTATACGCATATTCTAGCAAGTGCATCAACGACCGGAAAAAATATGCTCCCGCGTGTTGCTGCATTGCTTGATAAATCACAGATTTCGGAAATTATCGCCGTTGTCGATGAAAATACATTTAAGCGTCCTATTTACGCAGGCAATGCAATTGCGACGGTACAAAGCAATGAATCGGTTAAATTACTAACCGTGCGTGCAAGTGCATTTGATTTACAAGGCACACAGGCACCTGCGGCAACCTCAGTCGTTGGTACTGTAGTAGATAATGCGACGACACAGTTTGTGAGTATTGAGCAAACCGAATCTGAACGTCCAGAGTTGACTGCTGCACCAGTGGTTATTTCGGGTGGTCGAGGTATGCAAAATGGTGAAAACTTCAAACTTCTTGAGGGCATTGCGGACAAATTGGGTGCTGCAATAGGTGCGTCTCGTGCTGCAGTTGACGCTGGTTTTGTGCCTAACGACATGCAAGTTGGCCAAACGGGTAAAATCGTTGCACCTAATCTTTATATTGCTGTTGGTATCAGCGGTGCAATTCAACATCTTGCAGGTATGAAAGATTCGAAAGTAATTGTTGCTATCAATAAAGACCCTGACGCGCCAATTTTCCAAGTTGCGGATTATGGCTTAGTTGCAGACTTATTTGATGTACTGCCAGAGCTAGAAAAAGCTTTATAAGAAACGATTCTGGTTGTTAAAGCCGTTGTGCCTTGTGCCGCGGCTTTTTTTATTTGCTAAATTTAATATTCGATGCGAAGTACTTATGCTTCTTCTTTGAAGTATATTGAAAATCTGCTGATTTTAAAAAATGTAATCATCTGTAATTGCCCCATCTTGTCGGTATCACTATAGTTAGTTGTGCAATTAAATTAACGTGATGTTAAAGGGATGGTTACAATGAAGCGTTCTACAAAGCTATGCATAGCTGGATTTGCAATGGCGACTTTAAGTTCTCAAGTATTTGCCGAAGTCAGTTGTCCGGTTAATCCAGAGTGGTTGAAAAACCCAAGCATGCCAAAAGAAGTCAAAAAAAGTGATGGTAATTCATCGACATTTTGCGACTTTTATCAATTCTCTACTCAAGCTTATGTGTACTTGATGAGTGAAAATACGGGTAAAACACCTAATTTTCTCGACCCGAAACAATATGCTGTGCTTGAGTTTGACAAAGATGGTAAACCATTAAACTCCTGTGATAACAAAATTGATGGAACAACAATAAGAAACAGATTGCAAAAAGGAAAACGATCAGCGTTCTCGACAGAGCAAGCTGGCGACAAAGCTACGATTTATGCACAGGACGGCAATGTTGTGTATTACGACGTTCGTTTTAACAAGGCGCTTTGTAATCAAACAGGGAGTGCTGTTGAGCTTGAAAAGCAAAATCAAATTAATTTTGCTGAAGGGACAACAGAGATTAAAGCGGCGTGGAAAGTGTTATCGAAAGATGAGATCAAAAGTAATCAGTTCGTCGTACAACAACAGAAAATCGCCGGTAAAAAGCAAACTCTCGGTTTAGTGGGTATGCATATCGCTGTTGCGACGCAAAACCATCCAGAATTCGTTTGGGCCACGTTTGAACATAAAGCAAACACACCTGACTGTGCGCCAACATCTGTCACCGTTAATGATAGCTGGACCTTTGCAAGCAATCGCTGTGCAAGTAAATTGACCAGTTCAACAACGCCTGGGAACGTGTGTAATTTTAACAATCCATCGGAAGAACAAACGGCATCTAAGGGAACACCAACCAATATTTGCCGCGTTTATCCTTATGGAACCGGATCTGGTGATTTAGATGCGACGGAAAATCTAACAGCGATACTTGACCAAAATAATGATTTAGAGATGCAAATTGCGAAGTTACAAAATGATTCATCCTATGCTGTTCTCCAAAACTATTTTCAAGTTGGAGCGCTTTGGGTAAGTGACATCGGCAAAAACACGGGTGGCGTTGGTGTGCCTAATGAACGAGGTTCTTTGAGATTGGCGAATACGGTTGCCGAGACTACCTATCAACATGTTAATTTAAACAGCACATTTGCGAGTAACTGTTTTGGGTGTCACAACTTTGTTGGTACGGAAAATAAAGTCAACAACAATATAACCAGCCAAGCCTTAAGCCACATATTTCTGGATATTTTAGTTGGTCAAGGAAAAGCAGCTGATGTCACCTCGCAAACAGAGATTGGTGATAACAGCGTGGCGCAAGCAATTTGCCAAGGTAGCGAGGAAAATCAAGGAGTGTGTCCAAAAACAGCAAGCTACTTAAAGTGGAATGGACAATGGACAAACAGCAATACGAGTGCGGGGTCTGTATGTGGCTGTATTATGAAATAGTAATACTAAAGAGCAAATAACCGAATTAGTTAAGCCGGGCAAAAGTTGATGTCCGGCTTTTTTATGCGTATTGGTCAAACGACAGGTTGCAAAAATAATGCACGTGTATAAATATACAGTGTTTGATTAAAATGAAGATGGTGTACTCAGATGATATATCAAGGGAGTTGTCATTGTAAGGCAGTAAAGTTTGAATTTGAAAGTGAGTTAATTACGGACGCGTTGCAATGTAATTGTTCAATTTGCATTAGAAAAAACGCAATTATGTCTAAGCAAATCTTTGATAAAGCAGACTTTAAGATCTTGAGTGGTAGGGACAATCTCCAAACTTATAATTTTAACGATCATGACGTTAATCATTATTTCTGTAAGACATGCGGGATCTATCCATTTCACGATTTGTCCTTCGACCCTGACAAATTCAGAGTTAATTACGGCTGCGTAGAAGGCATTGAACCAAGAAGCTTGAATATTGCTTACTTCGATGGACGAAATGAGCTTTAAGCCGTGAAACCGGGCATATCCTAAACGTGCTAGAACGTCCTTAAACTATAGGCAAACGTTAGAGAGGAAAAGCTCGACCGGGGGATTGAATTTGTCTCGAGAATAGGAGGGTTTCTATTCGATTAACCCTTTTCAGGCAAAACGGAATGTCTTCTAATCAGTGTTGGATAGAATTCGTTGCTGATTTTCAATCCTTTCACTTGATACACTTCTTTCAAAATGAGCGCTGCCGCCATCTTTGCCATTTCTTCAACGGGGTAATTAATCGTGGTGAGCGCAGGGAACAGGTAGCTTGAGTACACAATGTTGTCGAAGCCAATGATAGAAAGTTCTTCGGGCAATTGCATGCCTTGCTCACGCGCATAGGCCATTGCACCAGAAGCCATCTCATCGTTAGCACATACTAGCGCTGTAAATTGGTGGTTGCTGTTTAGTAGCGTTTTAAGTCCTTCCGTACCACTTTCTTGTTTAAAGTCTCCCATGTAAACCAATTCATTTTCAAGTTTTATACCTGTTTCGCGCGGCGCTTGTGTATGTCCTTCAAAACGTGCTTTCGCATCTTCTTTCCAATGAGGGCCAGCAATGTAGGCGATTTTACGATGGCCTAAATCAAGCAATTCTTTCGTTGCCAAATAGCCACCGGTTTTGTTATCTAAGTAGATACAGCGATCATGAAGGGGTTTTATGTAGCGGTTAATAATGACGAGTGGGATCCCTTTTTCGCACAACGCTTCAAGGTAGTCATCAGACAAGGCATCGAGATGTAAAATGAGCGCGTCGCAGTTGCGGCTAAGTAAAAACTCAATTCCAGCTTTTTCACTTTCTTCATTACTGTGACCAGCGGTAATGATGACGTGTTTGTTCGCATCACGTAAACGTTTTTCTGCGCCCGCCATTAAGTTTCCGAAAAACGGACCACACAGTTCGGGGATCAAGATACCAATGCTGTTAGAACGGTTTGAGGCGAGCGATTGAGCAATCGCGTTTGGGCGATAACCGAGGCTGTCCATAGCTTCCATGACCTTTTTGGTCGTCTTTTCGCTCACGTTGCCATTTTTATTGATGACTCTTGATACCGTCGCAAGTGAAACGCCTGCCAAAACTGAAACATCGTAAATCGTTGCCATCGAATAACCGCTCCTAACAAATTCGACTCTATGGTAGCGCGTGCGTATCTTTATTTAAAGTTAAGTGCTGGTGTATTTCATCCAATTTTTCATTATTTAATCGATACTTGAGCATAATTAATGCGACACCAAAAGAACCAAGCGACGATACGAGCGTAAAGGTTACGACAATACCGTGTAACGTTGCATCTGTTTGAGGTACGCCATTTTGATAATCAAAGTAGGCGAGAAACCAACCGGCGAGCGCGCCACCTAGTGCAATACCGAGTTTAATAAAGAAGATGATGCTGGAATATACGAGTCCAGTTGTACGAATTCCCGACTTTACTTCGCCATAATCAATGGTATCCGCCATTTTGGCCCAAAGTAAGGGCGTCGCCGTATCGGTTAAAAACTTCCAAACAATAAACGCCGCAAAGGCCAAATAGACATCTTGTGGTCCTATAAAGTAGGACAGGGCACAAATAACAGCGGCGGTGAATTGTAAACCAATATACAGTTTCACTTTGCAAAAATAGCGAGACAAAGGTTCTGCGACAGCACAACCAATCATGCTGCCAAGGACGCCCAATGTAATAAAAAGACTGACTAGGTCCTCGCGTTGTAAAAAGTATTTAACGTAGTAAACCGCCAATGTAAGGCGTAATACTTGTCCTGTGAGTAGCGATAACGCAGCGCCACATAATACCCGCCATTGGTCATTCTTAATGAGAGCAACAAACAGCTTTTTAGAAAAGCCATGCTGTTCGTGACTTGCAACACGTTCCTTAGTACCGAAGAAACAAAGAATAAACAGCACAAAACCAAGGGTACTCATTGCCAACATCGCGAGCTGATACCCTTTCGCTTGGTCGCCTTGGCCTAGCCATTCAGTGAGTGGCAGAGTTAATCCAGCGACAATTAAGCCGCCTAACATTCCAAACACGAAACGATAGGACTGAATGCTCACACGCTCTTTCGGGTTGTCCGACAATACGCCTGCCAAAGCGCAATAGGGAATGTTTATCGCTGTGTACGCAAGCATCAAAAGCCCGTAAGTAACATACGCATATACGACTTTACCACTTGGCGGAAGGTCGGGGACGGTGAATGCCAGTACACTGATGATAGCAAAAGGTAGTGCAAGCCAGAGTAGATAAGGACGAAATTGCCCATGTTTCGTGCGTGTATTGTCGGCCAAAGTCCCCATCAGTGGATCCGTAATGGCATCCATAATACGCACAACCAAAAACATGGTTCCGACGACGGCTGGGTTTAACCCCATGACATCGGTGTAATAGAGCATTAAAAACATCATTACGCTTTGGAAGATGATGTTACTCGCCGTATCACCAAGTCCGTAGGCAATTTTTTCTTTTATCGTTATCATGTTGCCTTACCTTTGTATCGTTATAGATTACTTTTGCAAATCAAGACGCTTAGCACTGAGCATGTTTGCGTACGCTTTACCGCTTTTTTTAATGGTTCGCTTTTGTGTTTCGTAATCGACATAAACCAAGCCAAACCGTTTAACGTAGCCTTCAGCCCATTCGAAATTATCCATTAAACTCCAAGCAAAATAGCCCTGTACGTTGACTCCGGCTTCAATTGCTTTATCAAGCGCAATCAAGTGACTTTGATAATACGCCAATCGGTCGTCATCGTGAACTTCGCCGTCCATGATTACGTCAGGCATTGCTGCTCCATTTTCCGTGATGTAAATGGGTGGTAAGTTGAATCGGTTATGTAAATCAAGCA
Organism: Pseudoalteromonas xiamenensis; assembly: GCF_017638925.1. Classification (NCBI taxonomy): domain Bacteria; kingdom Pseudomonadati; phylum Pseudomonadota; class Gammaproteobacteria; order Alteromonadales; family Pseudoalteromonadaceae; genus Pseudoalteromonas; species Pseudoalteromonas xiamenensis. Next base: position 166,146 of record NZ_CP072133.1, read on the forward strand.
GCAACTTGGTAAAGGATTCAGGATAAATTTCCCAGCCCATATCCGTGTAGGGAGGGCGATGGGCTAATTCGTCAAACAATTTTGATGGGTCAGACGGTTTTGCATAAAAACGGCGGGTATAAAAATTGATCCCTAAAAAATCAATACTTCCGCTGATGAGCTGCATATCGTTAGGCATGACCTCTGGTCGCACGCTTTCGTCAAGCTGATTGAGGACGTTAGGGTAGTGACCGGTCATAATAGGCATTAAGTACCACAAATTATGGTATTCATCGGCGAAATTCGTCGCGGCAATATCTTCGGCTGAATCGGTATTGCTGTAGCAAGGGGTAAAGTTTAAAACGATACCGTTCATGGTTTGCGGTGTGAGTCTACGCAATACCTGCATCGCTAGGCCGTGTGCAAGCAAAATGTGATGTGCAGCCTGCCTCCCAGCTTTTTGAGAGGTGAGACCAGGCGCGTGTATGCCAAGCTCGTAGCCAAGGAATGCGCTACAAAAAGGTTCGTTAAATGTGGCGTATGAATCGACAAGTCCGACAAAGTGGGGAACGAGTTGTTCAACATAGTTTGCGTATAAAAACGCAGTCTGACGATTTACCCAACCTCCTTGCTCCTCAATGTGTTGTGGTAAATCCCAGTGATAGAGCGTTACAAATGTTCGGATGCCTTTTTTCTTTAACGCTTTTAACAAGTTAGTGTAAAACCTCACGCCGTCGAGGTTGATACATCCTTGCTTATCCATGACGCGAGGCCACGAAATCGATAGTCGATAGGCATCGACATTCATTGAAGCAATGAGACTCAACGTCTTCTTCCCAACGGTTAAAATGATCGCAGGCAATCATTCCATTTGAACCATCGGCAATGGTATTCGGTGTGTCGCAAAACGTATCCCAAATACAGGGTAATCGGTGTTCAGCTCCACCTTCAATCTGAAATGAAGCCGTGGCAACGCCAAAAGTAAAATCAGCACGGCGCATAGTACTGTTGGTGGGAAGTTGCAGCATAGTTGTTGTGTTTGTCATTAGCTTTCCGATCTAGTCCATAAATGTAAGCGGTTACAAAAATGCTTGAAAAGCGTTTCTATAAGGGTTTAAATGATTATGAAAGCGCTTACATTTTGATGTTAGATTACAAAACAAACTAAACATTGGTCAAGGTTAAAAGAACAAAAGACCAACATAATGGGAGAACTACCAATGGCGATTTCCGTGCTTGAGACACAGTCGCAACAGCAGTCGGGTGGGCAATCACAGCCTATTTCACTTGCTTGGCTGACGTCGTTATTTTTTTTGTGGGGGTTTATAACGTGTCTAAACGACATTTTGATCCCGCATCTCAAAAACAGTTTTGATTTAAACTATTCGCAAGCCATGCTTGTGCAATTTTGCTTTTTTGGTGCCTATTTTCTGGTGTCAGTACCCGCGGGTAAATTGGTTGAAAAAATCGGTTTTCAACGAGGTATAGTCGTAGGGTTAGTGATTGCCGGAATAGGATGTGGGCTTTTTTATCCTGCAGCATCAGTTCACACTTACAGCTTGTTTTTGGCTGCCTTATTTGTGTTGGCGTCTGGTATTACGATATTGCAGGTGTCGGCCAATCCTTATGTAGCAAAATTAGGGGATGCTAAAACAGCGTCTTCGCGATTAACTATGACGCAAGCATTTAACTCGTTAGGCACAACCATCGCGCCATTTTTTGGCGCGTTACTGATATTGGATAGTGCAGCGAAAAATGCAAATGATGCGAGTAGTGTGCAATTGCCTTATCTTGGTTTAGCGCTCAGTTTTATCGTGTTGGCAGTCGTATTTGCGCTTTTAAAACTACCAAGTATCGAACAACAAAAATCCGATATAACGTCTTCGTCGTCTATTACAGAAACACTAAAAGACAAGCGACTTGCTTTTGGTGTCATCGCAATTTTTGTGTATGTCGGTGCAGAGGTGTCGATAGGTAGTTTCATGGTCAATTTTTTGATGGAGCAGCACATTGGTAATCTTTCAGAAAAAGCGGCTGCAAGTTATCTCGCGTACTATTGGGGCGGCGCGATGGTTGGGCGTTTTGCGGGTGCGCTATTGATGCAAAAAATATCGGGCGCTAAAGTACTTTTCGCCCATGCCTTAATCGCGATTGTGCTGATTTCCATTGCCGTTGTGAGCCAAGGCAGTGTAGCAATGTGGGCGCTCATTTTTGTTGGCCTATGTAATTCAGTGATGTTTCCGACCATTTTTAGTTTGGCTGTTGGTAATTTAGGTGAAAAAGACGGCGACGGGTTCAGGCTTATTGTGTTTAGCAATTGTGGGCGGTGCAGTGATCCCACTTTTCCAAGGGTTGCTTGCAGATTCAATAGGGATTCAACATGCCTTGGTTTTACCCATTATATGCTACGCGTTCATCGCGTTTTACGGTCGCTTTTTGACGAAACAAAACCACGCTTAAGAAAAGGATAATACTGTGAAAATTAGAACAATAATGCCATCAATGGTGGCGAGTGCGGTTTTGAGTGTGTTGCTTGTTGGCTGTAACGAGCAATCCAAATCGACGACGGCAACGAGTCAACCCGTTGATTCAACTTCGCTTTGAGAATCACGTCAATTCTGTGATCCCAAAAGATGATAAAGTAGAGCAGAAGGTTGACGCTATTCTCGCAAAAATGACGATTGAGCAAAAAGTAGCGCAAACCATCCAACCGGAGATCAAGTCAATCAGCGTCGAAGACATGCGTCGCTACGGTTTCGGTTCCTATCTCAATGGGGGCGGCTCATTTCCAAACGGTAACAAACATGCGACGCCGAAGGAATGGATAGATCTTGCCGATGCAATGTATCAAGCGTCAATAGATGCGAGTTTAGATGGTTCCACCATCCCGACGATGTGGGGAACAGATGCGGTACATGGTCACAATAACGTGATTGGTGCGACTATTTTTCCTCACAACATTGGGTTGGGTGCAACCAATAACCCGAAATTGCTTGAACAAATTGGCGCTATTACCGCAAAAGAAGTGCGTGCGACAGGTATAGACTGGGTGTTCGCACCAACCGTTGCAACAGTACGTGACGATCGTTGGGGACGCACGTATGAAGGCTATTCAGAAGATCCTGAAATTGTAAAAGCCTATGCAGGCGCCATGGTGAAAGGACTACAAGGGGTGCCTGAAAACGGTCTATTCGCAGACGATAAGGTGATTAGTACCGTGAAGCACTTTTTAGGTGATGGTGGTACGGAAGGGGGTGATGACCAAGGAGACAATCTGGCGTCGGAAAGCGAGACTCTATCGTATCCACGCACAAGGTTACGTCAGTGGTCTTGCGGCCGGAGCACAATCAGTGATGGCGTCGTTCAACAGTTGGAAAGGCGAAAAAGCGCACGGTAGTCACTATCTATTAACAGAAGTTCTTAAAAATAAAATGGGCTTTGATGGTTTTGTTGTAGGGGACTGGAATGGTCATGGACAAGTTCCCGGCTGCAGTAATGAGAGTTGTCCGAATGCGATGAATGCAGGCCTTGATGTATTCATGGTACCCGGACCGGAGTGGAAACCGTTACTTGAAAACACCATAGCGCAAGTGAAAAGTGGGGCAATTCCTGAATCGCGACTCAATGATGCAGTACGTCGTATTTTACGTGTAAAAGTAAGAGCGGGATTGTTCGAGTCAGTAACCCCTAAAATGCGACCATTGAGTGGAGATATGTCGCTCATTGGCGCGAAAGCTCATCGTGATGTCGCAAAACAAGCAGTTCGTGAATCACTTGTGCTGCTGAAAAACAATAACCAACTTTTACCACTAAATGCGAATTCACGCATTTTACTGGCTGGGGATGGCGCGGACAACATCGGCAAGCAATCTGGCGGCTGGAGCATTACCTGGCAAGGTACAGGTAATACTAACGAGGATTTTCCGGGTGGAACCAGCATATTTGATGGATTTAAGGCTCAAGTCGAAAAGGCCGGTGGCCAAGTTGAGTTGTCGGTGTCTGGCGCGTTTACTCAAAAGCCGGATGTAGCCGTTGTCGTATTTGGAGAAGACCCTTACGCAGAGGGCAATGGTGACCTTGCGAATGTCGAATATCAGCGAGGCAACAAACGTGACCTGCAGCTTTTAGAAAAATTAAAGTTGCAAGGTATTCCGGTTGTTGCAATTTTCCTGACAGGTCGCCCGCTTTGGGTAAATCCGGAATTGAATGCCTCTGACGCATTTGTTGTAGCGTGGCTGCCTGGAAGTGAAGGTGGTGCGATTGCTGATGTGCTGTTAAAGGATAAAAATGACGCAGTCGCGTATGATTTTAAAGGCAAGTTAACCTTCTCATGGCCTTCTTCACCTACACAAACTTCGGTTAATCGAGGAGATAGTAACTACAACCCATTGCTCCCTTATGGCTACGGGTTAAGTTACGGTCAACAATCACAACAGATTAATCTAGACAACTTGCCTACAGAATTTAAAACCGTGCAAGGTGAACTTGCGAATCATGAGATCCTGGTCAGAGACGTTAAGGCACCAAGCTGAGCTCAAATTCGCGAAGCATCAGGTGAGACTCGAATTTCTTCCAGCGTTACTCGCACTCCGTCGCTCGAGGTCTCAACGGAAGATAAAACGGTGCAAGAAGATGCCCGTAATCTCGTGTTTACTGGAAAGGCTGAGGCGAGTTTCGAAGTACTGGCTGCATTCCCATCTGATTTACGTAATTTACTCGAGGCTGACGCGAGGTTAAATTTCGCCTTGAAAGTCAACCATACTGATGAGGCGCAGTCTTTTAGCATCGCGGGTCCATGTAATAATGAGTGCGAAAAGACGGTTCAAGTCGCTATTGAAAAACCAACAGGGTGGTATGACATATCTGTCCCTGTTAGTTGTTTCGCCTCGCCTGAAAACGATCTCTCAAAAGTGATGCACCTGTTTAAGCTTACCGCTGACAAGCCAATGAACATCTCTATCGCGGATGTCTATGTGGGGGCGAGTAATGAAAACGCAGTTACAATAAGCTGTAATAACTGATTTAGGGAGCACTAGCTCCCTTTTTTAATAAGTATAATAAGACGAATATCGAATGAAACGAACTAGTTACTTCTATTTAGCCATACTTGTATCTACAGGTGCCAGTGCACAAAGCAAATTGTGTATACAAGACCCTATTTGGCAAGATGAATTTAGTGATGAGACGTTAGATCCTGAGAAATGGAACATAGAACAAAATTGTTGGGGTGGTGGTAATCACGAACTTCAATGCTATGTTAATGATAAACGGACTATTTCTGTTGCCAATGGCGTCTTGTCTCTGACGGCACTTAAAGAACAAGGAACAGGACCTACTTTTCCAAAAAGTCATCCTAACTATGATCCTGCACAAACATCCACTAAATCGTTTATTAGCGGTCGAATCAACAGCAAATCAAAAGCAGCGTTTACCTACGGTCGATTTGAGATCCGTGCAAAATTGCCTCAAGGACAAGGGAGCTGGCCTGCAATTTGGATGTTACCTGAAGAAAATCGCTATGGTCCTTGGCCCGAATCGGGTGAAATTGACATCATGGAAGCTGTGAATTTAGGTGCTCGTTCAGACGATAATGATGCGTCTTATGAGGGCAAGCCTGAAACTCGCGTTCACGGTACACTTCATTACGGCACAAGGCCTCCGAAAAATGTATATACAGGTAAACCGTATCGGTTGGACGAGGAACGTTCGCCTAGTAGCGGATTTCATGTCTATCGATTGGACTGGAAAAAGGACGAAATTAGTTGGTATGTCGATGGGGTACTTTATTCCACGCAATATCCTCAAACGACAGGTAAAGATGGTTGGTTTAGCCAACCTGAGGGCAATAAACGGCGCCCTGACAATGCCCCCTTTAATCATCCCTTCCATTTACTACTTAATGTTGCGGTAGGCGGTGATTGGGCAGGTAAAGTCAATGAAAAAGGTGTTGATGAGTCTAAACTTCCTTTCACAATGCAAATTGATTGGGTCCGAGTATACGAACTGTGTGACTGACAGAGAAAACAGCCCACTAACGCCATATTTAGGTGCATAGAACGTCATTATCTATCTTTAATGACGTTCGGTTTCTTCTAACTTTTTTTGTAAAATTAAGACAAGTTCATCGTATTTTGGGCCAAAGCCTAAATTGGGTGCGAGTAAAGCGACAACACCGATGACGACCAAGGCAGCTAAAAGCGTTTGTTGTGGCAAAACGTTAAGCGCATATAAAGTCAGCGCAATAAACATGACCGACACGGCAATAATACGTATAACATTTGCTTTTTTTAGATTACTTTTCGCTGCTTCGATGGTTTGTTTTTCTTGTTCTGTAAAATTCATTCTAATTTCGTGATACCTAAGACTCGTAAGCTATTTTCAAGCAAACAGTTTACTTCGGTCCATCAAACATGGCTATGACTGTAAGCCGATAGTTGGTAGATTTTTATCTCTTTCTAACAGCCTATTTTCAGAAAAGGCATTTCGTATTCTTGTTTCACAGGTATATAGCTCATGTGATTAAGCTGTAAATCGACACGTACTTTTATTGCATCATTGACTAAAGAAGGCGCTTGTTTAGACAGCGTGTTTGTGGCGCGAAGGTCACGGCTTCCTGTTTTACAAAATAAGCCGGTCTATGAGTCCACTCACGTGGTTAAAAGAATTTCCAAGTCTAGCTATATAAGCCAGACTTGGAAAAAGGGAGACGGTCTTTGTGACGAATTATTCACTGTGCGTTTTACAGTAATGTTCAAGAAAATCTTGGTGGCTTGGTAGCTGTTGAACCGTTCTATCTACGTTGTATTTAATTTGATTCAAAAACTGTGAAAGCTCATCATTACTCATTACATCGACAATTGGGTGATAAGCTTTAGGTAAAATGCCTTGTCCCATCATTACTTGTGTCCAGGAATTCTCACCAAACAGCTCGTTGCCAGACTTAAATACACGTCCAGTTTCACGGAATAATTCCATGCGGTGGCGCAATGTGTCTGGGATCTCGAGGTTTTTGCAGTGACGCCAGAATGCAGAATCGGTGCGCTCAGTTGCGTTGTAATGAAGAATAATGAAATCGCGGATATTATCCACTTCCTCTTGTGTTTGACGGTTAAATTCGTCTACATCCGTTTGTTGAATCCCAGCCTGCGGGAACAACTGCATTAGGCGTACAATACCGCGTTGGATTAAATGTATGCTGGTGGATTCTAAAGGTTCAATAAAACCGGAAGAAAGGCCAATCGCGACACAATTTTTGTTCCAATGCTTACGCCGCTGGCCGGTCGTAAACTTAATCACGCGAGGATCGGTTATGGGATCGCCAGGTAAATTTTCGAGTAAAGTACGTTTTGCCTCGGTATCACTTACGAATCTATCGCAATACACAATGCCATTGCCCATGCGGGTTTGTAGTGGTATTTGCCACTGCCAGCCTGCATCGTGCGCAATAGCGCGAGTGTATGGTTTAGGTGCATCTGCTTTTGTTGTTTGCACGGCGATTGCCGAGTTAGCAGGTAGCCAATGACTCCAGTCATCAAAACCTGTGTGGAGCGCTTGCTCAATGAGCAAAGCTCGGAACCCAGTACAGTCAATAAACAAATCGCCTGCGATGGTATTGCCGCTATCGAGCGTTAGGCTGTCTATATAACCGGTGACTTCGTTTAAATTTACTCGGGAAATCTTACCCTCAATGCGTTTCGCGCCATGTTCAAACGCCATGGTCTGGAGGAATTTGGCGTACAACGAGGCATCTAGGTGGTAGGCATAGTTCAGGGATTGCTTGTTTAGGTGCGCAAACTTATTTTGCTTTGCTGCTATCAGCTCTGGACAATAGTCGCCAAACTCTGACGCAATGCCCATTTGTTTTCCTTTAACCCAAAAATGTTGAAAACCCGCTGCCCAGCAATCTTTTCCGGTATATCCGAAAGAGTGAATGTAGCTGTCTTCCTTGTTTGCCCAGTTTTCAAAGCCAATGCCAAGCTTAAAGGTCGCATTCGTCGCCGCCATAAACTCTTGTTCATTGATGTGCAACAGCCGATGTAGAGTAAGCAACGTTGGAATGGTGGCTTCACCAACACCGACTGTGCCAATTTGATCAGATTCAATAAGCGTAATGTCGAGTGTTTTACCTAACAATTTTGCTAACGAGGCTGCAGCCATCCAGCCGGCTGTACCACCACCAGCAATGACCACTTTTTTTACTGCGTTTACGTTCATGGTGTTCTCATTCATCGAATTTAGCGTTCCAAGTTTCTGGCGAGCTGTTTTTTAACGTTTAACTGTTGTTGCGTATTCGAGCCGTCAAATACCCCAAGTAATTCATGTGGAATGTGGTTAGTATCAAATTCATCACTGAATAGGTAGTAGTCGAAAAAGGCTTTCCAAGCCGCTTTCTCGTGTGCGGGTAATTGTCTTATGGCAAGCAGTGCGTGAGTGAGGGCATCCGTTGGACTCCCGATGACGCTCTTTTCATCTCGCCACCAATAGTTGATCTGCGCATTGATGTCTTCAAGGCCTTCTACGTAGTGCCACCACATGCTCGGAATATAAAGGCAATCGCCAGGGGTTAAATCAACAAACTGTGCGTGTTTTAAGGCCTCAGCGAAACGTGGAAACGCGTCGAAATCAGGCTCATTTAAGTTAACCATCGAGATAGGGCGACCTGCTGGCGTAAAATCAAGTGAACCGATATAGAGGTTACTGATTTGCTCTGGTGGGAATAGTACGAATCGACGTTTACCAATGACGTTACACGCGAGGTTTAGGGGAAAGTCACTGTGAATGGCCACTTTACTTTTTTGACCAAGCCAGAGGCTTTTAAGTGGCGAGATTTCATCAAGCACAGTGCTGTGCTCGGTATCAATTTCAGGGAACCAACGTCCAAATAACGTAGAACCTAAGTAAAACGCGCCAAGCGCTTCATTATTTGATGTGCTGAGCTGCTGTGCAAGTCGGCTAAATGGTCCATTTAAAACGCGATAATTAAACCCAGTTGCACTCTCGTTATAAAACACGCGGCCATCTGCATTGGGGGCAACGTTAAACACAGTGACAGGTTCTTGGGTCGAATACTGTTCCAAATATCGCAGCGCTTGTAGAGCGGATTCTTGTGCCTTGGCAACTAAAGGCCAATGTGCAACAAATCCTCGTAGCACTATTGGCGTTTCTTGATTTGCCAGCAGCGTCTTTAAATCACGAAAGGCGACGTCGTTACGTTCTGGGATCGGTTGTAATTGGCTGATATCCAAACCCATGGTTTATACCTTTTGGGTTTGTCTATTTTTTCTGTCGATTAACGTCAGAAGCTGCGAATGAGACGCGAGTACAAAGTAAATTGCAGCTAAATGCCCCTCATGTTGCAACTTTAAAAGTTGCTGGTCTGAAAGCGAATTTAGTTTGTCTTCATTGATAGTGTAAAAACCCGTTAATTGTGTTGTTTCGCCATTGTTAAGCTCAATGTCTAATGACAATGATTCTAACAAGTTACCTTCGAGCAGTTGTGCAACAAAGTGCGCATTTTCTTGAACGCCTTGATGCAATAATTCCAGTGACTGACCTACACGTTCAAGGTAGGGCGTAAACTCGCCAAACTCGCTAAACAATGGTTCGCCGTCAACGCGAGAAACTTTGGGGCTACTCATATCGATATGGATTACGCGTTGGTCGTGTTGCTGACCTATCGAAAAAGGCAGTCGTTCAATTGATAAAGGCACATATGAAGCTTCCCAGCCAGCGCTACTCAGAAACAAGTTGGAGTGTGGTTCGAGACCAAGTAGCGCGACCGGGAAAAATTGGCCATTGGTTGTATCTTTTTGAAATAAAATCGGGTAATGCGCTTGGATTTGGCGAAATTCGGAAACAAAGGTGTAGGCGGCCATTTGTGCGTCACCAAGCTCTGCCGATTTTCGGGTAATGATTTTAATCTTTTTGTGCTGCTGGTGATTCAGGAGGACGGTTGTTGTCATTGTTTTCTCGCTTATCTTAAATCTTTGGCAGGCCATGTATGGCTATTTTGTTTAGTAAACTACGGTTTGTAGGCAAATTCAAAAGTCGTTTCGCTTCATTGATTAAATTGCCGTATTCTTTTTCGGTTTGTTCCACAATCGCACGTTCTGATTGTGTTAAATGCAGTTGCTGCTCAAACCCCATGCCATGAAGGATATATTCAAAACTGGCCGAAGGAAAAAGGCTTTCAATTTGCGGTAAGTCAAAACGGCTAGGACGATGGGTTTTCCAGTGAGTTAGCCACTTTGTGAGCCTTGCCGAATGCGTATCTGGATTATGGTGATGAAGCCAATAATCACTTGTGCGCTTACTGAGCACATAATGCAATTTCAGAAAATCGACGATGTCTCGCCAGCGCCCCGTTGTGAGGTGGTTGTAGCGTGTCTCGCACAGTGCCAATTGCTCTTGGGTATGCGGGAAATGATCGACAAAAAACTTCGCAGCTTGCTCAATCATCACAAGCGCTGTGGCTTCTAAGGGTTCGACAAACCCTGCGGCCATGCCTATTGCAAGTATGTTTTTATGCCAGAATTTTTCACGGTAGCCTGGGTTAAATTGGATGAACTTTGGCTTACCGAGCGGCGATTGATTAGTGACACGTTGAATGTGGTTATGGAGCTGAGAAAGCGCTTGTTCGTCACTGCAAAATTGCGACGAATAGACAAAACCTATACCGCGTCGGTGTTGTAAGCCGATGTCCCACACCCAACCGTTTTCGTAAGCCGTCGCAACCGTGGCCGAAGCAATAGGCGAATTGGTCTCTTCATAAGGCACTTGCAACGCGATTGCTCGGTCGTTAAATAATTCGCGTTTCACAGAAATAAAGGGGATTTTGCTGTGTTTATCGATAAGCAAGCCATGTTGACCGCTGCAATCTATAAAAAAATCGCCATCAATTTGCTCACGCTCGTCGGTACTTAGTCTGGTGATAAACCCATCACTGTCTTCGTGTATATGGGTAACGTTTGCTGTAATTCGCCGTACCCCCAAAGTGGATACTGCAAACTCGGTTAAACGCTTTACGAAAAGACCCGCATCAAAATGGTATCCGTAATTATGGATAGCAGCGTATTCTGGAGTGGTAATGTCCTTAGGTGCAATATTCATCTCTATCAGACGAGCTTGTGCATTTACCGCATGTGCGAATGGTAGAGTTTCTTTTGCGCGTTGTGACCAAAACAGGCTGGTATCAATACTTGATGTTTGCCAAGGAGCGGTAAAGGGGTGGTGATAACGATGAGGAACGTCATCATTTGACCAGTTTAAAAACAATGAACCTTGTTTAAATGACGCGTTGCAGTCCGTAAACAACAAGGATTCTGGAAAACCAATACGAGCCAAAGTTTGTCGCATCGAAGGCCATGTGCCTTCTCCCACACCTATGGTTGGAATATCAGGGGATTCGATTAACGTGACTTCTATTGATTGACAGGCAAGTTCAGCACGAATAAGAGAAGCAGTAAGCCAGCCGGCCGTTCCACCACCTACAACGACAATGTGCTTGATGTCTTTTTCCATAGTAAACCGCACTAAGTTAAAAAAGGGCTAGCTATGTCACTAGCCCTTGGGGGGATAAACGCAAATTAGAAGGTATAACGTACACCAATGTTATATCTTGGCCCAGTTTGAGTTACGTTTAATACTTGTTCTTTTGAACGACCATGTGAACGGCCATATTCGTCCGTTAAGTTTAGTCCCTCGAAGAACACGGTCAATTTCTCGTTGATGTCATAGCTTACGCTCGCATCCCATTGACCATAGGCTTCTACATACGTTGGATGAGCTCCTGTGCCTTGACCTGTTGATGATAAGAATTCATCACGCCAGTTGTAGGCGATACGTGCTTGTAAACCGTCCATTTCATAGAACGCGATAAAGTTTGCAGAATCACTTAGACCTAATAACGCGAACTGCTGTTCGAGGCTAAAGTCATCATACGCAATGTCACCGTCAACGAATGTTAAGTTAGCAATTAAACCAAAGCCGTTGTCAAAAACGTGTTGTGCAGCAATTTCCCAACCTTTTAACGTCGCTTCTTTTTGGTTTACCGGAACGGTGATGTTGAATAGCGCCGCAGCATCATCGCCTTCAATACCAAAAATAGTCGAGCCTTCAGTAGAATCAGGGTAGTTCGCTAAAATGTACTCACGGATTGCATCGGTATTCAAACCAACGGCTGCAACCGCTTCTTGATAACGTGAACCTTGTGCGGGATGCGGTAGGTTAAACACGGCTTCACGTACAATGCTAGTGCCGATGAAGTTTTCAACATCTTTGTGGAAGTAGCCAATTGCCGCGTAACTCCCTTCATCGTAATACCATTCCAATGATAGGTCTAAGTTAGTTGATTCAAATGGTTTTAGGGCAGGGTTACCGCGTGCACCTGTACCACCATCAATACGAACAAGCGAATCGACCGTTAAACCACCTTGAATATCACCATAACCCGGGCGAGCAATTGTTTTGCTGTAAGAGGCACGAACAATGACGTCGTCAACCACTTCAAGGCTTGTATCGATGTTAGGTAAAACGTTGCTGTAATCGCCTTTCAATTCCGTGAAGTCTTGCGCGCCTGTGGCAACTAAATTGAATTCGTTTGCAGCTACCCAACCGATATTGCTATACGTTGGCACAAGTGCACGAGAGGTAACATCTGTTTTCTCGTAGCGTACGCCTGTGATAACGGTTAACGGCATCGCGTTGATTTCAGTCGCAATTTTCATTTGAATGTAAGCAGAGGTAGACTCTTCTTTTGTACGACGGTCTGTTGTGTAGTTAGATGATGCGCAGAATCCATTACCACAGTCACCAGCACCTTCAACCGCGTATAAGTCAGCAGCACGAGCACGAACTTTGTTAAAGTCCCACATGAAGAATTCATTGATAAGCGCCGGCGAGTTACTACCAGGGATGTCGAAGTGGTCTTTCACTGATTCCAATGGCCAGAATGAGTCATCAAAGTCACCAGCCTGACCTACGCCGCCCCATGTATCTCGTTGAACGTTTGAGAAAGCTGAGCGGTTAGATACTTCTGTTGTCGACACACCGAAATCAATACTCTCAATAATGCCATCGTCAAATACGTATTGGCCGCGGAATTGAGCTTGATCGATTTCACTGCGCATCATCGAGTTACGGAATGAACTACCTGTTACACGCATATCTTCAGGTCGAATGTTCGACACGCCATCTGGATATTGAATTTCTAATACAGGGAAGTCTTTGTCAAAATGTGCGGTAGTCACTGCACGAACCCACGTTGCAGCACTGACAACGTTGTTGCTGCCATAAGGACTGTCAGGAGACGATTCTGCCGATGAGCTGTGGTAGTCGAATTCAAGTTTTAAGTTGTCTGTTGCCTGCCACTCAAGATTAAAGCCCACAGACTTGTTTTCACTTGTCGTTGCATAGTCGCCTGCTCCCATTGAAAAGTCAGCAGGGCCGCCACTTGTGTCTTCAGAGTAAATAAGTGGCGAGGCAATTGGACCATTTGTCCATTCGCCAGTAGATGGACCAAAGTTGAACCATGCAGACAGATCATTAAATTGCGTTGCAACGTCATTCTTTGAATAAGTGTAATCAACAGTGGTAGTGACTGATACTACAGGACGATATTGAAGCGTTAATTGACCATTAGTACGCGTTCTTTGTACTTCATGGAGGGCATAACCTAGGCTTTGTGGAACAGAATAGATTGAATCCTCTGTTGGGCGGTTGATATGGCCAGAATCTGGACCATCAGGAATTCCACCCCAATCTGCCGTGCCTGCGCCCCAATCTTGGTCCACTGAACCTGGGAAGCTACGCCAACCAGTGCCTACGTTTGCTTGTTGGTTGCCACTTTTTCTTTTTTGATAGCTACCTGACAACGCAATACCGAAGGTGTCATCAGCAAAGGTGTTGCTGTACAGTCCAGAAAGTTCAGGAGTAATACCGTCATTTTTCTCTGATGAGGTATCCATGACTGCTTTCGCGCCAATCGTTGCTTTCAATCCTGGCGCATTCAATGGGCGAGTGGTCATGATGTTAATCGTCGAACCCATACCGCCCGTAGGTACGCTTGCACGACCTGTTTTATAGATCTCAACCGCCGCAATGCCTTCAGATGCAAGATTTGCGAAGTCAAATGAACGAGAAGAAGAGGCGGTTGTCGCTTCAAGCGATGAAGCGGGCATTTGACGACCGTTGAGCGTAACTAAGTTAAAGTCTGGGCCAAAACCACGCACGGTAACTCGGCTACCTTCGCCGTTTGTACGATCGATAGAAACCCCGGAAATACGCTGTAGCGATTCAGCAAGGTTTGTGTCTGGGAATTTACCTATGTCTTCAGAAGAAATCGAATCTACAACACCGTTGGCATTTCGTTTCAAATCCATTGATTTAATTAAACTGCCTTTGATGCCTTTTACTTCAATCACTTCCATCGCTTCTTCATCCGCAGCATAAGCAACGGTTGTCAGCGTTCCGAGGACTAGCGATAGAGCAGTCGCTAGTTGGGTTCTTTGCAAGCGTTTGGTTGTCATCATTGTTCTCATCTTGTGTATTATTATTACTGTAAGCGCTTACATTTTTAAAATCAAATGTAAGCGCTTTCATTAGGGTAGGCGATTAGAATTTAATCGTCAATTAAGAATTCAAATTTATTACAAATTTGTGATGGTGATATTTGTATCTAATTGATTTATAAATAGATGAAGTGTGGAGGGATTCGTGTTTTTTCATCCTTTTTTATTTGTTTATTGTTAACAAGTTAGACTTCATTGGCAGGGTAATGCATACGTATGCATGACCTTCGACGTCGGCACATTCATGATAGGCGTTTACATAATTTTACTAAAAATGCATCGATGTGAGCTTAAAAGACAGGTAAATGCTTTAGAATCTCGCTGGCATAAAAAGAGGGAATATTTCGATGATAATCAATTCATTAAAAAGGATTGTGCCATTATTTGGTCTTGTTGCAACGTCATGTGTTGTCGCACAACCAGCAACGCTAATCAAAAATAACAACCCAAAATTTGTTGAGACGTCACAAACCAATCGTTTAGAAGGTTTCGCATTGATGTCCTACATCGTCGATACCGATGGAAAGGTTAAGGACATTGACTACCTTCTTACCTCCGACGTAAAGCCTTTTGAAGAAAAAGCGGCCACACAATTACAGAATTTTGTTTATTCGCCCGCGATCCAAAACGAGGAGGTCGTTTCCTCAAGCCGTGTCTATTTAGTCTCTGAAAACATCGGTTTTGTGGGGTATAGCAATGACTCTGTGAGTTCAGGGTTCTATCGTCGTTTTGCTAATATTTATAAAAATCTTCAAAACACTCAATTTGACCTCGAAACAAAATTAACCAGCTTGTATGAAGCGAATACCAAAAACACCGCAGAGCAAGCCCTTTACTATTTCCTAGAAATGAATGTCGCTCAAACAAAAAATGAGCTGAGTCGTTATGAAGAAGCACTTTTTAGAACGTATACCTTAAAGCGTTTTTTACCTCAGGAATTTCAATTCCCTGTAAGCCAAGCTTACATTCAGCAATACATGCGCGCTGGGGACTATCTTGGGGCACTTCGTGTATTGCGTGAGACGAAAAAGAATCGCAAGCTCAACATAAAGCAAGACGTAGTTGAAAAGGCGTATGCAGACATCCTAACGCAGCTCGAAAATCAACCTACGACCAGCAGACCTTATGAGTTTAGTCGAATTTCGACTCGCCTAATTGGACTTGCAAAACGCGACGTGGCGTTTGAAGTAAACGCAGGAACAATTGAAAAAGCGCAATTGCGCTGTGACTATCGCGTTGAGTCTGTTGAGGCGAATAAATCTATTCATATCAATGATAAAGATGGTGTTTGCCAGTTACTAGTTAAATCAGATGGTTCGGCACGTATTACTATTAAAGAATCGGGACAAACGGCTCCGCTTTTTGAAATCTAGTTATACGGCGTCATCCAGTTAAGTCATCGTATCTAAATCGCCTATTGTTATCTTGCCCTGCATTCGTTAGGCTGGTTACAAAATAACAATAGGCTGTCACCGTGGAATTCGTTCAATTCATTAATCAAATCCTTTGGGGTAAAGGCCAAATACTCATTTTTTTACTCATTGGCGCAGGGATTTGGTTTTCAATTTCGTTTCGATTTATTCAGCTCACGCATTTTCGTCATATGCTGCATTTACTAAGAACGAGTTTAAAAAGTGATGCAGGGCAAATAAGCTCATTTCAGGCGTTGTGTACCGGACTTTCGGCGCGCGTTGGTACTGGAAATCTGGCTGGGGTTGCGGTTGCCGTTTCGCTTGGCGGTCCAGGCGCGGTCTTCTGGATGTGGGTGATTGCACTTCTTGGAATGGCAACAGGCTTCGCGGAAAGCGTTCTCGGACAAATCTATAAAGTGCGTGACAGCAATGGTGAATTTCGAGGTGGGCCAGCCTATTACATTCGTCTTGGTTTAAAAAAGCCATGGCTTGCTATCGCATTTTCAATCTGTTTGTTTATGGGCTATGGCTCAAGTTTCAGTGCAATGCAGGCGAACACCATCAGCGATGCATTACAGCATGCGTTTAATGTACCACCTATGCTCACCGGATTAATTATTGCGAGTGTGGCTGGCGTGATTATTCTGGGCGGCATGAAACGTATTGCTCAGTTTGCGGAACTTATTGTGCCGGTGATGGGCGTGCTTTTTGTTGGTACAGCCTTGGTCATAGCATTACTTAATATCACCATGTTAGGTGAAATGGTCTCAACCATTGTGTTAAATGCGTTTGGACTAGGGGAGGCGGGAGCAGGTGCATTTGGAGCGGCAATAAAAAATGGTGTACAGCGTGGGTTGTACTCTAATGAGGCGGGTGCAGGCAGTGTACCTCACGCTGCAGCCGTAGCAACGCCAAGCCCCAACCATCCTGTTACTCAAGGTTACTTGCAAATGTTTGGTGTGTTTTTTGATACCATTGTGCTTTGTAGTTGTACCGCCGTCATTATTTTACTGTCAGGCGTTACCTATGGCGGTGAAATGGAAGGGATCCGCCTTACACAAGATGCAATGAGTGTGCATTTAGGTGATTGGGGGACTAGTTTTGTCGCGTTGATCCTCTTCCTATTTGCGTTTAGTTCTGTGGTGGCAAATTATGCCTACGCTGAAAGCAATCTGCACTTCTTTAAATTGGACAATAAAATAGGCCGTAACATGTATACCGCAATCTATTTGGCGATGGTGGTGTGGGGGGCTAATGCAACGCTGAAGGAAGTGTGGAGTCTTGCTGATATGGCGCTCGGACTCATGACGCTCGTAAATGTTTATGCGATTTTCTTACTGACTCCGACTATCAAAGCCGCGTTAAACGATTATTGGACACAGCATGGACAAGCTAAAACACCTGATTTTACCAATACCGATGTAGATGTTCAGGGCATTTTGGCCAGAGACGTGTGGGCAGAACAAAAACAAGTTCAAGCGTCTCAGTCTTAATTGGCGCTTTGCCTGCGCGGTGTTTGGTCGGTTAATGTTGTAAGGGTATTAGAATGTCACGACTTAGCTTGACCAAGCGCTTGTTGCCAATAAGCGCGAGCTTTTGTTCTGTCCTTTTCAGGCAAATGGCTGAGTATTTTATTTATGTAGGATTCGTTGATACTCAACGCACGAATGGCATCGTTCAACAATTGGATTTGCGGTTTCACTTGTTCGGTCTTTGAGCAAGCAAAATAAACGAGCTGAAATGGCTCTGTTTCTTGATATTCCAAAACATAAAACTTGTCTTTAAGTTCTTCATTTATTTTGTCGTATTCAATTAGCACATCAATAAAACCATGGTGAAGCATGGGTTTGAGTGGCGCAAGCGAATCGGCGGTACTCGTTCGTACATAAATTGAATGGCTGTGTTCAAGTTGTTTCAGGAGAGCGTCTGTCGTATCGCCGTAGCTGCGGCCTGATTCAATACCAAGGACTGGTGCGGTATCTTGCACAAGCAAGTTAAATAACGAAACAGGTTCCTTGTCTTGCTTAGACGCGAGCGCTTTTCCCCAAGCGGATTCCTTTGATAAAACAAGTTTTAAACTTGATTCCATCATATAAGGTAAGGTGTAAGCGTAAAGCTTTTCACGAGCTTTATTTTTAAGCATCCAAGGCGAGCAGGCAGAAGGGTGCCTTTCTAAAGTTTGTCGTGCTCGATTTCGAGGCATGATTGAAACATCAAATTGTCCTTTAAATTCACTGAGTACTTGTCTTGCGACTTGAGATTGAAAGGAATTTTGATTTTCGGTGTTGAGCCAAGATTCTGCGTCAATGATCACCAGTGGTGCCTCAGCGTTCACCTTTAACGAACAAAAAGATGCAAGTATCACACTGAGCAGACATAGGGGAAATATTGAACGCATAGCTAACCTTTAGACTTAATTTGCTATTATTAATAAAGCACATTTTCAGCCTAAAGTTTAGCTAGTTTTAAGAAAATTCAACGCATTAAACGTTGTTTTGAACGAAAATAGATTATGTTAATCCCAATCGGTTTCGTTAGTAGTGGTAAACCACTTGGATATTGCCATCAAATCGCTTTTCGTCATTTCTGGACTCTTTACCGTAACCACCTTCGAATCGCAATGCCCAGCCATTAGCTACCGTGTTCGAAAATTTATACTCATAAGACAGACCAACCCCGTTCGTTGTTTCGTCATCAAATAACGAAATACAGATAGAATTAATCAAGCAATTGTCATTTACTCGGCGTGCACCCACAGCACCCACAAATACCCCCATCGCATGTTGACCTTGCAGCCATTCTGCTCCAACGCTCACGCCGTCATCTAAGCCTAATTTGTAGTTTGCGTAGTAACGCACATCATCACTCGTAGTGGAAATGGTAGGTACTACGAAAAATGGGTAGCCAGTAGCGGTAGACCAATTGATGTCGTTAGCAAAGGCATTGGATGCAAGTAAAGAAAGGGTGAAAAATGCCACATGTTTTTTCATTGTAATTTCATTCCTGAGTAGTTTCAGAAAAGTGTACCGTATTTGGGTTTTAAAATTGTTTAAAAGTGTAGCAAAACGTGTATTTATCGATGCCCAAAATAGGTCATCCATTATTTTTGCAAAATTTCCAGTTAACTTTTAGGTGAACAAAGCGAAGGAACATTCGCACAAAACACTTTCTAGGAAAACAAATGAAGCTCACATATAAATTGACCTCATTGGCAATCGCGCTTGCACTTTCTAACCACGCTTATGCCGCGTGTACAGGGCTTGCAAATGGCGCAAGTGCTAAAACTACAACACATTCATCACTCGGTACAATCTTGAATATCACGGGTACTTCAAGCGATGAAACATTCAAATTGACTGTATCAGGCGATGTATTGACTGTAACTCGCACAGTGAGTGGTACAAGTAGCTGTGCCACCTTTACCTATAGTGACCTTGATGTGGTGCTAGCAAAGCTTGGCGCGGGCAACGATAGCTATGATGCAAGCGTGGTCGCACTACCACAAACCGTAGATGGTGATACTGGTAACGACACTATCACTACGGGAAATAAAGACGACTTTATTACGGGTGGTTTTGGCAACGATAAGATTTTCGGAAAAGGGGGTAACGACGTTATCCAAGGTAACGACGGCGATGATGAGCTAGACGGAGGCTACGGCAATGACACTATTTCAGGAGGTACCGGTCATGACTATCTATATGGCGCTCAAAATGATGACAATTTGTCTGGCAATGAGGGCGGAGATCTCATTATGGGCGGCCAAGGTAAAGATGTGTTGTATGGCGATGATGGTAATGACTATCTGGGTGGCGGCTGTGCTTTAAAAAATGGTAACGGTTCACAAATATTTACAGTAGGCGGGTGTTCTAGCAGCAGCGATGGTGATGACATCATTCATGGCGGCAATGGTGATGATGTTCTCAGCGGTGATAAGGGTGACGATAAGCTTTACGGTGACGCGGGTGATGATTACTTAACCGGCAATGATGGATATGAAGACCGCTTATACGGTGGCGATGGCAAAGATTTACTCGTTGAAGTTGGAGAAAACAACCCGAACAGCAACAAATGGCACAAAGCATGGGGTAACGATGGAGACGACCTTATTGTGTCTGAAGACACGAATTCTTACCTAAGCGGTGGTGACAACAACGACGCTATTATTGCGGTCAGTTCTAATTATGAAGCGGAAATGTACGGTGGCGACGCCGGAGATTACTTATGGTCTGGCGATGCGTTTCCTGTTGGAAGCTGCGGTAGTGGCGATGACAAAGGTATGGTGTTTTTAAACAATTGTGAGGGAACAACTTGGGTTTCCGACTACCAAGGCATGCTCACTAAATTGATTAAACGCGATAACTTTTCAAACCCATACTACGAAGCGGCAAACCGAGTCGTCACCATGGAAGGTAGTGTAACAGGCTTCCCGAATGGCTGGCGTACTTATGGTGGAAACCAACGCCCTTACGCGTTGTACGATATCGTTTCAGGTTACAGTTTTGATAAGTGGAAAGAAAACCAGAACCTAACTCCGTATTACTATTATGAATGGAAAGTCAGCTACGACGTTGGTAGTGGAATTACAGGTGAATACACTTACTGCATGGAAGGCACCGATGTTTGGAAATGTCGCCATTACATCACACGTGAAGAAATGTGTTACGACAAAACAGGTAGCACGATTGAGTGTGATTGATTTCTAGCTTAAATCATCTAAAAGGTCAGGTTGGTTTCCTTAACCCGACCTTTTAATCCCATGTGGTCGCATTTCAATTTCCGCCTGTCTTTAAATCGTTGTAATTTATTGCTGTAGTTCATTAATTTTGTTTAACTTGTCATTGTTGTAAAGGAATGGACATTTAAACTCGGTATATGAACTCGACTATCGATTACTATCAAAACAAAGCCCAAGAATACGCCGCTGAAACGCAAAATCTCAGTATGCATGAAGCATATAAAAAATTTTTTCGATATGTTTGTGCAGATGGAAAGCTTCTAGACATCGGTTGTGGTAGCGGAAGAGATAGCGTGTATTTTATTAAGCAGGGTTATGAGGTTGTCGCTACTGAACCTACACCAGCATTGTGTGATATTGCTAGCGCTAATACGGGCTTAAACGTGCTAAATACCACATTCCAAACGTTAAATTTTAACGATGAGTTTGATGGAATATGGTGTTGTGCCAGTTTGTTGCACGTGCCAAGAGTCGAGTTGCCCCCTGTTATCAATAATCTTGTTCAATCACTTAAACAAAACGGCGTTTTGTACATATCGGTGAAAAAAGGCAATGGTGAACAAGATATTGCGGGGCGTCATTTTACGTTTTTTACAGAGCACAATTTAGTCGACGCAGTGTTAAGACATTCCAATATGTCCTTAGTCGACACTTGGCAAAATAGCGATTATCGGTCGGGAGAAAGTAATACTTGTTGGCTGAACTTTATTTTTCTCAAGGATAATTGAGAATGACAGTCCAAAATTTAAGTGCGGAACTGCAACTCCAATTTATTGGTTATATTCAAAGACTCGTTGTCGAGGGCGATTTTTCGGCAACATACAAATTTGCTTTGCTTAACGCTCTTGCGGACATTTGTATCGAAACACCACAAAACGGTTTCTCTAGCAAACTTGAGATCCCATTTAATCGGATCATTGAAAAAATGATCCAACTTTATTGGGATCAGGCAAGCCCGTTCAATACAAGTAATTCAGAAACCCCAAACATTCTTTATCAAAACAGTGCGAGCCAAGTAAAAATTATCACAACGATCAATAAACTCAAGGCAAACGGAACACATAGTTTTAGTTTATTTTTACGTGCACCAGTTCGTATCGAAACCATAAAATCACTACTCGACTCGATAAAAACTGGACCAATTGAACGTTTGCAAACGCTTTCAGGACAGTGTGATGCTTTTTTGTATCCAATCCAATTTAAGAGTTCGGCATCGCAAAGTTACTCGATAGTACTTAACGAAGGAATTGCTGATTGCTTTAGGAAGTTCTACGACTTAGTGATCCATATTGCTCGCAATGCGTGGACGAAAAAAGTGGTATCGATCAATAAAAAGAAAGGAATTTTAAATAACAATCCGAGTGTTGAGGCGTTTTTATTTTCAAATGATAGAATGAACTTGTCTTCAATCTTACCTATCCTTACAGATATACAATCAAATAAATGTTTCTACTGCCAAAAAACTATCTCTTCTTCAGATGAGTCAAACGTTGATCATTTCATTCCGTTTTCTCGCTATTCCAATGACACCGCACATAATTTTGTAATGGCTCATGCAAGATGTAACAATTCAAAAAGCGATTACTTGGCCGCGTTTGTGCACAGAGATAGATGGTTACAACAAAATTTAGACACCTATCGACGAGTGATTGATGAAGAACTTAAGCTGCATGTACACAGCGATCCCGATCTTACCTTAGCAATCAGTAATTGGGCCTATTCTCAGGCAAGTGATATAAATGCCAAATTGTGGATTGCGAAAAACGAATATCAAACCATAAAGGTGAACCCGTATTTGGATATGGTCGCTGAATAAAATTGAATCATAGTTAAAGGCGCTAAGGATAAGCGATGATAAATAATGTACAAGGAGTCGCTCGACCTCGAACCCTATTGATTCTGATTAGTGTCGTTGCGCTATTTCTATATCTGTCAGAAAGTAATTATTTGCGTTCGATTAAACTTAGCCAAATTATCGACCATTGCTTGGAATGGCTTTCTTTTAAGGATGATAAGCCCCAGATAATTGATAACCAAGTCGAAAAGCAAACCGTAATTCAACGTTTTGAACGCTCAACAAATCAATATGCAAGCCGAGTTTATGAATACCATGAAGAATTTATATGCGATGCGCCATCATTGGGTTCTGTAACACTTCAAAAAACAAAAGGGATCTACTCGTGGGTAGATGAAAAGGGGGGTCAAAAATTTTAGCGATCAAAAGCCAAAGGCGATGGCTCAAGAACACGTCTTTGTATCGAAAGACGCCTTAGATTTTTTTGACTTAACGGTTAGTGTACCAAGTAGCAAAGTTGACCTTAAAAACCAAATAGAGTCTAAACTCTATGCTGTATTTAGAGCCTACAGTGAGCTGCTTGGTATACAAAATGTTAAACGAGTGAAGCTAGAAATTGTTATCTTACCAAGCAAAAAAGAATACGATAGAGCAAGAGGTCCATTTAAAGTTAGTTCTAACACTCGAGGTTTTTACACGCATAAATTTAAAAAGGCGTTTGTGCTTTATCGAGGCGACAAATCGACTATCCAAAATGCGGTTCACGAAGCCGTACACGCTATCAATCATTCACTACTTGGCAAAACAAATCGTTGGTTAAATGAAGGTTTAGCTGAATACTTTGAAAAGCTCGAAACGACAATGCATTACGCCGAGGCAGGAGCAAACAGCGATTGGACTAAACGAGGCTACTTGACAGGAAAAACCTTAATGCCAGCATCGACAATAGGACACAGCAACATTTGGAAAGAACATGAAGTACCCTTGATGTACAGTTCTAGCTGGGCTTACGTACACTTTTTGATGATGAGCGATCATTCCAGAATGGCGTTTGGCGAGTTGTTAAAACGGGAAAGTCAGGATAAATGTAATCTGTTAACTCTTTCAGAGGTTAATGAGGTACTGAAATATCAACAACAATCGACCGAGGATAACTTTTATATTTTCACAAAATCTAAAATAAGAAAGCATCGAATTTAAAAGGGTTTATGCACACACACTCGGTTTCGACCAGAATGTTTAGCTTCATACAGTCCTTTGTCCGCACGAATGATGAGTGAATCAACGGTGTCAGATTCAGAAAATTCGGCGATGCCAAAACTGGCAGTGACATTACTTGAAAACGTAAACAGCATTTGTGAAACACTGGCGCGGATCTGTTCAGCTATTTTTGAGGCCTCTTCAAGCGATTTTTTGGGGCAGATAATCAAGAACTCTTCGCCTCCCCAACGTCCTATAATGTCGCTACTTTTACATGTTTGCATGAGCGTTTTAGCGGTCTTCATGAGCACTTCATCACCAGCGAGGTGTCCATATTGGTCATTGATGTTTTTAAACCAATCCATGTCCATTAAAATTATTGAAAACTCGACGGGCGTTGCGATTAGTTCGTAAAGTGATTCATTCAGTTTTCTTCGGTTATACAACCCCGTAAGCTCATCAGTAACTGAACGCTGTTGTAACTGAAGTGACTTGTGTCTTTCCTCGGTAATGTCTTGGATAAGCCCAACGGTGACGTGCGGTTGGCCGATGGTGTTGTTGAATGTTTCACATACATATTTTAAATAGCTGCATTGTCCATTGGCTTTAAAAAAACAGTGTTCAAACGCCCGCTTTTTACCTGCCAAAATGATTTGCTCCATCAAAATGGTATGCATGTTGTTGCTACCTGTAGGGTCGAGCAGATTGACGAATTGCTCCCATGTTAAAGTGTTGGATTTTATGCCAAGGGCTAATAATTCGATGAGTTCATCTGAGAGTTCAACGTCGTAACTTAAGTGGTTTAATTTCCAAACTCCCACATTTGCCAGTTTTTGAATTTTTTTAAGGGTGTGACGCTCAAATTCCAGTTCATTAATACGTTGAGACAGTTGATGGTGTATCAAGTCAGTTTGCAAAGTGGAGTAAAAGCGGTTTATGGACTTACTCATTGGAGGCCACAACGTTGTTTAGCGGAAACAGGATCTCGCTGGCTAATCGAGTACCTTCTAAACGTGCTTTTATCTTTGCGTAGGCAATGTCCCTTGCCGTTGATACGTCATCGGCAAACGGAGAAAAACCACAGTCATCGGTTGAACCAAGTTGGTCTAACGGAATGTATTTAGCGGCAAGCAAGAGAAGATCTCTTATCTCCTCAGGGCTTTCTACTTCTTTGGAAATGGGATTGATCACCCCAACAAAGACTTTTTGATAGGGTTTAATAATGGTGCCGAGAAGTTGCAGTGTTTTCTCTTTGTCTTTTTCTCCTTTGAGTGCAACGTAAAAATTGCCGGCTTGAATTTCAAACAAAGTAGGCAGCAGGTATTTGTATTCAATATCTGCGCTGTGAGTTGCATCTATGTCTGCACCAGGGCACGTATGGATACCGATTTTTTGCCGCTCTTCTACATTAAAATGGGCTAAACACTTGTTAATTAAACTGACAAACGAGCGCAGTAAATTGCCGGAAGGATCAAATTTTAAAGACAACCGTGCTTCGGTGAAGTCTATTTGCACTTTGTATGCGCCAAGTTCGAGACAGCGGCGGACCTCGCCAACATGTTGCTCAATCAAATCATTAACAAATTGATGATGGTTATAGCCTTCAATGCCCGCTGGTGGATAGACAAGGCTCAACATCGAAGGCGAAATGACGGCTTGCTTTACGGGTAATGTCGTTTTTGAAACGGCAAACGCGAGAAATTCATCCGCAGTATGCTCATATTTGAATGGTGGTTTTTTTAAATGTGGGGCAAATAGACGTTTATGGCCATCCGAAAAGTCAACGAGCAAACCGTGTTGGTGATATGCACAGGAGTTATGCAAACAATAGTGAGCAAAACCATCGAACTTTCGCTGTTCTCCGTCAGAAATTACCGGACACCCTAAACTCGCTAATTCGTTGATGACGATTTCAGTTTCTTTCTGTGCAAGCAGATTGAGCTGTTCGTAATCAATTAGACCGCTTTTAAACGTCTGATAGGCTTCGATTAAAACTCGATTTCTAGGAATTGAACCTATTTGTTCTGATGGAAGTAGCATCTGCGTCATGCAATCACCCTTGAGTAAGTTCAAGTTGCTACTAGGTTTGTGCACCTAGACTATCTACAATAAATTTAGACTAAATAATTCGTTTTTGCGTTGAATTATTTAGATGTTTTTATCTGTTAAGGATGAGCCTGTGAGGGAGCGGTTGGTTGTTGGTATTTTGCCTTCCAATGATGTTCAATGCGCGCATAATTGTTCTTTCGCTGCGAAGAGGAGCTAATATTGGGCTGGAAGTTAGGTGAAATTGCGAGTAATTTCTTCTATAATCCGCGCCTACTTTATAGGGAGTCCTCATGGCCAAACGTATTCGTTACACTTACAAAAAGCAACAGCGCGAAATTAACTTTGCACAAGATAAATATCACGACATGTTCGAAGCCATTGCGGCGGCTGAATGTGTAGATATAGGTGACTATGTAAAAATGGAACAAGCCGTTGCGATGACCTCAAAACGTAAGGCTGCAGTACGTAACTTTAGAGACGAATATTTTGCGAAGCTTGGCTTTAGCAACATACAGTTTATCAAAGAGTAATATTTGATTTGGTTGTGTTAAGCGACAGAATTTTGGTTGTTTACACACGCTTCAATCTGTTCATCAAACAAAATTTGATGCCGTGCGAATGCCGTTAATAATTTAAAGCTTAATGGTTTTTTCTTGAGTTTATCCATTTCGTCAAAATTGGCCATATTTTGGTTGCCATCACAGGAAATATAACCCATCGACCAATTCGAGAAATGCCGCTTATTAATCGGGTTATGAATGAGCGGCTCGATGGCGAAGTGGCGCTTATCCTTCTTTATTTTGTTAAAAAGCGCCAATATTTTTGGCTCTTCCCCCTCTAATACCTGCATGAAGTGTTGTCCATCAAACAGCAGCATGCCCGTGATTTTTTCCAATTGATTTCGAGAGGACGACTCATGGCGTAAAACCTCGAGATCTGCCCATGTATAGCTTTCTGAAGCGGTACTCACATAAATAAATTCAATCAGCATTTGGTATTAGCGCATGGAAGTAGACTAATAGAAAAAGAATAGACAAAGTTTGGTTGTTGTAAATTGAGTGACAAAAATAATTTTAGCAATTTGTAAATGAAAGCAATTTTAAACTTTGTTGTTAATTGTTATCATCCCTTTGAAAACAATCACCTAGAAGTATAGTAGTTCGCTCTTGCTCAAACTTAAATAAAAAAATTACCATGATAAAAATTAAAAACGCAACAAAAGTGGCGTCTCTACTGAGCGCATTAGTCCTATCTGCAAGCGCTCAATCGACCATTGTAGAATTTCAAACTTCGCAACAATCTTTCAAAGTAAACTTGTACGATACCCAAGTTCCTGAAACCGTTGCCAACTTTTTAAAATACGTTGAAGCAAATCGTTACGATGAAAGTGTGCTTCACCGTGCCATTCCACAATTTATTATCCAAGGTGGGGGCATTGGTTATGACGCTGAAGATAAGCTTGCTAACATCGAAACATTCGCTGCTGTAAAGAACGAACCTAAGTATTCTAACGTGCGTGGTACAATTTCGATGGCGAAGATTCCAAATAGCCCGAATTCAGCCACGAGCCAATGGTTTATCAATGTAAAAGACAACAGTGCGGAACTGGACGTACAGAATTCGGGTTATACGGTTTTTGGCGAAGTTATCGATAGTGGTATGAATGTGGTTGACCAAATCAGTGGGTTAACGCGTTGTGGGGAAGTGCCTGTAATTAATTTTTCAGATGAGCAGTGCAGCAACGCAGACATAAAACCTGCAAAAGAAAACCTCGTCGTTGTGTACTCAGTGAAGGTTTTAGACAATGATCCAAATACGGCAGCGTCATTGAGTTCCGAAAGAAAATACACTTATTAAAAATATCGAAAAACCGAGTACAGACAATGGTTCTAGTTCAGGCGGTTCGATCTATTTTGCGCTGTTGATGCTTGCAAGTTCAGTAATTGGCAGACGATTCGGTCGCGCTTAGACCAATTAAAAAGATTGCCGCTCGTTTCCACGGCGGCAACTTATTATTTAGAACCGATACGTTGCACTTTTGTCAGTTGTTCTGACGAGGCGGCTTGGCACTGACCGTCAACGAAAATAATGCCATTGTCAATTGACGTCCAACACTCTTCATGTAAAAACTCGTATTGAGCAACGCCAGTACGCCAGTTATTGGCTAAATGAATGTGCACGCGCAAATTTTCTACATTTCCCATCTGCGCCACGTTATCTTTAAACAAAGGTCCAAACCCTTTTGCGAGCAAAACAATATTAACGGTTTCAGAAGTCCGTTGGTAACTCCAATTACCTTGCAAATTAGAAATAACGATGACATCTGGCCGCTCAGTGTTGTATACCTGTCCAAGGCCTGTTACTTGACCTGTTTTAATGTCGACAACGAGTGACAGTTTTAAGCACGGAACTAGTTTCTTGTCATCTTGGAGTTTTGGGGTAATAACGTGAAATTTGATTGGTACAAAGTCTAAATTTGAATTGCTTTCCTGCACAACTTACTCCTAACTTTCTTTAAATCAAATTAATCTAAATGCGGTTAAATAATAGCCAGATGGTTTGTAAGGGTAGCCTGTCTCGGTTGTTTGACAAGTTTTAGATGTAGTGCGGTAGGTTTCTAGCGCGCTTCAGATGCTTTTGAGCTTCAAAGTTGATAAGGTCAAAGTACGCGTCAACAAAGGAAATAAAAATGATAGATTTTCGTTCAGATACAGTAACTAAACCTTGTAATGACATGTTGAAAGCCATGATGTCCGCGTTGGTTGGCGATGACGTTTATGGCGATGATCCTACGGTTAATGAACTAGAGCGGTTTGCTGCGCAAAGGCACGGTTTTGAGAGCGCGCTGTTTGTGACTTCTGGTACTCAGGCGAATTTACTCGGGATACTGAGTCACTGTGAACGCGGTGACGAGTACTTATGCGGACAGCGAGCGCACAATTATTTATATGAAGCGGGCGGGGCTGCTGTCCTTGGCTCTGTGCAACCGCAGCCAATTGAAAATAACGACAACGGAACACTTTGCTTTGAAAAGTTGAGAAAGGCCATTAAACCAGATGATTTTCATTTCGCGCGCACTAAGTTATTGAGTTTAGAAAATACCATTGGCGGAAAAGTACTTTCAATCGACTATCTAAACAAAGCTAGAGCATTTTGCAATGAGCATGGCCTCGCGTTACATCTTGATGGCGCTCGGGTGTACAACGCAGCAGTTGCACTTGAGGTTGATATAACAGAAATATGCTCTCAATTTGATTCTATGACGATTTGCTTATCAAAAGGCCTCGGTGCGCCGGTAGGCTCACTGTTGCTCGGAGATAACGCTTATATCGCAAAAGCGAGGCGGCTTCGCAAAATGGTCGGTGGCGGAATGCGCCAAGCAGGGATTTTGGCTGCTGCGGGTCTATTTGCTTTAAAGAATAATGTTACTCGATTAGCGGACGACCACCAAAATGCTCGATATTTAGCTGAACGATTGAATGAGATTGAAGGTTTTTCAACGGTTAATTACAACGTACAAACAAACATTGTTTTTGTTGATGTTGAAGACTCGGTCGACATTCAAGTGATTGCAGACTCGCTAAAGCAAGAGGGCATACTCTTTTCGCCAGGTTATCAAGGTATGCGTTTGGTTACGCACAAAGACGTTTCTAAACAGGATATTGATGTGTTAATCGAAAAACTCAGTCATTTTGTACGTTAGGCTTAAGGAAAGCGGTGGTAGAGCGAGTCAGTTTTGCCACCCAAAACAAACGAAATCCATCAGGAATTAGTCTTTCTGAGTCAAAGTGTCTAAAGCGTTGTTCGAGGTTATTTCTGGAAGTTTAATTTAGGATAAAACAAGATATGGTACAACCGAGTGGATTCGAACCACCGACCCCTACCATGTCAAGGTAGTGCTCTAACCAACTGAGCTACGGTTGTATTATAAGATTGGTACGACCGAGTGGATTCGAACCACCGACCCCTACCATGTCAAGGTAGTGCTCTAACCAACTGAGCTACGGTCGTACTACGTTTTGGCTTAATGCCTCAACAGGGCGCTAATATATAGTGACTAAATTGATGATGCAAGCCTCTAGTATCGATTTTTTAACTGATTGGCGATTTTTAAATCACAATGAATGAGAATTAGGCTAAATCGGATTTTAGCGAGCTTTGGAATTGAAGGGATTGATTTCACAGGATTTGTAAAAACCCTGCCACCACTTTACATGTTCTTTAGCGGAATCCTTTAATTTCGCCAGTAAGCTTGCCTCATTCGTTGCATCAAATTTTATCGCCAGACTTGGTGTCTTTGCATAAAGTTTATAAAGAAGAGGAGAAATCTGCTCCAATGAACCGACGAGCTGACTTTGGTAGGGTTGAATTGGCGCTATGTAAAAGGTTTGAAAAACATTACTTAATATTTCCGCTTTATTTTTAGCTCGCCCTTTTTTGCAAAGCGTATTTTGTAAATCGATGGTGTTGAGTGAAACCGTCGTTTGTTCATTAAAATTAGTTTGTTTCACTGTGCTTGAAATCAGAGCGCTCACGTAACTATTCTGGTTTAGGTTCTTTAGCGCTAACGTGATGTCTTGTGGCGTTATCGCATCAAAATCTTGGGCATCAATTTTCGCGTTGATTGACACAAGACGTGTGAGACTTTCTATGGCTGCTTCTTTCCCTTCTATGCCGAGTACCGGTATTTCTTTTGACGTTGCTATGAGCAACGATTGCATTTCTCGTTCTCTGGACAACATGAGCTGAAATAACATCGACGCGGCTTGCTTCTTCGCAATAAGCGCATTGGCGAGCGTTGATTTTAACTGCGCATTTTTGTCATCGAGTGACTCAATGCACTTAGGCATTAACTGTATGAATCGAATCGCGTACTTGAGCTGCTCACTCGGTACGGCGACTTTACCAAGTTGGTTATTATGCTCGGCAATAAAGCGAGACACTTCACAATGGTTGATTGAAGCAAGTTCTATCAACGATATAGTCGGCTCTTTAGGTAAACTGGGTGGCGTTAACTTTACTAAGCCGGAGTAAGAAATCGTGTTGTAGGTGACGTCAACGACGTTAGCGAGTCGCTTTTGATATTCAGCATAGTCATCACTCGGCTGCGAAGAGCAGCCGATTAATAGGCCTAATAAGCTAATGGATGTTAGCAGTAAGCGTCGCAAGTCGATTCCTCACGGCAGTTATCAATAAAATCGCCGCAACTGAGAGTCCCACAATAATGCCTATCCAAAAGCCTTGTGGTCCCATCGCTGGCACAATGTAATTAGTCTTTGCTAATACGAAGCCTAGCGTAAAACCGATGACCCAATAACTTAAAAAGGTGATCAGTGAAATAGGTTTCGTAAATTTCAAGCCTCGTAATGCGCCATTGGCCGCAACTTGAAGCGCATCAGGTAGTTGATAAATACAGGCTAAAACTAAGATTGATGACGCGAGTATCAACACTTGCTCGTTACTTGAGTAAAAGGAGGCAACGACATCGCGCAGGGTAAACGTGAATGTTGCAACAATTGCGGCAACCATACATGCCAACATAAACGCGGTGGATATGGCCGTGCGTAAAGAACTTAGGTGGCCTTGGCCAGATAAATTACCAACTCGGATAGCGATTGCCATAGATAAACTGAGTGGCATCATAAATAAAACAGTCGACACACTCGCCGCAATTTGATGACCTGAAACAGCAATTGGGCCTAAGTCTGCGATAAACAGCGGAATACAGGCAAACAGCGTGACTTCAAAAAACGTCGCAAGACAAATCGGTAGACCAAGTTTAAACAGATAACTCAGCTCTTTAGGCTGAGGTTTTTGAAAATTATCGAACAATTTCAATTTGGAAAGTACGGAAGACCTTTGGCTATAGGTATGCTGTAGAATCGCCATAAACGCAAAGACAAGGCTTGTTGCAAGCCCACACCCAGCGCTTCCTAATGCAGGCATTCCAAACAACCCATGAATAAAAATATAGTTCACGGGGATGTTGAGCAGTAATCCAAGCAAACTAATGTAAAAAGCAGGTTTGGTTAGGCCAACCCCTTCGGTGACGTTTCTATAGATTGTGAACGTTAAAAACCCGAGCATGCCCCATTTTACAAACCAAATGTAGCCAAGTGATTTTTCAACGATAGTGGGTGCTGTGTCTAATCGAGCGATGACTAATTCGGTAAACGGCGCAATGGATAAGCCTAGGGCACTTAAGATAAGCACTAAATAAATGCTTTGCTGGAAGTAGTGGCGGATCCCTGAGTCGTCGCCTGCGCCATGGCAATGGGCCACAACCCCCGTCAGGGCGAGCAATATTCCTTGGAGTCCAAACAAAATAGGGTTCCAAATACCTACCGCAATTGAGAGTGCGGCAAGGTCTTCAGCACTTACTTGACCCGCCATCATGGTGTCGACTACAGACATTAAAACCAGCGTGACTTGAGCGAAAAATACCGGCGTGGCGAGTTGGATAAGTCTTTTGGCTTCCCAAGCTGAAAACATGATTATCTCGACGTAATAATTAAAGGCGTATAGTAAGTTAAAGCAGATTAAGTTTCATCTTCCTGAGACAAGAGATGACAAAAAGCGGATGAAACTATACCATTTGTCCATCAGTATTTGAGAGACCAAGCGCGTGTTCACAGGAATTATTCAAACGCAAGCAACAGTGATTAATGCAAATCAGGAAGAAGGCGTTCAACGGCTCGTACTTTCGGTGGAAAGAGGCTATTTGGGGCATCTCGATATTGGTGCAAGCATTGCGATAAACGGATGCTGCTTGACCGTTGTGCATTTCGAAGTTCCACCTCAAGATGTGGTCGGTCAAGTCCACTTCGACGTAATCGATGAAACATTGCTGCTTACTAATTTGGGCAATTTGCGTCGCGGTATGAAAGTGAACTTTGAACGCTCAGTCACGTTCGGCACTGAGTTAGGTGGTCACATCGTTTCTGGTCATATTCACGACACGGCAAAAGTTGAAGAAATCATTCATGAGCAGAACAATTGTCGTATAAAACTCACATTACCGAGCAAATGGATGAAATACATTATGTATAAAGGATTTGTTTCGGTTAACGGGGCTAGTCTGACTGTTGGCAACATGGATGACAACGGCTTCTGGCTGCACCTCATTCCTGAGACTTTACAAATCACCAATATTGGTTTGCTTCAAGTTGGTGACGCCGTCAATATTGAAGTGGATCAACAAACACTGACTATCGTTAACACAGTCGAAAATTACTTACGAAAACAATCCACCTAAAATATTTGTTCATCGTCAC
This sequence comes from Pseudoalteromonas xiamenensis, assembly GCF_017638925.1. Taxonomy (NCBI): domain Bacteria; kingdom Pseudomonadati; phylum Pseudomonadota; class Gammaproteobacteria; order Alteromonadales; family Pseudoalteromonadaceae; genus Pseudoalteromonas; species Pseudoalteromonas xiamenensis. The sequence continues at coordinate 199,160 of NZ_CP072133.1, forward strand.
TGTCAACGTGGAGTTCAAGTTTGTTCCGTAAATCGTCGATGTGCATATTGAGATGTATTGGATTGCAACAGGCCGCACAATCTTCGTAAAAATCTTGGTCTCCACAGGTGGTATCAAGTGAAACGTGAATATGATGACCACAATGAGGGCACTCGATGCGTTGTGAATAGAGCTCTCTCATCACGCTACCTTTTTATGCCATTAAACACCTCCTAATTATAGCTCGAAAGTCAATAATGGCACTTTTGTGAAGGCTATTTTAAGATTTCATAAATTTTGTTTTTAGCTTGAACAAGATAGTTGCCAGCGTACATGTTTGCTTGATGAAGAATAGGGTAAAGTTGGTAGAGCGCTTTTCGCTGTTCGTAACCATGATGCAGCGGCGCTATGCTCTCATATCCCTGATAGAAAGCGTCTGGAAGCGGGCCAAATAACTCACTTGTCGCGAGATCGATTTCTCGGTCACCATAATAGCAAGCCGGTTTGAATAGGACTGGCTTAGACTCATGAAAGCCAATGTTACCGCGCCAAAAATCGCCATGCAGTAGGCTCGGTTCGACTTGATGCGGTAGCATTGCACGAATGGTTTCAACGAATGCATCTATTTCGACAAATTCAACCCCTTGCTCTGCTAACAACTGAAGTTGCCAGCCTATGCGTTCCTCGGCATAAAAGGTATCCCATTTTTTATGCCAGCGGTTTGGCTGTATTTGTGTGTGAAGATAGTTATCTGATTCCAGCCCATACATTTTTTGTTCGTTGCGGCTGTGCATTTTGCCAAGCAAAACACCGCACTCAAACCAATTGTCTTGTTGTGGCTCGGTTGTCACCCATTCAATGACGTGATAAGCAAACTCCATCGTCGTACCAATTAAAATTGAGTCTGCTATTAAGAAATCGCTATCTCGTATCAACAGTGCTCGGTTACCCGCTTCACACTCAAACCGTTCGAGTGCTTCTACGCGAGCTACTTTTACAAGATAATTTACCGCACCGTTGCTTATTTTGAATCGGCGTTCGTAGTCGTGGCCAGGAATTTCTGACTTTTTGACGATTTCGAAAGGCTGATGAAGAACTTCAGACAGTTGTTGGCAAACAGCATTCCACATGACAAGTCACTTTATCTATCAACGTACTTACAATAATGGCTGAAGATTGCCAAAGCACAAAACATTGAGCAGAAAAATTATTGATATAGAATAACAAACGTTGAGAATTAAGGAGTTTGTATGAACAAAAGCGTCGTTACGAATTTGTTTGCTGCCGCATTAGTGGTGCTTGGGTATGTTATCGATAATGCACTCGTGTTTTCCGTTGGTTTATTTGCATTATCTGGCGCGGTAACAAATTGGCTTGCGATCCATATGCTGTTTGAAAAGGTCCCTTTGCTGTATGGCTCAGGCGTAATCGTTATTAAGTTTGAACAATTCAAATCCGGTATTCGCGATTTAATTTTAAAAGAATTTTTTAATCGCGATAAAATCGCCCAATTTATCGAACAAGAACAACAAAAGTTTGATTTAGCGCCTGTTATCCAAAAAGTCGATTTAAGCCCTGCATTTGACAAACTGGTTGCTGTAATTGAAGCATCACAGTTTGGGGCAATGCTCGGTATGTTTGGTGGCAAAGAAGCCTTAGAGCCAATGCGCGAATCGTTTCAAGAAAAAATGAAAGAAGCAATGAGCGATATTGCTAAGAGTGATGACTTTCATGCGCTCTTAGCCGAAGAGTTGAAAATGGGTAAAGCCAATGAAGAGTTACTCGAAACAGTAGAAGATTTGGTGGATAAACGACTCGCCGAGCTTACACCTCAGATGGTTAAAGAAATTATCCAAACAATGATTAAAACCCACTTAGGTTGGTTAGTGGTGTGGGGTGGTGTGTTTGGCGGTCTATTCGGACTTGCAGCTCATTTAGTTTAATTCACCGTTAATCGTCGATATGGCATGCGAACACAAGTCGCATGCCTGTCGAATCTTAAACATTAGCGACTGCCACTAATGTAAATTGTTTTAGGTGTGTTGGCCGCGAGGTCCTTGATCGATGTATTGGTCTCAAGCGAAAGTCCAAGCAGGCGTGCAGTTTTTGAAAGGTCGTATTTTTTAGCAAAATCTTCAACACGGTTGTCATTACAACGCAGTTTCATTGTCACTGTATTTTTGCTTACACGCGTCAATGTTAGGGTATCGCGAAGTGTATTGATGCTATCGGATGCGACGGCCATGCAAAGCGCTGTAGCTACGGAATCATCATTTGCCACAAAATTGTTTGCATTAGCTGTTGTAACTACAAAACCTAAGAGTGCTGTGCATGTTAATAGTAAACGTTTCATCATGGTATTCCTTGTATCGGTATGGGCAATTCCAGTATGGCAATTGCCATCAAAATTGCTGTTAACCAACTGCGACAGGATGTAAGTAGCTGTTTCAACCCCGACACACTCTTAAATAAACTCGCTAGTACCAACAACTTAAGTTGTGTTTTTTGACACAATTTCACGAAAATATTTTTCGTTTGTTCATGTTGATTCACCGCTTACCTTTGATTATTTCCACGAGGTTGCTACCTTTAATTAACTAAGTAGCAATGTATCTTGATTTTCATCGTAATTAATTGCTTTTTAGGCTTGTTTATTAGCATTTAAGACGTAGATCCGATACATTCCCTAAAAAAACAACAGAGAAAAAACAATGCAAAAATTTGTTCCTTCCATTTTAGCGGTGGCACTGGGTGTCGCGCTAACAGGGTGCCAAGACCAAGGCCCAAAAAGAGAAAAGGTCGAAATAAATAAAAACCCTTATCCGAGCACCTATAAACCTTACTCAAGTTCGTCCACTCTTATTAAAAATGCAACAGTACTTACGGGGACGGGTGAGCGTTTAGACAACACCGACGTATTGCTTGTAGATGGTAAGATTAAAGAAGTAGGTCAAAATTTATCAGCGACCGCAGATACAACCGTTGATGCAAATGGGAAATGGGTAACACCTGGTATTATCGATGTTCACTCGCACTTGGGTGCATACCCAAGTCCACAAGTTGAGTCTCACCAAGATGGCAACGAAATGACTTCACCTAACACGGCTGAAGTGTGGGTTGAGCATTCAGTGTGGCCTCAAGATCCTGGTTTCAACCGTGCTCGTGAAGGTGGTATTACGACATTACAGATCCTACCTGGTTCTGCAAACTTGTTTGGTGGCCGAGGTGTAACGCTTAAAAATATTCCAGCGCCAACAATGCAAGGTATGAAATTCCCAGATGCACCTTACGGTTTGAAGATGGCGTGTGGTGAAAACCCGAAACGTGTTTATGGTGGAAAAGGCGTATTACCTTCAACTCGTATGGGTAATATGGCTGGCTACCGTAAGTCTTGGGCTGCCGCAACAGAATACAAACGCGCTTGGGAAGAATATGATAAAGCATATGCAATGGGCTTAAACCCAGAAGCACCAGAGCGCGATATTAAAATGGACACGCTTCGTGGTGTGTTAGATGGCGACATCCTAATTCACAACCATTGTTATAAAGCAGAAGAAATGGCGATGATGATCGACTTATCGAAAGAGTTTGGTTATCACGCAGGTACATTCCACCACGGCATTGAAGCTTATAAGATAGCTGATTTGCTTGCAGAAAATGGAAACTGTGCGGCACTTTGGCCGGATTGGTGGGGTTTCAAGATGGAAGCCTATGACATGGTACAAGAAAACGTAGCAATTGTTGATGCAGTTAAAAACTCTTGTGCGATTGTTCATTCTGATTCCGACACAACAATTCAACGCTTGAACCAAGAAGCGGGCAAAGTGATGTATCGTGCGAATGACGTGGGCTTCAACTTGAAAGAAGAAGACGCAATTAAGTGGATCACCTACAACGCGGCGAAGAGCCTAGGTATTCAGGATAAAGTTGGTTCATTGGCCGCTGGCAAAAACGCTGACGTGGTTATCTGGAATCAAAGTCCATTTAGCGTTTACGCAAAAGCGCAACAAGTATTTATCGACGGTGCAAAAGTGTACGACCGTGACGATGAAAAATATCAAGCAGTTAGTGACTTTATGCTAGGTCAGAAGTAAGGAGGCCAATTATGAAAACGTTTAATTTGAGCACATTGGCTTTCGCACTAGTGGCATCTAGTTCTGCGTTTGCAAGTTCAATTGCAATTACAAATGCAACCATTCACACCGCCACAGACAGTGGTGTTCTGCAAAACGCCAGTTTGGTGATTACAGATGGCAAAATTTCGGCTATCAACCCAAGTGAAGTGAAAGCGGATACGGTAATCGACGCCCAAGGTGGTATTGTCACACCAGGTCTTATTAGTTCAATGAATCAATTAGGGCTTGTAGAAGTGGGAGCCGTTGGTGGTTCTCGTGATGCTGGGGACGACAAAGCTGGAATCGATTTTGATCCGAGCACAGCATACAACCCTCGTAGTTCATTAGTAGCCTATGCGCGCAAAGGCGGGATCACACAAGATCTTATCGCACCTACTGGTGGTGAGACGATTTTTGCTGGTCTTGCTGCTGCGGTTGAGCTTACAGGCGCATTTGATAGCGTCATTGGCAGCCAGAAAGCGTTAGTTGTCGAAATGGGTGAAAAAGACAAGGTACTCACGCGCTATGTCTTATAAAACGCTAGTTGATAAGCTAGAAAGCCATAAGCAAAAGCTTGCGAAGAAAGACGACAAGAAGAAAGACGAAACACCAAGTACTGAAGAACAGGTTCTGACCAAAGTCCTAGCCGGTAAACTTCCAGTTGTTGTTGAAGTACAACGCGCTGCTGATATTCTACAATTGCTTAAAATTAAAGCACAGTACAACCTTAATCTAGTGCTTAGTGGTGCGAATGACGCGGTGTTAGTTGCGGACGAAATAGCAAAAGCAAATGTACCGGTTATTTTCAGTGCGATGGACAACTTACCAGGTAATTTTGATGCAATGCACGCGAATCTAGCAAACGCTGGCAAACTTGAAAAAGCGGGTGTAAAGGTAATGCTTACTGTCGCGGGTGATGCAAGCCACAATATGTATCAATTGCGTTTTGATGCCGGCAACGCGGTGTCTTATGGCATGAGCTACGATGGCGCAATCAAGGCCGTGACTGCAAACGTAGCGGACGTATTTGGACTAACGGGTGGCAAAATTGCGGTAGGGCAAAAAGCAGATGTTGTTCTTTGGAATGGTGATCCACTTGAGCTAAGTTCTCATGTCGTTAAAATGTTTATTAATGGCGAAGAGATTTCAACGCAATCGCGTCATGACAAGCTGCGTGATCGTTACATGAAGAAATCGGACATGCCTGCGGGTTATACAAAATAATCGGATCCCATTGACCGAAAGATAAAAAAGGCCTGATTTAATCAGGCCTTTTGATTTGTCGAAACCTTTTTCTTTTTTCGACACGCGTATAGCACGCGACTTGCTTACATTATTTCTTTCAATCGGGCTGTTTTAACGAGTTTTACCGGTTCACCATCCACCTCTAAAATGGCTTCAATGCGGAGTAAATCATCCTCGCTAAACGCATTCGGAATGGACACAACAAAAGGCCACTGCTTGTGTTCATATGGCTCAATTTTAACAGGCAGATGAGTTTGAATTTGCGCTTGCGATGCTGATGTTGGGATGTACGATACTCGAATTTCACCTTCAGTTTCACCGGAATACGGACCTGTCAGTGATACGTCCAAATTAATGTTCTTGTCTTGGACAGCTGCGTGAGAATTTAACCACACACCATCAAAGTAGGATGTGGGTTGTCTGATTTTATTGACGAGTGACAAATTTCCAACCTGTATATGAGATTCAATCACCATATCTTCAGCGTTAGCCGGCACGGTTAACGGCGATTTGACGTTACTTTCAGAAAGGCGAGTTTCGACAATATCCTGCTTTACCGCATTCCCGTTTGCGTCTCTATACGTGACTTTCGAACTGAGGTTTGCAGTTTGACTATAGTGGTAGGTCGTAAACAAATAAGGTTGTTGTTTATTAAAATCAATTTTTGTGGAAATACCAAATAACGATTGAATCGCCTCGTTATGTGACTCGCTCTTCGTTGCTGACAAAAGCTGTAGCCAAGCGTCCGTAATTACGGCGAGTTGTTGTGACATGTGGAGCGGGTCTGACTTCTTAGTGAGTTCAAGCAACGTTGTCATTTGCTCATGGCAGGTAGGGATTAATGCTGAAAAGTCCTCGCAGGTTGCAAAAAGTTGATAGAGTGTTTGCCAGTCATTTATACCCCAAGGGTTCGAGCTCCCTTGCACTGCTTTTGTGGTGTAGCGATTTGGCAGTCTTGGTGAAATCTTGTGATTGTTGTTTTGCGCCAGAATGCTCATCTTATCCAATGTTACCTGTTCAACTATTTCATCATCGACTGCAAGCGGGATACGTTGTGTTTCGCCTGATGCGCTGATGTTGAGGATTAACTGGCCTGTGTTTGGTTCTTTTTCGACAAGTAAGGAGAGTGTCGGGTGTGCCGTCAGTTGGTCAGAAATATGTTTTGACAACGAATAGGTATGCTGTTCGTTTGATGGAGAACTGACTTCGATAGTTTCGCCATCAACCAGTAAGATACGAAGCGCATTGTCGAGTCCTTCAGGTTCTTTACCTTGATATGTTTTTCGGTATTGTTCACGCTCAACTGCAAGATTAGCAATAACAGACATACCAACTAGTCCGCGCTTAAGTTGTTCTGGAACAAATTGAATATCAATACCAATCGTGTTTGTTGATGTCGCTGAATGCGTAAAATCCATTAGTGGCATCGGTGTTTTCATGGTGGGAATAACATCAAGTCGCGAAAGTTTTCCCGAGTCTGTATTTCTCACCCAATAATACTCACCATCTTGCTCCCAAGGTCCTTCAACGATATTGAAGGTCGGTGCTACGTTTGACACAAATTGCGCGAATTCGTCTTCTACTTTTTGCCAATTTGGAAAGGTTTCTTTAAGCAATTTATTCGCCACCGGCAAGGTGTTGTCGCTGTGGGGATTAGCCGCCATTAATCTATTCATAAAGTGCTGAAAATAGAGTGCACGTTCAGGATCATTTAACAGAAAGTGAATGATAAAAAAATTCAATCCGCGTTGGAGACGAGGCGAGTCATTAATTTGTTCTATAGTGGGTTTGTTCGTCGCGTAATATTGCTGAAGCCCAGTGGTGAGGTAGTTCATTGGCGCTCTATCAAAAACCATCACATTGAGTTGCTTTTTGTCTGGATCATAGACATGGTGCGCTATTGAGTCTGCAAGACCTTCCGTGATCCAATTCGGTGCCCAGCTAGAATGCCCCGTCAAAGCCATATGAAAAGCGTGCATCGTTTCATGGATCACAATATAGCGTTGATGATGGTAACGATGACTCGGAAAATTATACCCCGCGCGGTTATAAAACATCGTTTCACCCCCCGCAGTATCATGAACGCCACGTAAGAAGCCATCATCTAGCATTGCTTCTTTAACGCGCGCTCGTGTTGAACCATACACCACCGCGATGCGTTGGTTATCAATGTTTGAAGGCTCCGCACCGAAAAGTGCAACATAATGTGGATAAGACAGCTCTAACAGTTCTAAATACAGCGTTACCTTTTCTTCAGGAAGATCGCTTTTAAGCGCGAAATGCTTACTGACCCACCAGTTATAGCCACGGCTATTCGTGATTTTTCCTTCACTGTATGTGTAGGGAATGGTTTTCCCAAGATATTGAATATCAATATGGTTTAGCGTAGATACTCTGCCTGCGACGGTAATATCAGCTTTCATTTGGTTAGGGGTGGGGATGGACAGCACGTCATTGTTTGAAGTTAGGGATTGGCTAAGTGTTGGCTCGGACTGACAACCGCCTAATAAAAGCGTACTTGAAATGAGAACCGCAAGTAGGGAACGTGGATGTGTTTTTTTCATTTTAGTTTTACCTTGATCTAACGTGTTGCAATGAGTGTATATTGTATGCAATATAAAAAGCAATTATCAAACAACAATACGCACTATGGATATCACTTCAAAAGAAGCCACAAAGTCAGGCTCGATAGCGAGTCAATTTGGTCGTAATTTCTATGTCGCAAACCTCATGGAAATATTTGAGCGGTTAGCATGGTATGGATTCTTTGCGGTCTCATCGATATACATGACAACACCGGTTGAGCAAGGCGGAGTTGGTTTTAGTAATGTAGAGCGGGGCGCGATTCAGGGCATAATTCCGTTCTTTCTGTATTTGTTGCCCGTTTTTACCGGCGCGATAGCAGACCAAGTTGGCTACAAAAAAATGTTTTTGTTCGCCTTCATAATTATGGCGCCTGGGTATTGGCTGCTTGGCTATGCGAAAAGCTTTAACGAGTTTTTTGCTGCTTTGTCGATTGTCGCACTCGGTGCCGCGTGCTTTAAACCCGTTGTTGTCGGAACGGTTGCCATGAGCACCAATGAAAACAATCGAGGATTAGGTTTTGGTATTTTTTACACCATGGTGAACGTCGGGGGCTTTCTTGGTCCATTAATCGCAGGCTACATGCGAGCCATCAGTTGGGATGCCGTGTTCATGATGTCTGCGGCTTGGATATTGCTCAATTTTATTCCGTTACTACTATGGTACAAACCGTCTATCACGACGAATAATAACCGACGTATCATTGATATTTTAAACGACGCTCAAACGGTTCTAGGAAACGCTCGGTTTGCGCTCCTGAGTTTCGGCCTTGTTGTGATCATCATGCTTATCGGTAGTCAGTTTATCACAGGGCCGTTTGGGGCAATCTTGCTTGTCGGGTTCGTAATAGGTTTCATGTTTTGGGAACGCCGTTGTACCAAAGTAGCGACGCGTTGGTGGCAACAGCGGCTTGTGATAAGCCAACCGCGCTTTGCCTTATATTTACTCATACTTACCGGGTTTTGGACTGTCTATAACCAGCTATTCTATACCTTGCCAATATTCATTCGCGATTACGTTGATACAAGCGATTTGGTTCACTTGATCAATGCTGTTAGTCCACAAGTGGCGAACTTTTTATCTCATCTCGATATTGCTGCGATTGAGAAATTGACAATGGAACTTCTTAAGACCGATTTAATGGCTGATACAATGACAAGTTACCGAGCGCATTTAGCCCACCTTAAAATTTTACTTCCAATATCTCAACTTGAATCCATCAACACAGCGCTAAGAGAACTGCAAACCATCCCTGAAGAAACTCGGCACGTACAACTTCAACTATTTTTGGCATCTCTATCCCAATACCGACAAGTCAATCCTGAATATTTAATCAACCTAGATTTCGCTGCAATAGTATTGTTCCAAGTTGCGGTAAGCCAATGTGTTGCAAAGAAACGCACCATCTCGGTGCTCATTGCAGGTCTAATCGTAACCGCACTCGCATTTGTGTTCGCGTGTTTAAGTGGAAATTGGTTGTCAGGAGGTGCGTTGATGATTTTGGTGATTGTACTCATCGCGTTAGGAGAAATGCTCACATCGCCCAAAAGCCAAGAATATGTTGCGACGTTTGCACCTAAGGGCGCTGCTGCAACGTACATGGGTTACTATTTCGTCTCGATGGCGCTGGGCTTTTTATTTGCAGGCTTTCTTTCAGGTTGGAGCTATGACGTGTTCGTTATAGAGATGCATAAACCTGAATTAATGTGGATGCTATTTTCTGGGATTGCGCTTTCTACCGCCTTAGCGTTTTACAAATTTGATAAAAAATTCAGTTGATGTGCGTCCGCAATAATATTCCATATTGATATTTTGTGCTGACATCGAATTTCGGCAAGTAAAATCAACCTTGAAAAATAAAGCATCTTACTGAAAGTCGGTTGCTTTGGAATCACACGATTTCCCGAGAAATAATGATTTATACTCTAACGCAGTTTAGAGCGAGAAACAGACTATAGGTCAAACTCGTTTCTGAGCAAAAATGAGTTAGAACCGATGGACGGTTAAGTTATACATCTTAAGATAACTATTAAATGGCGCGCTATGTAATGGATAAACAAGGCTCGGTTATGCGGTAAAAAAACATATCTCTATGAAGTTCAAAGACAAAATAATTTACATAGCGAGTCGGGTAAGGCTCGAATAAGTAAAGGCTCGTTTTTGCTGAACAACTTTTTGATTGTCAGAAGAAGAAACTGTTGGTAACTTATTGCTATTGTTAAAGAAAATACTTGTTAGTAGGATGAAAGAAGGATGTGGATAACTTCCTTAACCGAGAATTTCGCTAATACGCCGTTAAACAATTTTTATAGTACGGAGGAAGTTTGAATAACGGAAATTGGTGGGAATTTTATTTTGTAAGGTACTTTATAGGTAGTATCTTCGGGTTCCTCATTATAATTGCACTAGTGTTACATCCAGACTCAGGGCTGGCAGGTACGATGGCTAGCTATACAGACTTTGATGCATTAAAGATAAAAGATATTTCTGCTCCATTCTTACTCGGTATGTTATTTCTTGGTACTGCTTTTTGTTATGTGTCTAGTGCTCCGATATTAGTTTTGCATGCTTTAAGATATAGATTTCAGTTTACTTGTTCAAATAACACTTCTGTCAGTGTGTGGCTGATATTTGTTATCTTATTTGGTGTTTTTTATGTCGCTGTGTGGAAATTAAATTCATTTACTTTGCTCCGAGGCATTATGTCGATGGCTGCATTTTTTATCGTATATAGTCAAATTTTTATGCTTGTATCATCGATCAAAGCTAAGAATGCTCATATATTTGATTTTTATCGAAAACTAGCGAAGGATAGATCTAATCAAAAAATTGATCGTAAAGAGTTTGTAGAGTCATATCGTCACTTGAGAGAGCATGGAAATGCGTTTCTGATACTAGTTTGTGAATCAGCTTTAGGAATGGCGTTGTTTTTCTGCACGTCTATTAATGAATTAATTCTAACAACGTTTTTTTGGCTAATTCCAACAGTACCAATCTGGTTTGTTGCAACATATTTGGAATCTCGCCTAAAAAATGTTTAACAAACGCCTCAAGAGGGACTGTCAACGCGTGGCGTTTCCAGTCTCATTGAGCCGCGGTAGTTTCGGTTGTTGTGTTTGAGTTTGGTGTAATGCGTTGCCAGCCCCTTAGGCGGGCGTTAGCTTCCTTATGGATACATTAGAAATCAGCTCTATGATTTTTGCTCTTGAGTGCGGAGCTTTAAAAAAACAAGATGTAATAAATTGGGCAGATCAAATTATCTTGGAATCGCCTGAACCTGATATTCGTTTGTTTGATATTTCAGTTGCCAAGGATAGCTATGAAATTGTTTCCCTGTTGAACCATTTTGAGCAGCATGAAAAGTTAAACGAAATAGGTGCTCGCGCTTTTACTTTGTTTGCTAAAGGCCTTCAAGACAATAAAACAACTTATGAGAGAGTGACTGGAAAACTATACGACATGGCATTTTCTGGGCATGCTCCTAACCCCCAAATTGAAAGTCAAATGATGTGTTATTGGGACGAATTGGCTAATGCAAACTTAGGTATTTATGGCAATTCAGATGAAATAAAAACGGAGTGTTTACAGTTTCTTGTTGAATACGGAAGCTAACAAACGCATTAAGGGTAGACGCAAAAAGGAGATAACAATGCGTAAATTATTAATGGCAATGGGAACTGCTTTCCTTGCTTCTTGTGCTTCAACTTCGCCTAGTAGTAGCGTTACCAGCGTTAATGTTGAGTTGCCTCAAAATGTTAAATGGTCGGTTGTGTCGGATCGCGCTGATAACTCTCAATACATAAAAGAGTGGGTGCCGGAAGGTGAAAACCCAATAACATACAAATGGATAATCACCGAACAAATGTTAACGCTAGGCTCTAAAACTTCAGCAGAGTCATTTCAAAAGCAAATGTTCTCTCTATCCAAGCAAAGTTGTACGGATGTTTTGTTTAATGGTCCTCAAGAAATTGATGTTAATGGTCACAAAACTTCCGTCGGAAGAATCATGTGCGCGAATCAGTACGGCAAGCCATTTGGCACCTTTACCGACCAACGAGTGGTTGTTGATGGAATTACTGCGTATGTTGTTACCAGTGAGCTAAGAATTCCAGCATCAAAAAAAGCAGGTGTCTTAGCGTTTGGCAAAGATCAACTTGAAGAAATGAAAGAATTTATGGCGTTACAAGGCGCTTCTTCAAAGCTTGTTCGTGAGTCTGTAAAAATACAAGTTCAGTGATATTTGCGTTTAACAATGCCATTATGAATGGGACGCAAAAAGCTTGGCTGCGCTCCTACGTCGCTAATTTTAGCCAGCTATTTTGTGCCGTTTATGGCAAGCGTTATAAATACCTAAAGGATTGAGTTTGGACGTAACATTCTTCGCAGCAACTAGTGATTGCGATTACAGCAGTTTTGAAGAAATATCTGAGTCCTCAATTTTGGGTGGAGGGTTCTTTACCAAGGAGCAAATAAGCGATTTATTAGGTCGTTTTAATTGCACCAGTTCTGCGCAGAGTGATTGTCTTTGGTTATTACCGTTAAATTTCACTGAAGCAATCGCATCGATTGAGGATGAAGTGCTGAAAGATGTTGCTGTACAATGGTCAGACGAAATCTCGCGGGAAAATACGGACGTTAATTCTATGGATCTAGCAGGTCATTTATTAGAGTTAAAATACGCATACCTGCAGCATTCAGATAAAAGAATTTTTGCACTATTTGAGTAAGTATTTATAACAAGCTGTTTAAGTGCGGGACTGCTAAAGTTTGGCTCGGTTTCGCTTCGCTACACATTTTAGCCAACTACAATTTGCCCCCTAACAGGGCGTTAGCTCAAAAACATGGAGTATTTACTTTGATCAGAGCTATTCTTCTATTTTCCCTGTCTGTAGTTTCCACTTTTTCTGTTGCAGACTCAATTTCGTGCGGTGACTCGCTAGTTACAGTATCTGACGCTACATCAGCAAAGGAGCCATTTTTCGACGTCAAAATTGAAGGTAAATCAATCAGCAAAAATCACCAATTTGAAATACAAAAGGACTATCTGTATCTGCGCTGTGAAATTACATCAACAGGAAAGACTGTTATTTTTATAAATCATTTTTGTGGTGGTAGCGGTTGTGCAGACTTCGGGAATTACGGAGTCATCGAAGCAGACACAGGTAAGGTTCTACTTGAACCTAATCAACCTTTTAAAGGAAATTCAGAGGAGGCCAAAGAGATAATGGGAAAAGAGCTAAAGCCATTTAATTGTAAACAGGCGGACACAGAAATTTGTATGCACTCAAAAATAGAGACTCGGCTAACAAGGCAATCAACTGGATGGTTTATAAGTGGAATTGATGGGGTTAGGTCTTGTTTTTTGTTGGCTTTGCACAGTTCAAGACCTGATAATCCTCTAGTCAGCCTCCGGGGCCTTTGTTAGCTATGCTAACAGGTGCTCAAACCAAGACTGACCGGAGACTGTTATGGCACTTTACTGTGGTATCGATTTACATTCAAATAATCACGTCATTGTTGTTAACGATGAGAACGATAAAACCGTTTTCTCAAAACGCATCGCTAATGATCTTTCACTGTGCTTGGAATACTTAACGCCGTTTAAAGAACAATTAGTCGGCGTGGCTGTCGAGTCAACATTCAATTGGTACTGGTTGGTCGATGGTTTAGCCGCAAATGGCTTTCACATGCTGTTGGTCAATACGGCTGCTGTTAAACAATATGAAGGGCTTAAATATTCGGGTGATTTTAAAGATGCTTTTCACCTTGCCCACTTGATGCGTTTAGGAATTTTGCCTACGGGGTACATCTACCCTAAAGAGCAGCGAGCGGTGCGTGATATGTTGCGCAGAAGAATGCAGCTCGTGCAGTTAGCTAGTAAGCAATTATTGTCTATTCAAAACCAAATTTGGCGCAGCTCTGGCGTTCGGGTGAGTAGTAGCCAAATTAAAAAGAAGTCATTTGAAGTGACTTTACTAACACATCACTTAAAAACAGCTGCGGACACCAACTTACGTATTTTTCGCTCAATCCAGTCTGAAATTAAGCTACTGGAAGAGGAAGCTGAACAAGCCATCGAAGCTCCGAAACAGCTTGATTTACTGCAAACGATGACGGGCATAGGCCCCGTACTTGGACTCACCATTTTGCTCGAAACTGGTACTACTGCGCGATTTGAAACTGTAGGCGATTACGCATCTTATTGCCGTTGTGTACAAAGTTTAAGGGAGAGTAACAATAAGAAAAAAGGCGAAGGTAATGCCAAAAGTGGTAACAAATACCTTTCTTGGGCATTCTCACAAGCGGCGCATATGGCAGTTCGCTACGAACCAAAAGTGAAAGCTTTTTATGACCGTAAGTACCAAAAAAAGAATGGCATCGTTGCTATTAGAGCGGTGGCCCACAAACTGGCAAGAGCTGCATATTATATGTTGAAGAATAATGAACCGTTTGATGTTGACAAAGCGTTCGGCTGATAAACCCAAGCCAGCAAAGAGGTTGGTATGAACCAGTAGACTCTGATTGGATGGGTTTATCGGCCACTTGATTTAATCATTCGCCTAGCACGTGAGCCACTAAAAGGTTGGTCATTAAATTGAACCACAGTTTCTGTTATTTCTATATGGACACGTTGCTGGCACCGAGTATTTTGTGGAGCAGACGCTTGGGGTAAGGTTACTTACCTAGAACCAGATGGGTGACTGGTGCGGATGATTATCCGACATCAAACCAAAGAAAAAACGGGCGCGAGTGAAAATTGAGTGACTTCTGTTTAATGCTGAAAATAATTCGGCAGAAAGTCTCTCGCGCACTTTACAACGGCTGACTAATGGGTGACCCCGATACTGTGGTGGACTAGCTGTCTCAATAAAGGAAAGTGGCAAGCTTAAAAAATTAGATGGGCTATATCAAATGGAGCATAGTAAAAAATACTATCATATTGATTCAGTGAAAATTTAAGCTAACAAGTTACTCTAAAGGACGCAAAACGCTTGGCTTGCGCTCCTTAATCAGGCGTTTTTTGCTCGCGAACAATGGCGTTTGGGGTAAGTTCTTACACTGTGCTAAGCCAGTAAAAAGCAAGAGCTGCCCCAACAATTTTCACTAAAACAAAATTTTAATCAATGCTTTGATGAACTCTTTAATCGCTGTATCACCAATGTTTTTTATATAAGTACCAGTGGAATTGTTAAAATTCTTTCCATCTATAGACTTTCTTAATCGACCCACACCTGAAGCGAATTTTTGGGATATGCTGAAATTACTATCTGATTTATCGATAACTATTTCTTCAAAAAAGCAACATCGGCGTGAAGATGCTTTTTTACCAAGTTGAACTGCTAATATAAATGGCTCACTAAAGTCTTTGCATGCAAATTCGTTTTGCAGCAATGGAAGCACATCACAAACTAAAGAATTATTCCTTGTACCTACCCAAACTTCATTCTCCATTTCAGTTCCAGTAATCCTTACAACGGCGGGCACTTCGATATCTCTGTTAACTGTTTTGCTTCCGACATAAACAATTACGAGCCAACTTTTATTGAAAACAATCTCGTGATCAAACCTAGTGCCGTGGTTCTCTACGTAATTTGTGAGCAGCATCATCAATTCCCATGGTAATAAAAATAATCAATAGCTTTTTTTAAAAAAACATCTTGTGTTTTAAGAAGATAATTGTAAGCATCCTTATCATCTGGGTATTTTAAGAAGTACACAAGTGCTTCTCGACTATTAATGTCTTTACACGATGACCAACTCAAAACAAAATCAGATATCTTGTGGCAGTATTCATGAAATGAGGGGTATAAAGATTGGTACTTTTTGTTTTTATTTAATGCTGTCTCTACATAACGCCATGAATCTCTCTCTGATCTAAATTTTTCTTTAACCCAACTTAATCCATCTGAATAGGTCATATTTGACCAATTTTCGACAATTAAATATTTTAACAATGGATCAAAAAAACCTCTTTCCTTTGTGCCTATATCGTTCAGCAAGCCACCTACTGAAGAATTATGATCGACTAACTCGTCGACATCACCATTAGAAGAAACAATTGTGAAATTTTTTGTTGTAATGTAACCCATGAGGTACAGGACTGGATAAAAAATTTGTATTGCCAGATACGTATATCCAAGTTCTTTTTTCCATGCTGACATCACTTTTTGATCTGATAGTTTCAGATCTCTAGTAGCCATTTCAGAAAATTTGGAATCGTCATTCGATTTGCGGTTAAACTCAACAATATCTTCATGCAAGCTATACATATTCACAAAAAATATCGCTCTCAATTTATAATATCTATATACAAATTTTTCATTCTTTGAGACGAGCCAAAAAATTCTCACAAACCATCGGATGGCACTAATTATTAGTCCACTGCTGCATTTAATATAAACACGAGAATGCTCAAGCTCTTCTAGCAACCTGTCCTTTTTTTCTGTGCTAGCTATTTTTTCAGCAATAAATAGGTCAGCCTCTGTAGAACTCAGACCTCGAACAAACGCAAATCGTCCTGTATAGACAGCATTGATCCGTCCTTCTGTCTCTTTAGTAAATAATAATGGCATTCGCTCCCTCACTTTTGGTTGATAGCACAGCTAGGTAGAAATTTAATAGCACATTACTGAACTAATACGTTTGTTAAGCCAATTTATACAAATACCAATAACAAAACCAAGCAAGATGAAGTGCCATAAAGAATACTTGAGCAAGAATTGGAAGGTCTCGAGCTTCTTTATTTAGGCAATATGTTGAATAAGCTAATGATTGACAGTATGCAATTACAGAAGAGCCAATAGCGAAGCGTACAACATTTTGAATAAACAACATTTCCTCTGGGTTTGATGAGTCTCTAAATAATAGTAGTAATGCAGCACATCCTAGAGCAACCCCACTGGTTTTAAATGCTCCCCACTTGCTAATATCAAATAAAAATTCAGGTAGTTTCACGATTCATCCTTTAGCTTTGTCACATGATTTGCTTGTTAGATTTCTATTTCAGCACTTTAGGCGGTAAATAAATAGTAAATTCATTAATAGGCTCAATAAGCACGCTATGCACAACTTGCTGCTCTTCAAGAGTTACTAAACCTAATCGACTTAATAAACCAAAATTTGCAGATATAAGCTTTGCGTGAGAAACCTCTAATTGCTTGTGCCAAACACGATAAGTCCCGAGTTTGCCATCGCGACGATGATAGAAACCCGCGAGTGGATGAGTCAAATATACAAGTCCAGTTTCAGGATCAGGAAACCCGGGTAATTCTATAGGAGTGTCTTGGGTTTGAAATAACTCTACACTAGCCGAAGCCCAAGTGGCTTCGGTAGTCATTTTATATTTCCTGTATATTTGTTGTGATTCATCGAATTCACAATCAAATTTAACCTCACCGCTATGCCATGGTAAATTCCAACAAAACCTTGGCACTACAAGTGTCCATGAATCTAAAGTGGTACCTAAAAACCAAACGCAACGCTCATTTGTTTCTTTATCAACAATATAAATTCGATAATTGGTTTGTCCCATTTTGAACTTAGGGAATGGGAAGACTGCTGACGTAAAGTCAATGTCGATAAAAGGAACAACGGAGATTAAAGCTTTTTCTTCACTATTAATTATTAAAGTATCCAGTTTAAAGCGTTCGGGATAAAGCCCATCAAACCTCGAAGGATCTACTGCGTAGGTAATGATCGCAAAATGTTGTAATTTACAGAGAACATCAATCCCTTTTGGAGAAGGTCTTGGGTGAAGAAAATCTTTAAACTTTAATGAATCCAACGCTGAATCTACCCTGAAATATAACTGCGTATAAGCAAAACGTACCAGTTAACGAAGTCATTTATAAATCTATTTTATTAAATTGTTAAATTGTCTATACGATAACAATAAATTATCAACTGTTTTTTCTTTAGGCAACCCAAACAGTTCTCAGCAAAAACGGGATTTTACTCATTCGAGCCTTGCCCAGCTCGTTATGTAGTTTATTTATTCAATCAAATTCAAAGAGATGGTATAAACTCGATAAGTTGAGTCAATTTACCATTTATCTAGGTGGCTTCGAATGTGAGTTGAAGAGCTGCTAATGGCACTTAGCAGACTGACAGAACTGCCACCGATCACCGTCGGTATAAACTTAAATGCTTTGGATAGATCGATATTCGTAAGTCGCAGTTGAACATCAAAACCGCCTTTATGTTTAAGGCGGTTATTCTTTTGGCTAGATTTCACACGCTACGACAAAAGCAATTTCTACTTTGTAATTTGGATCGGCTAATTCGGCTTTGATGCACGCGCGGCTGGGTGCACATCCTTCAGGTAACCAACTATCCCACGCTTCATTGAATTGAGCTAAGTACGCGAAATCAGTTAGGTATATAGTTGCTGACAAAATTTTGCTTTTGTCACTCTTAATTTCAGCCATGGTTTGTTCTGCTTGAGCAAAAATTTGCAATGCTTGTGATTTTGCATCGGCCATTTCATCGTTAGCCACTTCAACAAAGTGTCCCATTCCGTTAAAAACAGTTGCATCTGACCAGCGTTTTGTCGGATTTAAACGTATGATATTCATTATTTTCCTAGATAATTTTTGTATAAAGCATGTTCTTCATCGCGTAAAGTCAGTACTTCTACGCCATTTTCCGTAACGAGTAACGTGTGCTCAGCCTGTGCAGAGAGACCACCATCGGTTGTAATGACCGTCCAACCATCATTCAGTGTCTTTGTACGGTAAGTCCCTTCGTTGATCATGGGTTCAATTGTAAATGTCATGCCCGGTTTTAACTTCATACCTGTATTCTTAGAACCATAATGCAAAACGTTTGGTTCTTCGTGCATTTGACGGCCAATACCATGACCGCAATATTCGCGAACGACAGAATAGCCAAGTTTTTCAACCTTCGATTGAATAGCCGCACCTAAATCGCCAAGACGAGTATCGGGTTTAACGAGACTAATCGCTTCCCATAGTGCATGAATGGTCGTATCTACGAGTGTTTTTGCATTGTCAGGTGCTTTTGGCATCACATACATTTTACTGGAATCTGTAATGAACCCGTACTTTTCAAGCGTGATATCAATGTTAATGATATCAGTGTCTTGAATAATAACCTCTTTATTAGGTACTCCATGGCAAACCACGTTATTTGGCGAACTATTTAGCACATAAGCAAAGCCGTATTGACCTTTTGAGGCAGGTCGAGCTTGTAACGTGTTTACAATGTAATCCTCGACGAAATCATTCACGTCCATGGTTGAAAGCCCTGGACGGATATAAGCATCAAGTGCCGCAAATACTTGCGCGAGTAGTTTGCCACTGGCGCGCATTTTTTCGATGTCGTCGGTCGATTTGATCACAACGTTACTCATTGGCATTTATCTCCTTAGAGAGGAGTTCAAACTGTGCTTTAACTATATCGGCATAGGTTTGATTTGGATTTAGCTCTAATAACTTACCAATTTTAATCCAATGTTCTGCTTGAGCGTTGATTGAGCGAGACATAATGCCGCTGGCGATGCGAAGTTCTTCATGAAGTTCGTCAGATATTTTGACTATACCCATTAAATGTACCGTATATGATTTATATATGTATCATATATTCAATCGACAATATTGAACAGCAAAACGTTGGGTAACTACGCTTTGCTGTTCAAATTAAAGCTTGTTTACGCTAAACCAAACGGATCTTCTAAACTACAGGAAGGCTCGGTAAACCATTTAGGCCCACTTTCAGTCATGTAAAAGTGATCTTCCAGTCGAATACCGAATTCCCCTGGGATCACCAACATAGGTTCGTTACTAAAGCACATACCAACGGCTAAAGGCTGTGGGTTATCTTTCACAAGGTAAGGCCATTCATGAATGTCGAGACCAATCCCATGACCTGTGCGATGAGGACATCCTGGCAAATCATATTCTGGTCCAAGACCCACAGAGGCGAGATAACTGCGAGCGGCTAGGTCTACGTTACCGCATGGCGTGCCTAATTTCGCCGCATTAAATGCTGCCGCTTGCGCGTTCTTCTCATGCTGCCACATTTGTTTTTGGCATTCCGAGGCTTCACCAAATACATAGGTTCTTGTGATATCGGATAGGTAACTGTGCACCTTGCAGCCAGTGTCAATTAACACGACATCACCGCGCTTTAACGTTTGCGGTTCTTTAACGCCGTGCGGGAAAGAGGAGGCGAGGCCAAACAGAACGATGCAAAAATAATTACCGGGCGCACCTACGCGTTTATGAGCTTCATTAATAAACGCTTCAACTTCAACCGTGGTTATACCTTCTCTCAGAATACTTGCTGCGGCTTTATGTACTTCTAGTGTCATGTCCATTGCGCGTTGCATAAGGGCGAGTTCGTTCACAGACTTATGCATACGACAATGTGCGGTTACTGCTTTACCGTTGATAAAGTTTAATGACGGAGCAATTTGACGTATGCCATCAAATAGGAAAAACGACGCGCTTTCGTCCATGCCTATGGTCGCACTATTAGAAAGTCCCATCTCTTTTAAAACAGTAACAAAAAGTTGGTAGGGACTCTCATGTTCCTGCCAAGACCGAATGGGTGCTTCAATTAATTGAAAATCTTTTAATGAACCAATTTCGAATGTCGGCGCGATATATTGAAATTGCCCGTTGGCTGGCAGGATTGCACCCACCATTCTTTCACTGGCATACCATTGCATACCTGTAAAATACTTGAGATTAGTCCCGGCATTTAAATAAAGCGCATCGATATTATGTGCCTGCATATGAGCTTGAGCTTGATGAATTCGAGCTTGGTACTCTTCTCGTTGAATGGGCACCAAGTCAGTCGTCATGTCAGTTAACTCGGCAAGTGCTTGTTCTTGTGTTTTCGTGCCGATGCCAATCGGTAATTTTAAATCATTCATGACGTTCTCCTAAAATCGGTCAATTCGATAGGGGGTGAGTGTAATACTTGGTTGTATATCTTGTAAGAGATCTGCGACAAGTTCAGATGTAATAGCACCTTGAGTTAGCCCTAGGTGCTGGTGGCCAAAAGCAAAGATAATGTTTTTGTTTCTCGGTGAAACGCCAATCACTGGCAAGGAGTCAGGTAGTGAAGGGCGGCACCCCATCCATGTAGACTCTATTTGCTGAGATTGAGTGGCGGGGATGAGTGCGTTAGCGTGAGTAAGCAGCATGGTTGCTCTTGCGTGATTTTCTTTTGCATCGACGCCTGCAAATTCGACCGTACCGGCTAATCGAAGCCCATTATCCATAGGTGTAATAATAAACTGTCTATCAGCGGACGCCACAGGACGCGTGATAGGGTTTTCCATATTGAGCATGCTGTGATAACCTCGCTCGGCATCAATAGGGACGCTAAATCCCAATTGTTTTGCCAGCGACTTACTCCATACGCCGCTTGCGATAATCACCTTATCAAAGATGGCGTTATTGTTGTTGGCTAGTTTGATCACTTCGCCTTCTGTTGTGGATGAAATGTGTTCAACACGTTCTTGTATGAACCTGCCACCTCGAGACTGAATTTCGTCGAAAAGATGAAGGCACAGAGCATGAGGATCAGCGCTATGCGCTACCTCCTTGAACAACAAGGCATACTTGATGTTGTGGGAGAGATTTGGCTCTAGTTCCAAAACATCTTGTTGCGTTAATAGTTGAACATTGACGCCTTGACTCGCGTAGTGATTTTTTACCGATTCGACTTCATTAAAATCCGCGTTTTCGAACGTGAGTAGACTTCCCTTACTACTAATGAACACATCATACGAATTATCTAATAACCTTTCATACGCAGCAAGACTCGGTTCGTTTAGGCTTCGAAGGGCAGAGGTTAGTTGTTGTTGTTTGCGTTGAGTCATATTCAGTACAAAACGCGTAAACCAAGGCATTGCTTTAAAAAGATAGCGAAGCTCTATTCGTAAAGGGCCATTTGGGTCCAGCAACATTTTTGGTAGTTTCGGTAACAGTGACCGATTTGCAAGGGGAAACACTTGCTCCGTTGCAAAGTGTCCTGCGTTGCCAAAAGAACACTTATTTGCGACACCGTTGGGGTCGTATAACGTAACCTGAAATCCTCGTTTTACCAGTTGCAAACCGATACACAATCCAATGATACCTGCACCTACAATTGCGACAGTTTTTGGCTTTTGTTCATCTATTTTATTTGTTTTTATCATTTTGTATCCACGTTGAGCTTGTGCTTTGTTAACAACTTTCAAAAAAATAATTGCGAGAAATCAGTTGGATAGTCAGCAAATCTACGTTGATTTCGCGAAGTTCTAGTATGAAATCAAATTCAATGTTGAATATTGTATACAATATGCTTATTATGGCAAGTACAAAACGTAAGCATGCATGTTTCAAGTTCAATCCGCGTTTAGTGACACACATAATTCAACTCACGATGCGCATTTAATGAGGAAGACAAAATGGCTTTAGCTCAGATGGCTAACCCTACTATTAACTGGCACGGTGTATATCCTGCTGTGACAACCCAATTTAATGACGACGGAAGCATAAACTTTGATGCAACGGCGAACATGATTGAAGCACTTATAGAAGACGGTATTCACGGTGTCATAGTCATGGGGACGGTTGGAGAAAACTGTTCGTTACGCATCGAAGAGAAGCGTGAAGTACTTCGTAGAGCAAAAGAACTAGTGGCAGGCCGCATACCTGTGATCAGCGGTGTAGCAGAAACAACCACGCAATTCGCCATTGAGTTTGTTCAAGCAGCGGAAGAGATTGGTGTCGACGGTTTAATGGTGTTGCCGGGTATGGTGTACCGTTCAACTGAACGAGAGGCTATTCACCATTACCAACTGATTGCACGTGCAACTTCACTTCCTATCATGATCTACAACAACCCGGTGACGTATGGGGTCGATTTAGGCCTTGAGAGTATGAAAGTACTGGCTGATGAGAAAAACATTGTTGCAATAAAAGAATCGACAACAGATACGCGCCGATTAACGGAGTTAGCAAACGAATTTGGTGATCGCTTTACGGTATTTTGTGGTGTTGATGACATTGCACTTGAAAGTTTAATGCTCGGCGCACACGGCTGGATTTCAGGTTTAACTAACGTCTTTCCAAAAGAATCAGTAGCAATCTACACACTCGCGAAACAAAGACGTTATGAAGAAGCGCTTGAGATATGGCGCTGGTTCTTACCATTACTTCGTCTAGATACCATTCCAACGTTGGTTCAATGCATTAAGTACGCGGAACAGTTAGCGGGTCGCGGCAAAGAAACCGTTCGTGCACCTCGTTTGCCACTTACCAATGACGAAAAAGCACAAATCAACGCAATGTACGACAAGGCTATGTCTAATCGTATCGACCTAAGCAAATTTAATTTGGATTAAGCCTATGCGTAAGGGGACTTTTTTCTGCCTAGATGGTCACACATGTGGAAATCCTGTGCGACTGATCACCAGCGGCCATCCGAATTTGCTCGGTGCGACAATGAGCGATAAACGCCAGCACTTTCTAAAGGAATTTGATTGGATACGAACAGGACTTATGTTTGAGCCTCGTGGGCATGACATGATGTCGGGTTCATTTATTTATCCACCGACCACGGTCGATGGGGACGCGAGTGTCTTGTTCGTTGAAACGTCTGGTTGTCTTCCTATGTGTGGACATGGATTGATCGGTACATTAACGTTTGCGCTTGAAAGTGGTCTTCTGACAGCGAAAAGCCCTAATGAGCTTAAAATTGACACGCCAGCAGGGCGTGTCAACGCAGAATTCCATCGTGTCGGCGACAAAGTTGAATGGGTAAAACTCTACAATGTGCCTTCGTTTCTGTTGCATGAAAACGTGAAAATTAATGTGCCTGATTTAGGCGAGACTCACCGTTGATATCGCTTATGGCGGAAACTTTTACATAATCGTGGAACCGCAAGCTAATTTTCCGGGTATCGAGCATTGGGATGCATCAAAAATATTGCATTTCAGCCCTATTGTGCGGCAAATCATCAATGATTCACTGGATTGCATTCACCCACTTGATAGTACCGTGCGTGGAGCGTCTCATTTACTTTGGACGGGCCAGTGTAAACATCAAAATTCCGACGGTGCCAATGCTGTGTTTTACGGTGATAAAGCGATTGACCGCTCGCCTTGTGGGACAGGTACTTCCGCGCGGATGGCGCAACGTTTTGCAAAGGGATTACTCAGCGAGGGTGATGAGTTTGTTCATGAAAGCTACATTGGTAGCCAGTTTATCGGAAAAGTTGAAGGCCTGACTGAAGTGGCTGGTAAAGCCGCGATTTTACCGAGTATTCGTGGTTGGGCACGCATGACGGGTAAAAACGCAATCACAATCGATGATGCAGATCCGTATGCATTTGGATTTCAAGTTATATAAAAGGCGTTAAATTATGCTATCAGGAAAATCATTTATTGCAGGTATTTGGCAAGGTGACGCGACAAATGGCGTATTTAATGCGTTTTCGCCAAGCCAAAACTGCGCGCTAGAAACCCCGTTTTTTAATGCAACAGAGTTGATGGTCGCGGATGCGATCAATCAGGCTCAACGCGCATTTATTGAATATCGACAAACGACACGCGAACAAAAATCTGCTTTTCTAAATTGTATTGCTGACGAAATTGAAAAGCTCGGTGATAAGTTACTTGAAACAACGCATCAAGAGACAAACTTGCCGATGATGCGACTTCAAGGTGAACGAGGCCGAACGGTTAATCAGTTACGTTTTTTCGCATCCGAGTTGGGCAAAGAAAACAACGTACTTTATCGATTACGCGAATTTGATCAGGCAGAGCCTGACAGAGCGCCTTTGCCAAAGCCTCAGTTGGAACTTGATTATTTGCCTGTAGGTGTTGTCGCTGTATTTGGTGCTTCAAATTTCCCATATGCATTTTCAACGGCGGGCGGTGACACGGCTTCTGCGCTCGCAGCCGGTTGTCCAGTTGTTATGAAAAGTCATACCGCACATCCCGGTACTTCAGAGCTTATTACTCGCGCTATCGAAGCGGCAATTAAAAAATGCAATATGCCCAAAGGCGTGTTTTCAATGATCCAAGCTAAACACTACGAAATTTCTCATCAGCTTGTCGCTCATCCATTTGTAAAAGCGGTTGGTTTTACAGGATCGTTAAATGTAGCCAAAAAACTAATTGAAACGATCAACCAGCGTACAGAAGCTATTCCGTTTTATGGTGAACTAGGCTCTGTAAACCCGCAGTTTGTGCTTTCTGCAAGTATCGACGATGCTCAAATTGGGTTAGGACACGCATTAGTTCAATCTATGCTTATGGGAAATGGACAGTTTTGTACAAGTCCGGGCGTTTGGCTCGTTCACAATCGCGAAGCGCGTCTAATTGACGAAATAAAAGAAAGTATTGAGGCAAGTAAATCAGACACATTGTTAACGCCAGCAATTGTTTCGAGTTACAAAAGTGCAATTGAAGCGAGACTAAAACTAAACAACGTTTCGTTGTTAGCGAAGGGTTTAGAAGTTGAATCGTTTCATGCAACACCGCATGTTTTCAAGACAGATCTAGAAACATATCTTGAAACGAAGGCATTACATGAAGAAGTGTTTGGCCCGCAAGCGGTTATCGTAACTTATCAAGACGAAGCTGAGTTGTTCCAATTCGTCAGTCAATTAGAAGGCCAACTAACGGCGTCAGTCCATGGGAATGAATTGGCCATATCACGTAATCAAGCGTTGATCGAGTGGTTGCAGTATGCTGTGGGTCGATTGATCTTCAATCAAATGCCAACGGGTGTTGAAGTGTGCTGCTCGATGAACCATGGTGGACCCTTTCCGTCCTCGAGTGATGTTCGCAGCACCTCTGTAGGCTCTGGCGCGCTTTTACGTTTTGTTCGTCCAATCTGTTATCAAGGACGCTAATATTGCCGTTACAAATACACTGGCTGTAAGCGATAGGCGTATTTTAAGTAGCACCCCAAGAGGTAATTCAATCTGACTGAATTACCTCTTTTTTGGTTTTTGTTAGACTGTTTTACGCAACATTTGTTTTAGGATTGGTAATACGATTTTATTATGTATAATGTATGCGAGATTGTATTTAAAAAGAGTGCTTTATGGCGATTGAGCATAAAACAAGAACACAGTTAGTTGCAGAAGCAATTCGTGAAAAAATTCTCTCGGGTGAAATTAAAGCGGGAGAGCCTCTGCGTCAAGCCGCGCTTGCTGCGGAGCTTAACGTAAGCCGTATTCCTGTACGTGAGGCGCTACTGCAGTTAGAAGCAGAAGGAACTCGTTAATTTTGAAGCTCATAAAGGAGCAACGGCAACTCAGCTCAACTCCGATCAAATCGATGAAATCTTTGACTTAAGAGCATTGTTAGAAGCTGAATTACTCCGCCACTCTATTACAAATCTTACGCCGAGAGATCTTCTTGAAGCGGAAGCGATTTTATTTGATTTGGAAGCAGCGACGGAAGCGGGAGACACTCAATTAGCGACTGGTAAGCTCAATGCTGAGTTTCACGGAAAGTTATACAGCAAAGCTGAGCGTCCGCAGACAAAAGAACTTGTGGCGGTATACAGCAAAAACTCAGAACGATATGTGCGTATGCACATCTTGCTCGCCGGTGGTATTAAAACCGCGCCAGAAGAACATCGTCAATTGCTTGAGTTGTGTAAAGCGAAAAAGGTCGATGAAGCATGTGACTATTTGAAAAAGCACATTCTCGGAGCGAAAGAAGATATCAAGCATCTACTTGTGAAAATCGAAAACAAGTAAGCATTTAGGAAAAGGGCACTCAGTGCTCTTTTTTATTTCAAGGTCGCACAGGCACTCGAGCGGTGCAGGTGCGAACAGCCCAAACACTGATAACAGCATTTAGCCACCATAACACCATTCCAAAAAGTCGATTAATTTGAATTGATTTCTTTCACATTTCATTTCTTGCCCAGAAATTTACCTGTCAATTCATTGGGCTAAGTAACAGTACAGGTCAGATATTTAGGTTCTATTTGACAATTATAATAGTTAAAACAGCTAGATAGCAGCTTTCTGAAATATTTTTGCAAAAAACAAACTAAAATATATTGTATACAATATGTAATGTGTGTATCTTTTGTTCATCAACAGAATGTAATTACCCATGATAAAAACAAAGGACAAGAGATGAAGAGCAATAATAAAAATCGCCTTCTACCCGCGCGATCTTTAACTTCTTTAGCAATAGCAACTGCGTTAACAGGTGCATTGGTTTGGCAAATGCCAGCGCATGCAGCTGACGGCAACAGTGTAGTACGTGGTCACATTGAAAACGTGACTGGGTCGGAACTTGTTGGCGCAACTTTGACGTTTTCTCACAAGTCAAAAGGCCTCAAATACACGGTGGTCACAAATGGCGAAGGGGATTACATTCTGCGTAATTTACCTGTTGGTATTTATGATGTAAGCATCGTAAAGGATGGTTATGAGCAAGTCATTCAACAAGACGTATCTGTAACCGTTGGTCAAGCTGTTGTGCTTGATGTGGCGATGCAACAACAAGGTTCGATGGAACGTATCGCTGTAACGGGTGCTGCAATTCGACGTGTTGATATGGCGAGTTCGACGGCTGGCATCACGATTACCGACAATGACTTGCGATTAATGCCAGTCAGTACGGGCTTTGAAAACATGGCATTAATGGCACCGGGTACGGCGTTACCTGGTGGTGACAACTTCAAAAATACTTCAAGTTTCGGTGGTTCATCCGCGGCAGAAAATAGCTACTATTTTAACGGTCTCAATGTAACGAGTATCCGCACAGGCCTTGGTGCGATTCGATTACCTTGGGAAGCAGTCGCACAAACACAAATTAAAACTGGCGGTGTGAGTCCTGAATTTGGCGGAGCACTAGGCGGGATTATTAATGCGGTCTCTAAATCGGGTGACAACGATTTCGATTTTGGCATCGAAACACGTTGGGATCCTAAATCACTTCGCGAACAGCAAGATTCGGTTTACCAAGTAAACGGAACTATTGACACGAATGAGCAGCAATCGTACTACGATTTTAAAGAGTTCCAGATTTGGGCAAGTGGTGCGCTGATTGAAGATAAAGTGTTTGGCTACGCTCTTTTCGCACCGAGACGAGAGCAACAAGAATGGGCTGAACAAACAACCAAAACATCACGTGACCGAGATGAAGATCGTTGGTTTGCAAAGTTAGACTGGTTTATCAACGAAGATCACTCTATTGGTTTTTCGGCGATGAACAACAAACGTACGTGGACTCAAAAAACATTTGATTATGAATGGGAATCAAACGTCGTCGGCACTCAAAAAGGCGTTGATGCTCCGGGTGAAGATGGCGGTAAAGTACTAAGCCTTAATTATTCCGGTTATATCACAGACACCTTCTCAATGACTGCAGTGGTTGGTCGCGTAACGGAGAACGTGGAAAACGTTGTAGCATCGACAGATCCGAGTGTTTATGACTATCAAGATGGTACGGTGATACTGAGCGCGCACACTGCTTCAAGCGTAAAAGAACAAAAGTTTGTCCGCGACCAAGCTCGCTTAGATTTCTCATGGGATTTGGATGACCACTCGTTACAATTCGGCGTGGATTACACCAACGTAAGTGTGAAATTCCATGAAGGTCAAAACGGGATCGGTGAGGCTGAAGGGTGGTGGTCAATTAAAAACGCGGGTGCTAATGATATTTCAGGTGCTGTAGAAGGCTCGCCATACATTGAGCGCCGTGTACGTACTCGTGATGTCGATTCCGACGTTAAGTCTAAAGCGGTTTACATCAATGACTCTTGGCAAGTGAATGATCAACTTGTGTTGAATTTAGGTTTGAGATACAGCGAGTTTGAAAACACCGTTACGGATGGTCGTTCATTCGCGAAACTGGATGAACAGTTCGCGCCTCGCTTACAAGCAATTTATGACTTACATGGTGATGGTAGTGCGAAGGTATTCGCGACTTATGGACGTTATTTCCAACCGGTATCAGCAAACATGAACATTACTCAAGGTTCAGCGTCAGTTGAATGGTTTGAATATTTTGCTTTGGATGAGGTTGATGGCGCAGGTCACCCTGTTTTACTTGCAGACGGTTCACCAAGCCGCGGCGATATGTTGAGAGATAAACGCTGGCGCCAACGCGGTATTACTGAGCCAGGCCTTATCGCTTCGAGTTCATTGAAGCCAATGTATTCAGATGAATTTACATTGGGTTATGAACAAGAATTTGGCGATGGTATGAAGGCTGGGATCCGAGGTATTTATCGCAATTTAGGTCGCAGCCTTGAAGATACTGACGTTGCGCCAGTTCTTGCGAAGAAACTCGCTGAACTGGGTATTGTTGATAACGTTGGGCAAAGTTCGTACTACGTTTTAAATAACCCAGGTGAAGACATTTTGATGTCTTACGATTTCAATGGCGATGGTGAGATTGATAACGTCACGCTGACCTCTGAAGAACTTGCTTTACCAAAGCCAAAGCGCCGCTATTTAGCTGTTGAGCTGACGCTTGAAGGGAATTTGAACGACGATTTGCGCTTTAACTCGTCTTACACGTGGTCAAAGAGTTATGGAAACACTGAAGGTCTCGTTAAAACAGACAATAACCAAGCCGACCCAGGTTGGACAACGTCATATGACTATGCGGACTTGATGGACCACAGTTACGGCAGCCTTCCAAATGATCACCGTCATTCGATTAAGTTCTCTGGTTCATATCGTTTAACTGACGATTTAACGTTAGGTCTTGTGGCTCGCACTACATCTGGGCGTCCAAAAAGCTATTTCTCAGTGCACCCAGCAGGTGTTGATAGCTGTGCGGCAGGTTCGCCGTGGGAAGATTGTGTGAGCGTATATTATGATCACGCTTCTCACTACGATGAAAATGGTAATCCGGCACCTCGTGGGAGTGCAGGCAATTTACCTTGGGTTACAAACATTGATATGTCTATTGCATATCAAACCGAAATTTACGGTAACGATTTAACGTTGAAAGGCACGGTATACAACTTACTTGATTCTGATTCAGCGACCAACATTAACGAGGAACGTACGTACTACGGAGACAATGGCGTAGCATTGAATCCGAACTATGGCCTCGTCACTGAGCGCCAAGAAGAACGCTTTGTCTCTTTCGTCGCTCGACTCACGTTCTAAGCAATTTCCCTGTGTTAGATGTGTACATGGATGTACTGGTTGTTTTTAGTAAAGTCAATGTCGGGCTCTTTGAGTCTCGGCATTTTTCATTGGAGTACTAAATGATTAAGTTCACACAACAAATTGAACATAGCGCGTTAATTGCAACTGCTGGAATTCACACGATTGATATGCACACTGCAGGTGAGCCACTTCGTATCATTTACAAAGGTTTTCCAGAGCTTAGTGGCCGACGTATTGTGGATAAGCGCAAAGACTGTTTAGAAAATCACGATAGCTTACGTAAACAATTAATGTTTGAGCCTCGAGGCCATGCCGATATGTATGGTGCGATTTTAGTCGGCAAGGAGCGCGATGACAGTGATTTTGGTGTGCTTTTTACACATAATGAAGGCTACAGCACGATGTGTGGTCATGCGATTATTGCTCTGACTCAGTTGGCCTATAAAATTGGCCACATTGGGATAGGAGAAACGCTCAGAATAGATACGCCGGCTGGATTAGTCATCTCAAAAAGTATGGGGAAATTTGCCGAGTTTATTAACGTACCAAGTTTTGTTTATAAAACTGAATTAAAAGTCGAGGTTAGCGGTGTACGCTATACTTTCGACGTCGCGTTCGGCGGCGCTTTTTATGCGTTCATTGATGCCGATTTGCATGACATAGATTTGAGTACAGAAAACCATCAAGTGCTTAAACAGCTTGGATCCGCGCTTAAATGTGAAATAGCGCACACGTTATCATGCATACATCCCAATGACTCAGAACTGAGCTTCTTATACGGCGTCATTTTCTATTCTTCAAAACAGACAAACGAACCGTCTAGCCACAGTAAGCATGTGTGTATATTTGCGGATGGTGAGTTGGATAGAAGCCCAACGGGAACCGGTGTAAGTGCCCGAGCCGCGTTATTACATGCTCAAGGTTCAGTTGCGTTAAACGACACAATCGAAATTGAAAGTATTCTCGGTTATTGCTTTGAAGTTAGTGTTACAGGTGGTATACAGTATGCAAATTATGACGCCGTGATCCCTAAAGTGTCTGGTAGGGCCTACATTACTGGCAAGCATGAATTTATTCTTGAAGATGATGATCCACTAACTGACGGTTTTATTTTTAAATGAACGCAATGTATCTAGAAAGACAAGCTCAAGCACTAACAAAAATTCATTCAGCTGGTTTAGAAGCACAACTCATTCTTGGGTATGAAAATATTCGATATTTAACCGGCTACAGTGGCAATGCGGCTTACCTAATTCTCAAGCCTTCAGGCAATGTGCTCATCACCGACTATCGCTATTTTGAAAGAGCAAAAACAGAAACTCACGGTGCAGAGATATATGAGCGTGACCGAGAGGCTCAAACGCTAGGAGCGGCGATTGCAATGTTTTTGGTTGATGAAACTAAGGTGGGTTTTGAATCCGCGTTTATCTCTGTTGCAATTTGGCACGATGTGGCGAAGGACCTGTCTCATCTCACCCTTACTGCCAAAAATGGGCTAATCGAATCTCTTCGTGCGGTGAAATCATCTTGGGAACTGGCGTCAATGCGAAAAGCAGCTGCCATCGCAGATGAAGCGCTCGCTGAAACACTTAAGCATATGGACACTGGTTGTACCGAACATGAAATAGCAACCGAACTTGACTATCGTATGAAAAGGCTCGGATCCGATGGTGTTTCGTTTGACACTATCATGCTGTTTGGTGCGAGAAGCGCACTTCCGCATGGCAAGCCGGGTAACACAACATTGAACGAAGGTGACTTTGTCCTAATTGATTTTGGTGCGGTGATTAATGGGTATCGCTCTGACATGACGCGTTCTTATGTATTTGGCGAACCTTCAGAAAAGCAAAAGCATATCTTTAGTGCGGTAGAAGAAGCGCAACAGGGCTGTTTTGATATTTTGCGTTCAGGTTTGGATTGCAAAACATTAAATGCAACGTCTGAAAACGTATTAAAAAAGTTTGGCTATGAAAGTTACATGGGGAAAGGGCTAGGTCACGGTGTTGGGCTTTTTCTTCATGAATTCCCGTTTATTAATCGTACAACCGATCATCAATTAGAAGTTGGCAACGTGATAACAATTGAACCTGGGGTTTATTTACCCGACTTTGGTGGCGTAAGGCTTGAAGATGATGTGGTTATTACAGAACACGGATTTGAGTTCATTACTCATGCGCCAAAATCAATACGGTGGTAAAGGATGAAAGTAATATCTCATGAGCAAGTTCAGCAGTGTTTGAATTTTGAAGACTTAGTTGAAACGCTAAAAGAAGGTTTTAGCAAGCCAGCGACTATGCCAAAAAGGCTAGTATTTCCGCTTGATGCTAGTCCAAATAATCACGACGCTTTCGCGGTGCTTCCAGCGTGGAATGAAGCGGTAATTGGCGTTAAAAGTTTTACTTACTTCCCACAAAACAGTGAACAAGGGTTTGATTCTCTCTATTCTAAAATTATGCTTTTTTCGAGAGAAAATGGCGTACCGCTCGCATTAGTCGATGGTACTAGCGTGACCTATTGGCGGACAGCAGCAATTTCCGCACTCGCATCGAAGCTCCTGTCCAAAGTTCAAGCTAAAACACTGGTGCTTTTTGGGTCAGGAAATCTAGCACCCTATTTAATAAGAGCACACTTATCCGTACGAGCATTTGAAAAAATCACCATTGTTGCGCGCAATCTAGATAAGGCGCTTTCGCTTTGTGATTTCGTGAAGCGCGAATTTCCGAACGTTAGCATTGAATGCTGTGACAAAGCGAGTAAAACGCTTATTGCACAAGCTGATGTAATTTGTACTGCAACAGGTTCTCACCAGCCTTTATTTAATGGAGAATGGTTAAAATTAGGGACGCATGTCGACTTGCTCGGCAATCATCATCGAGACGCGCGCGAATGTGATTCAGCTACGATTACGCGTGGAAAAGTATTTGTTGATAGTCGAGCTAACGTCCTGAATGAAGCAGGGGAGTTATTAATCCCTATCCAAGAAGGCACATTTAGCGAAGACGGTGTTCTTGCTGAGACTCAGCGAACTTTGCAAAAAACCATTTCAACGCGATGAAAATGACATCACCATTTTTAAATCGGTCGGCACGGCTTTGGCTGATTTGATTACCGCGCACCATGTCTATAAGGCTTGCTAAATTATGTCTATCTTCATAATCATAGGGACAATGATGGTGTTGGGGTTGATCCCTTTATGGTATCAACGTCGGGTTAAGCTTAAAAAACGGGTATGGCGCCAAGTTGAAGTTATTTCGTTAACTAAGATAAAACAACATAAAACAGGGCCGCTTGAATTGCTTGGTGAACCAAGTTTACTCGCTGTCTACCAATATAAGGACAAAGAGTTCACATGCCAAATGGCATTTCGAGAAAGACTTTGGAACGACTTTCATCTTTCTGGCAAAGCGCATATTTTGGTTGACCCGACAAGGCCTGAACAGTGTTTTCACAATGCAGAACAAGCCTATCGCTATGCTAAATGGTGGCTTGGGTTTTCTTTTCTCCTGTTGGTATGTCAAGTCATTCTCATGATTTAGAACATGATTGACTAGCGAGAAGTTGCTATATATGGAAAAGTGTATATGATAAACATAAATACGCTTATCCATATATACATTTATGCTGGTAGATTTTTTTAAATGCTTATCCGATGAAACTCGTCTTGCACTGATTACGTTGATTTTTCAAGAAGAAGAGCTTTGCGTTTGTGAACTCGTCGAAGCACTAGACATTCATCAAGCGAAGATATCGCGTCACCTATCTTTACTCCGTAAACACCACATTCTTCAAGATATAAAAGACAAACAATGGGTGTTTTATCGTATTCATCCAGAACTCGCCCCTTGGGCAAAGGCCGTTATTGCGCGTGTTGTAAAAGAAAATCAACGCAACATTGACAGCGCGATTCGCAAATTAAATCAAATGGGCGAG
The DNA here is from genome assembly GCF_017638925.1 of Pseudoalteromonas xiamenensis. Lineage (NCBI taxonomy): Bacteria > Pseudomonadati > Pseudomonadota > Gammaproteobacteria > Alteromonadales > Pseudoalteromonadaceae > Pseudoalteromonas > Pseudoalteromonas xiamenensis. Next base: position 233,135 of record NZ_CP072133.1, read on the forward strand.
CGCCCAGTCCGTCAACAAACTTGTTGTAAGTAAGGTAATCACATGAAAGTAAAAATCGGTATTAACGGTTTTGGCCGTATGGGTCGTTTGTCTATGCGTGCTTTGTTTGACTCGCCAGAACTTGAAATTGTACACATTAACGATCCTGCTGGTGATGCAAAAACGCTCGCGCATCTTTTAATGTTTGATTCAGTGCATGGGCGTTGGCACCATGAGACTGATTCATCTCAGCAAGCGATGATTATAGGTACTCACCACATTTCTGTTTCAAGCAAAAAAGCGATTGCTGATGTTGATTGGTCTCACTGTGACGTTGTCATTGATGCCTCTGGTAAAAATAAAGACAAAAAAGTACTCAATGATTACTTTTTGCAGGGTGTTAAACGTGTCGTCGTAACAGCGCCTGTAAAGCAAGAGGGGGTTTTAGACTGCGTTTTTGGCGTTAACCATCACCTCTATGATCCTATGCAACACAACATTGTGACCGCGGCGTCATGTACGACCAATTGTTTGGCGCCAATTGTCAAAGTGCTACAAGAGAAAATCGGGATAGTCCATGGTTCAATGACAACTATTCACGACATCACAAACACACAAACTATTTTAGATGCGCCACACAAAGATCTACGCCGTGCACGAGCTTGTGGAATGAGTTTAATTCCAACCACCACGGGGTCTGCGACCGCAATTACACATATTTTCCCTGAATTGAAAGGTAAGTTGAACGGCCACGCAGTTCGAGTTCCATTGGCAAACGCATCAATAACGGATTGTGTGTTTGAGGTGTCTCGTGCAACGTCGGCCGAAGAAATTAACGGCTGGCTTCATGACGCGGCTGAGGGAGAATTAAAAGATATTCTTGGTTTTGAAACACGTCCGTTAGTGTCGATTGACTATAAAACGGACCCTCGTTCCTCCATTGTTGATGCGCTTTCTACTATGGTGATTAATGGCACTCAAGTGAAGCTCTACGCTTGGTACGATAACGAATGGGGTTACGCTAACCGAGTTGCTGATTTGACGCGTTTCGTCATTGCTAAAGGTGTCTAATGGTCAATCGTGATGCCTTGAAGCAATATGCGGTTATCACTGGAAATTACTGGGCGTTTACGTTAACGGACGGAGCGCTCAGAATGCTTGTGGTACTTTATTTCCATCAGCTTGGATATAACGCGTTAGAAGTTGCTTCGTTGTTTTTGTTTTATGAGTTATTCGGTGTAATAACCAACCTATTTGGTGGTTGGCTTGGCGCGCGTGTGGGTTTAAACAAGACCATGAATTTGGGACTTGTGTTACAAATCATGGCGCTTAGTATATTACTTGTACCGAATGCCTGGTTAACGGTGCCTGTCGTTATGGCTGCGCAGGCATTGTCAGGAATAGCGAAAGACTTAAATAAAATGAGTGCGAAGAGCGCTATAAAACTATTTATTCCTGAAAACCAAGACCAAAGTTTGTATCGATGGGTTGCGAGACTCACTGGGTCTAAAAACGCGTTAAAAGGTGTGGGGTTCTTCTTTGGTGGTCTTTTACTCACAACGGTTGGCTTTACACCGTCAATTCTGATTCTGCTTAGCCTAATTATCTTGGCTTGGATCGTCAGTCTGCTGCTTTTAAAGGCCGAACTTGGGAAGAAAAAGAATAAACCAAAATTTAAAGAACTTTTTTCTAAAAGCCACAATGTAAATCGGTTATCTGCGGCTCGTTTGCTTTTGTTTGGCGCACGAGACGTATGGTTTGTCGTTGCGATACCGGTGTATTTTGCCGAGCAACTTCATTGGTCGTATACCGAAGTCGGTTCATTTATGGCCGCGTGGGTGATCGGATACGGTTTTGTACAGACCGTTGCACCTCGGTTTACACGTGCGGCCTCAATAGCAAAAAGCTTTAAAGATGCGCAAATTTGGGTAGGGCTACTGGCGATTCTGCCTTTCATGTTAGCTTGGGCACTTGAACTTGATTATTTCAATGAAAGTGTATTGCTTTTGGTTGGACTGCTAATATTTGGCGCCGTTTTTGCGATTAACTCTTCACTTCACAGTTATTTGATAGTCAAATTGGCTGACAAAGATGGCGTTTCACTTGATGTCGGATTTTACTATATGTCCAATGCTGCAGGGCGGCTACTTGGCACTATTTTGTCAGGGTGGGCCTATCTTGAGTTCGGTTTAGAAGTTTGTTTACTGATCTCTTCAGTCATGCTGGTAGGTGCATTAATCATCACCTTATTGTTACGTGAGTCCAAAGTGGTAACTTAAACTCAAAAAAAGGAGTGGCCGATGAGTTGTATATTTTGCGAGATTGTTGCTGGTAAAGCACCTTGTCACAAAGTTTGGGAATACGAAAAGCATTTAGCGTTTTTGTCTATTTTTCCTAATACACTAGGGTTTACTGTTGTGATACCAAAGCAACATTACTCAAGTTACGCATTTGAGCAAGAGGATGACGTCTTGTCTGCGTTAATGATAGCGACAAAGAAAGTAGCGTGTTTACTTGATAGAGCGCTTAACGGTGTAGCAAGGTGCGGTATGTTTTTTGAGGGCTATGGCGTTGACCATTTGCATAGCAAACTATCGCCAATGCATGGCACAGGTTCAGACTCAGCCTTTCAATTGATTGAAGCTAATATTGATAAATATTTCGAGTGCTATGAAGGCTATTTATCGTCTCATGACTTCAAAAGAGCGAATGATGACGACCTCAGTGCATTAGCACTGCATATTCGTTCATTCGACAATCCCTAATCGGACATATCGAAAATAAACCGTTACAAATCTTTAAGCCCCCATATGCAATTTCATTAACTGAAAAGTACAAATTGCGTTATAAACGGGGGCAAACTAAAACAATAACAATTACACCGCATATGAATCGATTTTCCTCAAAATTAACCGTAGTGGCAGCAATGTTCAATACGATGGTTTTCTCCACTTTCGCAAGTGATATTCACACCGAAATAAAAAAGGCGATGGTCGAGCGTGTAAATTACGGGTTGTCTACATCAATCGTTGTTGGGCTATACGATAACGGCAACATCGACTATTTGGCCTATGGTAAAACGGACATCCAAGATGGAAAATTACCGAACGAAAACACCGTATTCGAAATAGGCTCAATAACAAAAGTGATGGTTGCCACGCTTTTAGCAAATCAAGTAAAACTAAATCAATTGAGCTATAGCTCGGATGTATTTTCTCTGTTGCCCGCCGATTGTCGGTCTGAAAAACTTAAAGGAATCACGCTTGAGATGCTCGCAACGCATCATGCTGGACTGCCGAGAATGCCCACAAATTACGGGACTCCGTACTACAATTTTAATCCCGAAGGCTACAGTGTCGAGGGATTATGTGAGTATCTTCGAAATCCAGAAGATTTGTCTGCTCCAAATTCAGAATACGCGTACTCAAATTTAGGCTTTGGGTTGCTGGCCTATATTTTAGAACTCAATACGGGAAAAAGTTTAAACGCGTTACTTAAGCAGGTTATTACCGAGCCATTAAACATGCATGGTACGGCTATCGGTATACAAAACGTCGATTCGAACAATCTCGCGCAAGGTCATCATGGACAAGTTCGCACAGCCTATTTTCCAAATGGGTTACTTGATGGAGCTGGCGCTTTATTATCTACAGCAAGTGACTTGATGCAATTTCTAGCCGCGCATTTCAATGGTAAGGACCCAATTTTAGCGTCGCTGTTCAATGAGACTAAAAAACCAAGGCAAGTTGCCTGGGACGGGACTCAAATCGGGCTTGGTTGGCACATTAAGACGGTTGAGCAGGCGCAAAAAATCTATTGGCATAATGGTTCGACAGGCGGTTTTTATTCATTTGTCGGATTTGACGAACAAGCGAGAAAGGCGGTGGTGGTACTTGCAAACTCGGGTGGAGATGGAAACGACGATTTAGGAATGGCGTTTCTAGAGGATAATGCGAAGATACGATCAACACCAAAACATGTTCAAGTTAAATTAGATGCGGCCCAACAAAAACGCTTTGTTGGCGTATACGACTTGGAATTTGGCGTGCCAATGGAAATCAAACTTGAAGGTACTCAGCTTAAAGCGAAGTTTGGTGACCAATTTCTGCTCAACATCTACCCAGAATCGCCGGATTCATTTTTCTATCGAGCATTTGATGCGGCGATTAAGTTTGAAGAAGGAAAAGCGGGAATGACGTTATATTTGCATCAGGGCGGGGAAATCTTTTCAGCAAAAAGAAGAACGGCGCACTAGGCGCCGTTTTTTCTACAACTTAACGAAGTGCGTTAATACGCGCCTCTAGAGGCGGATGAGACGCAAACATTTCTGATAAACTTTTTCCAGAAGCGATACCAAACGCCATCATCGAACCTTCTAATTGAGATTCATGGTTACTACGCAAGCGTTCAAGTGCAGCACGCATTTTATGTGCACCAACTAGGTTTGCTGCACCTCTATCTGCTGCAAACTCACGTTTTCGGCTGAAATACGCAACAACAATCGATGCTAAAATACCAAAGACCAGTTGGAACACCATATCGAACAGGAAGTAAGTCCAACTATGGCCACTGCTTTCACCTTCTTCATCGTTGCTGTTTAAGAAGTTATCAACGATACCCGCCAACACTTTCGAAATGAAAATAACGAACGTGTTCACCACGCCTTGAATAAGTGTTAGCGTCACCATGTCGCCATTTGCAACGTGCGACACTTCGTGCGCAAGTACGGCTTCCGCTTCATCTTTGGTCATGGTGTGTAACAGGCCAGTACTAACGGCAACTAAGCTGTTATTTTTACTAGGACCTGTTGCGAAAGCGTTCATCTCAGGGCTGTCATATATGGCAACTTCTGGCATTTTGATACCAGCTTGTTGTGCCTGACGAGCAACGGTAGACATAAGCCAATGCTCTGTCTCGTTGCGCGGCTGTTCAATGACCATCGCACCCGTAGACTTTTTTGCCATCCATTTGGACATGTAAAGTGAAATAAAAGAACCACCGAAACCAAACACAGCGGCGATAGTTAAGATGCCGCCAAGGCTACGGTTGTCGATACCGAAAACGCTCATCAGTACGGATAAAACAATACCGAGCACGAGCATGACGGCTAAGTTGGTAATGAGAAATAACACGACTCGTTTCATAAAATAACCTCAAGTAAATAAATGTATTAACTAAGTGCTCCGTACTTTGATTCCGTACTGGCCTCTAGTCCATTGTTCACACACTAGAATTGTCACTTATAACAGGCGTGACAAGGCACTAAGTACGCCAAAGCAGTTACTTAATCCAAATAATTCAGGTTATCCCAAGCATTTCCCGTTGGTATTTATAGGGGCAAGGATTAAAAAAAACAAGACTTATCCACTTAAATTCACGACGAATGATTTAAATTTGTACCAAACAGCCTATTTCATTCTCGTCGCTAGTAGCGATGGTGTCAGGCATTAGGTATAATTTCACTTTCGTCGTCGTAAATATGAGCAAGTAAATGTCTGTTGAGCAGTTTGATCCTAAACAAACCACCACCTTAGAAACGGCAAAAAAGCAACTTGACCAAGGCATTGGTGAAAGTGATGTGCCTATGGGTTCTAAAGTTGGTTTCGTTTCTTTGGGTTGCCCAAAAAACTTAGTTGATTCTGAGCGTATCTTAACGCAACTTCGTACCGAAGGTTATGAAGTCGTGAGCAGCTACAACGATTCAGATGTGGTAATCGTTAACACCTGTGGTTTTATTGATTCTGCAGTGCAAGAGTCTTTAGACACTATCGGTGAGGCGCTAAAAGAAAATGGCAAGGTAATTGTTACGGGTTGTTTAGGTGCTCGAGAAGACGAGATCCGTCAGGTTCACCCAAACGTGCTCGGCATTACAGGTCCACATGCGTATGAAAATGTCATGGAACACGTTTACAAGTATACGACGCGCCCAGAACGCTCTCCATTTTTAAGTTTAGTGCCAGATCAAGGTATTAAATTGACACCTAAACATTATGCGTACTTAAAAATTTCGGAAGGCTGTAACCACCGTTGTACATTCTGTATCATCCCGTCAATGCGCGGTGACTTAGTTTCTCGTCCTGTTGGTGAAGTGCTTACTGAAGCAGAGCGATTAAAACAAGCGGGTGTAAAAGAGTTGTTGGTAATAAGCCAAGATACGAGTGCGTATGGTGTTGACGTTAAGCACCGTACAGGCTTTTGGAATGGTCAACCGGTCAAAACCGATATGCTTAATCTGTGCATGGCATTAAACCAACTAGGAATTTGGACTCGTCTTCACTATGTCTATCCTTATCCGCATGTAGACGATGTCATCCCATTAATGGCTGAGGGTAAATTGCTCCCGTATCTGGATATTCCTTTCCAACACGCAAGTCCACGTGTATTGAAAATGATGAAACGTCCAGGCCAAGCAGAACGCACGTTAGAGCGCATCAAAAAGTGGCGTGAACTCTGTCCAGAACTGGTGATCCGTTCGACCTTTATTGTAGGTTTTCCTGGTGAAACAGAAGAGGATTTTGACATCCTGCTTGATTGGTTAGAAGAAGCGCAGCTTGATAGAGTAGGTTGCTTTAAGTACTCGCCAGTTGAAGGTGCAAAAGCCAATGAACTAGCAGATCAAGTACCAGAAGAGGTTAAACAAGATCGTTTTGAACGTTTCATGTTAAAACAACAAGCGATCAGCCAAGCTCGATTAGCAAAACGCGTTGGTACGAAAATGCAAATTTTAGTAGACGAAGTTGACGAAGAAGGCGCGATTGGTCGTACATATGCGGACGCGCCAGAGATTGACGGACTTGTCTACCTAAACGGCGAAACAGGTCTTAAACCAGGGGATGTCGTAACAGGCTTAATTACGCACTCTGATGAATATGATTTGTGGGCTGAAATAGCCAATTAAGATTAGAAAAGCCGAAGTGTATCTTCGGCTTTTTTTTTATGCGTTTCATTCAATTTTATAAGGTAAATGATGAATTTAACATTCATGCCAGTAAAATCAGAAGATGAACCTTTTTTACTTGCGCTTCGAAAAGCAACGATGACCGAACATTTAGAAGCAATGGGAAAATCCCCGTCTGATGATGACCACAAGATGCACATTTGGTACTGCTTTGAGCACGCAGAACTTATTTTGAATGAAAATAGCGACGTTGTAGGCATGGTGAAATCGTTTGTTGATGGAAATACGCTCGAAATTATCCAGTTGCAGATATCACCTCACTACCAAAATCAGGGGATTGGACGAAGCGTCATTGAAAAGTTGCTAGAGGATCCAAAGATCCTTGAGGTGCAGCTTTCAGTACTGAAGCAAAATCCTGCGCGTATTCTATATGAAAGACTAGGCTTTGCCATCGAACGGGAAGGTGAAGAAGACTATTTCATGCGTTTAAAACGTTAAACAACTGATTCATTGCTCGACTGGAACGCTATATTTTCTGTATAATCCGCGCCCTAATTTGTTCAAACTAATGAACAACAATCCGCTTTTAACTTGATAGTCACTTAAGGTATTTCAACTTGATTTCTACCGCAAATATCACCATGCAGTTTGGTGCAGAACCACTTTTTGAGAACATTTCAGCGAAGTTTGGTAACGGCAATCGCTATGGCCTAATCGGCGCGAATGGGTGCGGAAAGTCAACTTTCATGAAGATCTTAAGTGGCGTGTTGTCACCGACTTCCGGTAATGTCTCGATTGAACCTGGTCTAAAGCTAGGTGTGTTGAGCCAAGATCAGTTTGCTTTCGAGCAATACTCAGTGATCGACGCTGTTATTATGGGCGATAAAGCGCTTTGGGAAGTGAAAAACGAGCGCGATAGAATTTATTCATTGCCTGAAATGTCAGAAGAAGATGGCATGAAAGTCGGTGAACTTGAAAGCCTATACGGTGAGATGGATGGTTACAGTGCTGAAGCGAGAGCAGGAGACATTCTACTTAAAGCTGGTATTGAAGAAGAGTTCCACTTTGGCTTAATGTCGCAAGTGGCACCGGGTTGGAAGCTTCGCGTGTTACTTGCTCAAGCGCTGTTTGCAAATCCTGATATTTTGTTGCTCGACGAACCAACCAACAACTTAGACATTCATACCATCGGTTGGCTTGAAAACGAATTGAACCAACGAAAATGCACAATGATCATTATTTCGCATGACCGTCATTTCTTAAATGCAGTCTGTACGCATATGGCAGATATTGACTATGGTGAACTTCGAATTTATCCAGGTAACTATGAAAAATTCGTTGAAGCCTCCACGTTGATGCGTGAACAATTGCTTTCGTCAAATGCCAAAAAGCAATCTGAAATTGAAGAGCTTCAAGATTTCGTTAACCGTTTCGGTGCTAATGCGTCAAAAGCAAAGCAAGCGAGTTCACGTGCTAAACGCATGGAAAAAATTACGCTTGATGAAGTAAAAGCGAGTAGTCGCGTTGCGCCTTACATCCGATTCAACGAGAGTAAGAAGATGCATCGCCAAGCACTAACACTTGAAAACTTCGGCCATGGCTTTGATGGCGAACTATTATTTAGCAAAGGCGATTTAATTCTTGAGGCAGGCTCTAAGCTCGCTATCATTGGTGAAAATGGTGTCGGTAAAACAACGTTTTTAAAGTGTTTAGTTGGCGAACTAGAAGCAATGGAAGGGACTATCAAATGGTCCGAAAATGCAGCTTTGGGATATTGTCCTCAAGACAGTTCTGAAGACTTCGATAACGATCTTACCTTATTTGATTGGATGTCTCAGTGGAGAACGGCAAAACATAACGATTTAATGGTGCGAGGCATGTTAGGTCGTTTACTTTTCACCGCCGACGACGCAAATAAAAAAGTACGTAACTGCTCCGGTGGAGAAAAAAACCGTTTATTGTATGGTAAGTTAATGATGCAAGACATCAACGTCCTTGTGATGGATGAGCCGACAAACCACATGGACATGGAAGCAATTGAAGCGTTAAACAACGCGCTGAAGTTGTTCGATGGCACGCTTATTTTTGTAAGCCATGACCGTGAGTTTGTTTCTTCATTGGCAACACGTATCATCGACATTAAAGACAAGAAAGTGGAAAGTTTCCACGGAACTTTCGATGAATATTTGGCAAGCGTGGCGGAAAAGGAAAAGCAACTCGGCGTTCGCTAGTTTAGAAACTCAACACGACGTACACAAAAGGCCGACATGTTCGGTCTTTTTGTTATCTGCTGTAATTGAATTTGCCTTGGGGTTGATTATCATCATTTTACGTGCTCAAAAAAACGCATAGTCTTTCGCTATACTTAGTTAACGTAACGTAGAACTGAAACTTTAATAAGGAAATTTCTAAGTATGACCTCTACATCAAGTTTGGTGAGCGAAACTGAAGTCGGACAGCTTGGCGTAATGCAGTTAAAGCGGACGTGGTCGAAATATGCTCCCTATCAAAGCGCAAGTGGAATTAGCGCTGAATTTGAATTGGAACGTAGTGTATTTGACATGCTCGGTATTAATTTTCGTGATGCACTGGATTATTTACTCTCTGCGCAGCCCAGTTTCCAAGAGTTTGAGCTTTGGTGTCTTGAAATCGCGGGTAAACCTAACACCAACATCGTTGAGCGTATTAACAGCCACATTTCGAAAACGATACACTCAACCGAGTTAATATCATGGTTTAGTGAAATCGAAGCGATGCCGAATGTGCTGTCTGAACAAGACCTGGATTGTTGGGATAAATATGGTTATGTGATTGTAAGAAATGCGATTTCTCCTGAGGATTGTTTGGCAACCCGGGAGCTAATTTGCGATTACATCGGGGTTTCTTATCAAAATCCTGACTCGTGGCATAAAAGTCGAAACACGCAAGGACTTTGGGTTAGCTTAAAATACCATAAATTGCTGTCTAAAAATCGCCAAAATGTGCGTATCAAAAAGGCTTTTTCCCAACTTTGGCAATCTGCTGATATTTATCCGTCTGTCGATCAGTGTGGTTTCAACCCGCCCGTAAATGCCAATGCACCGTATAAAGGTCAACCAATTCATTTAGATGTCAACTTCATGAAACCAATAGAGTTCTCAACACAAGGTATTCTTTACCTCACGGATACGTCTGAAACTCAAGGCGCACTCACCATCGTACCGGGTTTTCACAATCAATATTCTCAATGGTTGAAAGAAACGCCGGACCATTTGCGACAAGATTTTAGCAAGTACGCGACGAAATCTATCGCGGCCAACGCTGGAGACTTCATTATTTGGCACCATCACTTACCGCATAGTAGTAGCCCAAATTATGAAAAATCGCCAAGGATCACGCAGTTTATTAATTACTTACCAATACCTGTGTAACGGATTTTGAAATTTTTCTAATGTGCGTAGGCGGTATGTTCCTGTTAGAATTAATGGATGTTTCGTTATAAGTGATAACAGTGACAACCAAATCAATTCGTAATTTTTACATCAATGAAGAGCAATCAATTTACTTGCTCTCACATCATGATGCTAAAAAACACCGACAATGGCTCAATATTTGTAAGAAACAACTCGGTATGTTGGGTTACAAAGACGTTGAACTAGTTGGGTCGGGTGCATTTGGCTTTGTATTCGCGGGCGTGGCTGCGGATGGTAACCACTGGGTATTTAAATTCTCTCGAATCACACTTGCGCAAAGCGTTCGCGATCGCCTCGAAGATGAAGCATTTATGCTTTCTCAAATACACAATCCCATGGTTCCAAAATTCTATGGTTTTGAACGCATCAAAAAGCAAGGTATTTTGATGATGGCAAGGGCTAAAGGCGAAGATCTTGAGAAAATTTCGCTTAAACGAGGGCGTTTTAAAGCACACGAAGTGGTTGCTCTTGGGTTAAAGCTAAGAAACGTGCTCGTTGATTTAAGAGAACATAAAAATGGCATGTCACCGCAACCAATCGTGCATGGGGATATAAAACCTTCAAATATCGTTTGGGATAGCCTGTCAGAATCATTTTCACTGGTGGATTGGGGGAGTTCGGTCTACGCACAGCAAGACGCGTACGGACAGCCAGTTGCAAGCAATATTATGGATTTAATGTCCAGCGACATAAGTCAAACTAATGCGCGAATGGGCGACGTTTATTTTATTGGGGATGAACAAATGTCTGGGGCAAAATCGTCCCCTAGATTTGATGAACAAGGCGTCGCATCGACATTATATGCGCTTGCAAGCGCCCAATCTTGCCGTTTTGGTGCGCAAGTTATCCCTGCATCGAGTTTAGGATTACCCAAAGAGTTTGCAGCGGTCATTGATGGCATGCTTTCTAAAGATAAGTTAACGCGAGATAAAGCGGGCGATTACTTTATCCGTAATATGCCAACGATAGCAAAGGCATTTTTGCCCGAGCTGCCAGAGTTAAAACGAAAAGCGAATATTCCATTTTGGTTATCTGACAAAAACGAAAAACCAGACACAGTAGTCTATAGTTCGCGTAAACAGTTTTTAAGACGCGCAGATCAAAATCAACAGCTTCGCGACGTCAACGATGCTCAATTAGATCGTTATTACAAAGAGTTTTTGTTTGATACAGGTGATACTGAAAAAGCGTTCTTGGCGTCGATAAGCCGACTTGCTAAATATCCCGTTGTTGGCGGGCTTAGTTTTCATTGGAAAGAAGAACAGTTGTTCGTGGAATCTAGTTTAATTCTCCACGATGACCGTTTAAGCCGAGCTTTTACCGATGCTGTAAACGCAACCGTTATGTTAGCGCAAGGCATCTCTCAAAAAGGTTTGTTTAAGTGTTGTTTATTTGATGCAAGGCAGACAATCCAACTTGAACGAGACGCAACAGGCGCGTTTATTTTTGATAAACTCCCTTCTCTTGCTTTTGATGTGGTTGATTTAAAGGCTTCCGAAGTCACGCGCCCGCATTCCTATTTTGAAGATGGCAAAGATCCAGACGAGCAGTTGCAATTGCCCAAACAAATTATCCAATGTGTATTTGAGCTAAACCAAATACACCATACAGGTTGCATCATTTTTGAATCGTTAGAAAATCGTCTAAAAATACACCATTACTACCGTTTGTTGGACGCATCAAAAGAACTCCAGTTTAAAACGTTGCTAGATAGGATCATGCAATATGCGATGAGCATTGAGGATGTTGGAGTGGCTGGGTTTATGAAGTTACCGTACAAAAATACGCGTGAATTTAGCCTATGTGAAAAACAAAAAGAATCCTATTACCCTAGAAATCCGAAAGATATTCTAAATTCCGAGGCAACAAAGAGTTCGGTCTGAGTTACAGAATGATTGGCTTGCCCGAGTGTAGAACGTTCGCAATCTCCAGAAATAAAAAACCCAAGCATATGCTTGGGTTTCAATTATGTAAGAGGTGGAATTACGCGTTTTGAAGCGCTGTACGCGGGTCTACGAATTCCATACCGAAGCCTTCAGCAACTTCTTTACACGTTACTTGGCCTTTGATTACGTTTAAGCCGTTCATGAAGTTTTGGTCATCAAGAAGTGCTTGTTTATAACCCTTGTTCGCAAGTTTAACGATGTAAGGAAGTGTTGCATTGTTTAGCGCAAACGTAGAAGTACGTGGTACTGCACCAGGCATGTTTGCAACACAGTAGTGAACAACGTCATCAACAATGTACGTTGGCTCAGCGTGTGTTGTTGCTTTTGAAGTTGCGATACAGCCACCTTGGTCGATAGCAACGTCTACAATAGCAGCACCTGGCTTCATTTTCTTGATGTGTTCTGCTGTTACAAGTTTAGGCGCTGCTGCACCCGGCACTAATACGCCACCAATAACAAGATCAGCTTCAAGAACGTGTTTCTCAAGCGCGTCTGCAGTTGAGTAAATTACTTTTGCTTGGCTGCCGAACTGTGCGTTAAGCGAGCGAAGTACGTCGATGCTACGGTCAAGAATAACAACGTCAGCACCTAAGCCAACCGCCATTTGAGCCGCGTTACGACCAACCATACCACCACCGATGATAACAACTTTAGCTGGTTCTACACCTGGTACACCACCTAGTAACATACCACGGCCTTCGCGTGATTTTTCCAGAGCTTGTGCGCCAGCTTGGATAGACATACGACCTGCAACTTCAGACATTGGCGCCAAAAGTGGTAAACCGCCACGAGTATCAGTCACTGTTTCATATGCAATACAGATAGCTTTGCTTTTGATTAGGTCTTCAGTTTGTGGAAGATCTGGAGCAAGGTGAAGGTAAGTAAACAGAATTTGATCTTCGCGTAGCATTGCACGCTCAACCGCTTGTGGCTCTTTTACTTTTACAATCATTTCAGCTTTAGCAAAAATTTCTTGCGCTGTAGTTAGTACCTCTGCACCAGCTGCAACATAGTCTTCGTCTGTAAAACCAATGCCGATACCCGCATTGTGCTCAACGAAAACTTGGTGGCCATGGTTGATTAACTCACGAACACTCGCTGGAACCATACCTACACGGTACTCATGGTTTTTAATCTCTTTTGGTACACCGATAATCATAATAAATCGCCTCTAAATCAGAACGGGATGAAATATTTCACTATTATATCTATCAGTAACTAGTGTGTCCTACTGTTTGTGGTTTTCATGGTAGTCATATAAACTGATATAAATTCAGTTTTAGAATATTTGACTATTACCATGGCACAGCAATTAGACAGAATAGATAGAAAGATTTTAGTCGAATTACAAAAAGATGGGCGTATTTCGAATGTGGAACTCGCGAAACGCATAGGTTTAAGTGCAACTCCCTGTTTAGAAAGAGTTAAAAAATTAGAGCGCGAAGGCTATATTCGTGGTTATAAAGCAGTAGTGGATCCTGCTAAATTGGGGCAAGGGCTTCTGGTCTATGTTGAAATCACCGTAAATAAAAATTCACCTGATGTTTTTGATAGGTTTAGTCAGGCTGTTAAAAAGCATGATGAAATATCAGAGTGTCATTTGGTCTCTGGCAATTTCGACTTTTTACTAAAAACACGAGTAGCTGATATGTCTGAATATCGAGGTGTTCTTGGTGAAATCCTCTTAAAGCTTCCGAATGTGAGTGAAAGTCGTACTTATGTCGTAATGGAAGAAGTAAAAGGTGAAGAGGGAGAGGTAATTAAACCTTATACACCTTAACAAATTTTGCTATTGTAAGCAGGATGTCCATTGATATAACAATAAATAGAGGAATACGCAGGTATGCGTTTAAATGGTGTACAACGCCTCTTAGAAACTGGTCTTATTTTCAGCACTGCTGCAGCGCTTTTCATCCTTGCTGCTTTGATCAGTTTTGACCCAGCAGATCCTGCTTGGTCACAAACAGGCGAATTTGTAAAAGTAAATAATGTAACTGGTGCCGCCGGTGCGTGGATTGCTGACATTTTGTTGGTCTCATTTGGCTGGCTTGCGTTTTTAATTCCAGCAGCCATCCAGATGTTTGGTTATTTGCTTTTTAAAAAGCCGCATAAAATTCTGCAACTTGATTACGTAACGCTTGGATTACGCGTAATTGGAATGTCACTTTTCGTTACATCATCAAGCGCTATTAGTAGTATCAATTTTGACGATATATTCAATTTTTCATCAGGTGGGGTAGTAGGAGATGTGATCGCACAAGCGATGATGCCAGCGTTTAATTTTACTGGTACGTCTATTTTGCTGCTGTGTTTCTTTTTTGCTGGCCTAACTTTGATGACAGGTGTTTCCTGGGTACAATTCGTTGATTATTTAGGTGAACAAGTAGTGCGCAGCTTTAATTGGGCTTCGAAAAAATTTGAACAGCGTGATGAGATTGCTACGTCAACGATTTCTGCACCTGTTGCCATTTCAACGGAGCAGGAAGAAAGCGCGATTGAAGAAAATCTTGAAATGCAATCGGCTGAGACTACTGAACCGGTAAAACTAAAAGACAGGCTGTTTGCGAAAAAGGCGGCAGCACCAAAAATTGAACCTAAAGTTGAGCCTATCGTAAATCAATCAACTTCCATCGCTCCATCCGTATTTGATGATTTAGATGCTGCACTTGAACAAGAACTTTCGTTCAGCGCCATAGAAGATGATGACATTGACACTGTCGCTGCATTAAACCAGTTAGACGAAACCGCACATATGCACCCTAAAGTCGCGGAAACCGTTGTTGTGTCGCCAGCTAGGCCACTTAAACCAGCAACAGAACCCGTACAAACACCTGCACCTAAGTCAACTGGCTATCAACCGCCACCAACAGCTAAAGAGCAATTTGAAGCGCTCATGAATGCAGAGCCTCCAGCTGGTCCTCTGCCATCATTAGATTTGTTGGATAGACCGGACAAGCAGAAAAACCCAATTAGTCCTGAAGAACTAGAGGCTGTGTCTCGCCTGGTGGAAGAAAAGTTACTTGATTTCAACATTCAAGCGAAAGTCGTTGATGTTTTTCCAGGCCCTGTAGTAACACGATTTGAACTTGACTTGGCACCCGGCATTAAAGTGGCGAAGATCACGAGTTTGTCTAAAGACCTAGCTCGCTCTTTATCTGCGGTGAGTGTGCGTGTAGTAGAGGTTATTCCTGGCAAAACATATGTTGGTCTAGAACTTCCAAATAAGCATCGTGAGATTGTACGTCTATCTGAAGTCATTAATGCGCCGAAATTTGAGCAAAATCCATCACCCCTTACCATGGTGCTTGGAAAAGACATCGCGGGTGAACCGGTCGTCGCAGATCTCGCAAAAATGCCCCACTTACTTGTTGCTGGTACAACCGGTTCGGGTAAGTCAGTTGGCGTTAATGTCATGATCTTAAGCTTACTCTACAAATCACCACCTGAAGATGTCCGCATGATCATGATTGATCCGAAAATGCTGGAACTTTCTGTTTATGAGGGTATTCCGCACTTATTGTGTGAAGTAGTTACCGACATGAAAGAAGCGGCAAACGCACTTCGCTGGTGTGTAGGCGAAATGGAACGTCGCTACAAGCTCATGTCCGCATTGGGCGTACGTAATTTAAAAGGCTATAACCAGAAGATTTTAGACGCAAAAGAAGCGGGTTACCCGATTATGGACCCGCTGTTTAAAGACACCGATGGAATGGCAGATGGCCCATCTGAACTTGATAAAATGCCGAGTATTGTCGTTGTTATAGATGAATTCGCCGACATGATGATGATTGTCGGTAAGAAGGTCGAAGAACTCATTGCACGTATTGCTCAAAAAGCACGTGCCGCGGGTATTCACTTAGTCTTAGCAACGCAAAGACCTTCCGTTGATGTAATAACGGGTTTAATTAAAGCCAACATACCGACTCGGATGGCATTCCAAGTATCAAGTAAAATCGATTCACGGACCATTTTGGATCAGCAAGGTGCAGAAAACCTCCTAGGTATGGGTGACATGCTCTATTTACCACCAGGTACTAGTGTGCCAATTCGTGTGCATGGGGCGTTTGTCGATGATCATGAAGTTCACGCGGTTGTGAGCGATTGGAAAGCCCGTGGAAAGCCAAATTATATTGATGAAATTCTAAACGGCGACACGACAGAAGATATGTTATTGCCAGGTGAAGCGTCTTCTGAAGAAGGTGATGGAGAATCAGATCCTCTTTACGATGAAGCAGTATCTTTTGTCATTGAAACAGGCAAAGTAAGCGTATCGAGTGTTCAGCGGAAATTACGAGTTGGATATAACCGAGCCGCTCGCCTAGTTGAACAAATGGAAACGTCGGGTATTGTCAGTGCACCAGGTCATAACGGTTCACGCGATGTATTAGTACCTCGAGGTGGAGCAAATTAATGAAAAAGTTAGTTTTAGCGTTATCAATTGTTTCTCTCTTCGGAGCGGTTCAAGTACAAGCTAAGCCGGAAGATGTGGCTAGTTTGAAAGCAAAACTGAGTGAAATGAAAACCTACTCAGCACAGTTTGTGCAAACGGTTGAAGATGAGCAGGGTACGCGTGTCATGGAAGGTAAAGGAAAATTGCTCCTCGAATCTCCGTTAAAGATGCGTTGGGAACAACAAGAATCTCGATGAGACATTATTTGTCTCCAACGGTAAACAGGGATTTTATTTTGATAGTTTTGCAGAACAAGTAACGGTTATGGATTCAGCTAAATTAGTTGAACAAACGCCATTTGTTTTACTGACATCCACGCAAAGTGAGAGTTGGTTGCGCTATGATGTGACAAAAGAGACAAGCACTTATGTGATCACACCTATAATGCAAGGCGATAGCCAAGTTGAAAGACTCGTTGTCGCATTCGATGACACAGGGATCCTAAAGTCGGTCGTTTTAACAGATGTTTCTGGACAACGCTCTACTTATGCTTTCTCTGAAATCAAAACGAACCTGACGATACCTCAATCAAATTTTAATTTTACGATCCCGGAAGGCGTCTTCGTAGACGACCAAACTCGTAGTGAATAACAATTTCGGATTTGATTTTGCCCCCGATGTCAGGCCGCTTGCAGCACGCATGCGGCCAATGTCTTTAGATACCTATATCGGTCAATCGCATATCATTGGCAGGGGGACGCCGCTTTATCAAAGTTTGCTCAAAGGGCAATGTCATTCACTCATTCTTTGGGGACCACCGGGTATTGGTAAAACGTCGCTTGCAGAACTTATTGCCAGTACGGTCAAAGCAAAAATCGTAAAATTGTCTGCGGTAACGGCTGGCGTTAAGGAAATCCGAGATGCCGTAATTGAAGCTAAGAATAATTTAGCTGTATCAGGTTCCAGAACGTTGTTATTTGTCGATGAAGTTCATCGATTCAATAAAGCGCAACAAGACGCTTTTTTACCACACATTGAAGACGGTACGTTTTTGTTTATCGGTGCGACTACAGAGAACCCATCATTTGCACTTAACAATGCTATCCTTTCACGTGCTCGCGTATACACGCTTAAAGCACTCAACCACGATGAATTAAAGCAAGTTGTTACCAACGCAATTCTTTATGATGCGATCCTGTCTCAAAAACAGATTTCGCTCGGACAAGCGGTTTTGGAGACTATCGTTGATTGTTCAGAAGGAGATGCTCGTAAAGCACTTAATTTGCTTGAACAAGCAGTAGATGTAACACCTGAAATAAATGGCGCTATGCATATCACCTTTGAACATATCAAAGAACTGCTTGGCCACCATGGCGCTAAATACGATAAGTCTGGCGATATTTATTATGATTTAATTTCTGCTTTTCACAAATCGGTTCGAGGAAGCAGTCCCGACGCCGCTTTGTATTGGTATTGTCGTATTTTGGCAGGCGGGGGCGATCCTCTTTATGTCGCGAGACGGTTACTTGCTATTGCGACAGAAGATATAGGTAATGCAGACCCAAGAGCAATGCAAGTAGCGCTAAATGCGTGGGATATCTATCATCGAGTAGGTCCATCTGAAGGTGAGCGAGCAATAGCGCAAGCGACGTTATATCTTGCCTCTGCGCCTAAGAGCAACGCGGTCTACATGGCATTTAATCAAGCGAAGCAAGACGCACTTAACGATAAGATGGTTGAAGTCCCTATACACCTGCGTAATGCGCCGACAAAACTCTTAGCTGAGTTAGGACATGGTGCGGAATATCGGTATGCACATGATGAAGCCGGAGCGTTTGCAGCAGGTGAATGTTACTTTCCAGAAAATTTGCAAGATAGAAAGTATTACCAGCCCAGTGATCGAGGTCTGGAAAAACAAATCGCTGAAAAGTTGCGCTATTTGGATGAATTAAACACGAAAAGCGATAAAAAGAGATATTAAAAATGCTTCAAACGTATTTAACGATAGCGGTTGGTGGGGCATCTGGAGCCTGCCTTCGTTATTTTATTAGTGAAATTACGATTAAACTGCTTGGTAAGGGATTCCCTTTTGGCACGTTGCTGGTTAATATTCTTGGTTCGTTTCTAATGGGAATACTCGTTGGATTGCTCGAGAAACAAGTCGTTTCCGTAAGCCCAACGAAAACGCTAATAGGAATCGGATTTTTAGGAGCGTTGACGACTTTTTCGACGTTCTCAATGGACTCACTGTTGCTGCTTCAGCAGGGACAGTTTTTTAAAATGGCGCTAAACATCGTATTAAATGTCAGTGTTTGCATCACTGTTGCGTGGTTAGGGCTGACTCTCATAGTGCAAAAAGGTTAAAGAAATAACACATGTTAGATTCAAGATTTTTAAGACAAGACATTGCTGAAGCACAAGAAAAATTGGCTAAACGCGGTTTTGAACTTGATGTAGTTGCAATTAACGAACTAGAAGAAAAGCGCAAAGCACTACAAACACGCACGCAAGAATTGCAAAGTGAGAGAAACTCCCGCTCCAAAGCGATAGGTCAAGCCAAAGCAAAAGGTGAAGATGTTCAACCATTATTGGACGCAGTAGCACACTTAGGTGATGAACTTGATGCGGCTAAGACTGAGCAAGATAAAATTCTTAAGCAACTTGAAGATATTTCTGCGACGTTACCAAACTTGCCTGCTGATGATGTACCAGTAGGTAAAGACGAAAGTGAAAACGTCGAAGTGTTAAAATGGGGCGAACCACGCCAGTTTGACTTTGAAGTGAAAGATCACGTTGATATCGGTGAAGGCCTAAATAAAGGACTTGATTTCGAGACAGGCGTGAAACTAAGTGGTGCTCGTTTTTCAGTTATGCGTGCAGGTGTTGCACGTATGCACCGTGCGCTTGTTCAATTTATGCTTGATACACACACACAGGAAAATGGTTACACGGAAATGTATGTTCCATACCTTGTGAATAAAGACAGCTTATTTGGAACAGGTCAGTTACCAAAGTTTGCAGAAGACCTATTCCACACAAAAGCGTTATCTGAAGATGAAGACGGTTTTAGCTTGATCCCAACCGCGGAAGTGCCATTAACAAATACAGCGCGAGACGTAATTTTTAACGAGCAAGAGCTACCACTTAAATTAACGGCTCACACACCGTGTTTCCGTAGCGAAGCGGGTAGTTATGGACGAGATACACGTGGCCTAATTCGTCAACATCAATTTGACAAAGTAGAACTTGTGCAGTTGGTTAAACCTGAAGATTCAATGGCTGCACTTGAAGAGCTTACAGGTCACGCTGAGCAAATTCTTCAAGCCTTAGAGCTTCCATACCGTAAAGTCGTTTTGTGTACTGGAGACATGGGTTTTGGCGCAACTAAAACATACGATTTAGAAGTTTGGTTACCAGCACAAAACACCTACCGTGAAATTTCATCGTGTTCTAACATGTGGGATTTCCAAGCTCGACGTATGCAAGCACGCTTCCGTCGTCAAAGCGAAAAGAAACCAGAATTACTTCACACATTGAATGGTTCGGGACTCGCTGTGGGCCGTACACTTGTTGCTATTTTAGAAAACTACCAGCAGGCAGACGGTTCAGTTATCGTACCTACGGTACTTCGACCTTACATGAACGGGCTTGAAGTGTTATCAAAATAATATTTTTATTTCGTAAGTAGCCGCCACTAGGCGGCTTTTTTTATTGCTTTATCATTACAGATATATGAATGTTTTTTTAAACATCATTATGCAAAAATCAGATCGAAAAGTTACAGCTTTTGCATAAATTCCTCAATTTTTCTATATTGCCGCTTTTTCAATTTAATTGTGAATGTCACACCAAATTTTATCGTTTTTTAACGTTGCAACCTCGGCTAGGTTGTGGTTTATTGAAGGTGAGGTTTGGCCAAATCCGCACTGTGGTACGTGAGTATCTGTATGTATAAGTGCTACAACTTGCACTAAATACAACTCTCGTTTTTGTTCAATTAAAAGCAATGAATGTAACCCTTTCCAATTTCATTGCAATTCAATCCAACTACTTGAGCCACGCTCAAAAACAACAAGTGAAGCGTGTATTAGCTTGAAGTAGGGTAGAAATCTTAATTGTAATAGTGCCTTCCAGTTTGAAGGCCTCGAACAGAACAAAGGTGAGGAATTTACCTATGAAGAGACAGAAAAGAGACCGTTTAGAAAGAGCATTTTCACAAGGTTTTAAAGCTGGGTTACAAGGGCGGTCTAAGGAACTTTGCCCATACCAACAAATTGAGGCCCGCTCCGAGTGGCTGGGTGGTTGGCGTGAAGCAATTGATAGTCGAAACATTTTCAAAACGTGAGTTTAGATAAGGATTAAACAAAAAGCTCCGAAATTTCGGGACATCTTTGTTTCTAGACTGTATTTACATTCTTTAAGCATTTTCAAGTAGCATGACTTGAGGAACTCTATTTGCTGCCTAGAAAATCATAAGATGAAAAACAAAAATCCACCTAATGGCGGATTTTTGTTTTCACTTAGCGACAATCATCGATTAAAACGCGCTAGTATCTTGGAAAAGACCTACTTTTAAATCTTTCGCTTCATAGATAACACGTCCATCAACTTCAACCGTACCGTCAGCCATGCCCATAAATAGTTTACGCTTGATAACACGTTTCATATCGATACGGTAAGTTACTTTCTTTGATGTCGGTAGAATTTGGCCGGTAAACTTAACTTCGCCTACACCTAACGCACGGCCGAGACCTGGACCACCAGACCAACCTAAGAAGAAACCAACCAACTGCCACATCGCATCCAAACCGAGACAACCAGGCATTACAGGGTCACCTTTAAAATGGCATGCAAAAAACCAAAGATCAGGATTAATATCTAATTCCGCAATAATTTGGCCTTTACCAAATTCACCACCGTTGTCGTTGATTTCAACGATACGATCCATCATAAGCATGTTGTCGCTTGGCAGGCGGCAGTTGCCTTCACCAAACATTTCACCGTTACCACATTGGATAAGTTCTTCTTTTGAATAGCTGTTTTTAGGTTCCATATCTCTTGTTCTTCGCTTAGAAATTGCTGCTACTTTAGCTTACACTTGTACGCTAAACAACTCTGAACAGTTAGAGTAGTCTATAAATTCAACAACAAATAATCAGATTAAGAATTATTCGCGATTTTTCTAATGAATTTCTTTATAATCTAACCTTCAACTTACTACTCTATAGGCTGTTTATGATACTTTTTGTAAACGATTTAACTGTCATTGATTTTTCTTATCTTTGTAATCAACGAGGCCCTGTCGGCGAAAGCTGGATCGTTGATGTCGTGTTACATGGTAATCTGAATGAAGAATCAATGGTGTTAGACTTTGGGTTAGTAAAAAAACAAATTAAACGCATCATAGACGATTCGATTGATCACAAATTGGCAATACCGACAGGATTAAACGGTCGCTATGAACTGTCAAACGACCGCGTAGAAGTAGAATATGAATTTAACGGCCATCATTTTGCGATGAATGCGCCAAAATCATCAGCGTGTTTTGTAACAGGCGACAGCGTTGATATCCAGAGCACCATCGCGTTCTTAAAATCAATAATCCTTCCTGCTTTACCTAGTAATGTGAAAGACATCGAATTCACGTTAAGACCTGAACATAGCCGTAGCTTCTATTATCACTACAGCCATGGTTTAAAAAAGCACGATGGAAACTGTCAGCGCATTGTACATGGTCACCGTTCGCTAATTGAAATCGAACTTGATGGCATATCAATGCCACGTTTACAAAAAGAACGCGCAGATAAATGGCAAGATATCTACTTAGGTAGTGAAGAAGACCAAGTTTCGGCGGAGTCACTTAAGTACGTTGTAGCAAAACCAGAAGACTATTGCTTTGCCTATGAATCAACTCAAGGCTATTTCGAACTTGCGATTGCGAAAGAACGTTGTGATATTTTACCTTGTGATTCAACTGTCGAATGTATCGCAGACTATCTCGCCAAAGAAGTAAAGAAAGAGTACCCGGATAAAAAAGTGAAAGTGAAAGCCTATGAAGGAGTTGGTAAAGGTGCGATTTCGTTGGCTTAATGCAGTTTATTTAGCTTGTGCACTGACTGGTTTTTCAATTCAAGCGCAAGAGATAGAACTAAAAGGGAATCTTACGCAAGGCGGGCTAGTAATTGGCCACGTTGGTGATCTGACAAACGTTTCATTGAATGGAAAGCCACTGAAACACACCAAAGACGGCTATTTCGTCTTTGGGTTTGCTCGTGACGCTGCACCAACCGCAGAACTTAAATGGACTGACCGAAAAGGGCATTCTTTCAGCAAAGTAATTAAAGTTGCACAACGCGAATTCAAAATTGACAGGGTAAATGGTGTGGAAAAAAAATACGTTTCACCACCTGAAGCTGTCTTGGAGCGGATCCGGAATGACTCAAAGAGAGTTACAGAGGCTCGTTCTGGATTTAGCGAGAAGCGTTTTTTCTTAGACCCGTTTTATAAGCCCGCTGAAGGTCGCATATCTGGTGTATATGGAAGCCAACGAGTGTTTAACGGGGTGCCCAAGAATCCGCATTACGGCCTAGATATCGCAAATAAAACCGGCACACACGTTTATGCACCAGCATCAGGTACTGTTGTTTTAGCTGAGCCGGACCTGTATTACAGCGGCGGTACCGTAATTATTGATCATGGTTTTGGTGTTACTTCAACTTACCTGCATTTGAGCAAATTGCACGTGCACGTAGGGGATGACGTCACCACGGGTAAACATTTTGCCGATATCGGAGCAACAGGCCGAGTAACTGGTCCACACTTAGATTGGCGACTAAACTGGTTTAACGAGCGACTAGATCCCGCTCTTGTAATGAAAGAAACTTTAGCAGTTAAAGAAGCAAAAAATGACGTTAAGCGCTGAGCAAATTATTGAAAAAAGAATCAAAGATTCCGTTACTTACGTAACAAAAACTGTTTTTCCAAGCCGTACAAACCACCACAATACGTTGTTTGGTGGAGACGCACTTGCTTGGATGGACGAAGTCGCATTCATTGCGGCAACGCGCTTTTGTCGAAAGCCACTCGTTACGATTTCATCGGATAGAGTTGATTTTAAAGAAGCAATCCCTGCGGGTACGTTTGCTGAATTGGTCGCGGAAGTTGTCTACGTAGGCAATACGAGTTTAAAAGTAGACGTAAATATTTATCTGGAAAGAATGCACAAAGACGATAAGCATTTAGCGATTTCAGGTTCATTTACCTTTGTTGCCGTTGACGATAACCACCGTCCTACACCTGTGGTATGTGACAAAATGATCAAGGGTTTTTAAATCCATTTCTTGAAAGCAAGTCATCAGAAATAGCATCTGATGGCTTATCTCTCTGGGTCAAAATACTGCAAAAGTTTCTTTTTTAACGCAATCGAAATCCACATGCGGTTCAAAAGTACCTTCAACCGCGGCATACGTAATGCTCTCGAGAATAATTTCGATTTCTACTTTTATACGATTTGGATCGTGAAATTTATCTGTCGGCACCCAGACACAAACTTCTTTTTTATGAGGGTCTCGAATACAGACGACATTTTTGTATAGATTTCGCAGTTCAGATTTCAAGCGTTGTAGTTGCGCTCTATCAAGTAAATCGGTCGTGAAGACGTAAAACTCTTCCCATTTCCTTAAGAAGATTGTTAACTCTGAAAGCGCATTAAAAAATGATTGATTGTCTTGTATAACAACAGAAGAAAAACCTTCAATTTCGATGACATGTTTATCTTTGACGCGTGCTTGCCGTTTTAGCGTTACAAGGCCAAATATAGGGGCTATTAACGTTAATGGCTCATTAGGGTGTTCCAACAACGAATGTATTAATTCTTTCCCTCTATCAACAGATAAAAGAACATCAAAAATGAGTTTACTATCGGATAAGTGAAGATTCGACTTGGTAACGTCAAGTGAGTCGTTTATCTCAATCACAACGGAATGTTCAGAAATGTAGAGTTGTGTGACAGTGGATTCATTGTGGCGCTTTTCATATTCATTTAATGCTACGTCAATAACATCGTAAAGCTCGTCATTTTTCCAGGGTTTGTGTAAAAACTTAAACGCAACACCAAGATTTATCATCTCTACTAGCATTTCAGCATCGGTATAGCCACTGAGGATCAACCCGACCGTATTTGGTGAAATGTCGCGTACGTTTTTTAAGAGGTTATTGCCGTTCATAAGAGGCATTCGAAAATCAGATATGACTAAATGAACGTCATGATTCCCGATATAGTCCAGTGCTTCAGATGGGATTGAAAAGCAGGTGATGTTAAAGCCAAATTGTCGCAAGGCTCTTTCCAGTGTTTTCAATATTGGTATTTCATCGTCTACAAGGACAATAGAGTAGTGGCTGTATATTGCTGCATTGGTTTCAAGAGTCATACGTCACACCTCAAATTTCGGGCTTACTATAAAACTATAGTAACTACTCCCCGTTAATTGAAACTTTTTGCTACACAATTCCATGTAATTTAGCGTAGTTTACTTAGGTAAAGTAAAAATATAGTGTGTTAATTCATCGCAAAGCACGGGTCGGCCAATCAAGTAACCTTGAACTTCATCGCAACCCATGTTTTCGAGTAATTCAAGTTGCTCAGCCTTTTCAACACCTTCTGCAACGACCTTAAAATTTAGATCATGGACAAGGTTTATGATGTTAGCAACGAGATTTAAACTTGTGCTAGATGTATCTATCTGATCTATTAAAGATTTATCGAGTTTAATGACATCAATTGGTAATTTTGCAATGTATCCGAGAGAAGAGTAGCCTTTGCCAAAATCGTCAATTGAAATAGTAAACCCAAGACTTTTTAAACGCTTAAGCAATTGATACGCTTCATCCAAATTTGCGATTAAATAGTTTTCGGTAATTTCCAACTCGATGAAACGGTTATCCAAATCATACCGTCTTACGATGTCGATTAAATTATCGATAAAAGAAATGTCTGTTAGTTGGATAGGCGAAATATTTATAGCCACTTTTTTAATTTCAATGCCCTCAGTGAGCCAGTTTCTGAGAGTTTGACAGGCTTTTTCAAGCACCCAATACCCAATCTTATTAATTTGACCATCTTTTTCTGCTAAAGGAATAAAATAGTCAGGTGAATTCGGCCCGGTTTTTTTACTTTCCCAGCGGAGCAAAACTTCACAAGACGAAATAGTATGATCACTCAAATTCAACTTGGGCTGGAATCTTAAATACAGCTCATCATTTTCAATTGCGCTATACAACGCATCAGAGACACGATGTTCTGTTAGTTTTTCAACTAAATACTCATCAGAGTATTTCATATAGAACTTAGTCTTAGAATCGGATACGTATTGATTGAAAAGTAGTAGATTATTCAGTAATTCAGCGAGATTTGATTCAAGTGATACCGCCACATAGGAAACCGCAAAATCAACTTGTACGTTGGTAGAATCAAAATACTCTCTAATTTTTATTATGATTTCATCTAGATAGGAATGGACTTCAATCTCATTTTCAACGCTCGATAACCAAAATACGCCTTGGTCATAACTTATTTCAAGCATATGAAATTCTTTGAGTTCTTTAGACAGTTGAACGCCGACAATTTTTTTTAACGTTTCAGAATAAACCTGGTTATTACAGATGACATTTTTAACTAATAAATCCCTGATTTTTATGCAAATCATAATTGATTTATCGGTGCGTTTGACGTCTTTGATAAATTTAGTTTTACTCGATGAAAAATTTTGCGTAATTGAGCCTTTCGTAATGACAGGTGTAAAACTAAGTAAAAACGTTCGGCCCGTAGCCAGCTTCACATCAATGCAATATATTGAGCTATTAGATAGTTTACTCACTATCAAATTTGTTAATGTTGAAGCGCTTATAACCGTATCAGGTTGTAAAGTAAGGTCGAAATAATCACGCAGGTTTTGTTTATTGGCGCTTTTTTCAAGGAGTCGATTGAAGAAGTAGTTATAGTCCAGAATATTACCATCTTCATCCACTTCAACTAGCGGAGTATCGCCGTTTTGGATAAATTCTTTCTTAATTTTTAATTTTTTACTGTTTTGAAAAGCGAGATTTATTTCGTTAATTAACTCCGCATTACTCCAAGGTTTGCTAATAAACCTCGCGACATTGTCAGAATTTAAGAGTTTCTTTAGGTCGTCAAAGTCCGTTTGGCCACTTAACACAATACAAACCAAATCGCTTGAATATTTCTTTAGCCGTTCAATCAGTTCAAAACCATTTAGCCCAGGCATTCTAAAGTCAGTGATCAATACTTCAGGATGGTGTTTCAATAATAGGCTTTCGGCTTCGAAAGGATCTTTGGTAGAAATGATTTCATAATGAAAAGAGGAGATTGCTCGCGTTAGTGCCTTCAGTACATTGGTATCGTCGTCTACTAGCAATATCTTTGACATGCGCATCTCATCTATGTTGAAGTTATTTAAACGGTAAACCTCTGAAAGAAAATGAATCTACTCTCTAGAGGCGTACCGTTTTAGTCACTTTAACTATAGCACTAGCGCTGCAATCCATCCGAAAATTACAAGCGGAATATTGAAATGAATAAAAGTTGGAATAACGGAATCGTTAATATGATCGTGTTGACCATCTGCGTTCAAACCTGACGTGGGTCCGAGTGTCGAATCGGAAGCTGGGCTTCCTGCATCGCCTAGCGCACCTGCCGTGCCAACAAGTGCGACAGTGGCCATAGGTGAGAAACCAATTTGCAGACAAAGAGGAACAAATAATGTAGCAATAATCGGCACTGTAGAAAAAGAACTTCCAATACCCATCGTGATAAGCAATCCAACCAGAAGAATTAACGCAGCTGCCAACGGTTTATTTGAGCTCACAATATCAGCACACGTTTGGACTAGACTCGCTACTTCACCCGTTTCTTTCATCACGGAGGCGAATCCCTGAGCTGAAATCATAATGAAACCGATCATTGCCATCATCGCGACACCTTTAGTGAAGACGTCTGAGCTTTCTTCCCATTTTACTAAACCAAATAAGCTGAAAACCATGACACCAACTAGTCCGCCTAAAATCATCGAATTACTCACATTCTGAGCAATAAGGGAAGCAATAATGGCTAGAAGACCAATAATGACCGTCTTACGTTCGTTTGTAACCACAACGGCTTTGGCTTGATTTGCTTCCTTGAGTTCGTAAATTCGAGGCTTTCTGTAGGTGAAAAACACCGCAATTATTAGCCCAACTACCATACCAAGTGCAGGAATAACCATGGCCCATGGCACTGCATTTTGAGCAATCTCTAGGCCGTTATCGACAATGTTTTTATGTAATATAGAAAACAGATAGATACCACCAAATCCGTAAGGCAAAACCATATAGGATGTAGCTAGGCCGAACGTCAAAATACACGCAATCGCACGTCTATCAATTTTCAGTTGAGTGAAAATTGAGAGCAGTGGTGGAATAAGTATCGGTATAAACGCAATGTGAACAGGAACAAGGTTTTGAGACGAAATGGAACACGCGAGGATAATCGTCATGATGCCCATTGAGAGATGATGAGTGTATTCAGAATCTGCTTTATCCACTTTTGCTAACAGTTTATTGGCGAGTATTCTCGTTAAACCGGACTTTGAAATAGCAACCGCAAAGCCGCCTAACATAGCATAGCTTAAGGCTATTTCTGCTCCACCGGATAACCCAGAATTAAACGCGTTGAGTGTGTCTGATAAAGATAAACCTGACGTAAGGCCTGCAACTAATGCACTGACTGTCATTGCGACAATGACGTTTACTCGGGCTAACGATAGGCCGAGCATCAAAATGACTCCAATTATTACTGCGTTCATTTTTTTCTCTTTTCTTTTATTTTTATATTACTTATAAGACGCTTGGCATCGTCTATTCGCCGAACAGGAAAGCGCTTTCCATTGTAACGGTATTCCATAAATGCTTTACAAAATTCGTCTAAATCCGATGCGTATTCAGGATACCTTTGTTTCAATACATTACAAGCACTGATCGGGCTGTGTTCTTCAAGATTTGAAACGCGAAGCAGTGACAGGCAAAGTCGTATGGGTTTGGAACTCGTTTCTATTTGCCTTTAATCTACCAATCGTAAAGTACACTAAAAAGGCTATAAAAATAGTTCCCATCATTATAACCCCTGTTTTTATATACCAGCTGTTTCCAAGAATACTGCTAAATAAAGACGATTGATTCTCTCTATCAAAGGTAACAACCCAGCGAGACCACTGGTAGTCGAGGCTGTCGAATCGGTCTCGAAGCCAATAGAGCGCGTCAAGATGATTTAATCCAAGGAAATCGAAACCGCGGCTAGAAACTAATTGAGCGCGCAATTGGCTGTCTTCAAGTAATGAGTTCCATTAAACGCTCTGGTGCAATCCAACCTGTAGGATCTAGTGTTTGCCATTGATTGCCATCGTAATACTCAACCCAAGCGTGTGCTTCGAACTGTCTAACTGTTGTGTATCGTTGTTCTTGATTTAATTTCCCTCCTAAATACCCTGAAACAATGCGACTAGGGATACCCGAAGCTCGAAGTAGAAAGGCGGTACTTGATGCATAGTGACCACAAAATCCTAATTTTGTATTTACTAAAAAGTTATCTATCGCATTGTCGGCCTCGGTAGATGGTGGTGTAAGCGTATATTTGAATTGCTGAGATTGAAAAAACTGCTTTAAGGCATCGATGTAGTCGCTGGTCGACGTAGCGAACTTAGAAAGTTGTTGACTGAGTTCAATAGCTTTCGGATTTTTATTTATTGGCAAGCGAGTATAAAAGGCAATTTGGCTTTCGCTAAGGTTATACGTTGGGGCACGTTTTGAAATCACATCATATTCGAATTTTTTTGTGACATAATTGTCTTTAAAAAGTGTGCCGAACCCGTTTGATTGAACGGATGAATGCGAGACTCGTACTCCAACTCAATCCATATAACCATTGAGAAGAACTTGTTTCAGCAATTATCGAATAGGTTATTGAACTAGACGAATTATCTAAAGGTCTAGTTGGAATAGTAAGCCACCTAGATTGTAGCCAGACTTTACCATCGAATCTGTCATGAATGATCGCTCGCCAGTAAAGCGGATCTTTCGGAATTTCCTGACCCCATTTAGCTCTAAAAACGACTTCATCGCTGTTTGACAGTTCACTAATTTTAAAAGGATCTAACTCGCTGCTTAGTCCTGTTTTTGCTACAGATTGACTCGGCATGCTCCAAAATGACGGCAATTTTGGAAATAGGAATAACATAAGAAGCGCAAGTGGCGAAAGTAAAAGTAAACTGCGGGCACTTGTTTTTATCGTCGATATAACATTGATGTTCACATTACTACTGAGCGCTAGACTTGCGATTAGCAACAGCCATTGAAAGACAACGACCACCGTAAACCAAAGACTTTGGTTAAAAAGAAACGTTAATGTTGTAGAAAAGAATGCAAGCACGATTGTGTGCTGAAGTAGCACGGGTGTATTTGCTTGTTTAAGCTTAAGACCAGTCGCGGTTAGCAACAATAACACGAATAAAGTGAGTGTTTTATCGAGTCCCGAACTGAGCAGAATAATAACGACGCTAAGCAACGCAATCACGTTAATAAAAACGTTTGATACCAGCCTATTAGACAAGGTTACCCAACTTAGCAATAGGATAATGAGTAGGGCATTAAGGCTACCCAACTCACTCATTAGGAGCGCAACTTGAATAAATAACACACAAACAACGAGCCGTTTGCTTTTGTTATTCTCAAAATTCACTCATCTTCTCCCACACTTGGTGATAAGTTTTGTTATCAGTGCAATGCATCAGTCCTAAATTTGGTAAATTGACTTTAATCGGTAATTTAGATTCGTAGTAGGGAAAAAGTAGGGTACTCAATTGCGCCAATTTTTCTTCTTTTGTTCCAAACAAATCTTGATAACTCAATATCGCTTCAGCGTTTATTGAATCGCTTACAGGAGCAAAATGTTTGATAAATAATTCACCTGATTTTGCGAAATGTTTCCAAGAAATACGACTAGGATTTTCACCTGGTTTCATTGGCTGAGGGCCTTGATAATCTCTATCATCAGAGACCATACGTTCTATCATCTCATTCTCGATCCAGTAGTGATTATTTGGGTAAATGTATAAATAGCCAGTAGGTTGCCAGTAACACCATGCGCGAACGAGTCCTAAGGGGAAACTCGTTTCTAGCGTGATTCTCGGCAGTTCATAGCGCCCACGCAAATGCCATTGAGTCTCAAGCCAGAGCGACGTTTCTTCAGACAACGAAGAAATCATGACTTCTTGATTATCATATTTTAATTTTAATTGATTTATTGTTTTGTTTTTAATCGTAAAACGAACTAGAAAACGCGGCGAATTAGGTGAAAAGCTGGGTTCACAATTTAGAATTTCTGCTCTCAATGAGTTGATATTTTGAAACGTCTTGAAAAACGTAAGTAATTGAAGCAAAGCGAAAAAGTGACTTGAAAAAAGCAGTAAATTATTTTGGTAATTCACGCCTAGAACAAACACTAGCGCTGAAAAGAATAAAAACAACCAACCTAGGTTTGAAGGCAAGATGTATATATTGTGATGGCGAAAATCAACGCGTTCTTTTCGGTACTTATTTCCCAGCCAACTGATTAATCTCTTTTCTAACCGATTTTTCTTCGCCACATTTACACGCCAATCGCTACTTGTTCCAATACGGCCGTTGAGAACTCGGATTTACTCATTCCCAATCTGTGTGCACACACAAATGGGGCTATAAGTCGAACATCGTCAGGAGTGACAAAATCACGGCTATCCATAAATGCCCAAGATTTCGCAGCATTAGCAAGCGAAATGCTGGCTCTCGGCGAGAGTCCTGAACGTAAAGTAGGGTGGTTCCTTGTTTTTGAAACGAGTTTTAAAATATAGTCGACAACGACGGGGGATATTTTGACTTTTTCTATTACCTTTTGAATTTCGACTAATTCTTCAGCGCTTGAGATGGCTTCTGGTACCTGTCTTCTTTGACTTGGATTTAATATAAGTTGTTTTTCGGCATCGAGTGAAGGAAACCCTAGACTCAAACGCATGAAAAACCGATCTAATTGAGACTCTGGTAAATCATGTGTACCAAATTGCTCTCGCGGGTTTTGAGTCGCGATAACAAAAAAAGGGGTATCCAATGGATAACTCTTTTTATCAACAGTGACCTGATTTTCTTCCATGGCTTCAAGCAATGCACTTTGAGTTTTTGGACTAGCTCGATTTAATTCGTCAGCAAGTAATAGCTGCGTGAAAATAGGACCAGGATGAAAATCAAACGTATGGTTTGTTGAATTAAAAACCGAGCCACCAGTAATGTCCATCGGTAGCAAGTCGTTTGTGAATTGAATTCGTTGATATTGCAAATTAAACGTTTTCGCTAATGCGTGCGCTAAGGTCGTTTTTCCCATACCGGGCAAGTCTTCAATTAGTAAATGGCCTTTGCTAAGAAGACAGCACAACGCGATTTTAAGCTCGAAAGGTTTATCTAAAATAACGTCACTTAAAACATTAAGGATCGACTCAATTTTATGATTCATTAAATTAGTTCAAGGCGCTTCATAACGGTATCAACTTTTTTAGCGTTGAATGGTTTTGCAATAAATCCTTTAGCGCCAAGCTCCCAAGTGTTTTGAACATTTTCCAAGCTATTATGACCGGAGCACATTACCACATGGATGTTTGGAAAATTATCGTTGATGTATTCAAGTATTGAGGTGCCATCAGTATCTGGCAATTCAATGTCTAAGAAAATCACGTTTGGTTGTTTGTCTGCGATAAGTGGTTTTGCTGAGTTGAAATCTTCAGATTCGTAGATTTGCTCATAACCAAGATTTGATAAAATATCGCCAAGAAACTCTCTGATTTCTGGAGCATCATCAATGATGAGAATTGGCTCGAGAGGTTTTAAAAATTCCATAAGAAAGATACTTCTAAACTGAACTCAAGACATACTAAGCTAACATCAAAAACACCTCAACAAAAAACTACGAGAAACAACGCCCAATATCCGATACCGTCTAGTATTGGACATTAAAGAGGTGGATTGCTTGGCTATAAATATAACAACCTATAATTTATATTATGTTAAAAGGTATGAGTCCCGTCAATGTGGCGGTTAAGTTTCGCAAAAATACGGCCAAATTTTTGTTCAACCAAAATGAGTACCCTAAGCCCTGTTTTCATAAGTTATCTAATTTTAAATGATTATTTGAATTTTAGATTAACACATGGATTTCAATCTAAATATTTCATCAAAATTCACTTCCTCAATAACTCTGTTAGTCAAAGGAAGTAAGGAAATGAAAATGACAGATTTTAAAACTCTACTGTTCAGAGCTGGATTTATGAATTTTGGCAAGCTAGAGCGTAAAGCAATTTGTGAATTTTTGCTTGTATCAGAAAGAACGCTTGAACGCTGGTTAAGTAAAAATGTTCCATGTCCTAGAGCTGTTAAAATGCTTGAAATTAGAATTGATGGTAAAGTTTCAAATCACCCTAATTGGTCTAATTTCAAAATATGCCGAGACGGCTATTTGTGGACACCTAGTGGAAAACGATATGAAGCTGAATATATTAATAAGATTGATGTCTTGCAAAGGTCGAATCGCTATCACGAAGCACAAAGCCTTTCTCTTCAAAATGAAATTACACATCTACGTAACCTAGTTAGCGTCAGGACACAACTAAAAGAAATGGGACAATATTTGATAGCTATAAGCGATAGATTTAAATTTGAAGAAGCCATTGCAAATTTTAGCAATCATAAACCGGAAAAATTAACGTAAAGTTCAAAGTGGGAGTTGATTAGTTTAGCTCCTACATCGCTTTTGTCATACACTGCAAGCCCAAGTCAAAATATCCTCAATATTCTGTTTTATCAATTTGCATCAAACATCTAAATTTTAATTTGGTGTAACTCCTGAATTAATTCTTTAGAACTCAAACCTTACATAATACACCCCTAACCTATTACAAATTGTTATTACAATCGGCCAAATTTAAAGCTAAAGGAGTTAGTGTTCACAAACATGCGGGACTATTTTAGTAATTCTGTGGATAACTTAAAAATAGGGTTTTTGGCGATTTGACACGTTATTTTAAAAGAGATTAAAATAGATGTGTTGTATTTTTGAGCGCAAAAAAAGCGCCTGTACGACGCTTATTTTGTAGAAGTGCATTTCACATTGTTACAAAGTGAATTCACTTTGTAAGTGGTGAATGTCACTACGTTTAGACAGCGCAATAGTAACAATGTGTGAAGCCTTCTACAAATAACGTTTAGTTATAATCATATATGATTATATGTAAAATGAGGAATGCTTATGCATTTACTAAGTTATCTTACTGATTTTGTAAGAAGTATTGAACTGTCAAACCTAGAGATATTGTCTGGCATAATATTAAATTGTTGTATTGCTTACTATTATATCAAAAGGCCAAAGGTTACAAAGTAATAGTTTTTTTCATTTAGGCCGCTACTTTATGCGGCTTTTTCGCTTTACAAGTCCAGTGCAGCTACGTTCTTAGACATACCTTTGCTAGCCACTACTTAATACATGATGCTATTGACGCCGGAGAAGCAGAGGTTTTCGCAAGGCGTTTGTTATATCGCACTCCATCCACCCAGTATTATCGCCCACAAAAACAATAAATAGGGAACGAAATAGCCAGACAAGCTAGGTTTCTTAAAAAACAGGCAAATAGCGACAACAAATAGGATGCATTTATCTGCAAAGCTATCAATCTCTTTGCTTTCTTGCAGTTGGTTGTTATTTTCACTCTTGTTAATATGGGTAAAGCGCGGTTTTGAACCAGAAATGGAAATGATTCTCACGTAGTGTCTATCTGAATAGTAAGCCCTAGTGAAGTCATCACCCAAACCGAATTTTTTGGTTAAGTATCGATAGTACACAAACTTAGGAGCAAAATTAAGTTCTTCATAGAACTCTTTCTTCCAAGACCCTTGATGTATCACCCAATACCGAAATAAAAACCAGACCAACACTCCCCACAAGAAGAAACATAAAACCTCTGGGCGCTCAAACTTAACATTAACCACCTGAAGTCTGACTATTGAGTCTGTAAGCCTACCTTCTGCAAGATAAAAGATGATTATTGATAACGAAAGTACCGATAAATTTCTTCTTTCAGGGCTAGAGTCATGAAAAGCCAACGCATTCTCCTATAGTCAGCCGAGCGTTATAAAGCCCACTTAAAAGGCGTATAAAAGCTTAGCTGTAATTAGCGACGAAGGACAGAAGTCAAAGTCTTTTGCGTCCTTTGTTGAAACATTGATAAATTGTAACTACTCTGTTTTATTTTGATATGTTTTCCTGATTTTATTGAATACTAATGAAAATGCCACTAACTCATTGTGTATTTCATTACCAAGTCTCTTGCGCTCTTGATCTTGATTTGTATTGACAAAGTTTTGGATTAAAGAATTAACTTTCCTATACAAATTTTCAGATTTATTATCTGGAAAAAAATCTGACAAAGCGTAAACTTCGTTTATATATTCTTGAACATAATCAGCGTCAACTTGAGGGCTTAAGCCTGAAAGCTCTTTTATTGATTGAACTGCGTATTTACGCATTTTTGTAATCGATGTTTTTGATAGAGGCTCAAGTTTTGAAATATTTTCAATATCTCTATGGTGAACCAACTGAGACTTTATTTTTTCAGAAAGGCTTGCAGCTAACTCAGATTTTTTGGCTTGATTCCATGCATACCAAGCACCCCATAAAGAAGCTACGGAGCCAACAATAGATAAAATATCCACTAAGCACTCCAAATTCTATCTATTTGGTCTACTGTAAGTCTGAAATCATATTCTTCTTTTAGTTCTTTCCAAACTTTTAGCATTCGACGATATTTGGGCAGCATTTCGCAGTGACTATTGAAATCAGGATATTCTTTATTTTCAACTAACTCCTGATATCGTTCTAAATTAACTATAAAATAATGGCAGTAAGATAACTGTTCTGATTCTTCATTGCCGTCAAAGCCTCTAAAAACATAGTTAGATTTTTTCTTATTATCTTTGCTTAAATCGGTGAGAGACCAAGTAATTGCTCTATGCATCTCTAAAATATCTAAGACTTCTCTTGTCTTTTCTTCAGGCATTTCTTCCCAAAGATGTTCGAAAATAGTTCTATAATGAGCTTTATAGCCTTGCTCCAACGCTATCCTGTTTTTTTCATAGTAATCAGCTTCTTCTGGATATAACTTCTCCAAAATTAAGAATTGATTGATTAAGTTTAATCTTTCTATATCAGTTATTTTGATATTTGAATTTGGCATTTATGCCTCCTTGCAATTTAACAATTTAACAATTTAATATTGAGATGTTAGGTCGTTTTTTTGGCGCCAACTGTATGAGGTTTCTACTAGAAGTAGTTTTTATCATAGTGGTTAACCTATTGCCACAAAAGCTTTTTGCAATCAAAGTTTAGTTTGCTTGAGGACGAAAACAACCAAATCGCTCTTTTTCCTGACTATACGAGAAACTTGTAAATGAACAGCCGATCATGAAAATGGTCGAAAGTCTGTTTCTCGCTCATAGTAGACTTGCTTTAGTAAAAACCTTTTGGTTTGTCAGAGAGAGGTCGCCTTCATCGCGTCGATGGATGTTTCCTACGCGCGAAGCGATATTGGGTCTAGCTCAATGTTTGTGTGTCGCTTGTGTTGACCATCAAGGGGCGACCCCCTTAATAATCCCCCTACACTACTTTGGCTAAGCGCCCTGTTTTGACACATCGTGCCATGTATGGAATGTGGTCTTTGTGCTCGATTAGAAATTCAATCATCTGTTTGATTTCCACTTCGCTTGTGTCAGGTATCCAAAACAACTTGAGTAGAGATTTACACTCATATAAAGGCCCGTGGATGTCGCCACGGACTATTATTGTTGACACTGAATAGATGAGAATTACACATGCGATAATTGATTAGTGTAATGCGGCAGTCCAAGGTAGGTTTTCGCAAATTTCGCCTTCAAACACGAGAATTTCTTCAAGGCGAGAATAAACACGTTCTTCTTCGTAATATTCACAGGCAAGCTCAATAAACAAGTTTTTGTGTTTCTCTTCGGATTTTGCAATCGCTACATAAAATTCTTTTTCTTTACTTTGTTCAAGTGCATCAGCGACTAACGAAAATCGTTCATGACCTCGGGCTTCTATCACGCCGGCTACCAGTAATCTATCCAATAAATAGTCATCTCGCCCTTGACGAATGATAGTTCTAATCAATTTAACATAATCATCTTTTTTATCTTTTCCGAGCGTGATCCCACGTTCACCAAGTAATTTTAAAACTTGTTTGAAATGAATCATTTCTTCGATGGCTAAATCGGTCATTGCTCTGACCAATTTTGTTTTATCTGGGTAATGTCCAATCATGCCCATTGCCATACCCGATGCTTTTTTTTCTGCAGCAGCATGGTCCTGTAAGAAAGTGTCGAAATCTTCAACTACGTTTTTCGCCCATTCTTTCGGGGTTTTATACTTTAATTCAAACATCTTTAACTTCACTAAAAAATTGATACAGTAAGCTGTCTTTTTCAGCTTTACCTAAATTAGTTGACTCTATTTTCAACGGATGATTTACATCCTTCCAAGCTGTAACTTTTCCATTTTGATTCAAATGAGGAAATGCATTGATATGTTGGCTAGTTTTGTTTGGTAAAAATTCGGTTAATCTATTTATGCCGTCGGTTTGTACATTTAGAGTAAGTAACGGCAGATTATTAAGATTCGCAAACTTAAAAACC
The DNA here is from genome assembly GCF_017638925.1 of Pseudoalteromonas xiamenensis. Classification (NCBI taxonomy): domain Bacteria; kingdom Pseudomonadati; phylum Pseudomonadota; class Gammaproteobacteria; order Alteromonadales; family Pseudoalteromonadaceae; genus Pseudoalteromonas; species Pseudoalteromonas xiamenensis. The sequence goes on from NZ_CP072133.1 coordinate 270,626, forward strand.
TCACGTTGATGTTTCTCATAACATTCAACGAGATAGTTTAAATCGCTTATAAGCTCGAATGTTAGTTCTGGAAATATCTCAAAATATGCACGTTTTATGGTGTCATTGAAACCACCCTGTTGTGACAATAGATTTTTAGCCATGCGCTTTAGCAACGTTGAAACTGATATCGCCCACTCTGTCTGTTCTCGTTGCAATAAAATCAGTTGTGTATTTTCAAAGTAAGTCGCAAGTTTCCCGTAATCACAAAAAATAGGCGTGTCGGCAATTACCTCAGCCTCAAGAAAGGTTTTTTGAGTGTAGGCCGTATGCGCCGTTTTATAACCTAACTGTAAAGTCAATGCGCAAAGGCTTGTTGTACCGGTTCGTGGCAGCCCGACGATAAGTGTTTTCTTCGAATTCATCAATAAAAAAGCGCCTTTTAAGGCGCTTTGCAATTAGCAAGTAACGTGAAAATAATATCAGTTTTAGTCAATTAAATATACAGCGTAGACTTGTGCATCGACTGTGATAAAACCAGTGTTATAACCAGCTCCTGCACCAGAATCCGCTTGTACCATCATTTTTTCGGCACGCATATAAGGCATTGTTGGTGCGTCTATCGGTGAAAATGACACAGAATACAATTTGCCGATCCTAACGTCGAAATCTTTGGCGAGTTCTTTCGCTGCCATTTTCGCATCTTTAATCGCTGCTTTTTGAACTGTCTTTAAAATGGTGTTGTGATCCGCGACTGAGAATTGCGTATCTCTAAATTCAGTTACACCAGCATCGACCAAATCTTGGAGAAGATCAGGGTATTTATCAACAAGCGTCAATGTCATTCGAATGTTGCGAAACACACGAAAACCGACGAAACGTTGTTTGTTTTGCTCGCGGTCATATTCAGTTTGTCGATATACGTTTAGTTGCTCTGCTTGAATGTCTTTTTCCGCAATTTGATAACGCTTTGCAATTTCAATGACCTTTGCGGCAATCGCATCAACGTTTTTCTTCGCATCGACTGTGTTTGTCTGCGTATCATCAATACCAATAACAATGTTCGCTCTATCAGGCTTAACCTGAATTTTGGCATTGCCTTGAACATAAAGATGAGGGGCATCAGGAAGTGAATTTGCATTCGCGTTAAGCGTTACTAAGGCAGCAAATGCCAACATTAATTTTTTCATGATAAATCCTTATATTGGTATTATTCATACATGTTACTCATTTGTCCTGAATTGCTTCTGAATAAAAAAGCCAGCTTTAAGCTGGCTCTCATATTTTAGTTACAGACTACGACGTTTGTAATTTCGATATTCTGGTAACCAGTAGTTTTTCTTTATTGCATGATGAATTGCATCGTCTTCCATTTCTAGAGCAACACCCTCTTCCATCGCTTTTTTAGCTACTGCAAATGCGATTTCTCGGCTAAGCGACTCAACCTCAGTTAAAGGTGGAAGCAAACTCCCTGAGCCTTTATTGGCCAACGGAGACGAAGCGGCAAGTGTTTCACTTGCGACCATCAACATACTTTCTGTTACTTTAGAAGCTTTTGAAGCAATAACACCTAATCCGATCCCAGGGAAAATGTAACTGTTATTACATTGCGGGATCGTGTGCGTTTTGCCATTCCACTCAACAGCGCCAAACGGGCTACCCGTCGCAACAATTGCTTTACCATCAGTCCATTCAACAACGTCTTTTGGATGTGCTTCAACCTGACGAGATGGGTTGCTTAACGGGAAGATAATTGGTTGTTCACAACCATTCGCCATTGCGCGGATAACTTGTTCAGTGAACAAGCCTGGTTGACCAGAAACACCGATCAAAATATCCGGCTTCGCGCAGTGCATTACGTCAAGTAAGGATGCAAATTCGCCGCTATAGCTCCAATCACCAATCACGTTTTTCTTTTGCACTAACGCTGCTTGGAAGTCACGTAGGTCTTCCATACCTTCTGTTAAAAGACCAAAACGATCGACCATGTAAATTTGGCTACGTGCTTGTTCATCAGAAACGCCTTCAGAAACCATTTGTGCAATAATTTGTTCCGCAATACCACAACCAGCAGAACCTGCCCCTACAAATACGACTTTCTGCTCAGATAATTTTGCACCTTTCACGCGACAGGCTGCCAACAATGAACCGACAGTAACTGCAGCCGTTCCTTGAATATCATCATTAAAACAACAAATCTCATCGCGGTAGCGTTTTAGCAATGGCATCGCATTTGGTTGCGCGAAATCTTCAAACTGAAGAAGTACGCTAGGCCAACGACGTTTAACAGCCTTAATGAAAATATCTAAAAACTCATCGTATTCTTCTTGGCTAATACGTTTATGGCGCGCACCCATATACATAGGGTCGTTTAGCAATTTTTCGTTGTTTGTACCAACATCTAACATAACAGGTAGGGTGTATGCTGGGCTTATGCCACCACATGCGGTATAGAGTGAGAGTTTACCGATTGGGATCCCCATACCACCGATACCTTGGTCACCAAGACCCAGAATACGCTCACCATCGGTTACAACGATGACCTTAACCTTATTCTTAGTCGCGTTTCTTAAAATATCATCGATGTGATGACGGTCTTCATAGGAAATAAATAGACCGCGTGAACTGCGATAAATATCCGAGAAGCTTTCACATGCATCACCAACGGTAGGCGTGTAAATGATAGGCATCATTTCTTCTAGATGATCACGTACAAGGCGGTAGTACAAGGTTTCGTTGTTATCTTGAATGGCACGAAGATAAATATGTTTGTTCAAGTTATCTTCGAAACTACGGTACTGTTGGTAACAACGTTCTACTTGTTCTTCAATGGTTTCGTAGCGTGGAGGTAAGAGTCCCGCTAAGTTGAACGTTTCACGTTCTCTTTGAGTAAACGCACTGCCTTTGTTAAGAAGCGGCGTTTCCAATAAATTTGGTCCTGAATAAGGGATATATAAGAAATTTTGCTCAGTTTTCTTTGACATATTATAAGCTTTGACGATTTTTTAATGCTAAAAGGTGATTATTGCCGAAGTGAAATAAAAAGCAATGTAAACTCGGCTAGTCAGACCATTTACGAGTTAAAATGGTCTGACTATTGTACATCAAAGCTTGATTGAAACCTATGATTATAGGCTGCTTTCTCCAAGTGCAACGCCTTCACGGCGAGGGTCTGCGCCGCCTAAATAGCCATCTTTAGTGACTTCGATGGCGTGTAGACCCGAATTTAAGTCTAAGACCTTGACTTCGTGACCTAATTTCTCGAATTGTTCAACGTAATTTTCCAGCGGTGTACCGCGCTCAAGCGTTGTGTACTTGTTACGATTTGTAATTCTCGGTAGATTAATCGCTTGTTGCGGCGTCATTTTCCAATCAAGTACAGCTATCACTGTTTGTGCTACGTAATTGATGATTCGACTTCCGCCTGGCGAACCGACTAATAACTTTAATGAACCATCCTTATTAAAAACCATGACTGGCGACATAGAACTTCGTGGCCGTTTACCAGCTTCCACTCGGTTAGCCACAGGTTTTCCATTAATTTCGGGACTCAGTGCAAAATCGGTAAGTTGGTTGTTTAAAAGATAACCGTTCACCATAACCGTAGAACCAAAGGCCATTTCAATAGACGTTGTCATCGACAGCGCGTTACCTTCTTTATCGATGATTGACATGTGAGACGTTGAAGGCAGTTCATAAGCATCGTCTTTAGCTCTTGCTAAACCTTGGACAGGTACACCAACTGGGTAGTCTTTTACGTCTTTGTCTTGAATTAACGATGCGCGCTCTTTCAAATAAGGCGTTTGCAACAAAGCAGTGGTCGGTACTTCCACAAAATCAGGGTCAGCTACATAGAAATCCCGGTCCGCAAACGCCAGTCTGGATGCTTGAGTAAAATAGTGAAGTGCCATTACGTCGTTTGGCGCGTAATTTTCCATGTGTTTGTTCTCAAGTAACTTAAGCATTTGCAATACTGCAATGCCACCACTGCTCGGTGGTGCCATGGAACACACGTTATAAAGTTTATATTCGACACAAATTGGTTCACGCCACTTCGGCGTGTAATCTTTTAAATCTTGAAGAGATAGTTTGCCTGGAGAAACCGCAGACTCTCGCACTGCTTTAACGAGTTTTTCGGCATTTTCTCCTTCATAGAATGCTGATACGCCTTCTTGGGCAATTTTTTTATACAAATTGGCCAAGTCTGGATTTGTCCGTAACGTTCCGGTGGCTAACGCTTCACCATGCGGGTAGAAATAGCTTTTAGATGGTTCAAGCTCGTATGCACCTGGATTGAGGCGTTTTTCTAATAAACTATGGAGTCGAGGTGAGACTAAAAATCCAGTTTCGGCTAAATGGATGGCCGGTTTAAAGAGTGTTGCCCACGGTAATTTGCCATATTTTTTATGTGCTTCTGCAAATGCTTTTAATACGCCAGGTACACCGACGGAACGACCGCCAACAACTGCATCAATCCATCGCGCAGGCTTGCCTGTTTCGTCAAGAAATAAATCGAGCTCCGCCTCACTTGGTGCGGTTTCACGCCCATCGATAGACATCATCTTTTTAGATGATTTATCGTAGTAAAGAATAAATGCACCGCCGCCGATACCCGATGATTGAGGTTCGACTAAAGTTAGAACAAGTTGTGTTGCAATCGCAGCATCCACAGCACTACCGCCTTGACTCAGTACCCATTGACCTGCTCGACTTGCATGAGGATTGGCCGCAACAACCATATAATCGTTGCTTTTAGCCTCAGTTTGAAAGGCAAAGCCTGTTGCGGCTTCCGGCTCTCGAGTTTCTCTGTGCGTTGTGACGTCCGCGAATACAGACAAACTAAGGCTAGATAAGATGAGCGATAGAGGTAATAACTTCATATTAAGTTCGAATTGTCGTCTACATATTTGGCATCTTACTGGGAAACGTGCAAAATACGCAAAAAAATTGCGCTAAAATTATGATTTACAATCTCCCTATTGAACGCCAATACCTATTAGGCCCCGGTATCTTGCTCGCGGTTTTAGCCGTTATCTTTTTTACACCGCTAAACGGCATATTTGAATTTGATCGAGCAGCGATTGAGTCAGGCCAATATTGGCAACTATTTACAAGCCAATTCACGCATTCCAATTTGGCACATTTATTATTAAATGCACTTGGCGTCGTGTTTATTTGGTCATTACATGGCGAATATACGAACGCTCAACGTTACTTATTCAACATTATGCTGCTATCTATTGTTACCGGTACTGCTATCTACCTGCTGTCCCCTTCCATACACTATTACACTGGTTTAAGTGGTGTCTTACACGGTGTGATTATTTGGGGAACTTTAAAAGATATTAAGTTAGGACGAAAAGATGGTTGGTTATTATTAATTGGTGTCATCGGCAAACTTTCGTGGGAGCAAATTCATGGCGCAAGTGACTCGATAGCATCACTTATTGAATCAAGTGTTGCAACCGATGCCCATTTATTCGGTGCAGTAGCTGGATGCGTACTCTTTTTGATGTTTGATTTAAGAAAGAAGCCGACGTAACAGTCGGCTTCTTAATAAGACGCATCAGTTTAAACGGCGTTTACTTTAGGTTTTCTTCAAACAATTTATGAATTCGGCGGTATTCGTCTAACCAACTTGAAGGTTGTACAAATCCATGCGGTTCAACAGGGAAAATAGCTGTTTCAAAGTCCGTTTTTTCTAATTCAATTAATCGCTGTACCAAACGCACTACACCTTGGAAGAACACGTTGTCATCAACCATAGGCGCGTTGATTAGGAGCGGCTTTTTCAATCCTTCAGCGTGGAAAATCGGTGAGCTACGTTCGTAAGCAATTGGATCAACATCAGGTAGATTCAAAATGTTTGACGTGTAGCCATGGTTATAATAATTCCAATCCGCAACAGGTCGTAATGCTGCCCCAGCTTGGAAAAGATCAGGTTGTGTAAATAACGCCATAAACGTCATAAAACCACCGTAGCTACCACCGTAAGTGCCCACTGAGTTCACATTTACGTTGGCGTTTTCAGCCATCCATGTGACGCCATCTGCTAAATCTTGGATTTCAGGAGTCCCCATTTGACGGTAAATTGCGGTTCGCCAATCTCGTCCGTACCCTTTCGACGCTCGATAATCCATATCCATAACAACGTAACCTTCTTGGGCAAGCAAGCTATGGAACATAAATTCTCTAAAATAGCCGGACCAACCAAAATGGCTGTTTTGCAAATAACCTGCACCGTGGTTAAAAATTACTGCTTTACGCGTCTTTCCTGATTCACCTTCTTTATAATCTGCTGGGTAGTAAACTTTCGCGTAGATCGGCGCATCTGTATGGCTAGATTTTACCGCAACAATTTTAGGCGCTATGAGTTTCTTGTTAAGAAAATCATCTGATACCGTGTACGTAAGTCTCGTTACTTTATCGCCACCTTTTGCGGACGTTACATAAAGCTCGGTAGGTAGCATTATGGTTGAGTGTGTCAGCAGCAAATTCTGCTCATCCGGACTTAATTTATAATCAGTCATACCATTTAGGTCGGTGAGCTGATTTACATCGCCCGTAACGGTATTTACACGATACACTTCGTAAATACCTGGGTGTTTTTGGTTCGACTTAAAATAAATATATTGGTCATCTTTTGTGACCGTAAGATCAGATACTTCAAATTTACCATCGGTTAGACGCTTTGCCTTGCTGTTAACTGGTTTTAGGTAAAGCTGACTGTATCCTGTTTCCTCTGAAAGGTAATACAGCGTACTGGAATTGTGTAACCAGCCAAATTGATTAAAGTTGTAGTTTACCCAGGCATCATCATGCAAACGGTGTTGTGTAGTAACAGACTTACCATCTGCATTTAAAGTTACTAACCATCGATCTTTATTGTCCCAGGCTTCTAGCATCATCGCGACTTTAGAACCGTCAGAACTCCATTGAATTACACCCTCACGCCATGCCCAATCCTCAATTAGGTTAATAGACCTAGGTGCTTTTTTTGATTCGTATTTTTCCCCTTTTGCTTTGGCATTTTCTGCTTTAACCGCAGCTAAAACGTCTTCGTCAAATCCTGGCATTGAAGACAAATCAATTGACTTTTGCTCGCCTGCCTCAAGGTCAATAAACATAAAATCTGTATTCTGAGGCGTACTTTCGGCAACGCGCTGACGAACTGCTTTAGGGTGAATATTTCCATCACTGTTCACGTAATGCGGCATAATATCGTGCTCGCTACGCTCTGCTTTTTTATCTTTAAACGCAACGACGAGCGCCTTACCTGATGGACTCAAACTTACGGCTACAAGCTCTTTGCCTTTGCCTAGATAAAAATCATTTTTGAAGTGGAAGTCATTTTGCGCTGCAACTTCATTCTTATAAGCTTCCCTGTCTTTGGCGTTTTTATGTTGTACTTGGATGTACTTAATCAGACGTAATTGATTTTTCGAAAGCAGTGTTTGAGGCTCTTGAACGCCTTTTGGTGCATCGACCAAGTGTAAATTTACCAACTCTTTCGAAATGCCTGTGTTTACATCCAAGGTAAAAAATGAAGTGCCTTTCGAATACGCAAGTAAGCCGTTGGTGAGAAACTGGTCGACTCTAACATTTTCACTGCCAAACGTTAGTTGTCTAACTTCGGCGGTAATACCGTTTTTTGTAAATATATTACCTTCAAAGGTATATACCTGAAATTGCCCATCTGGCGATGAAATTGCGTCACTATTGACAACAGTATGAAGTTTCGACAACGGAATTGAAGAAACCATGTTGTCGCTAAGTGTTACCGTGTACAGATCACGAACGACAGAACCTTCACGTTTTTGTTTGAACACGATTGAATTTGAATCCGCTCCCCAAAGCGCAGATTCCGGCTGACGTCCAAGCCAATCTGGATCTGCCATAGCTTGCTCAAGCGTAATATTTTCACCCCCAAAATCTAATGGCGTTTGCACAATGCTTGTAGGCGTTGTGCTTTCGAAGTTCTTTGAATTTGTGGATTGTGAGGTAGATTGACAACCAGTCAGCATCAACGTTGATATTGCGACGGCGAGAATAGATTGCTTCAACATAGTTTTTTCTTTGGTTTTTTATAATTGCTGTAACTTTAGCGAAAGTTATTAAAAACCTGAAGCAACAATGGGACGAATAAACGCAAAAAAAAGGCCAGTAATACACTGGCCAAATACTCTCTGCGCTCACATAGTCGTTGACGGACAACGAATATGATTGAGACTCATCCAAGTCTCATAAGTTAAGACTAGTGATTTCATGGAAAGTTCAAAATAAAGATAAAAAAGATTAAAAAAAATAGAGCCCCCTCTCAGGACTCTATTTTTTAATTTAAAATGAGAGACTTTGCGGTGTCTATCACGCCGGGGTAATTTTCTTCCGGCAATATTTCAGCAAGTTCAGCTAACTTCTCGCCGAGGCTCATGCAGTGTATTTCCAGAGACATTTATGTGCCCCATCTTTCTACCCGGCTTTGGAGATTTACCGTACCAGTGACTGGTTACATCGCTCACAGCAAGTACTTGCATTGGAATTTCTTTTTCGCCAAGCACATTAATCATTGCGGTTGGACGAAGAAGTGCAGTCGAGCCTAGTGGTAAGCCAGCAATAGCTCGCATGTGATTTTCAAATTGACTCACATGCGCACCTTGTTGACTCCAGTGCCCAGAATTATGAACGCGAGGTGCGATTTCATTAACGAGCAAATCACCTTCCACATCGAAGAACTCTACTGCGAGTACACCAACATAGTTAAGCGCATTGGCTATTTTGGTAAATGCCTCTTCCGCCTGTGACTGAATATCGGACTTTTCTTTACCTGCGACAGATAACGTCAACACACCATTGGTATGCTGATTTTCTGTTAAGGGATAAATCTTAACTTCGCCGTTTTTACCTCGAGCGCCGATAATACTGACTTCTCTGTCAAAATTGATCATCTGCTCCGCTAATATCGCATGCGGTTGTTGAGCACTGCCTCGAGATAAAAATTCGCTCATTTCTGACCAAATTTGGTCTACGTTTGAGTCTTCTTTCACGCGCCACTGACCTTTACCATCGTAGCCCGCTTGACATGTTTTTAAAACGAGTGGATAGCCCAAGCTTTTGAGTGCTTCATCAAAATGTAGACGTTCAGTGATTAAACGGTGAGGTGCACTTGGTACATTAGCATTATCCAAGAGTGCTTTTTCTTTCGCACGATCCCCGCCTGTCGCAATCGCTTCTGCGCCTGGATAGAACTTATTCGACGACTGACATAGTGCGAGGACGTCTAATGGAATGTGTTCAAATTCCGCTGTAATGCTATCAGCCCAAATTATTGCTTCTTGCAGTGACATGTCATATTGCTTAAAACTGACGGGATCGATAACGTTAGCTGATGAGGAATCATAGGCCAACGTAACTAGGTTAAGTGGAGTCCCTGCCAGACTCATCATGCGAGCTAATTGACCCGCTCCAAGAACTAAAATATTCATATTATTCAGCTGGATTAGGGTTAGCTAGAACGGATTCAGTTTGTGCTTTTCTAAATGCTTCAATTTTTTCGAAAATTTCTGGATTTTGACATCCTAAAATTTGTGCAGCGAGTAGACCTGCGTTCGCAGCACCTGCATCTCCAATAGCCAAAGTGCCAACTGCAACACCTTTTGGCATCTGGCAGATAGATAATAGAGAATCGACACCGTTAAGCGTTTTAGATTTTACCGGCACACCTAACACTGGCAGGCTTGTAAATGCCGCAGCCATTCCCGGTAAATGCGCAGCGCCACCAGCGCCTGCAATGATAACTTTAATTCCGCGTTCAGCCGCATTTGATGCATATTCTGTTAATAAGTGAGGTGTACGGTGTGCTGATACAACCTTCGTTTCGTACGCAATACCAAAATTATCTAGCATTTCTGCGGCGTGTTGCATTGTAGGCCAATCTGACTTCGAACCCATGATAATGCCAACGGTCATAGGAAATTCCTCACTTTTACTTGTAACGATACGATAAATTGATGCGTTTCTTGCACGCATTGGGGTTGTCGCATTATACCCAACTCTTCCCTTGTTGCGAAGTTGCAACACGTCTTAGTTCGACGATTTTGGGCATCAAAATTGGAAATATTTTTGTTTATAGACCATGTTTTATTAACTGAGCGTGCTCAATTCATTTTATGAGCACGCTCACTTTTGTTAATAAACGATGACATAACAAAGAGATAACCAAATGGATAAGCGATTAAAGACAAAAGAACGTATCCTAGATGCTGCTTGGCAGCTATTTCATGATCAAGGATTTTGTGATACCACCACAAGACAGATAGCGACGCAGTCAAACGTAGCGAATGGCACGGTATTTACACATTATCCAAATAAAGGTGCTCTTTTGAAGGAGGCGTTTGATAAACAAGCGTGTGCACTGATAGTTGAAGCAAAGCAATCAAACAAGCAGCATTCCCCTCGCTTGTCTTTACGGCATTTTGCGTCGTTTTTGTATCCTTTTTATATCGCGCACAGAACACTGACAAAAACGTACTTTAGTGAACTCATCCTCTCAGGCCGATCAGAATCTTGCCATCTATCACTACTCGAACATGAAATTCATCAAGGACAACCTTTTCTAAAATCAAAAGTGCCACTTCTCATTGACCTATATGTTATGACGTTCGTGTTCAGTGAAGTTGATAAACATGATGATGTAGGTAATACCCTTAGATTGCTGAGTACGAAACTACAACAGATCGGTTAGTATGATGTGTTCAAAACTTATAGACTAAGTAACATTTATTTGAGCGATGAAAATAGGTTCGGAATCCGCACTTTATAACAGTGTTTATTGCAGCAATATTTTCGATGTGAATTTTAGCTTTCCAGTTTTTACAACGTAACCACTCTATCTCCTTGCTATAGATTTGCAACGCACTTAAAGCTTCTTGCATATATCGATAACCACGATAGTTCTCATCTAGCTCAAACGAAACCATGAATGCATCAAACCTTGATGTGAATTGAATACCGATAGTGCCAATAAATTGTTTGTCATCGTTAATAATCGCTAAACGAATGCCTTTTTGCTGTATGTACTGTTCGATATCCCACTGTATCCACGCTCTAAGTTCTGTGTTCGTAATGCCCTGCTCATAATCGTTGAATCGTCGTGTCGATTGTTGCGATAGTATCTTATGTAGATTTGCAACATCTTTGTACTTGATAGGACGTAGCGTCAAACGTTCTGTAATAATTTCCATTTTATTGTTGTTTGTTATAATCCGTGAATATAGTTTTCGGATTGGAAAAATATGATGTCCTCAGAGTTTAACGTGATCCCGCCCACAACAAAAGTGTATTGCAAAGAACGAGGTGAAGGCTGGACATTGACCGGTATTACATCTGAAAAAGAAAATACGTCGGTCATGTTCAACGGTATTCGATACACCATTCCAGCAGTAGAAATCTTGCAAGAATTGCTGCCAAATTTTGAAAAGTGGCAGCGAGGCGAATTTACAGATTAAACACAGAATGAAGCGCAGGCTGTACTTTCAATTTTGGCTTCTCTTCGGTGTACGGAGATTCGGCTAAGAGCGGAACATGCAAGTGACTTTTTAGCGTTTCTAAATTTTGCTCATATTCCAGCATTTCAGGGTCGACTTGATTGGCGACCCATCCAACGCATTTACATCCAGCTTGCTCAATAACTCTCAACGTCAACATGGCATGATTCAAACAACCCAGTTTCATTCCGACCACTAAAATGACAGGAAGCTGTTGCAGGCTAACCCAATCAGAAAAATATTCAGTATCGTTCAACGGGATCATCCAACCGCCAGCGCCTTCAACTAATGTGTATTCCTGCCCAAGTGAGGTAATTTCTTCATACTTCTTAGTCAAATCTAATACTGAAAGCGATTTGCCTTCTCTAGCAGCTGCAATGTGTGGCGCAACAGGACTCATAAAACAAAATGGGTTAACTTGTTCATACTTTGCATGCGTAGTTGATGACTCCATCAATAATAGGGCATCAGTATTCACCGACTGACCGAACGCAATTTCTGCTCCAGCAGCGATTGGCTTAAATCCGAAGGCAAATTTTTGCTTATGAGCAAGGTATTTTAGAAGCAGCGAGGTTACGTGTGTTTTGCCTACTTCGGTGTCTGTTCCAGTAATAAAGAATGATTGCATTTCCTTGTTACTCCTTAGTTAACTTTAATAATGCCACTTCGTAAGTCACTTCATAAATCCCGTTATTACAAGGGTAATTAGACAAAATAGACTGGATTTTTGATTTCCCACCAAGACCGACACAAGCTTGCGTGGGCATTAATGTGTGATTAGCGCCAATCCTTTTAATCGATTGCAACGCTTCTTTTGGAGTCACAAAAACATCCTTCAACGTAACTTGTTCTAACGTTTGTAATTTAAGGCTTGAAGTTTCTATATCGCGCTTTAGTGTATCAAGGTGAGTGAAGTTATTAACGTTACTCGTTAAATTTGAGTCAACATACGCTTTTTTTACTTCATTTAGCGACCCTTCAAGAACGATACTCAAATAGGCTTCGCCCTGCGGTTTAAGAACAGATGCTAAATTTAATAATAACGAGTTTAAATCTTGGCTCCACTGTATAGCAAAATTACTAAACACTAAGTCGAATACGTTTTCTTGAAAAGGCAGCGCATCCATATCAGCGCAGACTTTGTGCCCCTCCTCGCTCGTCGATAACATTGATTCACTTAAGTCTAATTGTACTACTAGGTTTGAAACAGTGTTTAACGTTGAATAATGTAATCCAGGCCCGCATCCTAGATCTAAAGTACAAAATCGCTTTCGAGAGCCAATCCAATCAAACAAAATTTGCGCACTCTTGGCTTGTACTTTGGCGTGTTCTTCATAACACGCTGCGGCTTTCGAAAATTTTTTTGCTGTCATGGATTTGTTGATTGCATTCATACGATCTTTTTAAGCTCCATGAGTAACGTATCAATATCTTTGCGCGTATGTTCTGATGTGATTGTTATTCTCAGTCTCGCTGTATTAAAAGGGACCGTGGGAGGTCGGATTGCCGTAAGCCAAATTCCTTGATCTCGTAGTTCTTTCTGTGCGACAAGAGTAGCTTCAGCATCGCCCAAAACAATTGGTTGAATTGGCGATTTTGAATCAAGAAGAGGTAACGCCAATTCGCGTGCACCGCGAGTAAAGTATTCTATGTTCGATTTAAGCTTTTCGCGTTGTTCCGATGCGTTCAGCACTCGTTCTACTTGCTTTAGATTCAACGAGGCCAAAATTGGCGACATCGCCGTCGAATAGATATATTCCCGATTAAATTGAAGTAGATAATCAATAAAGGATTTTGATCCTAAAATACAAGCGCCTTGGCCACCTACAGCTTTGCCAAATGTTATGATAAGAATATTAGGCCTTACCGTTTCGACAGATCCTAATCCGTGCTTACCTAAAACGCCAAAGGCATGTGCGTCATCAACCATTAACCAAGCGTTGTGTTTTGCCGCTAGTTGTGCAATTTCTTCAAGCTTAGCGCTGTCCCCATCCATTGAGAAAATGCCTTCGGTGACAATGAGTTTGTTTTCTGATTTTGATTTTTCAAGCCGATTTCTGAGGTGGTTTACGTCATTATGGTTAAAGCGTTCCAGTTTTGCTTTTGAATCTAAGCTACCATCAAGCAAACTCGCGTGGTTCAATTTGTCTTGAAACACCGTGCTGTTAGTACTGACCTTAGCATCACTAAATAAAGCTTTTATTACGCCAACGTTCGCACTAAAACCGGAATTACACAACAACGCGGCTTCGTAACCTAGCGTTTTACATAAAAGTGACTCTAGCGCGCAGTGTTCTTGAGTATACCCAGTCACTAATGCCGAAGCACTCGCACCTATTCGGTTTTGATTTAAATTCGCAATCTCCGTTTTGGAACCAATACCGAGATAGTCATTGCTCGCGAAATTTAAATAGCGTTTTCCGCCTATGGTGATTTGGCGACCGTCAGACGAATCAATGCAGGTGCGCGCTCTTCTCAAATTTTCAAGTTCGCGCGCAACGAGTGCTTGTTCTACAAAAGCAAAATGGCTCATATTACGCTTCGTAAAACAACTCAGAAGTCTGCTTATCTGCGATAGCTGAACTTAACGAAGCTTCATAGGCTTCATCAGAATAGTCTTCTCGTGTTTCTGGACGCATTCCTAACTTTTTAAGTAGTAACATGTCTGCATCCGCTTCTGGATTTTCCGTTGTAAGCAATTTATCACCGTAGAAAATGCTGTTTGCCCCCGCAAAAAAGCACATCGATTGCATCTGTTCGTTCATTTGAGTACGACCAGCAGATAAACGGACGTAACTTTTTGGCATCATAATTCTTGCTACGGCAATCGTTCGTACAAATTCGAAATGGTCTAAGTCTTCTACATTTTCAAGAGGTGTACCTTTCACTTTAACAAGCATATTAATTGGCACACTTTCTGGTTGTTTTGGTAAGTTTGCTAAATTCATTAACAAACCAAAGCGGTCTGCAGCTTGTTCGCCCATACCGACGATTCCGCCTGAACACACTTTCATACCAGCACCTCTAACATGCTCAAGCGTGTCTAATCGGTCTTGATAAGTACGGGTCGTTATGATTTGTTGATAGTATTCAGGTGACGTATCGAGATTGTGGTTGTAATAATCCAAACCCGCCGTTGCTAAGGTATTCGCCTTGTCTTCAGATAGCATGCCAAGCGTCATACATGTTTCTAAACCTAGCGCCTTAACTTCTCGAACCATTTTTTCAATGTACGGCATATCACGGTCTTTAGGATCTGACCAAGCTGCCCCCATACAAAACCGAGTCGCTCCTTTCGTTTTCGCTAGTCGAGCTTGTTCTACTACCTTGTCAACTTCCATTAATCGTTCACGCTCTAAATCTGTTTTGTAATGTCCTGACTGCGGACAGTACTTGCAATCCTCAGGACAAGCACCTGTTTTAATAGATAAGAGCGTTGAGATTTGAACTTCATTTGGGTTAAATGTTTCACGGTGAATTGACGCAGCTTTAAATAGCAGGTCGTTAAATGGCATTTCAAATAGCGCTTTGACTTCTTCATAAGTCCAATCGTGACGTACAGTTCCCAAACTCATAACTATCTCTTCTTTATTATCTTCTATCCCTTGCCGGGACTGTGGTTTTTGCTTAGTCTACTGCACGAATGTTTGTTGTCAACGCTGACCAGCCACCAAAGGTTTACCATTGAATAATTTAAATACAATTGATTTGGATTTTGATAAAAATCATATCTGGCATCCTTATACTTCGATGATTAATCCACTCCCTGTGTATCCAGTCACACGGACTTACGAGAATAAAATTGTCCTAGAGAATGGCAAAACGCTCATTGATGGAATGGCCTCTTGGTGGAGCGCTATTCATGGATACGGTCACCCCGTGCTAGTAAATGCGCTCACCGAGCAAGCTCAAACTATGAGTCACATAATGTTTGGAGGCATCACTCATGCGCCCGCTGTCGAACTCTGCAAAAGACTAATTAAAATAACTGCGTTGAGCTTAACCAAAGTGTTTCTTGCGGACAGTGGTTCAGTGAGCGTCGAAGTATCTATCAAAATGGCGATGCAGTATTGGCTGAGCCAGGGTATAACAACTAAATCAAAACTAATGACTGCCAAAAAGGGCTATCATGGTGATACGTTTGCTGCGATGAGTGTCTGTGATCCAATTAATTCAATGCACAACATGTACAAAGGTTTCTTGCCTGAACATATATTCGTCGAGGCACCAAAGTCTTCATTTTATTCTGATTTTGATGATCTCGAACTTGAGCAACTTGAAGACGCGTTTAAGACACACCATCATGAAGTGTGCGCGTTTATCATTGAACCCATTGTACAAAACGCGGGAGGAATGAATTTCTACCACCCTCGTTACCTAAAAGCATTGAGAGAGTTGTGTGATAAGTACAATGTCCTTCTCATTTTGGATGAAATTGCGACGGGCTTCGGTCGTACTGGGAAACTATTTGCCTACGAACACGCAAATATTGAGCCGGACATTCTGTGTATCGGCAAAGCACTCACTGGTGGCATGATGACGCTATCAGCGACTTTGACGACAGACAAAATTGCAAATGGCATAAGTTCTGGTGAAGCTGGTGTGCTTATGCATGGACCTACTTTTATGGGCAACCCGTTGGCCTGTAAAGTTGCGAGCGCCAGTATAGATTTGCTGTTTGAGTCGAATTGGGCAGACAATGTAACTCGTGTTGAAACGTCACTTAACGCACTAAAATCATGTGAAATGTTATCAGCCGTTGTTGACGTTAGAATATTGGGCGCAATTGGCGTAGTAGAACTTGCAAGAACTGTAGATGTTGCCAAAATACAGCGCTTTTTTATTGAGAAAGGTGTTTGGATCCGTCCGTTTGGCAAATTAATCTATTTAATGCCACCGTACTCATCGTCATCAGAAGATATTTCTAAACTCTGTAACGCAGTTTATGATGCTATCTATCAAGACGAATTTTAGTGCTTTACTTATTAGCAGTTTGAGTGGGCTACCACTCAAACTGGCGTGCCATGTTACTAATAGTTCTTAGTGCGACATGGTGGATATTTCGCTTTTGGTAAAGATGCTGTAAAGACTTATCTTTTACTTCACCTACAACAACCTCTTTAACTTGATAACCCATTGCGTGCGCAGCTGCACTGTAGGCTACATACTCCCAACGTCGAATGTTGGTGTTGTCAACGATGACCAGCTCAATCCCTTCTGCAAGCGAATTTATGAATCGCGCTAAGTTTAAATTATGAAATTCAGATAGTTTTGTTTTATCAAATTGATAAGAGCCATCTGTCTGCAAAAAATAATCGTCCGTAGAACAAATCACATAACGTGTTTCATCCCCACCAACTAATTCTTCGGCGAGCGAGAAGGCATAATGTGACTTACCTGATCCTGGCAGTCCTCGGAGTATAAAAGCTTGCTTCATTCTTTTTATATATCGTTTTGAATTTAAACCACAGCCTATAGTTTGCCATAAAAATACGAGATAACCTATTCACACTGCGCCAAATTGTTCAATAAACCACCTAAAATGCAATGTAATTCCTAATCAGTCTCTGGATTGTGCGTTCGTTTCCAACAATTTTACATTGAAACGAAAAAGCTGGTTTTTTTATTTGTATTTCGATTGTAAGATACGAGACTCGCATCAACATTAATGATGCACGTTTAAAATATTAATTGGTAACTAAAATCATTGGAGTGAAAATGAGTCACATAGCGATAACGGAGCTATTAAAGGGCACCGTTGCGGTTGACAGCCAAGTCACAGTTAAGGGCTGGATCCGTACACGACGCGATTCAAAAGCAGGTATTTCTTTTTTAGCCGTTCATGACGGTTCTTGTTTTGATCCTATTCAAGCTGTAGTGCCAAATTCACTCAATAATTATGACGAAATTACTCGTTTAACAGCAAGCTGCTCAGTGTCCGTAACAGGTAAACTTGTCGCGTCTGAAGGTGCAGGTCAATCTTTCGAAATACAAGCAGAATCGGTTGAGGTGTTAGGTTGGGTTGAAAATCCAGATACATACCCTATGGCGGCTAAGCGACACTCGATTGAATATTTACGTGAACACGCTCACCTACGCCCTCGTACAAACGTCATTGGTGCCGTTACTCGCGTACGTAACTGTCTTGCGCAAGCTATCCACCGTTTTTACCACGAGCGTGGTTACGTTTGGATCAGCACGCCTATCGTAACAGCAAGCGACTGTGAAGGCGCTGGTGAAATGTTCCGTGTTTCTACATTAGACATGAACAACCTACCACGCACAGACAAAGGCGATGTAGATTACAGCGAAGATTTCTTCGGTAAAGAAGCATTCCTAACGGTTTCTGGACAGCTGAACGGCGAAACATACGCCAGTGCAATGTCAAAAATCTATACATTTGGCCCTACTTTCCGCGCAGAAAACTCAAATACATCGCGTCACCTAGCTGAATTCTGGATGGTTGAGCCAGAGGTTGCGTTTGCAGATCTTAATGATATCGCAAAACTTGCAGAAGACATGCTCAAATATGTATTTAAAGCAGTGCTTACAGAACGTCCTGATGATATGGCTTTCTTTGCAGAGCGAATTGAGCCAACTGCAGTAACTCGTCTTGAGTCTTTCATCGATAAAGATTTTGCACAAGTTGACTACACTGATGCCATCACGATTCTTCAAAATTGTGGTAAGCAATTTGAATTCCCTGTTGAATGGGGTGTCGATCTTCAATCAGAACATGAAAGATATTTGGCTGAAGTCCATTTTGAAGCGCCAGTGGTTATTAAAAACTACCCTCGCGATATTAAAGCATTCTACATGCGCCAAAATGAAGATGGTAAAACAGTTGCAGCAATGGACGTTGTAGCACCAGGTATTGGTGAAATAATTGGTGGTTCTCAACGTGAAGAACGTTTAGACGTACTCGATGCTCGTTTAGACGAAATGGGTCTCAACAAAGAAGATTATTGGTGGTATCGCGACCTTCGTCGTTACGGTACAGTGCCACACTCTGGTTTCGGCCTTGGTTTTGAGCGTTTAGTTGCTTATGTAACAGGTATGGGCAACGTCCGTGACGTTATCGCCTTCCCTCGCACCAAAGGAAGTGCAACGTTCTAAGCGTTTTCGCTATAGATAATAAAAAACCCAGCATTTGCTGGGTTTTTTAATGCTAGGTTGTAACCAACCCAACGCAAAAACTATAAGTATTAAAGTACTTCTAATAGTTCTACGTCAAATACTAGCGTTGAATATGGTGCAATAGAAGCACCCGCGCCACGCTCGCCATAGGCAAGTTCATGTGGAATGTATAAACGCCATTTTGAACCTGCAGCCATCATTTGAAGTGCTTCAGTCCAACCACGGATCACGCCGTTAACTGGGAATTCTGCTGGTTGACCACGCTCATAAGAACTGTCGAATACAGCACCATTAATTAAAGTACCGTGGTAATGAACACGTACTGACGATTCTGCTGCTGGTTTTGCACCTTCACCAGTTTCTATCACTTCATATTGTAAACCTGAAGGCGTTACAGTGATTTCAGGGCGTTTCGCATTATCTTCTAAGAACGCTTTGCCTTCTGCAGCCATCGCTTGTGCTTCTTGGTCACGACGTGATTGGATCTCTTCGTTGATCTTTTCGAATGCTGCTTGGATTTCAGGGATAGCAACTTGGAACTCAGCACCCGTGAAGCCATCTTTGATGCCTTCAAATACTGAGTTTAAATTAAGACCTTCAAATGGGTTAGCTTTAAGTTGTTCGCCCATTTGTAAACCAATACCGTAGCTTGCTTTAGAAGCATCGTTATTAAATAAATCAGACATTAAATTCTACTTATTTGTTAAAAGAAGCTTCAATGCTAACACACATCGACTATGGGATCAAAAGAGCTTTATTTATCCGAAGTGACTTTGCTCTTTAAATCGCCGATTAGCCAAGTAGCTGCGGGTAGCGTTAAGAAAAGTGCAAGGTTAAGTTCTGAAGAGTATTCGACGAGTGTTGTCGTTACATAGTGGCCGAATAACACAATTGCCGATAAAGATATCGTGACAGCGCCAAAAAACGGACTTAGCTTTTCATACTTGGTAATAAGGTGTGCAACAAGAAATACGTAGATAAGCGTAAACAACACGGTCTTAAATAAACTGGGATCCGGCTGTGCATCTATGCTCATTATCAAAGCTGTCGATAGACCTTGTAAGTAGGCGTATCCAAACAAAATCCATACTAATGTATGTTTAACGTAACTCGCGAACATAGCGCCTCCAAACGAAAAAAACCGCCTGAGAGGCGGTTTTGGGAATGAGGTGGCGGAGAGATAGGGATTTGAACCCTAGATACGCTATTAACGTATGCCGGTTTTCAAGACCGGTGCTTTCAACCACTCAGCCATCTCTCCGTTGTTGGCGCGCATATTAGTGGTTTTGCATTGACATGTAAAGACTAAATGGTCGATTTTTAAAATTATTTTATTTATTTGAATATTAGACACCAAATCGACATTAATAGTACTGTTTAGGTCTCTTTGCTACCCATGCACCTAGCATCGTTAAGATGAGAAGAAGTAGCACGAATCCACTTGCTGAAATTAAACCAACGTGTTTTGCTTCTGATACCTTTAACATACCCGCTAAAATCGTCGGAAGGTTCGCTAAAATAAGTACCGTAGACAAAACGCGAAATGCACGCCAGAATTCAAATCGCCTAGAATAGCTCATCCACCAACATACTGATACACCTAACATCAGCGATGGTAATGAACAAAGCGCTATCCAATGAAGCTCATTTAAGCCCAATAGGTCTTGTTGTTGAATTAACAAAAAAGAGCAAACGGCACCAAACAAGCCTAAACTTGTCCAAATTCGCCATTTTTCTTTTTCTTTAAGAAAGAGATTTCCCATGATTTTGTCTTTATTATTGTTAAATTTTGACTATCTAAGCCTACAAAACAATCGCTTATAAAACAACCAAAATTAATAAGCGGCCTCACCGTTGTTAGACCGCAACAATAAAAATAAATTCAAAATTTTTATAAAGTAATAAAATAGGAGTCCAAAGCATGTCGAGATTGTTTCTTTATTTGCACTTCTGGAGTCCCGATGTATAAGTAACCCACAATCTCATCGTGCTCAGCTAAATGTAGTTTTGACTTAATTGTCGGACTTATCGCGAAATGCCCAGTTCTCCAAACTGCACCTAACCCTTGTGCGTAAGCAGCCTGTTGCATAGCAAAACAACTACAGGCAGCTGATTCCACTTGCTCTAACCATGGAACTTTCGGATGGTCTTTTTGTGTTTTAGCAATGGCGATAATCACCAAAGGTGCTCGTAATGGCAATGATTTAGCGCGTTCTTTCGTGCGTTCATCCAATGCTTCAGCAGTCGCTGCTTCGAAAAACCATTCGCCAAGGGTGTTTAAGCTATCACCTTCGACGACATAAAATAGCCAAGGAGCTAATGCGCCATGGTCAGGCACTTTTAAGGCCGCCTTTTTAATAATTTCCAACTGCTCTGCTGTAGGACCCGGAGCGGTAAGGCGAGCGTCGGATTGACGCTCTAAAAGTAATTCGATTGCGTTCATGATATAGACTTCACTAACTAAATTGTCGACTAGTCTAGCACACTAACATTTTGTTTTTGAACTTTGGCTTTACGCTCGAACAGCCAATAGTCCAGGCTTGTAAAACGCCCTGCTCCATTTGCAAAAAGCACTAACAACATCACGAAATAAGTAAACGCAAACTCTATTCCATTGTTTAGGATCGCGACAGAGCCTTTTTCTGTTAAATAGTTTTCATAACCGGTGTCCGCAATAATTTCTTTTATGTAATCGAGTCGCTCTTTTGTTGCGACACTATTTTCTAGGCTCATGTCAGCACCAGGAATATTAAGCCAAGAGAAAATCAGAGCCGGGCTGGTCGACGGATTTGTTGGAGTAATGGCAAACCAACCACTTTCTAAATGTACGGTGAAAATAGCTATTAACATGGTGACGATGAGTGGCAAGCTGATAAGGCGTGTTAACAGCCCTACGAGTAATAGCCAACCACCTAGAAATTCCGTCCAACCTGCCATAAACGCGAGCAGGTCTGGAAACGGTAAGCCGAGTCCCCACTCCGTATTACCGAACCATGACGTAACACTGGGATCAGCGAGAAATTTGTCAAAGCCAGTTAAGTCGTTATTGGACAAGTTGAGTTTACTGTATCCAGCAACGACCATAATAGGTCCCAAAATAAGTCGAAGGGCAAGTGATGTAAAATCTCTTGCAAAAAGCGTTGATACAGTTGGAGGGAAAACGAAATACGAAAAATATTTTTTCATGCGGTCTACACTTGTAATTTTAGGTTCAAGTATAGACCGTAATACAGCGAAATATATTTCTTAAATTTTTCTCGCAACTTCTAAAGCTTCCGAGATTGCCCGCTTAGCGTCAATCGCTGCTGCTAACTTTGCTCCGCCAATTACATGCTGATTTGCAGGCATTGTTTCTTTGCTAAACAAATGGTCATTCGACTCCTGTCCAATACACGCAATGACAGTATCAACATCCAATAGCGTTTCCACCCCATTTTGTTTTATCAACAATCCATCCTTGTCAAAACGTATGTATTCACAATTCGAATGTTGTTTAACTTGGTGGTGCTTTGCTACTGCTCGGTGTATCCATCCAGTTGTTTTACCTAAATCCTTACCAAAACTACCTTCGCTTCGTTTTAGCATATGAATTTCACGCTGTTCTTGAGATTCGACGGGCTTACATTCAATACCCCATTGAGATTTAAAATTCTCAATGCTTTGATTTCGTTCTTCCGTCAAAAACGCAACCATATCGAATCCGATTCCACCAGCGCCAAGAATCGCAATTTTGTTACCTAGTTCAACTTCTCCACGAATCACTTCATCATAGGCAAGCACACGCTTTTCATCTGCACATTCGAATCGCGCTAATCGCGGGCGGACGCCCGTAGCAAACACAACATCGTCGTAGTGTGATGACATTGTTTCGTCGTACTCGCAATTAAACTCAAGGTCAACATTCAATCGTGTAAGTTCATGATTGAAATAGTCGAGTGTAAACTGAAAATCTTCTTTGCCAGGAATTTGGCGAGCAAGATTGAATTGGCCACCTGCGACTGCGTTTTTCTCAATAACTTTAACCTTATGCCCTTTCTTCGCAAGATAGATAGCCGCCGAAAGTCCGGCAGGCCCAGCCCCAACGACTAGTACGTTTTTCGGCTTGGTTGTTTTGACAAGTGGTTTATCTAGTTCAAAGCAAGCTTGTGGATTCACTAAACAGGTTGCGCGTTGACCTTTAAATATGTGATCCAAACAGCCTTGGTTACAGCCAATACAGACATTAATTTCTTTGCTGCGGTTTTCAGCATACTTATTGAAAAACGCAGGGTCTGCAAGCATAGGCCTCGCCATTGAAATAAGATCAGAATGGCCTTGTTCAAGAATTTCATTTGCAAGCTCAGGCGTGTTGATACGGTTCACTGCAATAACAGGAACATCAACAGCCGCTTTTAAACGGGAAGACGCTTCCCTAAACGCGCCTGCTGGCACCATGCTTGCGATGGTAGGCACTCGAGCTTCATGCCAACCTATACCGGTGTTTAGAATATCGACTCCAGCTTCAACTAGCCATTTAGCTTGCTCAGCAACTTCTTCTTTGGTTGAACCATCAGGCACTAAATCCATAACAGAAATTCGGAAAACTATCAGGAAGGATGGGCTGACGCTTGCGCGCACAGCGCGCACAATTTCCAGTGCAAAACGCATGCGGTTTTCTAGCGTTCCACCATACATATCCTGACGTTTGTTGGTATGCGGCGCAATGAACTCATTGAGTAAATAGCCTTCTGACCCCATGATTTCAACGCCGTCATAACCTGCTTTTTCAGCAAGTTTTGCTGATTTAGCAAAATCTTTAACCGTCGATTTTATTGATGAAATCGACATTGATTTCGGTTTGTATGGGTTAATCGGCGCTTTAAGTGCACTTGGCGCTACGTTGAATGGATGATATGCATAACGACCTGCGTGCAATAATTGCAAACAAATCTTACCACCGTGTTTATGCACCGCATCGGTATACTGACGATGTTTGATAACGTCGTACATAGTATTAAAGGAAGCCGCTATTGGTGTTAGTTTTCCGCGAATATTTGGACTATACCCGCCGGTAATAATCAAACCAACGCCGCCTTTGGAGCGCTCTTCATAAAAAGCGGCTAACCTTTTGCGGTTATGCCATCCTTCTTCCAGTCCGGTATGCATAGACCCCATTACCAGACGGTTACGTAGAGTGGTATGCGTTAATTTTAATTCTTTTTCTAACATTTCGAGCCTCTTCACTGGTCTTACCTGTGAAACATTAACGTTTTTATAAATTTTCGCAAGCGTTATGTCATAAATCGTCACTTCTTTGGTGACACAAAAATACTATTTTTTGGGAATTTGGTTTTATCAGCCAAGGTTGGTTTTTAAAGCATAATTACATAATCACACCTTGTTACTTTTTTTTACTCAGTCTTTAACCCAGAATCAGATATGATAAAGTGAGTGAAATTCTTAAGTTAGGAAAGGCATCATTTTGGATTACGTCAAAACAGTTTTTCGATTTCTGTGGAAAGCGATTAACTTTTCAAGAAACTTGATTCTCAATCTCATTTTCTTCGGCATCCTTTTCGCCGTTATTTTTAGTATTGAAGAAAACGAGCAAACACACGCAATGGTTGCACAGGATTCAGCTTTGGTTTTGAACCTAAGCGGTATCTTGGTTGAAGAAAAACGCTATGTTGATCCTGTAGAAGCTGCATTTAGCGACTTCAGTGATGACAAAGAGCCAGCAGAAATTTTGGTTGATGACGTCGTAGAAGCAATTAAGAATGCTGCGGATGATTCTAGAATCAAAGTCATTGTTTTAGACCTTAAATCATTGCATCGCGCTCACTTGGATAAACTCAAGAGCATTGGTGTTGCCCTTAACGACTTTAAAGCTCAAGGTAAACAAGTTATTGCCTATGGGGACTACTACTCTCAAGCGCAATATTATCTAGCTAGTTACGCAGACGAAGTCGTTTTACACCCTTACGGCGGCGTTAGCATTGACGGTTTTGGTGTCTACCCTATCTATTTTAAAGATGCGTTAGACAAGCTATCTATTACGCAGCACGTTTTCCGCGTTGGTACATACAAGTCGGCGGTAGAACCATTTATCCGCAATGACATGTCAGAAGCGGCAAAAGAAGCCAATCGTTTATGGTTGGGTGAGCTTTGGTCTCACTATAAAAATGATGTTTCATTGAACCGTAAGTTTGATCAAAGTAATTTTGATGAAACCTTAGACACCTTTGTCGAGAAGCTCGAACAAACTCAAGGTGACTACGCCCAGTATGCGTTGCAAAACAAATGGGTAGACAAATTGGCGACACGCCAAGAATTGACAGAAGAACTCATTGGATTAGTTGGCCAAGACGATAAAACTAAATCGTTTAATCGAATTGCATTCCAAGACTATCTAGACTTAACACGACTTAACCAATTTGATGTCCCTATGGGCGACAAAGTAGCGGTTGTCGTCGCTAAAGGGTCGATTATGGATGGAAAGCAACGTGCTGGCGAAATTGGTGGTGACTCTACTGCAGCGCTACTTAAAAAGGCGCGTTTGGATGACAAGGTAAAAGCGGTAGTTCTTCGCATCGATTCAGGTGGCGGTAGTATGTTCGCTTCAGAGATTATACGAAATGAAGTACTTGCGATTAAGGCTGCTGGCAAACCAGTTGTCGCGTCAATGGGTTCAGTCGCTGCATCTGGTGGTTATTGGATTGCCGCGTCGGCAAATGAGATCTGGGCTTCAGAAAATACGGTCACAGGCTCAATCGGCGTATTTGGCACGATAATGACAATTGAAAATAGCCTTAAAAAGTTAGGTATTTATTCAGACGGTGTTGGCACTACGGAATTACAAGGCAGCTCGTTCACGCGAGGTATTGACCCTAAGATGGCCAATGTCATTCAAAAAGGTGTTGAAAACGCTTACGATAAATTTATCACTGTCGTTTCAAATTCAAGAAATATTCCCAAAGAGAAAGTGAATGAAATTGCGCAAGGTCGTGTTTGGCTTGCACCACAAGCGCTTGAATTTGGTCTAGTTGATAAACTAGGCACAAAAGATGACGCTATTGAAGCCGCGACGGCACTTGCAAATTTAGATCATTACGATGTTGAAGTTGTTGAACATGATTTAACAGAGCAAGAAAAGCTTATCCAAAAGATTTTCGGTGTGGCATCCGTTAAGTCTTTGATGGGCGGCGTCTACAGTTCAATCGCTGATTCAACTACGTTATCAGGTTTAATCGGCATGGCACAAGATACGCTGAACACACAAACTAAATTGATCAAACAGTACAACGACCCAAATGGCGTTTACAGCCGCTGTATATATTGTGAGTCTGTTCAGTAATTTACTCACTGCAATGTGATGCTGCAGTTGGTATACTTAGCCCAGAAATAATTCTGGGCTTTTTTTATGAACCGTAAAAGAATCTATATTGCCTACACTGGTGGTACGATTGGTATGAAGCAATCCAGTCGTGGATACGTTCCTGTAGCGGGCTACCTAACCAAAACCGTTGAACAGAATGCCGAATTCACGCGCGATGAGATGCCGCTATTCGACATTCATGAATATTGCCCTTTAATCGATTCATCCGATATGTCTCCTTCACATTGGCAATTAATTGCTGATGACATCAAATCAAAATATCATGACTACGATGGGTTTGTAGTATTACACGGTACAGACACCATGGCGTACACGGCCTCTGCACTGTCTTTTATGCTAGAAAACCTTACAAAACCCGTGATTGTTACCGGGTCGCAAATCCCATTGTCTCAGCTACGCTCTGATGGGCAGGTAAACTTGCTCAATGCCATGTATTTAGCTGCAAATTACCCGATAGCTGAAGTTAGCCTATTTTTTAATAATCAGTTATTTAGAGGTAATCGCGCGACCAAAGCACATGCTGACGGTTTCGATGCTTTTGCATCCCCTAACCTACCTCCTCTAGCACAGTCAGGTATTAACATTCAGCTTATTGAAGGCCGCTTAAGCCCCTATGTAGATCAAGCTTTGAGAGTTACGCCAATTACTCCTCAACCTATTGGGGTGTTATATCTTTACCCTGGCATTTCTGTAGAAATGATAAAAACGCTGTTAAACAGCGATATTAAGGCGTTGATCCTACTTAGTTTTGGCGTTGGCAATGCACCTCAAGATCCTGATTTTTTAACTGCACTAAAAAATGCCTGCGATCGAGGAATTGTGATTGTTAATTTGACACAGTGTATAAAAGGTCAAGTAAACATGGGCGGTTACGCTACTGGAAACGCGTTGTTAAACTGTGGCGTAATAAGTGGGTACGACATGACTGTGGAAGCCTGTTTAACTAAACTGCATTATCTATTTAGCCAAAACTTAGAATTGGAAACAATTCGTCACCTGATGCAAGATAACCTTCGTGGTGAACTTTCGCGATAAAAAAAAGGCCTGTTAATACAGGCCTCTTTTATTATCTAACTTTCTGGTCGATGTCGACCAAATCGGTAAGATGACAGGTTTCCCCTTGGTGAGTTTTGATCCCATGCTCACCAAAATAATCTCGTTGAGCCTGTACCAAGTGACCATTGCTTGCTGTACTTAGCGTCGCAATGTAATTTTGAGTCGCACTTAATACTGGAAATGCTAAACCTGAAGAAACCGCTAAGCCCGCAACTTTGCGCAGAGCTTTCGTTTCGTTCGACAACGTATCAATGAACTCAACACCCTCAGCGATATCATCTAGATAGTCAGCACGAATGATACAACCTGCTCGCCAAGTCTGAAGAGTTTTAGCTAAATCAACTTTCCATTGGTGCGCTCTAGAAGCACCCTTTATCAACGCTAAGCCTTGACGATAACACAATAAACTCGCTAGATAGAAAGCATCTTTAAGTTCATCTAAATCTACATTAATTTCGTCTGTTTCTTTTGTTTGATACGTCATCTCTTTGGCAGCATGAGTATCTATGGTGTTTGTAAGGTGACGGGCCTGAACTGCGGCAACAAGAGAAGGTACGGCAATACCAAGCTCTAGCGCATTTTGAGCAGTCCAAAGACCTGTTCCTTTGGCGCCGACTTTATTGTCAATTAAATCGACCAAAGCTTCATCTTGTTCTGTTTTAAGTTCTAGGATGTGTGCAGAAATAGCCAATAGATAACTATTTAATCGACCTTCAGACCAGCTACGGAATATTGCCGCAACTTCTTCTGGCGAACGTTTCGTACCGAAACGTAGAAGTTGGTAAACTTCGGCTATAAGTTGCATCAACGCATACTCAATGCCATTGTGTACCATCTTAACGAAATGCCCACTTGCAGATTGGCCGACACGCGCAAAGCAAGAATCACCATTGTAACTGGCGGCAACTTTCTCAAACCAAGGTTCTATGCGCTCCCAGCCGCCTTCTGATCCACTTGCCATCATTGCAGGACCATGACGCGCACCTTCCGCGCCACCAGAAATACCCATGGTGGCAAATTCAAATTTATTTTGATACTTCAGTTTACGAGCAATACCATCTTTGTAATTACTGTTCCCACAATCAACAATGATATCGTCTTTCTCAACACCAGCTTCAACTAAATCTGAGCACACCTTGTCTACTAATTCACCAGCTGGAACTAACAAAAGAATAGAACGAGGCGCTTCAAGACGTTTAATCATATCACCAAGGTCTGAAACAATATGCAAACGCTCTGCAATGCCTAATGACTGTGCTTGGCTGATAAGTTCAGCGCCTGCATCGGGGTTAGTATCATATGCGACTAACGTTAGCCCTTTTTCGATAAGATTTAGCGCGAGGTTTTTCCCCATCACACCCAAACCAACTAATGCAACTTGCATTTAGTTTCCTCCTCGGTAACAACGTATTGGTTATTTCTAACTTTGCCGCGCATTATAAACGAGCACGCTAAAAGTAGCGAGTTTCACGTCCCCGCTCAATTATAGTAGCCCGAATTTCACTTGTTAGGCGGCATGAACGATTTATACTTCTATTCTCGGATGTCTTTGCTCGTTGACGGGCGCTGACACCGGTGTCATAATGACGTCATACAGATCATATAGATTAATGCGATATGAAACAATTAAAGCCGTTGTTTTTTATCTATAATTGACTACAAAATCTGCAATGTAGAACATCGCTATGCATGCGAACAACAGGAGAACCTGATGCTTAGACGCACCAAAATTGTTGCAACCCTTGGTCCAGCCACCGACAGAGATAATAACTTAGAAAAAATCATTCGAGCTGGCGCAAACGTCGTTCGTCTTAACTTCTCACACGGTGTTGCTCAAGATCACAAAGATAGAGCAGCCGCAGTTCGTGAAATCGCAAAACGCCTCAATAAGCACATTGCGATTCTTGCCGATTTACAAGGTCCAAAAATTCGAGTTTCAACGTTCAAAGACGGCAAAGTCGTGCTAGAAAATGGCGCTCAATTCATCCTCGACGCGAAAATGGAAAAAGGCGAAGGACATGTTGAAGCCGTTGGTATTGACTACAAAGAGTTGCCTAATGACGTCAAACCTGGCGACACCCTACTCCTTAACGACGGTTTGATTCAGCTTGTTGTTGATAGAGTTGAAGGGCACCAAGTTTTCACTTCGGTTACTGTTGGTGGTGTGCTTTCAAATAATAAAGGTATAAACCGCTTAGGTGGTGGTTTAACTGCGCCAGCGTTTACGGACAAAGACAAAGAAGATTTAATTACAGCAACCGAAATTGGTGTTGATTATATCGCAGTATCTTTCCCTCGTTCTGGCGATGATATGCGCTACGTTCGTTCGCTTGCGGAAAAAGCAGGTTCTAACGCGCAATTGCTCGCAAAAATTGAGCGTGCTGAAGCTGTCGCGACGGTTGAAGCAATTGACGATATCGTACTTGCATCAGACGCGGTAATGGTTGCGCGCGGAGATTTAGGTGTAGAGATTGGTGATGCGGCACTGGTTGGTAAACAAAAATTGATCATTAGCCGAGACTCGTTCATTAAATCGTACCGTTATCACGGCGACACAAATGATGGAGTCGATGATTGATAACCCAATGCCTACCCGCGCAGAAGTTATGGACGTTGCGAACGCAGTATTAGATGGCACGGATGCGGTAATGCTTTCTGCTGAAACAGCTTCAGGTAAGTATCCTGAGGAAACAGTAAAAGCGATGGCTCGAGTGTGTGTTGGTGCCGAATCAGAGCCAACAATTAATGTTTCAAAGCACCGTTTAGATAGTATGTTTTCTGATTGTGCAGAGACGATTGCTCTTTCAGCAATGTACGCCGCTAACCATCTAGGTACTGTAAAAGCGATTGTAGCTCTGACTGAATCAGGCAACACCTCTAAACTGATGTCGCGTATTAGTTCAGGACTACCTATCTATTCTTTATCACGTCATCATTCAACATTAGGACAAACCGCACTCTATCGTGGTGTTTACCCTGTTTATTTTGATTCAACGCAGTGTTCCGATGAGTTAGTCGTTAAAGAAGCGCTCGATACACTTGTAGCTTCAGGTACACTAAAAGCAGGTGACACAGTGATCCTTACCCACGGTGACATGATGGAGACTATTGGTGCAACAAATACGATGAAAATCGTCACTGTTTCCTAAATAGGCGAAACAACAGGCGGCTTAAGCCGCCTTGTTAACTTGCTAGTGCTGCTTTAACTTTATCTCTGTAGCTTCGACTTACTTTAAGCTCTTGTCCATTTTGCAATACGAGCAAATATTCACCACTTGTTTGAGTAACCAATTTACTAATTTGTTTTGTATTTACAATCGCACTTCGGTGAACACGAACAAACAATTGTGGATCAAGCTCCTGCTCTAGTTCCTTCATAGTTTTACGAAGAATATGTGTTTGGCCATCTGAGCAGTGAAGACACATGTAATCACCAGCAGCATCCACCCATTGGATCGATGCAACTGACACGCGAATAATCTCACCATGTTCTTTTACAGCTAATGATTCTGGGAATTTCTTATCAACAATACTGTCGCCTGTTGCTAACTTTTTAAGAATTTCTTCGCAGTTATTGCCTGTAATGCCAGCAACAAAACTAGCTAACTTTTTCTTATGGGCGTTATCTTGTTGTGTTTTCAAGTAGGTTTGCACTTTTTCTACCGCCTGTTTTAGTCTGTTGTCATCAACGGGTTTGAGAATGTAGTCCAATGCATGAATTTCAAACGCTTTAACAGCGTACTGATCAAAGGCCGTTACGAAAACAATTGCAGGCAACGGTTTAACACTCTCGGTTAAATAGCGGGCAACTTCAAATCCATTTAAACCCGGCATTTGAATATCTAAAAAGACTAAGTCAACATCGTTTTGCTTACAGTAATCAATAGCTTCCTGGCCATCACTGCAAAGCGCAAGCACGTCGATTTCTTCAAAACCTTTCAACCTGACCGCGAGCCCTTTGCGAGCCAATGCTTCATCATCAACTATGATTGCTTTAATTTTACTCATTGTTTATTAGCCTTTTCATATGGAACTCGTATGTTTACTTTGATCTCGAAGGAGAATTCTCTGACAATACGAACGAGTAGTTGTGCTCGTAGAGTGTTTTTAATCGGTCTTTGGTATTTGCTATACCTACGCCTGACGCTTTAACAAGTTGGCCGTTTGAAATTTCAGTTCCAGGCCCATTGTCACTCACTTCCATCAAAAGTTCGTTTGCAAACACTTGGGCCTTAATGGCTATCACACCACCTACTGTCATATTGGCTATCGCGTATTTAATCGAGTTTTCGATGATCGGCTGTAAAATTAAGCTCGGGACTAATGCATTCTTTGCTTCATCACTTACATCAATCTGAATTGAAAGCCTTTCATCAAAACGTACTTTTTCGATTTCTAAATACAGCATCAACGCGTGCAGTTCCTGGTCGAGCGGAACTTTCTTTATCGGGTCAGTATTTAACGTATAACGGAGAAAGTCGCTTAAGCGAGAAACCATTAGGTTCGCGTCTTTATTTTCTTCAACTAGGATTAGCGTTGAAATTGCGTTTAGTGTGTTAAACAAAAAGTGGGGATTGAGTTGATAACGCAGCATTTTAAGTTGCGCTTCATGAGCCATGGTGTTCGCTTTCAACGCTTTTTGTTTTTCACTTTGCAGCAACTGATAATACTTAATCCCAAAATACAAACCACTCCAACACAATACAATGTAGACCGCGTCTAAACCTTGTTGAAAATAGTAGTACCATTCATCTGGGCGGTAGCCATGACGATAAATTTCCCAAAGGTTGTATTTTTGGACAACAGACCAAAGCGTTCCGGTTATATACGATGCGCTAAATACAACTAATACAAGCACCCAAGGTTTTGCATTCCAAATCTTACGGTAAAGGTAACGTAAAGGCACTGTCATCAAGCAGCCAGCATAAGCATTCAATACAATGACGAATACGTAAATATCCCTCATTTCGAATACTTTCGAACCGATGTAATTTACTAGCGCGTAACCAATCCATCCAGCTATTTGCAATACCCAGAAAAAGCGCTGTCGGTTATCGACTAATGATTGCCACTTCAATAGAAACGTTTTCAAAATTTTTACCTTAACCCGATTATATCTTTATACAAGTGTGTATCGCACTGCTGCTGGTCTTGTAATTTTGCTGATTAACGCAAACAAAAAAGGCACCTAAAGTGACCTTCAGATGCCTTTAAACACTCTGCCTTTTTATGCGAGTTTGTCAGAAGCTACCTTATAAGTAGGGTCTTCAATTACATTCACTTCCACAAGATCAGATGCTTTATTCAAAAGCGCTTTACAATCTGAACTTAAATGACGTAGATGCAGCGTTTTCCCTTCTTTACTGTATCGTTCTGCAAGATTATCAATCGCTTCTATCGCACTATGATCTGCAACACGTGAGTACTTAAATTCCACGACTACGTGTTCTGGATCTTGTTCAACGTTAAACAGTTCTGAGAAGTTTTTCACGGAACCAAAAAACAATGGACCATGTAACTCGTACACTTTTGAGCCATCTGTGTCGATATAATTCGTCGTGTAGATATGCTTCGCGTGTTCCCAAGCAAAAACTAACGCTGAAACAATCACACCTACACACACGGCTATCGCTAAGTCAGTAAATACCGTCACACCTGAAACCAATACAATGACGAACGCATCTGATTTTGGTACGCGCTTCATAATGCGGAACGAACTCCATTCGAAAGTTCCTAGCACAACCATAAACATCACACCAACCAATGCTGCGAGAGGGATCATTTCAATAAGCCCAGCGGCAAACACGATGAACACCAGAAGTAGTACGGCAGCGGTAATCCCTGATAGTCGGCTACGACCGCCCGAATTAATATTAATCATCGACTGGCCTATCATTGCACAACCACCCATTGCACCAAAAACGCCACAGGTTAAATTTGCAGCGCCCTGTCCAATACATTCACGATTACTTTGTCCACGAGTTTGTGTAATTTCATCGATTAAAGTGAGCGTTAGTAGTGATTCAATTAGACCGATGGCAGCAAGGATAAGTGCATAAGGAAAAATGATTTTTAGTGTTTCAAAGTTCCACGGCACATCTGGAATATGGAATGTTGGAAAACCGCCTGCGATAGTCGCATCCGCATTCCCTGTCATGTCTTTTACGTAATCTATGACTGTACGCGCATCAAGATCCAATCCGATCGCCAATCCAGTAACAACCAATATCGCCGCAAGTGAAGAAGGCACGGCTGTCGTTAGCTTAGGAAGGAAGTGGATAATAGCCATCGTCAGCGCAACCAAGCCAAGCATAATGTAAAGTGTTGAACCACTCATCCATTGCATCACACCTTGGCCGTCACTGACTTTAAACTGACCTAATTGGGCTAAAAAGATAACTATCGCAAGACCGTTTACAAACCCTAGCATAACTGGATGCGGGACCATTCGTATAAACTTACCGAGTTTAAAGACGCCGGCCAAGACCTGTAAGAAGCCAGTGAGCAATACCGCTGCAAATAAATATTCAGCACCGTGCTCTAGAACTAGGCTCACCATAACAACAGCCATTGCACCTGTTGCACCTGAAATCATGCCAGGTCGCCCACCAAATACCGCGGTGATTAAACCAACGATAAACGCAGCATAGAGACCAACTAATGGTTCGACATGAGCCACAAACGCAAATGCCACAGCCTCCGGTACGAGTGCCAATGCGACGGTCAATCCCGATAAAATATCGTTCTTTGCCGAACTTGGCGCCTTGCTTAGCAAGTTAAACATCTATCCCCCAACCCATTTACTTAAATAGAAAAGCGCAGGATTTTAGCAAAATCCTGCGCTTAGAACAATTTCACATCGAGTTTAACGTTAAATAGGTAACGCTGTACTACGCTTTACACACGTCATCGTTACGTTTGAA
Source organism: Pseudoalteromonas xiamenensis (assembly GCF_017638925.1). Classification (NCBI taxonomy): domain Bacteria; kingdom Pseudomonadati; phylum Pseudomonadota; class Gammaproteobacteria; order Alteromonadales; family Pseudoalteromonadaceae; genus Pseudoalteromonas; species Pseudoalteromonas xiamenensis. Next base: position 304,639 of record NZ_CP072133.1, read on the forward strand.
TTCACTTCCTGAACATAGTCTAAGCTCAATAAGTTATCACGAACAAAGTGCTCATAGCCTTCAATCCCTTTGGATATGATGCGGAGCATAAAATCCATTGTGCCTGCCATCGTGTAGCACTCGGTTACTTCATCGTAACTTTGGATAAGCTTTTCAAACTCAGCTAGGTTCTTTTTACCGTGATTAGATAAGCGCACGTGTGCATAAACAAGCATGTCAAAACCAAGTTTCTTTTCATCTAAAAGTGCAACTTTTCCTTTGATATAGCCATCTTGTTCTAATTTCGCAATACGACGCCAACAAGGTGATTGTGACAATCCTACTTTATCCGCAATCTCTGCGGTAGACAGACTCGCATTTTGTTGGAGAAGCGAGAGTATCTGACGATCTACGTGATTTAAAGACATACTTTTTTCTTATAACGATGTTTTTATGATTAAACTATACCCATTTTAGGTCAACTTGTCTGCTATTTTTTAACCAAATCGACCTGACACAAATGGATTCGTGCGTTTTTCAATTCCTATTGTCGTTTCATTACCATGTCCCGTTAGCACTACCGTTTCATCTGGCAACGTGAACAACTTTTCACGTATTGAATTTAATAAAGTTGGACCATCTCCTTTCGGAAAATCAGTGCGCCCTATTGAGCCTTGAAACAGAACGTCACCAACAAATACACTTGACGAAGGCTTATTATAGAACACCACGTGGCCCGGCGTGTGCCCAGGACACAGAAAAACGGATAAATCAATTTTTCCGACCGCTACTTTATCGCCTTCTTCTAACCATGTATCGGGTAAAAACGGCTCCATAATTGGAAATCCAAACATTTGGCACTGCATTGGTAAAGCATCAAACCAAAATTGTTCATCTTTGTGAGGACCAACAATCTCGACATTGTACTTATTTTTTAGAACGACACTTGCACCAACATGATCTAAATGACCATGAGTGAGAAGTATTTTTTCAACTTCAACATCCAAGCTATCAACAAAAGCAGCAATCTTCTCTGGGTCTCCACCTGGGTCTACCAACGCTGCTTTATTCGTCTCGTTACATACAATCACTCTACAATTTTGCATGAACGGTGTAACGGGAATGGTATGTACTTTCATCATTCTTTATTAAATCCCATTAATATCGGGTACTTGAGATAAGCATCATCATAAAATGGTGTGTGTTTGTACAACCATTCCATCCTTTTTTCAGGATCTTTTGCAAATGCTTTGTCTTCCCTAACCAAAGAATCGAACTCTAGCGCAAGATTTGGATTGTCTTTCAGCAACATTCTTGCATAAGGTTCGAGTGCATAATTTTCAACGTATTCTGTCCGTTGAAATATTGTATTGAATTCACCCCACTGGAAAAAGGAATCAGGCGCTTCTGGATGAAGCAAGTGGACTGCAAGTTCGCCTGCGCCTTGCTGTGTCTTTACTTCAAACCAACCTTGTAGTGAATCTATAGAAACCGTGTTATAGCTAAACGTAGCACTTACACGAAAACGTCCTTCGAATGGCGCCTTATCGAATTCATATTGTTCGACAATTCCTTGCTTAACGACCACATTTGGCATTTCAGTAATCGGAGTTACCTCAACACCTTGCAGTTCTAATTTCTCAACTAAATCTCGATAAACTGGAGGAATAAAAAATGAATTTGGCACCTCGACAACTTTTGACGCTTCTTTTTGCCAATAAACCGGTAACTTTTCGTAATTTAGCGGTTTGCCGAGGTATTTGGCTTCAGTCGTGCCAGAAAGTGCACTGTCAAATCGCGTGTATTCAACGCCTTTAAACGAAACGTAGTCCGGTTGTTTGGCGTATTTTCTCTCTACGACTAACTTCGCAGGTACAAATGCGTGTTCATTTTTTACCGCTGTCGCAAGTTCATCTTGATGTTGAGATAACGCACTAATAACACCGTCAATAAACGCATACGTGCCAAGTACACGCTGTTTATAAGGCTTTAACGAATGATTCTCGACCAATATTGTTGGTAAGCTCTTTAAGTCGCCCCATCCATTTGAAAAACGAGGTGTTGCAACCCATCCAGCCAATCCTTCTTTAAAATCGCGTTTGTTCATCGCAAAAATTAGCGGTCCGGGAATGTGGCCTTCTTCTTCAAGCTTATTATCAATCATCGGCTTAAAGCTTTCATCTAGAACTCGAGAAATCGCTGGTGATTCACTGGCGAATTCTGGATTAAACCCATAAGTCACATCGTATTGATAGTCAGCACCATCGGTTACGTGAACATCGATATAGAGTGATGGTTGAAATTCGTTAATTACTTTTAACACTGAACGAATCTCTGGCGTATCAAGCTTAGTGTAATCTCGATTAAGGTTGAGATTTTTAGCGTTTGTCCTAAAGCCCATGATACGAGGACCGCGTTGATTAATTCGGTTGAACTCATTTCGACGCTCATGACCATCAACATTTAGAATAGGAATAAAGAGCAAATTTACCTTGCTAAGAATATCTCTTCGCTTACCGGTTGCGATGTCACGTAGGAGCATGAAACCTGCGTCTTTTCCATCGATTTCACCCGCATGGATCCCGGCCTGAATTAAAAGAGTTGGTTTATTATTATTTTTAAGCATGGCTGAAGAGAATTGGCTGTGTTCACTTGCAATAAGCATCACAACTTCCCTACCCGCATCGCTTGTTCCAATAACTACTTTTTGAAATTGGGTTGGATTAGCAGCAACTAATCTGTCAACGAATAACATCGTTTCTTCGTAGTCTGGAGAGTCAAGACCACCGCTTAATTCGAATGCCGTCGTTAACGGACCTTCTTGTTGCATTAACGCTTCGGTCTTACCATGCCATTCAATTAATGGGGGTAAGTGGCTTTCGGTTGCAGCCATAGTCATCATAAAAAGTGTTGCGAACATAAAAACTCAAATTTTCCGCGTAATGGAGACGATTATATCAATATTTTTTTAACAAGCTTAGAATGTGCGGTGATTCTACAAAAAATACAGCTAATTATAGGAAGCTCAGCGTGCGTAAAGACATAAATAGTCCACTAAAAGTACTTATTACCGGTTGTTCGAGCGGTATTGGTCTTTTTTGTGCACAACAATTACATAATGAAGGACATCATGTCGTCGCAACCGTTCGCAATCAAGAAGATAAAACACGCCTTGAAGCGTTAGGTTTGAACGTGATTATCTTAAATTTGGCCTGTCCAAAGAATAGAGAAGCGGGATTTAACGCTGCAATTGAATTACTCGAAGGTCGTCTCGATTTACTGTTTAACAACGGGGCCTATGGCCAACCTGGCGCGGTAGAAGATCTTCCAACCGACGTTCTAAAGCAACAATTTGAAGTAAACTTTTTTGCTTGGCATGACTTAACAATCCGAGCGATTAGATTAATGCATCTGCAAGGTACTGGTAAAATAGTCCATAACTCATCGGTACTTGGGCTAGTCGCATTACCCTACCGAGGCGCATACAATGCGAGTAAATTTGCGCTAGAAGGCCTTACGGACACACTAAGAATGGAATTGTGTGGAACAAATATCCACATCAGCCTAATTGAACCCGGCCCGATTGTATCGAAATTTAGAGAAAACGCTAAAAAAGCATTTTTAGAAAATATCGATTGGAGAAGCAGTCGTCATAAAACTGAGTACGATAACCAAATTAATCGACTGTCTGCGAGTGACGCGCCTCAAAAGTTTACTTTAGGTCCTGAGGCTGTGTATCAACGCCTTGAGGCTATTATTAATAGTGACAAACCGAAAGCGCGATATTATGTCACGTTCCCAACTTACTTAATGGGTTTCTTAAAGCGAATCTTAACGACCGCTCAACTAGATAAAGTACTTCTGAAAAATCGTTGATAGTACGATCAAAAAAGGCGCCTAGGGCGCCTTCTTCATCGCTTAATGATATTAAGCAGCTACAGATTCTTTTGCTTTTGCAACTAGAGCTGCGAAAGCTACTTGATCGTATACTGCGATATCAGCAAGGATCTTACGGTCGATTTCGATCGAAGCCTTTTTAAGACCATTGATGAAACGGCTGTAAGAAAGACCATTTTGACGTGCAGCAGCGTTGATACGTGCGATCCATAGTTGACGGAAAGTACGTTTCTTAGCACGACGGTCACGGTATGCATATTGACCAGCTTTAGTTACTGCTTGGAAAGCTACGCGATAAACACGTGAACGTGCACCGTAGTAACCTTTAGCTTGTTTTAATACTTTTTTGTGACGCGCGCGCGCGATTACACCACGTTTAACTCTTGCCATGACTGATATCCTCTATTAAGCGAATGGTAACAAACGGTTGATAAGAACGAGATCGTTCTTGTGAACCATTGTCTTAGCACGTAAGTGAAGTTTACGCTTAGAAGACTTCTTAGTCAGGATGTGACGAAGATGTGATTGCTTACGCTTGAAACCGCCTGAAGCAGTCTTTTTGAAGCGCTTTTTCGCGCCGCTGTGTGACTTTAATTTATAAGCCATTGCAATAACTCCAAATGATATTGCGTTTAACAAGCAAGTAGGCGGACCGAAGTCACTTGTATGGCCTAGCTTGCGCCAAGTTCCGGTGGAGTAAACTCACTTAGACCGGTCAGTTCAGGTGACCGAAGTACTTTTAGACCTGAACTGAAGGATGCGTATTATCCAGTATTTATGACTTTTTGGCAATAGGTGCCAACATCATAACCATCTGGCGGCCTTCCACGCGATTCGGGAAAGACTCTACTTGAGAAAGATCTTGCAAGTCTGCTTTGATACGGTTGAGCAATTCAAGCGCCAAATCAGTGTGTGCCATCTCACGACCACGGAAACGTAGTGTGATTTTAGCTTTATCACCTGCTTCAAGGAATTTCTTTAAGCTGCGAAGTTTAACTTGGTAGTCGCCTTCGTCAGTACCTGGACGGAATTTAATTTCCTTGATTTGGATTTGCTTTTGCTTTTTCTTTTGTTCTTTTTGTTGTTTTGATTTTTCAAAAATGAACTTACCGTAATCCATCACTCGACATACAGGTGGTTCTGCATTAGGACTGATTTCAACCAAATCAACGCCAGCTTCTTCAGCTACTTCTAGAGCTTCACGAATTGATACTACGCCAATTTGCTCGCCTTCTAATCCGACTAAGCGAACTTCTTTTACTGTAATTTCCTCGTTAATACGATTCTTTTGAGCTGAACTTTGCCCTTTTTTGCCGCCTCTAATGGTACGTTCCTCCAAGTTATTGAAAATAAAAACGTGTGTGGCATACCTGACCACACACGCTCCGTCTTTATTTATGCACGGTTTTTGATTTCTTCGGTAATTTTAGCAATAAAATCATCTACTGCGAATTTACCAAGATCCTCACCTGTTCGCGTACGAACGGCTACTTCACGTTGTTCAACTTCTTTGTCGCCAACAACAAGTAGGTAAGGAATGCGTTTTAAAGTATGTTCGCGGATTTTAAAGCCAATCTTCTCATTTCTCAAGTCGGCGAATGCGCGAATTCCCAGTTTATTTAATTTTTGTACAATTTCTTGTGCAAAATCAGCTTGCTTATCGGTGATATTCATAATCACAACTTGCTTTGGAGCAAGCCAAGTTGGGAATAAACCAGCATACTCTTCAGTAAGAATACCAATAAAACGCTCAATAGAACCTAGAATTGCACGATGGATCATTACTGGTGTTTTACGTTCATTGTTCTCTGCAACGTAAGTAGCACCTAAACGCCCTGGTAAAGCAAAGTCTAGCTGAACCGTGCCACATTGCCATGCACGCTCTAAGCAGTCATAAAGCGTGAATTCAATTTTAGGTCCATAGAACGCACCTTCGCCTGGCAAATATTCAAATTCGATTTCATTTGCGTTAAGCGCTTCAGCAAGTGCAGCTTCTGCTTTGTCCCACATATGGTCTTCACCGATGCGTTTTTCTGGACGAGTAGATAACTTAACTACAATTTTCTGAAAACCGAAAGTTGAGTATGTGTCATAAACCATTTTAATACACGCCGACACTTCATCCATGATCTGTTCTTCAGTACAGAAAATGTGAGCATCGTCTTGCGTAAAGCCGCGTACACGCATCAGGCCGTGTAAAGCGCCAGATGGCTCGTTTCGGTGACAACAGCCAAATTCAGCCATACGAAGTGGCAAATCACGGTAAGATTTCAAGCCTTGATTGAAAATTTGTACGTGACCTGGACAGTTCATTGGTTTAATTGCATATTCACGTTTTTCTGATTCCGTTGTGAACATCGCATCAGCGTACTTATCCCAGTGACCCGAACGTTCCCAAAGTACACGGTCCATCATTAAAGGACCTTTAACTTCTTCGTAATCGTACTCACGTAGTTTTTCACGGACAAAATCTTCTAACTCACGATAAATGCTCCACCCATCGTTGTGCCAGAACACCATGCCTGGCGCTTCTTCCTGCCAGTGCCAAAGATCAAGTGTTTTACCGATTTTACGGTGGTCGCGTTTTTCAGCTTCTTCAAGGCGTTTTAAATAAGCGCCTAGCTGTTTCTTATCTGCCCACGCAGTGCCGTATACTCGTTGCAACATTTTGTTGTCAGAGTTACCACGCCAATATGCACCAGCCACTTTCATGATTTTGAAGAAATGGCAGAAACGCATGTTTGGTACGTGTGGTCCACGACACATGTCGATGTATTCTTCGTGGTGATATAGTCCTGGACGATCATCTTTAGAGATGTTTTCATCCAAGATTTCAATTTTGTATGATTCGCCACGCGCTGCAAATGCATCACGAGCTTCTTGCCAGCTCACGGTTTTCTTCACAACATCGTAATTCGTTTTCGCAAGTTCAAGCATACGCTTTTCAAGCGCATCAAGGTCTTCTTGTGTGAGTGAACGATCGAGATCAATGTCATAGTAAAAGCCGTTGTCGATTGTTGGACCAATCGCCATTTTCACATCAGGGAACAGTTGCTTAATCGCATGACCTAGCAAGTGAGCACATGAGTGACGAATGATTTCCAGACCGTCCTCATCTTTCGCGGTGATGATTTCAAGCTTTGCATCTTCGGTAATTAAGTCGCACGCATCAACACGTTGACCATTAACACGACCTGCTATAGTCGCTTTTGCAAGACCCGGACCGATATCCTGAGCCACATCCATAGTTGAAACTGGATTTTCGAAGACGCGCTGACTGCCGTCTGGGAGAGTAATTACTGGCATTATAATTCCTGTTACAGTGGTGATGCCTACGCCGCATCACGTGTTAATTTAATCAAAAGTTAAAAAGATTCGCTCTGACAACACTTTTACGAGTAAGTATTGGGAGTTAAGCGCCCAGTTTGGCGTTAAGCACAAAAGCGAACCGATATTTTGTCGTTACTAATGGCGAAATGCAAGTATCGGTCTAAAATTGAAGAAGATTTAGTATTAACTCTTTGATGCAATGCCAAAAACGACCAAATTCACCATCGCAACATTCAATCTACTTAATTTTGCGGCGCCGCCACTTTCGTTTTATCAACTTCATGAACACTACAATGATACGCAATGGCACACAAAAATTCAGTTCATCACTGGACTCATTGAACATTTGAATCCAACCATCATAGCGTTCCAAGAGGTGTTTAGCATACAAACATTACAATTATTGTGCGAAGATCTCGGGCTTCCCTATTTTGCGACAGTTTCTTCACCTAGGCCCGACCCTGTCTACCCCAATGTGTTATTTCATCCTGTTGTGGCCATCGCGTCGAAAATCCCGTTTAAATCAGCGCAAGCGCTAGAACCCTGCCCGGAGCTACTCGAATATCTGAATAATCAGCTAAATTTTGAATTTAATCGTACGCCAATAAAATGTTATTTTGAATTAGAAGGGTTTGGTGAACTTGCGCTCTATGCTGTGCATTTCAAATCCCAACGTGTGCATTCAATGGCTCATATGCTTAAAAACGCAGGGCAAGATGACCATTTATTAACGTTGCTTCACCAAACCGTTGGCCAAATGCAGTCGCAAATATCTCGCTCGCTCGAAGCATCAATTGTTTATTATGACGCACTAAAAACGCAAAGAGAAAAACATGTTCCTACTCTCGTTTTGGGGGATTTTAACGACCAGATCACAAGTCCTGCACTCTCCTTTATGACCCAATCTTTTCCACCTAATACAGATTTAAATCTTCCTGACAGTGTGGGAACTTCGCCGACTCGTTCTATTTTGCTGATAACTTACTTAGTTTTGATAACAAACCCGCAAGTCATTTTTACCGAGGCCAAGGAAATGTTCTTGATTACATCCTTGCATCAAAAGAATTCAACCCAAATATGCCTACGTCAAACGTAAAGTCGCTTAAATACATTTCTTTGGATAAGCACCTAGACCCTGCTCGTTCAGAAGAAGACATACGCTACAGCGACCACGCATCGATAGCGATTGAATTCACCGTGTAATACTAAAGGTTACGCGTCAAGCTATCGTAATAACGAAAATGCAATCAAGTTTGATTGATACCAATGAAATTTGTTAGAACAATGATTCACTAAGGTTGGTATCCGAAAACAACGTGCTATAATTGCGGCAATTTGAAAAAACTGGATATTTTATGAGAACTTGCGGCGTTGAAATAACAGGCAACGAAATTTTTCTTTGTTTACTTTCGAAAGAAGCGGATGTTTTCGACATTCGTGATATTCGTCAGACACGATTTTCATTACCACAAAATGGTTCAGACACCGCAGTAATGCGTAAATTTTACTTTGACTTTAAAAAACTAGTTGAAGATTACAAAATCGATTCAATCGCATTTAAAGAACGTCCCGCAAAAGGCAAATTTGCTGGTAGCGCTACAGGTTTTAAATTTGAAACTGCTTTGCAGTTAATTCCTGACATTGACGTCCGTATTTTGACAAGCACCGAAGTAAAAGAACAACTTAAAAAGAACCCTATTCCTATCGATTTTGAAGAAACGGGTCTTAAAAAGTACCAAGAAAATGCATTTGCATATGCTTACGTTTATATCAACAGAAAAATTTATAAAGTTGATGAAAAACAAGCTGAACAGTAAGATTTAAACAGTAATAAAAAAGGAGCTTCTGCTCCTTTTTTATTGTCAAAAATGCAGCCAGCGGTTAATATTGCGCTCCACTTTGGGGGAGTAGCCTGCAAGCTATACGAAACGCGTTCGACAAATTCAGGGGCAATCTGATTCATTTGAAGTCGAATACGCATTTAAGCTTGTGTCTATATCAACATAGTTGCGCGCACATTTGCGCATGGTATAGACGTAAATCGCTTTGATTTATCGGCAAGACTCAAGGTAATGGCTTTCCTATTTTGGCGGGAGGAAGGTTGTTGCCTTGTTGTTTTTATCCCGCCTTGGTAGCAATGTTATGGAACAGTTTCTTATCTCTACACTTACCGTCACGCTCGCCGAAATCGGCGATAAAACCCAATTACTTTCCCTTTTTCTCATCTTAAAATACAAAAAGCCATTTCAAATAGCACTGGGCATTCTGTTAGCGACTATTCTGAACCACTTAGCTACAGCGTATTTAGGTGTTGCTATTTCTGACTTGTTCAACTCTTCGTATTTTCAATATTTCCTTAGCTTAAGTTTTGTCCTGCTTGGTATTTGGCTATTGTTTCCGGACAAAGAAGATGATGTAGACAACCGCTTTGATCAATTCGGAATATTTGCAGCAACCTGTGTACTTTTTTTTATTGCAGAATTAGGTGATAAAACTCAATTCGCCACAGCGCTTCTCGCTTCTCAGTTTCAGTCAATTTGGTTAGTTACGCTAGGCTCTACGCTTGGTATGTTACTCGCAAATATTCCTGTACTGATTTTTGGTGAGGCACTGATCAAAAAGGCACCTTTAAAGCTTTTTAGGGCACTCGCCGCGATTACAGCAATTGCCGTTGGAATCGCTGGTTTTATTTTGTAAATCCTGCTACTGTATATCCGTACAGCAAAGGAAACTCTAGATCTCAACAAGGCGGTATTATGTACTCATGGTTTGAACGTTTAACTCGTCCTTTTCCAACACAAGAGGCAACACAGCCGCCTTCTGGTTTATTCGCGTTTTGTCGTTATTACACTAAAGGTATGGAAATCCCCCTTATTGTGATGTCCTTATCCGCGGCAATACTCGCTATTCTAGAAGTCACTCTCTTTAGCTTTATGGGTACACTCGTTGATTGGTTTTCAAACTATACGCCTGAACAACTTTTTGCTGAAAAAGCCTCTGATTTAACGACCATGGGAATGACTACTTTGGTCATTTTACCAATTTTAGTTTTCCTTCACTCTTCTATTCTTCACCAAAGTTTGCTTGGTAACTACCCAATGTCAATTCGTTGGCTCGCACATCGCTATCTCTTAAAGCAAAGCATGTCATTTTACCAAGATGAATTTGCTGGTCGAATTGCAACTAAAGTGATGCAAACAGCGTTAGCTGTGCGTGAGACAGTGATGAAACTGCTAGATGTATTAGTTTACATTTTGGTTTATTTTGGTGCGGTACTTGTTTTAGTCGGTCAAGCAGACCTGAGACTTATGATTCCTATGGTCGGTTGGTTACTCGCCTACATTGGCATTCAACTCTATTTCGTCCCTCGCCTTAAAAACGTTTCCACACAACAAGCGGATGCTCGCTCAGATATGACTGGCCGGATTGTCGATAGCTATACGAACATCACCACCGTTAAACTGTTTTCACACACTCAACGTGAAGAACAGTACGCTAAGGAAAGCATGGAAATATTTATTAAGCCTGTCTATGCACAAATGCGCCTTGCAACGTCTCTAAACGTAAGTGTTCAAGTGATTAATTATGTTTTGGTGTTTAGCGTTGCGGCAATGAGTATATATTTATGGTCATTAAACGAAGTTACGGCTGGCGCAATCGCTATCACCGTCAGTTTGGCTCTTCGGCTCAATGGTATGGCACAGTGGATTATGTGGGAAGTAAGTGGACTATTTGAAAATATAGGTACTGTAGTTGATGGAATGCGCACACTTTCACAACCCTTACAAATCACGGACAAAGAAAACGCTTCATCTCTTGAATTACAAGCTGGCGCCATTTCATTTAGTGACCTCAGTTTTTCCTATCGAAGAGCGGACAGTAGTCACAAAGTTGTTATCGATAAATTAAATCTTGATATTCGAGCTGGAGAAAAAATAGGCATTGTCGGACGCTCGGGTGCTGGAAAATCAACTCTCGTTAATTTACTACTTCGTTTTTACGATGTTGACAGCGGTAAAATCCTTATTGATGGACAAAACATCGCTGATGTTACGCAAGAGTCGCTTCGAAAAAATATAGCAATGGTCACGCAGGATACTGCTCTTTTGCATCGTAGTGTGAAAGAAAACATTATGTACGGAAATCCAACAGCTACTGAAGCCGAGTTGTTAGCGGCTGCAACTAGTGCACAGGCGATGGATTTTATAAATGAGTTAGAAGATAAAGCTGGAAATGTCGGTTTAAATGCTCAAGTTGGTGAGCGAGGAGTCAAGCTGTCTGGCGGACAGCGTCAACGTATCGCTATTGCACGAGTTCTATTAAAAAATGCACCAATTTTAATTTTGGATGAAGCTACATCGGCACTCGACTCAGAAGTGGAATCAGCGATCCAAGACAGCTTAGAACAGTTGATGGACGGAAAAACCGTCATTGCAATTGCTCATCGTCTTTCTACTATCGCTAAACTAGACAGATTAATCGTACTCGAGGAAGGTAACATTGTTGAACAAGGTACGCACACAGAGCTTCTTGCTCTTGGTGGGATTTACGCAAAGCTATGGGCGCACCAAACGGGTGGGTTTATAGGCGTGGACTAGCGCCTTCGCAAAAAAGACGAACGGTTTGAGTAAGCAATTGATCTAGTGCTTTCTCATCAATGGCCGGCTGCCATTTTAACACTTGCTCCCAATAGGTTAGTTTTTTGAGTCCCCCCAAAAGAAACCTGCGGCGAGTTCTGCATCGAAGTCGCCTAGGCAACCTGCATTAAACGCGTCTTTAAACCATTGCAGCAAAGCACACTCGCAGTTGTTAAATCGAATTGCAAGACGCTCTGCTTGTTCTTTGCTGCGCATTGATTCAATCATGACAATGCGGGAAAGTGTTAAATAGTCTTCATCAGACAGAAGCTCTATTGCGCTTCTTGCAAGATGTTCTAACTGAGTTTTAAAACCATAATTTGGTATAAATTGAATAGCAACTAAGGGATTAATCCGCTCGATTAAAAGGTCAACAACCGTATCGAACAAAGATTCTTTCGTTGGAAAATGTTTGTATAACGTGCGTTTAGATACTTGAGCCTCAGCAGCGATTCGTTCCATAGTCGTCGCTGTTAGGCCAAACTGCGCAAATTGCTTAATGGCAGCAGAAAGAATACTGCTTTGCTTTGTTGATAATTGCACTTTGTACCCGTTATTAAACTTTACGTTAATACTATTTTAATTGAAAAAATTAAGAAAAAAAAGTACACGATACCGTTTACCTTTAATTGGTCTAGGTATACACTATCGTTTACTTGGTTATTTCTGCGTCATTCTCCTTTACTTTCTGTCGATTAGGGTATGAAATAAATAATTACCAACCTCGACACCTGTTGGAATCTGCATGCAGAGAACATCCTTATTAAGATTGTGCTGCGACAAAGATACCTCATTACCGCTACACACCTTGAAAAATCAAGGTAATCCGCTGTGGCAGCACAACAAAATAAAAGCTCAAAATACAATCAATACTGGAGTGCTCATGTACCTCACAAAATTTAAGCGTCGCGCATTACCATTCTCTTTGGCAGCAGCGTCTGTGTTCACACTCGTCGCATGTGGCGAAGGTGAAGCACCGCAAGGTCATGGTGGTATGCCTCCGGCACAAGTACAAACAGTGGCAGTAGAAAAGACATCTGTTCCTTTCACTATTGAGCTTCCTGCAACTCTCTCGGGAAACAAGGAAGTAGAAATTCGAGCGCGAGTCTCTGGCATTATTGAATCTCGCAATTTCGAGGAAGGACAGATTATTACTGAAGGCCAATCATTATTTACCTTAGATTTAGAACCGTTTAAGTTAGAAGTTGATAAAGCAAAAGCCCAACTGCAAGCAGCAAAAGCCTCTGTTGAACAAACGAAGCGTGAAAGAGACCGATTAGAAGCGCTTAAAAACGAACGTTCTATTTCAAAGCGTGAATATGATAACGCCGTATCCGCTTATGATATCGCCATCGCAAACCTAGAAACCTCTAAAGTCGCCTTAAAGAACGCTCAACTCGACTTAGAGTATGCACAGGTTAAAGCGCCTGTTTCTGGGATAGCAGGTAGAGAATTTGTTTCAGAAGGTAGTTACGTTCAAGGTCCTAGCGTTTTACTTACAGAACTGACTGAAACAACAAAAATGCGGGTGCGTTTTGGTTTCTCAGAACGTGAACAGCTAGATATGCGCCAGGAAGTAGAAAATGGTTATCTTACTCTACCTGCGGGCAATCAATTCGATGTTCAATTGGTTTTACAAAATGGCAGCCTTTATGGGCAAACAGGAAAAGTTAATTTCAGCGACGTTCGCGTAAATCGAAACACGGGAACGAGTGAACTTCAAGCCGTTGTTAATAACCCTGACGGACAGCTTCGCCCTGGGCAATTTGTTCGAGTAAAACTCACTGGCGCCATTCGTAACGAAGCTATAGTGCTACCACAGCGTGCAGTTTTGGATAATGGTACTGGTAAATTTGTCTACGTCGCTGTTGAAAAAGAACAAGGCATGACAGTTGCCTTACCTGCGCCTGTCGAAGTAGGCGAATGGGTGCAACTTAATGGTGAGAATGCGTGGGTGATTAAATCAGGCTTGAACCCAGGCCAACCGGTTATTGTTGAAGGCATGGCTCGTATTTTCTTCCCTGGCATGCCAGTTCAAGTAAATAATAAAGGAGCATAATTCTGTATGTTCTCTAGGTATTTTATAGACAGACCGATATTCGCATTCGTTATTTCGATTGTGATGGTGTTGGCTGGTTTAGCAGCTATGCGCAGCCTTCCTATAGCGCAGTATCCAGAAATCGCGCCACCCGTTGTGCAGGTCACCGCAATGTACCCTGGTGCATCTGCCGATGTATTGGAGCAAACAGTTGCTGCGCCTATTGAAAACGCCATTACAGGCGTAGAAGGTATGATGTATATGGACTCGACAAGTACGAGTTCAGGCGCAACGACTATTGCGGTAACGTTCGAGATTGGCACTGACATCGATCAGGCTGCGGTTGACGTAAACAATCGCGTGAAACAAGTTGAAGCTCGCCTACCTGAAGAAACAAGACGCCAAGGTGTTGTTGTAGCGAAAGGTTCATCAAGTTTTCTTCAGGTTCATGCGTTTTATTCACCAGATGGATCTCGCTCTAGCCTTTGGACATCAAACTACGTTACGATGAATATTCTTGATAGAATCAAGCGTATTCCGGGTACAACGAGTGTTCAGATCTTTGGTGCGAAAGATTACGCAATGCGTATTTGGTTGCGTCCAGATGTAATGAGCCAACTTGGTGTCACCGTCGAAGAAGTAACGTCTGCTGTTCGTGAGCAAAACTCTCAATATGCTGCCGGTACTATTGGTGCGACACCTACAACAAGTAACTCGCAAGAACTTGTTTACAGCGTAACTGCAAAAGGTCGTTTATCGACACCTGAAGAGTTCTCGAACATCATCATTCGAGCGAATGAAGATGGCTCAACGCTCCGAATGAAAGACATTGCGCGTGTTGAATTAGGCTCGAAAGACTACAATTTCGCCGGTACATATAACGGCAAAGAAGCAGTGCTGTTGGGTATATTCCTACAGCCAGGTGCGAACGCTCTTGACGTTGCCAATGAAGTAGAAGCAACTATTGCAGACATTAAAACCGCTTTCCCTGAAGGTTTGTCCCACGCAATTCCTTACGACACAACTCGTTTCGTAGAAGTATCAATTCGTGAAGTACTCAAAACCCTTGGCGAAGCAATGCTTCTTGTATTCCTAGTCGTTTATTTGTTCTTACAAAATTGGCGAGCAACTCTTATTCCTTCATTAGCGGTTCCTGTATCGTTACTTGGTACGTTTGCTGGCCTTTATATGATGGGATATTCAATCAATACACTAACGTTATTCGGTATGGTATTGTCAATCGGTATTGTGGTTGATGATGCGATTGTTGTACTTGAAAACGTTGAACGAATCATGCACGAACAACACCTTTCTCCGCGTGATGCCGCAATTAAGGCAATGCAAGAAGTAAGCGGCCCAGTTGTCGCTATCGTATTAGTGCTGTGTTCGGTATTCGTCCCTATTGCGTTCTTAGGCGGCTTAACCGGTGAATTGTTTAGACAGTTTGCTATCACTATTTCAATTGCTGTTAGCTTGTCTGGTGTCGTTGCACTGACAATGACACCTGCATTGTGTGTTGCCATTTTGCGTCATGAAGATAAGCAAACTGCGCGTTTCTTCATTTGGTTCAACGAATGGTTTAAGCGCATCACGGGTCGCTACGTAAGTTCTGTCAGCTTCATGGTTCGTCGAGGTTTCTTAGGTTTAACCTTAATGTTAGCGATGATTGCTGCGACGGGATTCCTTTGGAAAAATACTCCGAACTCTCTCGTACCTGATGAAGACCAAGGCTATTACATCAGCGCAGTATTTTTACCAGATGGTTCTTCTCTTGAACGTACGAACGAAGTGGTTGCAAAGGTTATCGATGCAATTCAATCAAATCCAGCAAACGAAAACGTAGTTGCGTTTACAGGTTTCGATTTCATTGGTAACGGTTACAAAAGCAGCGCGGCTACCATTTTCGTTACGCAAAGTCACTGGGATGATCGTCAAATTGACGTGAAATCGCTCGTTGGTGAGCTTTATATGAAAACGGCAGGTATAAACGAAGCACTCGTTTTAGCGTTTAACCCGCCAGCGATATTCGGACTTGGCAACACCGGTGGTTTTGAAATTTACGTACAAAACAAAGGGGATGGTGGCCCAGAGAAACTCAAAATGGGTATGCATTTAATGATGGCTGAAGCACAAAAGAAGTCCTATCATTTCAAGCCTACAAACGCTTTGGAGACCAGACGCACCTCAGTTAAAAGTCGAGATGGATCGTGAACAAGCTCGCGCAATGGGTGTGAATATTAATTCTGCATTCAATGCGTTAGCTGCGAACTTAGGTAACTATTACGTCAATGATTTCAACAAATTTGGTCGTGCATGGCAGGTTATTATGTCCGCCGAAGCTGAATTCCGTATGAAACCGGAAGACGTCGGCCGTATTTACGTTAAAAGCGACAAAGGCGAGATGGTCCCCATTTCAGCATTTACGAAAATTGAATACAGCCGAGGACCAGAGAGCTTAAATCGTTTCAATAACTTATCAGCTGTCAAACTTATCGGTGAAGCTGCGCCTGGCTATTCTTCTGGTCAGGCAATTGCTGAAATGGAACGCATTGCAAAAACGGTGTTACCACCAGACATGACCTATGACTGGACTGGTTCTGCATTCCAAGAAAAGCGTAGCTCTGGTACGACAGGTTTAGCTCTAGGCCTTGCTGTTATCATGGTTTTCCTAATTCTTGCTGCACTCTATGAGCGTTGGTCTCTACCAATTTCAGTGTTACTCGCTTTGCCTTTTGGTACGTTTGGCGCGTTGGTCTCAGTATGGGTTTCGGGTTTAACAAACGACGTTTACTTTCAAATTGGTTTGGTTACACTGTTAGGTCTTGCAAGTAAAAACGCGATTCTAATCGTCGAGTATGCACTTATGAAGTACCAAGAAGGTTGGACAGCAAGTGCAGCGGCACTCGAAGCGGCTCGTTTACGTTTTAGACCAATTATCATGACCTCTCTGGCCTTTATTCTTGGTGTTGTACCGTTAGTGTTTAGTTCAGGCGCGGGTGCAGGAGCAAGGCATTCAGTAGGTACTGGTGTTATGGGAGGTATGATGGCTGCGACATTCCTTGCTGTCTTCTTCGTCCCCCTCTTTTTCTATTGGTTAACGACGAGACGTGTTACTGAAAAACGTTCACGTGATGAGTTAGCAAATGAAATCGCTGAACATCATAAGAAAGAGCATGTCGATACCGACGAAGGCTTAGTCTAAATACACAAAGCGCGGTAGAGATACTATCGCGCTTTTTCTTTTCATGTCGTAAATCTCCCGCTTTACAAGCGCAAACTTCTTCATTTCAAAAGCCCATTTTTTCAGCTAAACTTAAGCTATGATTGAAAAAATTCAACCGAGCTTTTGAATGAGTGACAAACAAACGCAGTTCGAATCTTTTTTCCAAATTGAAGAAAGTAATCGAGTTAATCTCTATCCGGTTGCAAAGCACGAAGTACCGCTGACACAAGATGAATTAGAGGCGAGTATTCCCGCCCTGTTTAGACTCGCAAATGAAGTTAATGAACTTAACATAAGCGTGCTTCGACCATTAAGAAGCTTAGGTGATGTAGCCGAACAGCTAGCGGTATACTTACAGGCCCAGTCTCGTAAAATCGACCTCATCATGAGTCATATCCTGTCCACCGAACAATCGGACGACGATACCGTAAATTGCGATAGTTATGGCGGTGGCGGCATTAAAATAACACTCGACCAAGACTTTGAACTTGGCCAACATTTTAGAACAAAGATATTTTTATATAGTGAGGCCGCAGCCATATTTTGTTTTACCGAGGTTATAGCCAAGGCACAAACAGATAAGGGAACTCAATACACACTGTTATTCAGTAAAGTGCGAGATACGGACCAAGAACTCATCGTCCGGGCGAGTTTACACGCACAAACGCGTCAGTTAAAAAAACGCCAATCTGACAAGAATGAGACACAAAATAGCTGACACTCTGCCCTACAATGATAAACTATGGTCTTGTTTGATTGTTTTATAAGATCATGACTTTTAGATTATTACCTGAATGGACGGAACAAGACGCCGTCATGCTGACATGGCCACACGCTGATACCGATTGGTCACATATCCTAGATGATGTTGAACCAGTTTATGTCACGCTTTGTCAGCAAATAAGCCAAGTGCAAAAAGTACTTATCGTCGCGCACGATGAATCACTCAAAGCACACATTACACACCTTCTTGCTGAACATGGAGTTGACCTAACACAAATCGTGTTTGTGGATGCGCCCTGTGATGATACTTGAACTCGAGATCACGGCCCGTTAACGACAGCCAATGAACTTGGTGAAATCTATATCAAAGATTTTGTTTTTAATGGTTGGGGCGATAAATTCGACGCCTCACAAGATAACGCAATCAATAGACAGGTTGTTGATCAAGCGGCTTGTAAAAACGCGAAGTACAAATCTCTAAACTTTGTACTTGAAGGCGGAGGTGTTGAAATAAATGAGAATGGCGTGCTTTTAGCAACGTCAGAATGTTTATTAAACCCAAATCGTAACCCTTCTTTATCAAAACAAGAAATCGAGCAAACGTTACAAGATGAACTTGGCGTGACGTCATTCTTGTGGGTTGACCATGGGTATCTTGCTGGTGACGATACCGATAGCCACATCGACACGCTGGTACGATTCGCACCGAACGATACAATAGTTTACGTTGAATGCGACGACGAAGAAGATGAGCACTACGACGCACTGTCAAAAATGGCATCACAGTTAGAAACATTTAGAACGCCATCTGGTGAGCCTTATCAATTAATTCCGCTCCCTTGGCCTAAAGCGTGTTTTGACTCGGAAGGCTACCGATTACCTGCAACCTACGCTAACTATTTAATCATCAATAAAACGGTCCTTGTTCCCGTGTATGGTGATGAATTCGATGGTTTTGCTTTAGGTCAGATCCAACAAGCGTATCCAGATAGAACCGTTATTGGTGTCAATTGTTTACCTATTATCCATCAGTTTGGTAGCTTACATTGCATTACAATGCAGTTGCCAAAAGGCTTTTTAAAGTAGGTCTTTTTATGAGTAACTCAATTTTAAAAGTTGGCCTTGTCCAGCACAGTAACACTGGTGACATTGCTGCGAATTTTCAAAAAACGCTCGATGGTATTCGCAACGCAGCCAGACAAGGTGCAAAACTAGTTTGTCTTCAAGAACTGCACCGTAGTTTGTATTTTTGCCAAGTAGAAGATACTGAACTATTTGATTTAGCTGAAACAATTCCAGGTCCAAGTACGACCGTTCTAGGAGCACTCGCAAAAGAGCTTGGTATCGTTATCGTTTCTTCGCTTTTCGAAAAGCGCGCTACGGGACTCTACCACAACACCGCAGTGGTTTTTGAAACGGACGGCACAATTGCAGGTAAATACCGTAAAATGCACATCCCAGATGATCCGGGATTTTACGAGAAGTTTTATTTTACCCCTGGAGATCTTGGCTTTACACCGATACAGACCTCTGTAGGGAAACTAGGTGTGTTAGTTTGTTGGGATCAATGGTTCCCAGAAGGCGCCCGCTTAATGGCTATGGCTGGTGCTGAACTACTAATCTACCCGACCGCGATTGGTTGGAACCCTGCTGACGACCGTGACGAACAAATTCGTCAGCGTGATGCTTGGATCATTGCACAACGTGCTCACTCCGTATCAAATGGTGTGCCTGTTATCAGTGTAAACCGTGTTGGTCATGAAGCAGATCCAAGTGGTACGAGTGAAGGTATTCAATTCTGGGGCAACTCATTTGTAACAGGACCACAGGGCGAATTTTTAGCACACGGTTCTGAAACAGAAGAAGAAATATTAGTCGTGGACATTGATAAAGCCCGAAGTGAATCTGTGCGCCGTTGGTGGCCTTACCTGCGTGACCGCAGAATTGACCACTACCACGATCTATTGAAAATCTATCGCGATTAATATCAAAAGAAAAACGTAAAACAGGAGTTGTAGATGTCAAAGGCACAATGGCAAGCCTTACCTTGGGTAAAATCAAAGCAGGATAAAATCCATTGGGGGCAACTAATCGGCAGTGGACTCAGTTTGTCACTTGCTAATGCCATTGAAAAACGCGACGAACTCGTCGTTATCGTCACCCAAGACACGCCTTCGGCTTTAAAACTTGAAACTGAGCTTAACTACCTCCTGTCAATTCCAGTTAGGGTTTTCCCTGACTGGGAAACGTTACCTTATGACCATTTTTCGCCGCATCAAGACATCATTTCTCAACGTTTAGCGACACTCAATGCATTGAAGTCAACTAAACACAGTGTACTTATTGTACCTGCTGCAACTCTTATGTTACGTACAGCGCCAAAATCGTTTATACATGGCACAGCGTTGCAATTTAAAGCGGGCCAAAGCGTCGATATAGAACAATTGCGACAAGCGCTGACGGAATCTGGATACAGGCATGTACAACAAGTCATGGAACACGGTGAATACGCTGTTCGAGGTTCTATAATCGACTTGTACCCAATGGGTAGCGAAACGCCGTTCAGACTAGACTTCTTTGATGATGAGCTAGATAGCATACGAGTGTTCGACCCTGAGACACAGCGTTCGCTTGATAAAATAGATTTCATAGATTTATTACCGGCACACGAGTTCCCTACCGCACAGTCAGATATTGAACGTTTTCGTATTCAATATCGTGCTAAATTCGGTGCGAGTAGCGAAAGCGATTCAATTTACATGCAGGTGAGCAAAGGTAGTCTACCCGCGGGAATTGAATACTATTTTCCACTATTCTTTGAATCGACAGCGACTATTTTTGACTACCTTCCTGATGATGCCACTTTCATGCATCTTGGAGACGTTGAGCACGCTGCAAATTCGTTTTGGGTCGATGTTAATAAACGCTATGAAAATCGAAGAGTCGATCCTCTCAGACCTTTACTCGCTCCAAATGAGCTTTATCTGCCTGTAGATAGCTTGTTCGAACAATTTGGGCACTACCCTAGGATCCGTCTATCACTTGCGCCACTAGGAACACGTGCTGGTCATACAAATCTTGATTGTGCGCTCATTCCAGAATTGAAAATTGATCACAAATTAACTGATCCATATAAAGCATTACTCAACTTTATTGCACTACAGAAAAAACAAGGCGGTCGTGTTCTCTTTTCTGTTGAATCAGATGGCCGCAGAGAATCACTTTTAACGTTATTAAAGCCAACTGGGCTAAAACTTAAATCGTTCACCCATCTACAAAAGTTTGTGTCAGCCAAAGATGACGTCGGTATCATAGTCAGTCCGCTTGAACAAAGTGTACTTCTCTTTGGTGAGTTGCCTCTTACCGTTATAACCGAACAAGAATTACTCGGTGTTAAAATATCTCAACGCCGTCGTCGCAAGCATAAGTTCGATCAAGGTCAAGATGCGCTCATTCGAAACTTAGCTGAACTTAAAGAAGGTCAACCTATCGTTCACCTTGATCACGGCGTTGGTCGCTATATCGGGTTACAAACAATTGAAGCTAACGGTATCGCTACTGAGTTTGTAACAATAACGTACGCTAATGAAGCCAAATTGTATGTTCCTGTAGGTTCACTGCATTTGTTGAGTCGTTATTCAGGTGGCGAAGAAGCCCACGCTCCTCTCCATAAGCTGGGATCAGACGTTTGGGAACGAGCGAAACGAAAAGCGGCGGAAAAAGTCCGTGACGTTGCAGCTGAACTACTGGATATTTACGCAAAGCGTCAAAGCAAGCCTGGTTACGCTTTCAAGTTAGAACAATCCGCTTATCGTGACTTTGGGGATAGCTTTCCATTTGAGGAAACCGACGATCAACGGAATGCGATAGAAGCGGTGTTGATGGATATGCAAAGCCCGCAGGCAATGGACCGATTAGTGTGCGGTGACGTTGGCTTTGGTAAAACAGAAGTCGCGATGCGCGCCGCGTTTGTTTCAGTGAACGATGGTAAGCAAGTTGCCGTACTTGTTCCAACAACGTTGCTTGCTCAACAACATTATGAAAACTTTAAAGATCGTTTTGCCGATCTTCCCGTTGAAGTAGGCGTATTGTCACGTTTTAACTCGACAAAAGAACAAAAAGAAACACTGACAAAACTTGAAGAAGGCAAACTTGATATCGTCATTGGAACTCATAAACTCCTGCAAGAAGATATTAAATTCTCGGACCTTGGTTTACTTATTGTTGATGAAGAACATCGATTTGGCGTAAGACAAAAAGAAAAAATTAAGCAGCTCCGTGCCGATGTGGACATCTTAACTCTTACAGCAACACCTATTCCACGAACGTTGAACATGGCCATGAGCGGTATGCGTGACTTGTCGATTATCGCCACGCCACCCGCTAAACGCTTGGCCGTAAAAACCTTCGTTCGCGAACGCGAGGACGAATTAATCCGAGAAGCTGTATTGCGTGAAATTAAACGCGGCGGTCAAGTCTATTTCCTTCACAATAACGTGGAAACCATTGAAAAAGTCGCTGAAGACATTACTCAACTTGTTCCTGAGGCAACCGTCGCCATCGCCCATGGCCAAATGCGTGAAAAAGAACTCGAATCATTAATGGGCGATTTCTATCACCAGAAATACAATGTCTTAGTATGTACGACAATAATAGAAACGGGGATAGATGTCCCAACAGCTAACACCATTATCATGGACAGAGCGGATAAACTTGGTCTAGCTCAAATGCATCAGTTACGTGGACGTGTAGGCCGCTCTCACCACCAAGCGTACGCCTATTTGCTTACGAAACCTGCGAATGCACTCACTCCTGATGCGGTTAAACGTTTGCAAGCAATCGAGTCTCTTGAAGATTTGGGTGCTGGCTTTGCCCTAGCAACACACGATTTAGAAATCCGTGGTGCCGGTGAATTGTTAGGAGATGACCAAAGTGGTCAAATTCAAACTATCGGCTTTACCCTCTATATGGAAATGCTAGAACAAGCTGTAAACGCACTTAAAGACGGTAAAGAACCTACACTAGAAAACTTGCTTCAGCAGCAAACCGAAGTCGATTTAAAAGTCCCTGCTCTTTTGCCAGACAGCTACATTCCAGACGTGAATACACGATTGAGCTTCTATAAACGTATTGCAAGTACAACGAATATTGAACAGCTCGATGAATTACAAGTGGAACTGATCGACCGCTTTGGGCTGTTACCTGATGCAGCAAAACATTTATTCTCTGTGCAAACAATCAAGCAAAAAGCGCAGCAAATCGGCATTAGCCGTGTCGATGCGAATCCGAAAGGTGGTTATTTCGAATTCACGTCACAAACAAAAGTTAACCCAATGTTCATTATCGGTTTGATACAAAGTGCACCATCTATTTATAAAATGGATGGCGCTAGCAAATTGAAGTTCGCCATTGAAGCCAATAACGGCAATGAAAGAATAAAAATGATAAATGCCATGATTGATGATTTTACTAAAAAGGCAGCAGCATAATGCTTAGCCGATTGTTTATTGCCGTTGTTATCTCAACGATTGCATTACCTGCCTACGCAACTCGTTGGTTTGAAGTTGAATTTATTGCATTTGAACAAAAAGAAAATGCCGAGCTACGTGAAGACTTCTCAATTAAATACCCTGAAATTACAGGAAAAAATCAGCTTGATTTGTTAACCGATGGCTTCAACTTAGCGGGAAAGGAGCAATGTTTACAGGGCACGATTCAGATACAAAGAAACACATTTGAACCACAAAGCCAAGTGTCTCCTGTGTGTCCTGATAGTTATGATTACACCCAACATTTTGACGTAATGCCTTTATCACCTAAAGCTGAAATTCAAGAACATACCGATAGTATTTATTTACTCGATGACTCTCAATTACAACTTGACGATGTAATGCAAAAGCTTAAACGCAAAGGGTTAAAGCCAATTTTGCACACGGGTTGGCGATTCCCTGAATCCAGTCAAACACGTGCCCCTAATATTATCGTATATGGTGGTCAGCGCTTCGCTGGAAACGCTAGTTTAGAATCCATAAAAAACTATATTAATAGTGAAGGTTATGTTGGTTTGTTAAACCATGAATTCGGTTCTATCACACATAAAGATCCTGACCTTTGGCAACTACAAGGATTGATGAAAATCCATGTAAGGCACTATTTATTTATTACCTCTGAATTTGACTATCGCTTTATGAACGACGACGCTGAGTTACAAACAGCGCGTTTTTCACAGTACACGCGCGTATACAGTGGTGACATACATTATCTTGATCATCCCAAAATGGGTATGATCATTCAAATAAGAAAGTATAAACATTAACGGCCACATCGGCTCGGAGGGGAAAATGAAAAAATACTTAGTGATCGCATTAGCGCTTGGCCTAGCAGCTTGCTCAAAGGTTAATATTGAAAACTATAACAAAATCAAAGTAGGCATGGACAAAACGGAAGTTGAACAAGTACTCGGTTCTGCAGACAAATGCGAAGAGAAAACCCTTCATACGAATTGCGTGTGGGGTAATGAAAGTCAAAATATCACCATTAACTTTGTTTCAGACAAAGTTACTATCTACACAAAGACGGGTTTAGAAAAGTAAACAGCTCAATGTGTTAATAAAGGCGAACTACTGTTCGCCTTTATACTTTAAAACGACTGATAAAAAATTCACAACGCTTAATCTACCGCGTATAGCTACACTCAGTTAAATGTTACTCAGTACCCAATACCACAAAGGCAAGGTAACAAAACTTACGACAAGACCTAGAGCAACAAGCGCCGATGTCATTCTAGGCGCTAAATTTGCTCCAATTGCAATCGCTCCTGCCGAAATCATCACAGGCATTGCTGCTTCAAACACCACCACTTGCATCAATACTTTTGGTACATCGAACTGCAGTACTATTCCATACGCAATTAAAGGCATTACCAAAAGCTTTACAGGCAGAGCGAAAAGCAGTGGTTTGACTTCATGGGATTCAAGTCGCAACTGAAATTGAAATCCAACCGCAACCATAATTACAGGGACTAACGTTGCAGATAAGCTTTCTAGTATTGATGTTGCGATAGTCGGATAGCTATTCCCTTTGGCGAGTAAGGCAATGACAAGCGCGATAAAAGAAGGAAAGGTAATAACTTTTATTGCCATAGATTTAAAGGTCGGTTTGGCTGCAGCTGGATTGAAGACCGCGGCTAAAATGGTGGCGTATGTTGCCAACGCGACAAACGATCCTGCTTGGTCATAGATAATGGCCAACGGAAGAGCGTGACTACCAAAAAAGGCCTCGACCATCGGAAATCCAAGAAATGACGTATTACCTAAAGGCAACACGACCAATAGCGCTGCAATCGTATTTTTTGACCAGTTGAACACTTTACCTGCTAAAAGCACCAAACCTACGACTAGGAGCAAAAGAACCCAAGGTATTAAAGCAGGTAAGAGCAAATCCGTTGAAAAGACAAGTTGAGGGATTTTTAAAAGAACAACGGCTGGTAAGGCCACAAAAAGCACATACTGGTTTAATACAATTCCGGTTTCATTGGGAAACTGAGGCATACGTCTTAGGCAAGCGCCAATGACTAAATACACAAGAATGGCGACAAAGTTTTCCATAAAAGCTCTTAAACAACAAATTAGGTGTTCTATTTTAGAGATTTATGTCAAAAAGACCATGCCACTTTAGCTTAACGGGAAAAATAGCGAGGCTAAGGTATAGATACCGAGTCCTGCAAATAAAAAGACAAGTAAATAAGAGAATTTCGTTTCATACCGCGCCGAATAAAGAAGCAAAGAGCCTGTACTAAAGATGATAAAATCCGCTACTTTTTTGATTTGTGCCGAGACTAACCAGCCACTTTTGGCCTCACTCAAGGTTAGAAAGTAAAACCAGCCAGCACTTAGTACTTGCACCAAAATCCAGCAGACCACCGTACCAATCAAAATACGGTGGTGATCCTTTTTAATAACGTTAACGAGCCGCATTTACAGCACTGACACCCCGCCAGTCTTCCAACTCTTGCTCTGGCTTTTCTTTACGAAAACGAGCGTATAATGCAATTCCAACTTCGTCTTCTAAAATATCGACCGTTAAACCTTTTTCCTGCAACAAGCCTTCATTTCCGTTTGCATTAGTAACATCCCCGACAACAACACGGCTTACGCCTCGCATATACAATAAACTTGCACAAACATCGCACGGGCTTAGCGTAGTAAACAGCGTGGTTTGGCTAAAATCCACACGCCCAGCATCACGCATTGCAGATGTCTCTCCATGGTTATAAGGGTGAGATTCTTGTACTAAGGTATTGTGTCCTTTACCTAATATTTGACGCGTTACGTTGTCGATTACCACCGCACCAATTGGACATCCCCCCTCTAAAAAGCTTTTTTCCGCAAGCAATACTGCGATGCGCATAAAATCAGAATCTGTAAATTGTAACCACGCGTCGCTCGCAACCAGTACTGATAAATAATCCGTTGGCATATAAGCAATTGCACGTAATTGTTCATCTTCGAGTTGAGATATTTTTGATATTAAGGCCATAAAAACTCCTGTTAATGTTTTCCTTTATTGTTTAACCCAATTGTGCAAATCTTATGGACGCGGTTTAAAGTTAATCTTCAAGGGCGAATGCCACCGCTTTGCTTGCATGAATCGTTGTCGTATCAAGCAATGGGATTGCTGTATCACGGGCTTTTACCAATAACGCGATTTCAGTACATCCTAGAATTATCGCCTCCGCTCCCTTGTTTTTTAAATCCTCAATCACTTCTAAATAAAAATACTTCGATGAAGGGTTTATTTCACCCAAGCAGAGACTCATCATAAATAATCGTGTGTATGCCTTCTTGCGACCCTTCATCAGGTACTATCACATCGATTCCGTAATGCTCAGAAATTCTGTTTTTATAAAAACCTTCCTGCATCGTAAATTTCGTACCGAGTAAGCCGACTTTCTTTACGCCCATATCGACAAGCACCTCCGCAGTGGCGTCTGCAATATGAAACAGCGGAATGGATAATTCGGATTGAATTTGAGGCGCAACAATATGCATCGTGTTTGTACAAATAAATAAACCTTCCGCTCCTGCGCTCTGCAGCGATTTACTCGCTTTACTTAAGATTTCGGCTGCTTTATCCCAATTCCCTTCCTTTTGCAGTTTCTCAATCTCTGCAAAATCGACGCTATACAACACAATTTTAGCCGAATGCAATCCGCCGAGCGTTTGTTTTATTTGTCGATTTATGGACTGGTAATAACTCACGGTTGATTCCCAACTCATCCCACCTAACAAACCTATTGTTTTCATTCTATCGGTCCTTTTTATTCGTTGGATTTACACCCACACGTCGTTTGCTGCGGTTAATTTGCCACCAGCATCCCCTGTATTTACAACACCTCTTGGCTCTATAAACATGACATGGCATTCGCTCTCAGCAAATGGCTTGTGTTCTACACCCTTTGGAACAACAAACATTTCCCCTGCGCTCAAAGCGACCTTTCCGTCACGAAACTCGATGATCATATCGCCTTCAATAACCAAGAATACCTCGTCTGTGTCGTCATGCGAATGCCAAACAAATTCACCTTGCACTTTAGCTAATTTAAACTGGTAATCGTTCATTTCAGCAACAACGCGAGGAGACCAATGTTCGTTAAAACGGGCAAATTTTTCTTTAAGTTTGATTGCGTCGAATTTCATCTTCTTTTCACCAAATTAAGCGATTGAATAACTACTGTACGTTGCCGACCAAATTGAGTAAACCGCAATTTTAAACGAAAACACCCTAGTACAACGAATTTACTTCTGTATCTAGAAGCATGTTATAATTTCATTTTTCGATCTAAAGAAGATTACTACCTTGTCTAAGTCATTGTTCTCAGAAACGCCTCTATCCACTGCAATTTTAGAAAACCTCTCGTCGCTTGGTTATGAAACCATGACGGACATTCAAGCGCAGACTTTACCATTGATATTGGATGGAAAAGATGTCATTGGGCAAGGTAAAACGGGATCTGGTAAAACAGCCGCATTTTCATTAGGGATCTTGCACAATCTCAATGTAGACCGCTTCAGGGTTCAAGCGATTGTTGTCTGCCCTACTCGTGAACTGGCCGATCAAGTTGCTGTTGAGATTCGCAAGCTCGCGCGTGCGATTCACAATATTAAAGTCCTCACTTTATGCGGTGGTGCTCCGATGGGGCCTCAGATTGGTTCACTAGAACATGGCGCACATATCGTTGTTGGTACACCGGGACGTATTGAAGAACATCTGGTAAAGGGACGTCTTTCGCTAGATGAAGTCAATACTTTCGTGCTAGACGAAGCCGATCGTATGCTGGAAATGGGATTTGAAGACTCAATACAATGCATTGTTGAGCATTGCCCTGCACAACGTCAAAATTTGTTATTCAGTGCAACCTACCCTCAAGGTATCGAAAAGCTTTGCCAGCACATAATGAAAGCGCCTGAAAAAGTGGTTGTTGAGTCAAAGCATGATGCCAACTCAATTGAACAGTATTTCTACGAGGTTGAATCTAACGAGGAGCGTATTGATGCAGTTCACCGACTTCTGCTCCAACATCAACCTAGTAGCGCGGTTGTATTCTGTAATACAAAAGCTGAATGTCAAACCGTGAGTGACCATTTAATGAAGCTTGGCTTCGACGTAGCGGCACTTCATGGTGATTTAGAACAAAAAGACCGCGACCGCACTTTAGTTCGTTTTGCCAACAAAAGTATTACCATATTACTAGCTACCGACGTTGCCGCACGAGGCATAGATGTTGACCACGTTGACATGGTCATAAACTATCATATCGCGCATGACCCAGAAGTACACGTTCATCGAATTGGCAGAACAGGACGCGCTGGTAATAAAGGTGTTGCGTGTTCCATCATGAGTTATAAGGAATCGCACAAAGTGAATACGCTAGAAGACTATCTCGATTTTACCATTGAGCCGAGTGACTTGCCTAAAGACGACGTGTTCAGCAACAGCGTCATGAAAGCACCGATGATCACACTTCAAATCGATGGTGGTAAAAAAGCGAAGCTCCGTCCTGGCGATATTCTTGGCGCGTTAACTGCGGACGGGAAGTTAACAGGGACTCAAATTGGCAAAATTAAAGTAACAGCCATGACTTCTTTCGTCGCAGTAGAGCGAAAGGTCGCAAACATTGCCCTACAAATTATGGGCGATGGCAAAATGAAAGGCAGAAGCTTTAGAACTCGTAAAGTTCTGAATTAACAGTGAACGAGAACCTCTATTCAATACCTAATATTGAAACGAAGCGACTAAGATTACGGGCATGGAGACAAGCTGATTTCCAGCCCCTTTCAATTGCCTATGCTGATCCAAACTTCATGAAGTTCATCGGAAACGGTGTCCCTTTATCTCCACAAGAGAGTTGGCGCTCTATGGCTATGATGATTGGCCACTGGCACCTTAAGGGTTTTGGGCTATGGGCGGTTGAAGATAAAATAACAAACGAGTTTGTGGGCCGCATAGGTTTGTTTGAACCAGAAGGCTGGCCTGCGATTGAAATTGGATGGGGTATCGTTCCTGAGCATTGGGGAAAAGGTTACGCTTACGAAGGTGCACTTGCAGTCAAGCAATGGGCGTTTGAGCAATTGAAGCTAGACGCATTAATAAGTATTATTCACCCAGATAATTTACCTTCCATTGCATTAGCCAAAAAACTTGGGGCTTTGTTTAGTCATCAGGAAAACATCGGTAACTCTGCGTTCTCAATCTATAAAATGACCCTTACATCTTCTAGTTCAACAAAACTCTTATTAAAGGAATAAGCGGTTGTCTCACTGATAAACCAACTTCACGAAAAAGACAACCGTGCATTTCAGCCTATTTAGTCGCTTGAGCTAATAACGTATTTATGATTTAGAACGAACGTCTCCATTCTCAACATGTTTCTTAAAGTTATTCAAAATGCACTGCCACCCTTCCTTCTGTTGCTCAATCGAATGAATACTTTCAGCATCAAATTGTTCTAATAGGACGATTTTGTCATCATGCTCAGTAAAATAAATCGTCACATGGCGGTCGTCATCCATTTTGTATGCGATTTCCTTATGTGGCACGATGTTCGTAAATGTACCCTCGAAATCAAAACCAAATTGACCGTCTTTGGACTCCATTCGATAGTTAAATCGTCCTCCTACTTCAAATGTAAGTTCTGCACGCGGGCAGCACCAATCATCACTCGCGAAGTTCCAAGCTTGAATTGAACTTGGTGTTGTCCACGCATTCCAAGCCGCCGTTAACGAACCGACCACATTCACTTGCACTTCAATTTTCATTTCAGTCTCCTTGACACATTCCTAAAAAAGAACCATCTGCTTAATGGCGAGTTTGAAAATCTCGCTAAAAGCGACGTATTAGTTCAACTTAGCAGTTTGAACCGGCTTTAACTGCGAAGCTGAATTCCGTCACAACCACTTATACATAACATAGCTGTCTACATAACCGAATCTTAAATGTTTATAGGCCTTCGGTAGCACCCCGACAATTTCGAAGCCTAATTTTTGCCACAGCGACACAGCAGTCTCATTTGTCGAAACGACACTGTTAAACTGCATCGCCTTAAACCCTTCCTGTTTAGCAACCAATTGTGAATGTATACATAATTTTTTGGCAACGCCTTTTCCTCTCGCCTGTTCGCAAACCATATATCCGCAATTACTGACATGACTACTTGGCCCCATCGCATTTGCTTTTAAATAGTACGACCCAAGGACTGTTCCGTTTTCAATGTAGACAAAGGTTTTAAGCGGTTGAACACACCAAAGCTCGTAAGCTTCTTCTTTACTTAAAGTAGGCTCGAATGCATACGTTTCCTGCGCTTGGATGATGCTTTGGAACGTTGGCCAAAACAGTTCAAAATCTGTTTCTGACATGTCACGGATCATATTGTTCTTCTTTACAGGCGTTAAAAATCAACAATAGCGAGCATTTGACTAAATTGGAACTCTTATCTACATCGCTTTTCACTTTGTATCTAACGGCTTCTTAGCAATTTTTACTGTTTCTTACCTCAAGGATGTAATCTCGAGTAATGTGCGATTTACTACAAATGAACTTTAATGTTGTGACGTTAACTTTTTACCACAAACAGCTTGTTTATTTATGGCAACGCACTTAAGGAATAGCTATGTCGCACGTAACCTGTAAAGTCAATGAAACACAAGGCCATCAAACATTAGCAGAGTACCGCTACTGTCAATTTCGGGAACCAAGGTGGCAAAACGTCACCCAAGGTGTATCAGACGAGGACCTCGATAACAACTTTGAATTTTTAAATGGTGCTGTACTTAATCGCAGTTCGAATAATGAATTGCTCCTTACTACTACCGGCTTATTTGGTCCTATCCGTTCAGGGACGCGCGTTCATCTTGATGCATCTAGTCAAACACAAGTTATTCAAAGCGACTATGCACCAGAACAAAATAAGCCGAGTTTGATAGAAGAACTTAATGCGTTACAGCTAGAATACTCGAATAGAATACCGTCACAAAAACACGCTCTTTTAGTGAGTGGATTCTGGGTATCTGCCGTTAACGGCGCGGGGATTAACGGACTTGATGGAGCATCCAATGTATTCGGTAGCACAGGACAACTCATTTGCGAATCGGACAATTTAACG
The DNA here is from genome assembly GCF_017638925.1 of Pseudoalteromonas xiamenensis. NCBI lineage: Bacteria > Pseudomonadati > Pseudomonadota > Gammaproteobacteria > Alteromonadales > Pseudoalteromonadaceae > Pseudoalteromonas > Pseudoalteromonas xiamenensis. The sequence continues at coordinate 336,126 of NZ_CP072133.1, forward strand.
TTTCCGCTGCTAAAGTTTGGCGTTAGTGCCGACGATGACATCAAATTTAAAGAAACTCTCGCTTACTACGGGGGAAAACTACTTTCGCCAAAAGAAGAGTTTGCGTTAGGCTTTAATCAGGATTTATGGGGTATCCAGTACGACCAAAAACTGCCGAACTATATCCTCGACTATCAGTTTAGCCCAACAAAAGGAGGAGGTCTTTTCGTTGAGCACCATCCTTTTCCGCATATTTGGCTTCCCTCTCAAGGTATTGACCCTGTTTTTGGTCTTCCGACGGTGTCGAGAATACTGCTAGGCCGAAAAGTGGATCAGCGCCATGAAGATCCCTATTACAGAACGGTAAAAACAGAACAATTCCATTTCACCATGTTTGAAATACCTTTAGATGGCAGTGCATTAGCCATTCGGCCTCAGTGCATCCACAATGATAGTTTTACTCAGGGTGCACAAACTGTTTTTCTAGCCAACACACCAGCTAATACTGTTGCGCTTAGGCACAGTGCGCCAATCACACAGATGTCCGCTGGAGACGTACCTGTTTCTGATTTGTAACAAGCCAGTGCTCGTTTCATTCTCTGAACGAGCACCATTAGATTGGGCTATACGACAAAAACGTATTACGACTGCTGCTTTTTCCAATCATCTGTAAGAAGGCCTGCATATCCCCAATCACTTTCCTCAATCTCCTGAATCACAATGTGAGTATATTCAGGCTTTTTATTTAGCACTCTCGCGAGAGACTCAGTAATGTCTTTCACCAATTCTGCTTTTTGCTCTCTAGTGGCCCCTTTCGTTATTTGAACATTGACGTAAGGCATATAGTTTCCATCTTTAAATGTAATAAAAAACTCTATGATGAGTACGAAATTGTCGAACTATCACGCTATAAATTATTTGGACGTACTTTCTCAATCACTTCCGTGCTTACCCAATAGATGTTGGCTTTTCCATCCGCTTCGTCTCTGCCAAAAAATAGAAACTTACCATCGGGAGAAATCGTAGGCGTTTTATCGTTGTAGTGCGAATTCACCGTCCCGCCTAAATTAATCGGCATCCCCCAAGTTCCCTGCTTGGTTTTAAAGGAAACAAAAAGGTCGTTATCGCGTCTACCGGTCTCAGTGTTGTTTCGTGCATTCATTACGAGATAATCTTCCTTTGGTGAGATGGAAACATGCACACCAAAATCAATATTCAACTCTTCCGAACTTGAAAAATGTTCTCCGTTAGCCGTTGCCTTATAATTCCGACCTTTTGTTAGATTGTAGTAGTAAAGATCACCGCTACGCGATTGAATTGGAAAGAATACTTGGTCTTCGTTAACGGGTGCTGGTAGTGCTTGCGCGTCGCTCCAGGCACTGGGTGTTTTGTTTACGTACCATATTTTATTGTAGGTGAGGCCGGAACTGAGTGCGGTAAAGTATATTTTGTTCCCATCAAAACTTACAAAAGGATGAATTTCTTCTTCTTTTCGTCCTTTGGTGAAATCAATTAGCGTAACCGGCGTCCAAGTCTGGCCTGTATATTTCGTATGATAGATATGCGTTTTATTTTCACTATCATTCGCTCCAAAATAGATTTCTTTCAAATCGGGAGTGAATGATATAACCCCTTCGTAACGTCCACTCAGGGAAATAATGTTTGGCGCAAACACTTTTGGTATCATGGCGGGCTGCTGCTCACCTAAATATACCTGGTTGAAGATTTCCCCGTTAGGGTTGGCATAGCCATTATTCATTGCGCTTACCACCACAGCGAAAGCACATAAGTGTTTCTTGTAACTCATTCTAATCCTTAATATTTTCTTTAGAAGTGAGAACCAAACCATCCTCATTGACCGTCGACTTACTATTCGGTTTAACAACATCTCTCTTCGGATTAAACAACTTGTGCAGTGTCAATTGACGTAAAAGTGCCGATTCTATTCTTTGAAAAGTTAACTCGCGTAATTGGTAAAAAAAATGCGCCATAAAGGCGCATTTAATTTGTGACAACACGCTTACAGACGAATACCACCGTCGATTTCGATTACACGACCTGTAAAAAAGTCATTTTCGATAATGTATTTAGCCGTATGTGCGATTTCCTCGGCTTCGCCTAAGCGACCTACGGGTTTCATCGCAACTAAACGCTCTTTAGCTTCTGGTTTCATAGCATCCGTCATCGATGTACGAATGACACCAGGTGCAATCGCGCCGACACGAATACCGTATCGGCCAAGTTCTTTTGCCCAACTTGTGGTCATCGCAACGACGCCTGCTTTAGCAGCTGAATAGTTGGTTTGACCCATATTTCCAGCTCTAGCAACACTCGACATATTGATTATCACGCCGCCCTCACCACCCTCAACCATTTTGATTGCGGCTTCACGACCACAAAGAAATACGCCGGTTAGGTTAACATCGATGACCGATTGAAACTGTTGCAGCGACATTTTATCGATGATTTGGCCTTCTTTGTATTTAAGCAACATTCCGTCACGTAAAATGCCAGCATTGTTTACCAGCACCGCAATATTGCCAAAATCATCACGAATTTGATTAAAGACACCTTCAACGTCTGATTCAACGCTCACGTTTGCCACGTAAGTGTTGACTTTAATTCCGTGGCTTAACAACGCGGCTTTGGCATCAGCAAGCACAGATTCCTGCATATCGATTAGCGCCAGGTTCGCACCAAGTTTCGCCATTTCTGTTGCCATAGCGAAACCGAGACCTTGTGCACCGCCTGTGATCACGACTGTTTTATTTTGAATATCCATTACCCTAACCTTTTTTCTCAGAATACAACTTGAAAATAGCGCTGAAATCTTCAGAACCTTTGCCTTGGTTTTGCATTAGGTTATATAGATTTTTAGCCAGCGCCCCCATCGGCGTTGCTGAGTTAGTTTGTTGAGCAGCTTGTTGTGCTAACCCTAAATCTTTTGCCATTAAATCAACCATAAAACCTGGTTTGTAACCATTACTTGATGGTACATTGGGCAAAACGTCTGGGCATGGATTATACAATTCAAGCGTCCAATTACGTCCTGAGCTTGCGAGCATAATGTCACTAAGCACTTTAGCGTCCAAGCCATGATCAACACCTAGCTGAAGAGCTTCACTCGTCCCTGCCATGAGTATTGATAGCAGCATATTATTACAAATCTTAGCGACTTGCCCTGCGCCAATTTCACCTGCATGGAAAATATTCTTCCCCATGTGAGAAAGGACCGTCTTAGCTTTATCAAAGTTGGTTTCAGAACCACCCACAATAAACGTCAGCGTACCGGCAGCAGCGCCCGCGACACCACCTGATACTGGTGCGTCTACGAATGAAATACCAACCAGAGCCAATGCCTTTCCAACAAACTGAGCACTTTCCGCATCGATAGTTGAAGAATCGATCACGAGTGTCTTTTTGTCGAGGTAATTAACCAAGCCATCTTCACCCGTGAAAATAGCACGAACATGTTTGCCCGCAGGTAACATACTGACGACAAAATCTGCGTCAGCACATACATCACTGATTTTGTCCGCAAGCGCTGCACCAGCTTCTTTTAACTGCGCCATAGCAGTGTCTGATAGGTCAAAAACAGTGACTTCGTGTCCGGCTTTAACCAAATTGATAGCCATTGGTCCGCCCATGTTACCGAGACCAATAAATCCTACTTTTGCCATAACATGACTCCTAAAGACTCGCGAGTGGGTGATTGCCATCAGCCCAACGGTCTTGAAAAAATTGTTCTACAACGCTTAAATCAACATCATTGATATTTTTGAAACGCCAGTTTGGAGAATTATCTTTATCAATTAAAAGCGCTCGCACACCTTCTTGGAATTCCCCAAATTTTCCACATGTTACTGACATCGATAACTCTTGCAGAAAACAGGCCTTAAGCGACAACCCTTTTGTCCGTTTAATTTGCTCAGAAATCACAACCGCGCTTAACGGTGAACCATGTTTTAACGAAGCTTGAGCTTTAGACAACCATTTGTTTTCTGTACTGTCTAGCGACGAGATAAACTCAACTTGCGCGTCAATTGAGTTTAAAGATTGGAGTTTTTCAAGTTCAACGGCTAATGATTTAACCGCACTTTTTGGTGCGGCAGCAGAGGCATTATCCAGCTTTTGTAAAACAGAACTTAGCTTTTCATGATTTAGAGCTACCGTTTTCCCAAAGTTCGTTTCCAATAGTGTTGAAACAAGCTCGTTAAACCGCTGAGCATCAACGAAATAGTCTGCTAAACCAACAAACTTTGCATCGCCGGCATTAATAGACGCTCCCGTTAGACCTAAAAATAACCCCGCGCCAGCAGGCATCTTATTTAGAAAGTAACTTCCACCTACATCGGGGTATAAACCAATAGTGATCTCAGGCATTGCAATACGCGACGTTTCAGTAACAACGCGGTGACTTGCTCCTGCCATCAAGCCAAGGCCACCACCCATAATGATGCCATTACCCCACAACAAAATCGGTTTTTCATAACAGTGAATGTGGTAATCCAGCGCATATTCTTCGCTAAAGAACGTCTCGATGTAGCCCGCTTCGTCGCCAGATACCATCGCTTTGTAGAGACTCACTACATCGCCACCCGCGCAAAAGGCTTTTTCACCAGAACCTTTAAGTACGACTAACGCGATATCTTCTTGTTGTTCCCATGCTTTAAGCTGGGGAGCAAGAAGACGGATCATTTCCAAGTTCAATGCATTGAGTGCTTTTGGCACATTAAGCGTCGCAAAGGCGATTTTCATGCCATTGGCAGCAATCGCCTCTTCAAACACCACTGGCGCCTCTAGGTCGTTCAATGGGTTTAATTCGCTCATTAGCCGTTCACCCAATTTGGTTTGCGCTTTTCAAGGAATGCGTTTACGCCTTCTTTCTGATCTTGCGTGTCAAATAATGTGACGAATAATTCGCGCTCGAGTGGCAGTGCACTGTCAATTGTACCTGTACGACCTTTTTGGATTAGCGTTTTACACGCACTCACTGCTACTGGGCTTTGCTCTTCAACTTTCTTAGCGAGTGAAATTGCGGCTTCAAGCGATTGACCTTTTTCAACAATTTCTTCAACCAGACCGATTTGAAGCGCTTTCTCTGCAGTTAAACGTTCACCACACAGAATCATGCGCTTTGCCCAGCCCTCGCCAACTAACCAAGATAGATTTTGTGTGCCACCCGCACATGGCAGTAGGCCTACTTTAGCTTCTGGTAGCGCCATTTGCGCTTGTGCTTCAGCAATACGAATATCGCAAGCAAGCGCAACTTCAAGGCCTCCCCCCATTGCATAGCCATTGATAGCCGCAATAGATACGCCACGGAACTGGCTTAGCGTTTCAAATGCTTCTCCGAAAATACGCGACATATCTGCCGCTACACCTTTGTCGCCACTGGCAAAAACGTTTAAGTCTGCACCTGCAGAAAAGAACTTTTCGCCTTCGCCTGTGATAACGAGCGCATAGATTGCTTTGTCGGCATTTAGCTCGCGAACCATGTCACGTAAACCTGCAAGGGTATCTCGCGTCCAGGTATTTGCTGGTGGGTTTGACATCGTGACAACAGCAATGTGACCTTGTTTTTCTAATTTAAGTTGTGCAGTCATGGTTTAAACTCCTTATAAAACGCTTTGTGCGCCTTCGGCCAAAATACGACGAGCGATGATCACGCGCATGATTTCATTGGTGCCTTCCAAAATTTGGTGCACACGTACATCACGGAAATGACGCTCTAACGGGTATTCTTTGATGTAACCATAGCCACCGTGAATTTGCAGCGCCTCGTCACAAACTTTAAAACCAATGTCAGTAGCAAATCGCTTTGCCATTGCACAGTAAGTCGTTCTTTCTGCATCTTTTTCGTCAAGTTTAAACGCGGCTAGTCGAACCATTTGCCTTGCAGCAACAAGTTCGGTATTCATATCCGCGACTTTAAACTGTAGCGCTTGGAATGCCGCGAGTGGCTTACCGAACTGCTGACGTTCTTGCATATAATTAATTGCCGTATTGAGCGCTTGTTGCGCGGTACCAATTGAGCACGTAGCAATATTGATGCGACCACCATCAAGGCCCATCATTGCAAACTTAAAGCCTTCGCCTTCTTTGCCAAGTAAGTTATGTGCAGGAATACGTACGTTTTCGAATGTAATTAAGCGTGTAGGCTGAGCGTTCCAGCCCATTTTTTCTTCGGCTTTGCCGTAAATCACGCCTTCTGCATTGGCAGGCACCACAAACGCTGAAATACCACTTGGGCCGTCTTCGCCAGTGCGTGCCATAACAACTAATACATCTGTTTCACCCGCGCCAGAGATAAACATTTTCGAGCCGTTCAACACATACTCGCCATTTTCCAATACCGCTTTGGTTTTTAGCGAAGCGGCGTCAGAACCAGAACCCGGTTCCGTTAAACAGTACGACGCAAGCAGTTCGCCCATGACTAATTGGTCGATGTACTCTGCTTTTGTTTCTTCGGTTGCGAAGCTCGCTATCATCCATGTCGCCATGTTGTGAATAGTCAGCATGGCCGTCGTTGCGGTACAACCCATCGCCAGATGTTCAAAAATAATGCTTGAATCTAGACGTGATAAGCCAAGACCACCCGCTTCTTCTGGGGTGTAAAGGCCACAAAAACCAAGTTCACCCGCTTTTTTGATTACGTCTTTTGGAAAAATGTGTTCTTGATCCCATTTTGCTGCGTTCGGCGCAAGTTCAGTCATGGCAAATTGATAAGCCGTTTCAGCAAATGCTTTTTGATCTTCGGTCATATTAAAGTTCATACGGACCTCTTCTTCTGTTGTCATTTAGCAACGTTTACGCTGCCTAATAGTTATTTTCGCTTGTTTGATTAGGTTAAGGGCAACGTGTGTTGCCCTTTAAAAACGTTTTAACGTAAATTGATGCTCATATTAGGACCTGTTACCACTTCATCATCGAACCAACGTGATGTGATGGTTTTCGTCTCTGTGTAGAAGCGAACACCTTGCTTACCATATGTGTGTTGATCACCGTAGAATGAGTTTTTCCAGCCAGTGAATGAGAAGAAAGGAAGTGGCACTGGAATTGGGATGTTGATACCAACTTGACCCACTTCGATTTGCTGCTGGAATTTACGCGCTGCTGCACCGCTTGCAGTAAATAGCGAAGTACCGTTACCGTAAGGGTTACGGTTAATCAGCGCGATAGCTTCATCTAACGTGTCCACAAATACACAGCTTAAAACTGGGCCAAAGATCTCTTCTTTGTAGATTGCCATGTCTTCCGTTACGTCGGTGAAAAGTGTTGGACCAACCCAATTACCAGACTCATAACCTTCAACTGTAAAGTTAGAACCATCAACAAGGCAGGTTGCACCTTCCTCTTTTCCACTTTGGATTAGAGAAAGGATGCGCGCTTTTGCTTGAGGTGTTGTTTGTGGACCGTAGGCCGCTTCAGGATCATTCCAAATGCCTGGGCGAACGTTCTCAAACCCTTTCTTAATGTCTTCGACCCATTCTTTTGCGCTACCAACGAACACAGCAACTGAAATACCCATACAGCGTTGACCACCAGCACCAACTGAAGCTCCAACAAGGTTGTTGACCGTTTGAGCTTTTGACGCATCAGGCATAATCACCATATGGTTTTTCGCCCCGACACACGCTTGTACACGTTTTTTATGTTGTGTGCCTTTGCTGTAAATGTAGTGACCGACATTACAAGAACCAACGAACGACACCGCTTTAATTTCTGGCGCTTCAAGTAATTGGTCTACTTGGGCTTTCGTACCATGAACAACTTGCAACACGCCTTTTGGTGCGCCTGCTTCTTCAAATAATTCAACCAAACGCATTGGCGTAAGTGGATCTTGCTCTGACGGCTTAAGAACGAACGTGTTACCACAAACAATCGCCATCGGGAACATCCAAAGTGGGATCATTGCAGGGAAGTTGAATGGCGTAATACCAGCACAAACACCAAGCGGTTGGGTATACGAGTACGTATCAATATTGCGTGCTACATTCTCAACCGTTTCGCCCATCATCATCGCTGGCGCGTTCGCCGCTTGTTCTACAACTTCAATACCACGCCAAACATCACCTTTCGCGTCTTCGAATGTTTTGCCTAGTTCGTGACAGATAATTGTTGCAATTTCCTCTTGATGTTCCTTTAGTAAAGCTGCGTACTTCATCATAATACGCGCGCGTTCAGGCACAGGAACATGACGCCACGTTTTAAACGCTTCTTGAGCGGAATGAATTGCCGCTTTCACTTCTGCATCTGTTGCACAAGGTACTTTAGCCAGAACTTCCTGATTTGCTGGGTTTACAACATCAATCCACTGTTCAGATTGTGACTGTGTAAACTCACCGCCGATGTATAATGGTACGTGGTGCATGAGCACTCCTCCCCGGATAACTTGATGACAAAGCGCCGCGTAGTATTTTTATAGAGCGGCGCTTGAAGATTGGTTTATTTAGATTTCAACCGCCAATGCAACGGCTTCTCCACCGCCGATACAAAGCGACGCAACTCCTTTTGACAGTCCGCGATTACGGAGTGCATGGATAAGCGTGACTAAAATACGAGCACCGCTTGCACCAATAGGATGGCCTAACGCACAAGCGCCGCCGTTAACGTTTACTTTGCTTGCATCTAAATGCATTTCGTTGATTGCAAGCATAGTGACCATAGCAAACGCTTCATTGATTTCCCAAAGGTCTACATCGCCTGTCGTCCAACCGGCTTTTGCCAGAACTTTTTCCATCGCACCAACGGGTGCAATCGTAAATTCAGCTGGTGCTTGAGAATGCGTTGCGTGTGAAACGATTTTACAAAGCGGTGTTAATCCGTGCTTTTTAGCTTCAGATTCACTCATAAGGATTAGTGCTGCCGCGCCGTCAGAGATTGATGAAGAGTTTGCAGCCGTAATCGTACCGTCTTTTTTAAATGCTGGACGTAATGACGGAATTTTATCTGGACGTGCATTTCCAGGTTGTTCATCCGTATCGACAACCACTTCGCCTTTGCGTGTTTGCAAAGAAACTGGCGTTACTTCGTTTTTGAACGCACCGGTTTCAATTGCAGAATTCGCTTTGGTTAACGAACTAAGCGCAAATTCATCCATATTTTCGCGAGTAATACCATATTGGTCTGCAGTGTCTTGCGCAAAACAACCCATCGCTTTATTGTCATATGCGTCTTCTAAACCATCAGCCATCATATGGTCTTTAATTTCACCGTGGCCCATACGGAAACCACCACGTGCTTTTGGTAGGAAGTAAGGCGCATTTGACATGCTTTCCATGCCGCCAGCAATCGCACTGTTAATCGAACCTGCTTTAATCAAATCGTGGGCCAACATAGCGGCTTTAAGTCCTGAACCACATACTTTATTGATAGTGGTCGCGCCCGTAGAGCGAGCAAGTCCTGCATGTAACATGGCTTGACGCGCTGGTGCTTGGCCAAGTCCCGCAGGTAAAACACAGCCCATGATGACTTCATCGATTGCGTCGTTAGCAAGACCTGTTTCTGTAAGAACACTCTTAATCGCCGTAGCACCTAAATCGGTTGCTGCCGCGTCAGTTAATGCCCCCATGAAACCACCCATAGGGGTACGTTTTGCGGCTACAATCACTACAGTTTCGTTACTCATTGTTATCTCCTGTTCAACAATTTATGTTTTTCACTCGCTTTTCCTTTACTTACAAACTGCTAAGTAGTTGAATAGAGACTAGCAGTTCGATATTGCAAGTTCGTGGCGAAAAACACATTGCTGCGAATCACTTATGCTTTAGATGTTTTGAGCATACCTAATATTTACGTTTACGCCAACGTAAATCTAAAATCAACAAAATCGCGGCGTATTAAAGTGTAAACTTTGCTTGCCCTTTTATGTCAGATTTTCCAGACATAGCGAGGGTTTCAACTGCACTTTGTTGCAAAAAACTTCTCTCAATGCCGACCAAAGTATTAATTACACCCTTTACTTTACCTTTACGTAAACTTCACTTATATTGGTCCTATCAGTAGTAAAGGTGCAACTCGAAAATGAAGCAAGACTTAAACGAACCAACATATTCAATCAGTGATCTCGCGAAAGAATTTGACATTACAACCCGCAGTATTCGTTTTTACGAAGACCAAGGTTTGCTGTCTCCGGTAAGACACGGACAAACACGCATATATTCAAAACGCGACAAAGTACGTTTGAAGCTTATATTACGTGGTAAACGTTTAGGATTTTCACTCGCTGAAACAGGGCGTTTGTTTGAGTTGTACGATGCAGATAAAAGTAGCGCTAAACAACTTCGTACGATGCTGGACCTAATTGAGCAAAAGAAAGCCGATTTAACACAGCAAATGGATGATATTAAAGTGGTATTGATGGAATTAGTGACGGCTGAACGCCGCTGCCGCGATACTTTAAAGAATGTAGAAAAATAACCTCTCACACAGGATAGAGCACAGATGAGTACCGTATCATTATTCAAAGAGTTAAATTTTGGTTTAGGCGAAACAGCAGATATGATCCGCGACCATGTAAATGAGTTTGCGAGCAATGAAATTGCGCCTATTGCTGAAAAAACCGACCACGAGAATGCGTTCCCAAATCACATGTGGCCAAAATTCGGTGAGATGGGTTTACTTGGTATTACCGTAGCTGAAGAGTTCGGTGGTTCAGGACTTGGTTATTTAGAACACGTTATCGCCATGGAAGAGATAAGCCGTGCAAGTGCTTCTATTGGTTTAAGTTACGGTGCGCATTCAAACCTGTGTGTTAACCAGATTAACCGTAATGGCAATCAAGCTCAAAAAGAGAAATACCTCCCAAAACTGATTAGCGGTGAGCATATTGGCGCGCTTGCAATGAGTGAACCTAACGCAGGTTCTGATGTTGTCTCTATGAAGTTGAAAGCAGAAAAACAAGGCGATAAATTCATTCTTAATGGCAATAAAATGTGGATCACCAATGGTCCTGATGCCGATGTTTTCGTTATTTATGCAAAGACCGACATTAATGCAGGGCCTAAAGGTATCACCGCCTTCATCGTTGAGAGAAATTTCCCTGGCTTCTCAACAGCACAGAAATTAGACAAGTTAGGTATGCGCGGTTCAAACACGTGTGAACTTGTCTTCGAAAATTGTGAGGTTCCTGCTGAAAACATTCTTGGCAACTTAAACGAAGGCGTTAAAGTGCTTATGAGCGGTCTGGATTACGAGCGTGTAGTACTTGCTGGTGGCCCTCTTGGGATCATGCAGGCGTGTATGGATGTCGTTGTACCTTACATCCATGAACGTAAACAATTTAATCAGTCTATCGGTGAATTCCAACTTATTCAGGGCAAAATCGCCGACATGTACACACAAATGAATGCAGCGCGTTCGTACGTTTATACTGTAGCGAAATCTTGCGACCGCGGTGAAACCACGCGCAAAGATGCTGCGGGTGCAATCCTTTATGCTGCAGAGCTTGCAACAAAAATGGCGCTCGATGCGATCCAAATTCTAGGTGGTAACGGTTACATCAACGAATACGCCACGGGTCGCCTACTTCGTGATGCTAAACTTTACGAAATTGGCGCCGGTACATCAGAAATCCGCCGCATGCTGATTGGTCGTGAGTTATTTAACGAAAGTCGCTAAGGATTAGCCATGACGGTATTGAATTCATCGGTCAACATTCATGACCCGATATTTAAAGAAAAAGAAAATGCGATGGCAGCGCTTGTAGCTGACCTTCGCGACAAGGTTTCAACGTTAGCGCAAGGTGGCGGTGAGGAACTCATTGCTCGACACGAAAGCCGTGGAAAGCTTTTCGTTCGAGACAGAATTGAAACACTACTCGATGAAGGTTCGCCTTTTTTGGAAATCGGGCAATTTGCCGCGTTTGGTGTTTACGAGCAAGACATTCCGTGTGCTGGTGTTGTTGCTGGTATAGGGCGTGTTAAAGGCATTGAGTGTATGATTGTAGCTAACGACGCGACAGTTAAAGGCGGCACTTACTTCCCTATCACGGTCAAAAAGCATCTCCGAGCACAAGAAATCGCTGAACGTTGTCACTTACCTTGTATTTATCTAGTGGATTCAGGCGGCGCGAACCTACCAGAACAAGATGAGGTTTTCCCGGATAAACTACATTTCGGTCGTATTTTCTATAATCAAGCGCGCATGTCTGCCAAAGGCATTCCACAAATTGCGGTGGTGATGGGCTTATGCACGGCAGGTGGTGCGTATGTACCCGCGATGGCCGATGAAAGTATTATCGTTAAAAACCAAGGGACTATTTTCCTCGCGGGTCCGCCTCTTGTAAAAGCGGCTACGGGTGAAGAAGTTAGTGCTGAAAATCTGGGTGGCGCTGATGTACATTGCAAAGTTTCTGGCGTTGCAGACCATTACGCTGAGAATGACGCCCATGCACTTTCAATTGCACGCCAATGTATTTCTCGTTTAAACCATGTCCGCCCTACTTCGCCAATTCTAAAAGAAGCGAAAGCACCAAGGTACGACATTCGTGAAATCTATGGCATTGTCGGAACAGACCTTAAAAAACCATTCGACGTACGTGAAGTCATTGCGCGTATTGTAGACGATTCGCAATTTGATGAATTTAAGCGTTTCTTCGGAGAAACACTCGTGACCGGTTTTGCTGAGATATTCGGACACCCGGTCGGTATTGTCGCAAATAATGGCATCTTGTTCTCTGAATCTGCACAAAAAGGTGCTCACTTCATCGAACTTTGTACACAGCGTAATATTCCTCTCATTTTCTTACAGAACATTACTGGCTTTATGGTAGGACAGAAGTACGAAGCGGAAGGTATTGCAAAACACGGCGCGAAAATGGTTACTGCCGTTTCGTGTGCGGACGTTCCTAAGTTCACTGTGCTTATTGGTGGCTCTTATGGGGCTGGTAACTATGGTATGTGTGGTCGAGCTTATGAACCCACCATGATGTGGATGTGGCCAAATGCGCGTATTTCGGTCATGGGTGGAGAACAAGCGGCTGGCGTATTGACGCAAGTACGTCAGGATGGTCTAGCTCGTAAAGGCCAAGCAATGAGTGAATCTGAAGTCGCTGAATTTAAAAAGCCAATTATCGAACAATATGAGCGTCAAGGTCACCCTTACTACGCAAGCGCTCGCCTGTGGGATGATGGCATTATCGACCCTGCAGACACACGTACCGTGCTTGGGCTTGCACTTGAGGCCGCTGCGAATGCGCCTAAGCGAGAGTCGAAGTTCGGCGTTTTCCGTATGTAAGGAAGCATGGTATGTCAGTTACATTAACAATTACAAAAAGCAAAGTGGCGATTTTATTACTAAGTCGCCCTGAAAAACACAACGCCTTTAACAGTGAAGTGATTGCCGAACTTATTAAAAATATCGAATACGCGAGCACCTTAGACGTCCGCGCATTGGTTTTTAAAACCGAAGGAAAGCATTTCTCGGCAGGCGCAGACCTCGCTTGGATGAAGTCCATGGCAGACAATAACTATGAAGAAAACGTAGCAGACTCGATGGAGTCTCGCGCGTTTGATGAATGTGCTTGCCAATTGCCCACATCCAACCGTGTGTTTAGTACAAGGTGCTGCGTTTGGCGGCGCACTCGGTTTGATCGCGTGCTGTGATATCGCAGTAGCGACGCCCGATGCAAAGTTCTGTCTAAGTGAAGTAAAGCTCGGCCTAATTCCTGCGGTAATTAGCCCTTATGTTATTCGCGCAATCGGTGAGCGACATGCTCGTCGCTATTTTTTAACTGCCGAAGTTTTCGACTCGGAGCAAGCCCTTTCAATGGGATTACTGCACGCCATCAGCGAAGATTTGTCGCTAAGTCAAGCGCATTTCATTGACACAATTCTGAATAACGGACCGATGGCGGTGAAAAGCGCTAAGTCGTTAATCAACGAAGTTGCGGGCTTCGCAATCGATGATTCGTTAATTCGTCATACTGCAAAACGCATTGCTGAAATTCGCGTCAGTGCTGAAGGTCAAGAAGGTTTAAGCGCCTTTTTTGAAAAACGAAAACCAACTTGGCAACACGACGCTGAGCAATAAGGAAATCGGTATGTTAAAGAAAATTTTAATTGCTAATCGTGGTGAAATCGCCTGCCGAGTTATGAAAACGGCTAAGTCACTCGGTATGACGACTGTGGCGGTGTACTCTGATGCTGATGCCAATAGTCAACACGTAAAAATGGCCGATGAAGCCTACCATATCGGCCCTGCACCAACGAAAGACAGCTACTTAGTTGCGTCGAAAATTTTAGAAGTAGCAAAACGAGCTGGCGCCGATTGTGTTCACCCAGGCTATGGATTCCTATCTGAAAACGATTCGTTTGCTAATACGTGTGAAGAAGTGGGCATCGTCTTTATTGGCCCTCCTACGTCTGCTATCGAAGCAATGGGTTCAAAAACGCGCGCTAAAGAAATTATGGCTGAGGCGAATGTACCGTTAGTTCCTGGCTACTATGGTCAAAACCAAGATACTCAATTCCTCGCTAGTGAAGCCGAAAAGATTGGCTATCCTGTTCTTATCAAGGCCGCGTTTGGCGGTGGCGGAAAAGGCATGCGTGTAGTGCGAGCCGCTGCTGACTTTATCTCAGCCTTAGAGGGCGCTAAACGAGAAGCAAAAGCCAGTTTTGGTAACGATTTAGTACTCATTGAACGTTTCGTCGATAAGCCACGTCACGTCGAAGTCCAAGTGTTTGCAGACAATCATGGAAACGCGGTGTATTTAGGTGACCGCGATTGTTCTTTGCAACGCCGCCATCAAAAAGTCATTGAAGAAGCACCAGCTCCTGGACTAAGCGCTGAATTACGAAAAGCAATGGGTGAAGCCGCAGTACGTTGTGCTCAAGCAATCAACTACCGTGGTGCGGGTACAGTTGAATTCCTATTATGTGGAAATGAATTCTTCTTTATGGAGATGAATACTCGTCTTCAGGTCGAGCACCCAGTAACTGAAATGGTCACGGGACAAGACTTAGTCGCATGGCAAATACGTGTTGCCAATGGCGAAAAACTGCCTCTAACACAAGAACAAATTACCCTGTCAGGCCATAGTTTCGAAGCGCGTATTTACGCTGAAGATCCGACAGAAAACTTTATGCCTTGTTCAGGCACGTTATCCTGTTTGACTTTCCCTGCGGAGGCATTTGGTGTACGAATAGACACGGGCGTGCAATGTGGCGACGAGATAAGCCCCTTTTATGACCCGATGATTGCTAAACTGATTGTTCATGGTGAAACACGCGAAGTCGCACTCAACAAATTGAGCCATGCACTTGAGCAAGTACATTTAAGCGGCCTAAAAAGCAACATCGCTTTTCTACATCATTTGGCGAATCATGGTACGTTTAAAGCGGGTGCGCCAGATACGCATTTTATCGACACGCAAACTGAGGTGTTAACGCACTTTGCTGTGCCAGAAAGAACCATGACTGAGTTAGCTGCACTTGCGTACGTTTTACATCAAAATCCCTGCAAAAAAACACCTTGGAAAAATATCGGATTTCGACTTAATCAAAATGCGGTGATCAAAATCCCATTTGTTGATGTAAAAACACTCGCAACACGTGTCGAGGAAGCCTGGCATTTAGATATTGCTGGCGACAATGTCATCGCACAAGGTCAATTGGATGGACAAATACTGAGTGCGTCGATTGACGGTAAAAAATTGACGGCTCATGTTGTCTTGAATGAAGAATCAATCACGGTTATGTTTGGACCTCATCAATTTACCTTAGCGCTAAGTTCTAAACACTACGTCAGTGACCATGAGCATGAAGCTGCCCCCCTTGCCGCACCGCTTAATGGTACTGTTGTTAAGCATCTGCAGTCGGTCGGTACAAAACTGAAAAAAGGCGATCCTGTCGTTGTTATTGAAGCAATGAAAATGGAGTACACGCTAAACGCACCATTTGACGGCACATTGGCATCATATTGTTTCGCGGAAGGCGAATTAGTTAGCCATGGTGCGATGCTGGCCATAGTCGATGCGGAGGAAGCGTAATGGCTTACCCTGAAATGGTCCGAATCGTTGAAGTTGGTGCACGTGATGGTTTGCAAAATGAACAAAGCGTATCAACAGCACAAAAAATTGCCCTAATTGACGCCCTTGCTGGTGCAGGTCTCAAGAATATAGAGGCTGGTGCGTTTGTGTCACCTAAATGGGTGCCACAAATGGCGGATTCATTGGATGTAATTGCCGGCCTTTCTGTTCCATCTGATGTCGAGCTAAGTGCGTTAACCCCTAACGTCAAAGGCGCTGAACTCGCTCTTCAGTCTGGCGTAAAAGAATTCGCTATTTTTACTGCCGCCAGTGAAGCCTTTACGCAGAAAAACATTAATTGCTCTATAAGCGAAAGTATCGAACGCTTTATACCTGTGATGGAATTAGCTAAAGCGAACAATATACGTGTTCGGGGTTATGTTAGTTGTGTCGTAGGTTGTCCGTACCAAGGCGAAGTGCAACCAGAGCAAGTCCTTGATGTGTGTAAACAATTGTTGGCATTCGGCTGTTATGAAGTGAGCCTTGGTGACACCATAGGCGTAGGTACACCAAACAAAGTACAAAATCTGCTTTCACTTCTGCTCGCTAACATACCCAGAGACAAGCTGGCTGTGCATTTTCATGATACCTATGGACAAGCACTTGCCAACATTCACAAAGCCCTTGAGATGGGCATTAGTGTCATAGACAGTGCGGTTGCAGGACTCGGAGGGTGTCCATACGCAAAAGGGGCGTCAGGAAATGTTGCCACAGAAGACGTAGTATACTTACTCGAAGGACTTGGCATTTACACTGGAATTGATTTAGAAAGGCTTGCCAGAGCGGGATGGCAAATTTGCGATGCATTAAATAAAGCGCCTGTTAGCAAAGTTTCATTAGCATTAAAAAGTCAATGCGCATAATCTCGCTTGGTAAAGTTTCCGTGCGTTAAGCCCGACTCGGATTACGTCGAAAATCGTAGTGATTTGAGTAAAGCGAAGTCCCACAACGGGAAGTGCATAATAATAACTGTTTTAGGAGTGGTCTCATGGCCGGTTTCGATAAAGTAGTTTCGACCTACGAAGAAGCGATGTCTGGTTTGAAAGATGGCGATACGATTATCGCTGGTGGTTTTGGGCTTTGTGGTATTCCAGAAGGCTTGATTGCTGAAATCAAACGTTTAGGTACTAAAGATTTGACTGTAGTTTCGAACAACTGTGGTGTTGACGATTTTGGTTTGGGTGTATTACTTCACGACCGTCAAATTAAGAAAATCATTGCTTCCTACGTAGGTGAAAATGCCATTTTCGAACAACAATTGTTAGATGGCTTGTTAGAGGTCGAATTGACGCCTCAGGGCACTCTCGCTGAGAAAATGCGTGCTGGCGGTGCTGGTATTCCAGCGTTTTACACGGCTACAGGTTACGGTACGCCGATTGCCGAAGGGAAAGAAGTTAAAGAATTTAATGGCCGCCCATATATTCTAGAAGAATCGATTACGGGTGAATTCGCGATTGTTAAAGCATGGAAAGCAGATCGTTATGGAAATCTCGTTTTTCGCCACACAGCCATGAACTTTAATCCAATGGCTGCAACCGCCGGTAAAATTACGGTCGCAGAAGTTGAAGAAATCGTTGAGTCCGGCGAACTTGAACCATCACAAATTCATACACCAGGTATTTACGTTAATCGCGTTATCAAAGGTACGTTTGAAAAACGTATCGAACGTCGAACCGTTCGTAGCTAAGGAGAATAAAAATGGCATTATCTCGTGAACAAGTAGCTATGCGTGTTGCTCAAGAGCTTCAAGACGGCTTTTACGTAAATTTAGGCATTGGCATCCCTACCCTAGTTGCTAACTATGTGCCTGATGGCATTGAAGTTATGCTTCAATCCGAGAATGGTTTGCTCGGTATGGGTCAATACCCGACAGAAGCAGAATTAGACGCTGATATGATCAACGCGGGTAAAGAAACCGTGACAACTGTCAAAGGTGCAGCTATTTTCAATAGTGCTGAGAGCTTTGCAATGATCCGTGGAGGTCATGTAGACTTGACGGTTCTAGGTGCATTTGAAGTTGACCAGCACGGTAACATCGCCTCGTGGATGATCCCTAAAAAGCTAATTAAAGGCATGGGCGGCGCGATGGACTTAGTTGCTGGCGCGCAGAATATTATCGTCACCATGACACACGCAAGTAAACATGGTGAATCCAAATTACTTGAGCAATGTTCGTTACCCTTAACTGGTGTAAATTGCGTTAAAAAAATCGTGACTGATTTAGCGGTTTTAGAAGTAAAAGATGGCGCGTTTTATTTGCTAGAACGCGCACCAGGTGTTAGTGTGGATGAAATTATCAGCAAAACAGCGGGTAAGCTAATTGTTGAAGGCGACATTCCAGAAATGACGTTCGCATAGTTAGATAATTTCAGTGCGGTAGTAAAAAACACGAACACCATGTACCGTCCTCATTCCCAGTGCCTTAGGCGCTGAGTTACCCAAAACCCCTCGCAAGAGGGGTTTTTTTTATATTATTTCTATGTCGTTCGCTGCTTACTGTAAAGACGCTTTCGCTATCCAGCATTGGGACACGACAAACTAAGGTGCCTCAACTCGCCGATAAAGCATCGTGCTGCAGGACTCAACCTATCGCCATCTTTAAAAACTAAATACAACTGAGCGCGTCTCGTGCTGTTGTGTTCAAGGTGAAGTGGAAGTAAATCGCCCTGTTCTAGTGCATTAGCAATGGCTGGTTTTGGCAGCCACGCAAAACCCAATCCATTTTTGATCATATCCACTGATGTTGATAAGTGACTAACCGTCCAGCGCTGCTCTGCACCCAACCAACCAGAATCTCGCTTCTCCTGCGTTGCAGAATCACGGATAACAATTTGACGATAGAGTTTCAGATCTTCGAGCGTAACCTCTCGTTGAAGTTGATGCAGTGGATGAGATGGGCTTGCCACCGCAATAAAATCAAGTTCACATAATTCTTCACTGAATCCCTCCATTAAAGGCTCTGCGGCAATCGCAATGTCGACTTTGTCGTTTTCAAGCAATTCCGACGAGCCATTTAAGATAGTCTCAATAAGTTCGATGCGAAGCAGAGGAAATTGCGCAGACGTTGTCTCGAGACTTTTATACAGAAGTTCGTTCGGCAATACTTCGTCAACAGCAATTCTAAGAATGGTTTCAATACCTTCTGAAAGTGTCACACCAACAGCTTCTACTTTGGCGGCCTCGTTAAGTAAGTAGTTGGCGCGACGAAGCATCATTTCTCCAGCTTCCGTTAACAAAGTTTTTCGCCCTTCTACTTTGAAAAGTTTAACATTTAAAGCTGATTCTATTTTTTGTACTGCAGTATGAATGCTGCTTTGACTCTTATGCACATTTGCAGCAGCTTGATTGAATCCACCAAATTCAACCACCGCTTGAAACATACGCCACTGTTCTAATGTTACTCTTAGCATCGTTCTATAAATCCGAATAAATCTAGCGCTTTTTGCAAATATTAATCTATCAAATTCGAAATACAATAGGTTCAAACACTAATTGGAGTTCATCATGAAAAAGATTTTAGCGATTAAAAGTTCGATCAATGGCGCAAACAGTATTTCAAACAAACTTATTGACGAAGTATTGTCATTAAATGACAACTCAAATACGACGGTACGAGATTTAGGGGCTGCACCACTGCCTCACCTATCTCAACACGAAATGGGGGCTTGGATGGCCACTGTGGATCAAATAACACCTGAGCAACGTGAATTGAAAGCGATTTCTGATGCGGTTGTTGAAGAAGTTAAAGCCGCTGATGTCATTTTGATCGGTCTACCAATGTACAACTTTGCTGTACCTTCTAACTTTAAAAGTTGGATTGATCGTTTAGCCCGAGCGGGTGTTACATTTAACTATACTGAAAATGGACCTGTGGGTTTATTGGACGACAAGCCTGTTTATGTGATTGCGACTCGCGGTGGTAAGTATCATGGAACACCGATGGATTCACAAACGCAATTTATAAAAGACGTATTTGCATTTGTCGGGTTAAAAAACGTGAATTTTGTTTACGTGGAAGGACTCGCGATGGGCGAAGCGGACACAGCGATTGCAAACGCTCAATCCGCTTTATCAATAGCACTCTAAGCACAAGGCTGGGTTTTAACCAGCCTTCAATTCATATAGATGTCAGGAACATTTATTTGCATAAATGGTTTGGCATCCACAACAGGCGTAAAGTTATACTTTTCATAAAGGCCATGCGCGTCTCTTGTGGCCAGCATAAAACGTCTCAACCCCTGAAGGTCTGAATGTGCCTGAATATAATCCATCAATTTGACTGAAAGACCTTGGCCTCGATGGCTGTCAACTATAAATACATCAGCTAGATAGGCAAATGTCGCCTTGTCCGTAATAACGCGAGCGAAACCGACTAATTGTTCATCCTTAATAATGGCAAAAGATAGACTGTTTTCGATGGCTTTTTGAATTAATTCTTTTGGGATGCCTTCACACCAGTAGGTTTTTGATAAGAAATTATGAATAGTGTTTAGATGTTGAAGAATGACTGTTTTGTTTTCTGTTATGTTCAATTCCGTTTTCCTGCTGACAATCGTGCTTATTAATTTCATTAAAGAAGTTAATGAAATCTCCACCTTTCAACGGTTTAGAATATAGCCAGCCTTGATGAATGTAAACGCCTTTTTCTGTAAGATAGTGTTGCTGAGTCGCTGTTTCAACGCCCTCTGCTATTAACTTTTTACCCAGTTTATTTGCCATATCGATAATGGCATCCAACACCGGAGCTTGTAAGTTTGCCAGTCCGATAGACGCAACAAAACTTTGATCAATTTTAAGTAGATCGATTGGGAATTGTTGCAAGTATTGCAAGCCACTATAGCCCGTACCAAAATCGTCAATCGCGATTTCAATCCCCTGCTCACTTAGCAGCAACAACTGTTGCCTACTTTCCGCTTCGTTTAATACGTCGCGCTCGGTGAGCTCCAAAGTCACTTTGGGGAAATAGCTGGCTGCTTTTAGCACCGCTTGTCGATATTTCTGGCTAAACAACAAATATCCATTTGCGTTCAAAGACAGTTTAAAATCACTTCCCAAGTCCTCTTTCGACGGCAAATCTCTAATTGCGTTATCAATTTGTTTGATTGATAACTCGAGAATGGAACCATCACGCTCTGCCTCTGGAATAAAATAGGCTGGACCGAGTCTCGCCTTCAATCGGATGCATCCAACGCATTAGCACTTCTGCTCCAATCACCTTCCCGGTACTGTTATCGACAAAAGGCTGATAAACGTTATAAAACTCATCATTTTGAAGCGCTTCCAAAATTTGTGCTTTAGTGTTCCGATTCAGTAAGTCTAAGTAATTCAAACCTTTAACAATGGCATAAAAGAAACCAATAAAGAGTAAAAAAGCAATGACTAGCCAATTATGGTTCCAATGAATAAGCTGCTTGTCATCAATAGCGATAACCAGCCCAAGTGACGGCAACGCACTAAACTTACTAATAAATAGATATTTACTTTGTAAATCGTCAAATTGTCCTGTGTATTCCAAGGATTCAATTTCAATTGGGAAAAGCGCATGTTCAAGTGGCAAACTATAGGTACCATGCTTAAAGATTGGCACGCCAGTCAGCATATCGACGATAGCAACATAACTTACGTGCGTCGACTCAGGCAACTTAATCATATTTGCAAACCAACCCGTGGGAATGAGTGCATTGACTTCAAAATGGTCTTTGCGTGTTCTTGCAATGACAAACGAAGAAGCACCTAAATAATCGCTGATTATCGGACCGTAGTAACGCAATTGATACTCTTTGATTGGACTTGTAGTTTGTACTGGCGGAGATAAGCGACCAAATGAATTGCAAATCAACATTCCATGTTCATCGACTATCCCAATTTCACTCATTGCAGGGTGTTCAAATACCGCTCGGCGCATAAAATTGAGCGTAGGTTCTTCACATTGAGGGGAAAGCACATCGTCACGTTGAATTGAGTTCCGAATGTCTTCTAACTGAAGGTTTACATCCTGAACCATTTTGAGACTTAGTTCTTTGATATTCTGCTGATTACTTTGCTTGACTTGATTAAAACTGAACAAACCAATGCATAGGAAAAGAAAGCAGGTAATCGCTAGGGCAATAAATGTATTTGCATTTTTCCTAGTCACGCGCTTGCCTTTTCAATTTCTGGTTTAGCCGTGGAGGGTAAAAAAAGTATATTACAATGATATTACAGTGAGACCTAATTTCGGTAAATCGCATAACTATTAATGCTTTATACGCAATTTAGTTACACCCTGTTACGACATTGGATTTAGCTTTGCTTTTTATACTCTCAATTAATTTTTGGTATACTTCACTCATTCAACTTAAGCGAAGTAACTATGTTTCCAAATAGACAACCAAAACACGTTCAATCGAATAAAAAAAATACAAACAAAAACACAACTCGTCTGCAAAATAATAAACCGAAAGTAGCACCGGCGGATGTAAAGATTGTTCTATTTAACAAACCATTCGATGTGCTTTGCCAGTTTACTGATGACCAAAATCGGAAAACCTTAGCCGATTTCATCGACATCAAAGATGTTTACGCGGCAGGTCGTCTTGACAGAGACAGTGAAGGCCTTTTACTGCTCACAAATTGTGGCGTGCTGCAAAATAAATTGACTGCACCTGGGAAAAAAACAGAAAAGACGTATTGGGTTCAAGTCGAAGGTGCCCCTAGAGAAGAAGACATCAGCCCACTTAGAACGGGTGTTCAGCTCAACGATGGGAAAACACTACCCGCAAAAGTGCGAGTGATGGATGAGCCGCAAATATGGGCGCGAATGCCCCCCATCCGAGAAAGGAAGAACATCCCCACAACATGGCTTGAAATAAAAATTATCGAAGGTCGTAATCGCCAAGTAAGGCGTATGACAGCACATATTGGGTTTCCAACACTCAGACTTATTAGAGTCCCAAATCGGCGAATATAAATTAGGGGACTTGGCAAGCGGCCAATACCAGATCCTAAGTTTAGGCTAAATTGAAGGCCAGTTTGGTTTTATTTCGAGAAAGAATGCGTGCTATAATGCTGCCCTCCCAAAAGTATTGAGATTCCTATCACTATGAGCGACAACAGTCATATTAAGGTCATCGTCGGCATGTCTGGCGGTGTTGATTCTTCCGTTTCAGCCTATTTGTTGAAACAACAGGGCTATCAAGTTGAAGGCCTGTTTATGAAAAACTGGGAAGAAGATGACAATGACGAGTACTGTGCCGCTGCTGAAGATTTGAAAGATGCGCAAGAAGTGTGTGACAAACTGGGTATTGAATTACACACAGTAAACTTCGCTGCAGAATATTGGGATAACGTTTTTGAATATTTCCTTGAAGAATACAAAGCGGGTCGCACACCAAACCCTGACATTATGTGTAACAAGGAAATAAAATTTAAAGCCTTCTTACAGTTCGCGGCAGAAGCGCTCGGTGCAGACTATATCGCAACGGGTCATTATGTACGTCGTGAAGAGCGAAATGGTCAATACGTGATGCAACGCGGTCTTGATAACAACAAAGACCAAAGTTACTTTCTATATACGTTAAGTCATGAACATATTGCGCAAACACTGTTCCCTGTTGGCAATATCGAAAAGCCAGAAGTACGCCGTATTGCAGAAGAACAAGGCTTAATAACACATGACAAAAAAGATAGCACAGGTATCTGTTTTATCGGCGAACGTAAATTTAAAGATTTCCTGCAACGCTATTTACCAGCTCAGCCAGGTAACATCGAAGATACTGACGGTAATATTGTTGGACAACATGAAGGGTTGATGTACCACACGTTAGGTCAACGCAAAGGTCTTCTGATTGGCGGTATGAAAGAAGGCAATGGTGAACCATGGTATGTTGTCGACAAAGACATTGAACGCAACGTACTTGTTGTTGGCCAAGGTGCAGACCACCCACGTCTTTACAGCAATGGATTGAACGCCAATCAACTACATTGGATTGACCGTGTAGGTCCACAAGGCACTACTCGTTGTGCGGTAAAAACGCGTTATCGTCAAGAAGACATTCCTTGTACACTTCTCGTTGGTAGCGATGGGATGGCTCGCGTGTTATTTGACTCGCCTCAGAAAGCCGTTACACCAGGCCAGTCAGCTGTATTCTATCTAGACGACGTATGTCTAGGTGGCGGTATTATTGACTCGGTGATCCGTTAATGAATCAACACCAAGTGATGGCGCTTGCAGCTCTTTGTCAAATAACAAGATTAGTACAAAAAGTCGCTAAATATGGGCAGTTCAACGCACATGATGTAGAAAGCTTTTTACAAAGTATCGTCATTACGAACCCTGCTCGTCCCGAAGATGTTTATCAAGATCACTATGGTTTAAAGCAAGGTTATAAAGCCTTGGTTGACCAACTTTCAGCTGATGGCTCGAAAGACGTTGAACTTGTAAAATACGTCGGTGGCCTCATCCAATTAGAACGCGTTCTTGCATCTAAACCAGGTGCATTGGATGAACTCGGCCGACGTATTAATGAATTAGATAGACAGTTAATGCATTTTAGCATTACCGACGACACTATTTTGTCGAGTCTAGCTGATATATATAGCCAAGTAATTAGCCCCCTTGGACAACGTATCCAAGTATTTGGCCAACCTGATTTATTAAAACAGCCTCATATCCAACACAAAGTACGAGCACTACTCTTAGCGGGTATCCGTGCCGCAGTGCTTTGGCGTCAGATGGGTGGCAAACGCAGGCATTTTTTCTTTTCAAAAGAAAAATCATCGCCATCGCGCAAAAAAATTTGTGAATATCGTTCAAAATCAACATTAGTTAGGAGTTAATATGGAGCTTTCAGCGTTAACCGCTATCTCTCCAGTAGATGGTCGCTACGGTAGCAAAACGACTGAATTACGAAGCATCTTCAGTGAGTTCGGTTTAATTAAATACCGTGTAATCGTTGAGGTACGCTGGCTACAAGCATTGTCAAAAGCAGCTGGTATCCCAGAAGTTCCAGCATTCAGTGAAGAAGCGAATGCTCTATTGGATAGCATTGTTGAAAACTTCAGCGAAGCAGACGCGATGCGCGTGAAAGAAATTGAACGCACGACTAACCACGATGTAAAAGCGGTTGAATACCTTCTAAAAGAAAAAGTAGCGGGTAACGCAGAGCTTAATGCGGTTAACGAGTTCATTCATTTCGCATGTACTTCAGAAGATATTAATAACCTGTCGCACGGTCTGATGTTGACTGAAGCTCGCGATAAAGTACTACTTCCGTACTGTGACCAGCTTTTAAACGCAATCAAAGAAAAAGCGATTGAATATCGTTCAGTAGCAATGATGACGCGCACACACGGTCAACCAGCTTCTCCATCAACGATGGGTAAAGAGTTTGCCAACGTTTATGTTCGCCTTAAACGTCAACGCGATCAAATTGCTGCGGTACAAATGCTAGGTAAGATTAACGGTGCAGTTGGTAACTATAATGCGCATTTAAGTGCTTACCCAGACTACGATTGGCATTCTCACGCAGAAAGTTTTGTAACGAGTTTAGGTTTATCTTGGAATGCGTTTACAACGCAAATCGAACCTCACGATTACATCGCGGAGTTGTTCGACGCGGTTGCTCGTTTCAACACGATTGTACTTGATTTTGACCGTGACGTTTGGGGCTACATTGCGCTAAACCACTTCAAACAAAAGACCATTGCTGGCGAAATCGGTTCATCAACCATGCCACATAAAGTCAACCCGATTGACTTCGAGAACTCAGAAGGCAACTTAGGTTTAGCAAACGCCATTTTCACTCATCTAGCACAGAAGCTACCTGTTTCTCGCTGGCAACGTGACCTCACCGACTCTACTGTATTACGTAATTTAGGTGTTGGTATGGGTTATACACTCATTGCTTATCAAGCAACACTAAAAGGCATCAGCAAACTAGAAGTTAACGCCGATCGCTTACTTGCAGAGCTTGATCAGAACTGGGAATTGCTCGCAGAACCTATCCAAACCGTTATGCGCAAATACGGGATTGAAAAGCCATATGAGAAGTTAAAAGAATTAACGCGTGGTAAACGTGTTAATCAAGAAATCATGGCTGATTTTATCGATGGTTTAACGTTACCAGATGCTGTGAAAGCAGAAATGAAGCTTATGACGCCAGCAAATTATATTGGCCATGCAGAAGCATTTATTGATGAACTTCAATAATATTCGCTAAGAATAAGTTAAAATAAAGCGAAAGCCCTGTGCTTTCGCTTTTTTTATGGAATGGAAACAATGTACGAATTAAATATCAACGGCATGTCAATATCGGACTTTTTATCAGAGTATTGGCAAAAGAAGCCTCTTTTAATCAAAGGCGGCTTTGCAAATTTTGAAGACCCGCTTGACCCAGAAGAATTGGCGGGCCTTGCTATGGAAGAAAGTATCGAATCACGATTAGTGACGAATCATGAGGATGCTTGGGAAGCCCACCACGGACCTTTTGAAGATTTCACATTACTTTCTGATACAAACAGTACATTGCTGGTGCAAGCCGTTGACCATTGGCACCCTACCGCCGCCGAATTAATCGAGCCATTTAGATTCATTCCTAACTGGCGAATTGATGATCTCATGATCAGTTACTCAACCCCTGGTGGCGGCGTTGGCCCACATTTAGACCAATACGATGTTTTCATTATCCAAGGTCTTGGTAAACGCCATTGGCGTGTTGGTTTACCTAATCCGGCACTCAAAGAATTTGCTCAAAATAAGAGTCTACTTCAAGTTGAAGCATTCGAGGCGGTTATCGATGCGGTATTGGAGCCTGGTGATATTCTGTACATTCCTCCAGGTCACCCTCACGAAGGTTACGCGGTAGAAAATGCGTTAAATTATTCAGTCGGATTTAGATTCCCGAACCAACGAGATCTTATTTCTAGCTTTGCCGATCATTTGATAGATACAGAACAGGGTAAGGTTCGATATAACGACCCTGAGATCACTGAACGTGATTCTGTTGGATTGTTGTCTGATACGGAAATATCAAAAATTCGTAATTTGATTATTGCGACACTTAACGATTCTGGTTCATTCCAAGATTGGTTGGGTAAAAACCTTTCTACACCTAAACATGATATGGATCTCTATGAACTAGAGGAGTCCTATACCGTTGAAGATATAGTGGAAATCCTTAATGACGATATAGAACTTTACCGTGCGGGTGGAGTTAGAGCAATTTACCAAATTATGGAAGACAACCTGATATTGCTCAGTATCAATGGTGAAAATCATCATTTAACACTCGACAATCTAGAGAATGTAAAACTACTTTGTGACGAAACTGAAATGAACTCGGATCAGTTCGAAAAATCACAACATTGGCTAGATTTTATTCAGCTATTGACTAATCTTATTAATGAAGGGATCTATTATTTCCCCGAAATGAACGATTGATCGCTCTAAAATGCAAATAAAAAAGCCTAAAGTTATCGTCTATCTTTAGGCTTTTGCAGTATGGAAAACTCAATCTCAGCGCCAAAATTCTTGATTCGGTATGGAGGATTTATGTTCTATCGTGTTGACAAGGTTAGTTGGCTTGCGCATAAAAATGAGTTACAGCAGATCAGAGAGAAAGTATTTGTTTGTGAACTCCACATACCAAAAAGCGTTGAATTTGATGAACTTGATTTAGTAGCGGACCACGTCTTAGTGAAAGACGAAACCGAGTGTCCAGTTGCAACCGGCAGATTGTGCAAAGATGGTTTAATTAGTCGAATTGCTGTGCTTCAGCAATATCGCACCCGAGAAACCTACGATGCCTTGCTCAAGTTTATCGTGTTACTAGCCGAACAAAATGGACTTAAAAATCTGTGTATAAATTGCATCCTCCATGAGGTCGATTTATTTACAGCAAAAGGTTTTGAAAAGAAAGGTTCGGTATTTATGGAAGCAGGCATCCCAAGACAGCGCTTGCAATGCCATATTAGTGAATTTTCAACGGAGCCGTTTACGCTGGTACATTAGCCCAAAGCTCTTGTTTTTCGGCGATTTCATAGAGTCCGTGTGCACGGTTTACAAGCAAGTTAGCAAAGTTTAATTGTGTTTGATCCCGTGTGCCGGTACTCATTATTTCATCCGCTTTTAGCTGCCACTGGTATGAAAAATAACGAACTGCATCGCGTGGTGTTTGTGCTGTTGTTGCGGCAATGACATCGGTTGGCAATCGACCAGCGATAACCCAATAGCGCTTACCGTTTTGGCATTTGAATTTCCAAACAGACAATAGTGGAACCAAAAAATAGCACTCTTCATCTGAGTAAGACTCTGGGAATAAGCCTTTTTCCACTAAGAATTTCTGAGCGGTTTCAAATGCGTCACGCTTCCACTGAAGCTCTTCTTGTTCTGTCATTTGTCGAGGTTGACCAGATTTATTTGTTTTAGTTTGATCATTCATTATGTACTACTCACATCTCACAATTTCAACCCACTATAACAGTGGTTAGCACTTCATTAAATAACTATCACTGCTTTTTGACGTACAGCTTCACGTTTTGCTGCAATATCACTCAACGTTTCACAGGCTTGCTTAGTTTCCTAGCACCACCGCAGGATCAATTTTTGTTGCTTTCCAAGCCGGATAAAGTGTCGCAAGCGTCGAAATAAGCATCGTGCCAATTACCGTCACGACGACATCTTGCCAAAGAACAACTGACGGAAGAAAGTTAACGAAATAAACGTCTTCGAGTGGATTCGATTCTGAGAAATTAACCCAAATTTTAAAAATATCTGAAATGTTCATAGCCAATAACACACCGATAAATACACCAAGTAGTGCTCCTACAAGTGCATAGCCCAATCCCTGCAACGCAAAGGTAGCAAAAATCGTTGTGTCTTTAGCTCCCATGGTTTTTAAAATAGCGATGTTATGTTGTTTCTCTTTTACTTCCATAACCATAGAAGAAACAATGTTAAAGCTTGCGACGGCAATGATAAGGAATACAACCAGGTAAATAATGGTGCGTACCATTTGAATGTCTTGATAAAGACTGCCTTGGCTGCGGTACCAGCTATTTACATAGACGAGATCAGGCAACAACTGCCCTGCCGCCATCGCAATTTGATGTGCAGCGAAAACATTGTCGACTGACAATCTTAAGTCTGTTACTTCATCAGGGGAAAAGCCCAACGTTTTTTGTGCTGTAGAAAGATCAATGACACCGACCATCGAATCAATTTGGCCTCCCATCTCGACTAATCCAGACACAGTCATTGACAAACGTTTGCTTGGTGCAAGTGGAGCTGAGCTTGATTGGTCCGCAATGAGTAGCGTCACTTTATCACCAATAGCGATACCGAGGCTCTTTGGCAATTTTGCTGCCAATAACAATCTCATCATCCGATAAACTTGAAATGGCCTTGCCTTTAACATAATCACCTAAACGCGACACTTTGCTATATTCACTAGGTAAAACCGCTTCTATTTCGATTGCTTTAAGAGAAGTGCGAAACTGAATCATCGCGTTCAGTTTTATTTCGGGTGTAGCGCCAACAACATTGGGGTGCTGTTCCAATAACGCAATTTTGCTTGGCCAATTATTAATTGGTTTATTCGGTGCGTGATATTCCACATGTGCAACGACAGAGAGTAATCGATTGATGAGTTGCTGCTCAAAACCATTAATCACCGAAAGTGACACAATCAAGACGCTCACACCGATAAGAACACCAACGGTAGAAGCTTTACTTAGAAAGGCAATCAATCCGGAATGTTGATTACTTGCTCTAAATCGTTTAGAAATGAACCAACTTAACATTAAGCAAGATCCTTCACTTCTATTAGCTTTCCGTCTTCTAGCTTGACAATTCGGTCCATTTTCTTTGCTAACGCGAGATCATGAGTCACCACAACAAAACACGTCTTCAACGTTTTATTTAGTTCCCTAAGCAAATCGAAAATCAGTTCACCGTTTTGTTTGTCTAAATTACCGGTAGGTTCGTCAGCCAAAATGAGTGCAGGTTCAGCAACGAGCGCTCTTGCAATTGCAACACGCTGACGCTCACCTCCAGATAACGCAGAGGGTCGATGATCAATTCTATGTCCGAGACCTACACGCTCTAATAATGCTTTAGCTGTAATTGAAGCTTCATTGGGTTTTAAACCTTTGATTAAAAGTGGCATGGCCACATTTTCAAGTGCTGTAAACTCCATTAATAAGTGATGGAATTGATAAATGAAGCCCAAATTTTCATTCCTAAAGTCAGCTTGTTTGGAACGAGAAAGTAGCCCAACATCCTGTGACTTTATGTATACATGCCCAGCAGAAGCGGTATCAAGCGTCCCAAGAATGTGCAACAAAGTACTTTTACCTGACCCCGAACTCCCAAGAACCGCGACCATCTCGCCTTCAAGCACTTCAAAGTTAATTTCATTTAATACTTGTACAGTATTTCCTGCGTCTAAATAGTTCTTAGAGACGTTTTCGCACTTAAGTACCACATTATTCATATCTTAAGACCTCCGCAGGTAATACTTTTGCCGCTTTGAATGCGGGTAAAACGGTAGCAATAAAACTCAGTAACAGACTCGACAAGATCATCAGAGTCAAAGCAAAGGGACTCAATAACTGTCGGCAATTTCATCCCACCCAGTAGATTTAGACCAACGACCGACAATGCTTCGTTTATGTTAAGTGTCAATATGATGCCTAAACAGCCGCCAATAAAGGTGCCTACAACGCCGTTATAACTTCCTTGGACCATAAAAATTTGCATTATTTTCAGTGGTGTAAAGCCTAAGGTCTGTAAAATAGCGATTTCTGACTGCTTCTCATTCACCATCATTGAAATGGCTGACAATATATTGAACGCGGCGACCAAAACGATAAGCGTTAATAACAAAGTCATGATACGTTTTTCCATCGCAACGGCGCTGAACAACGCGCCCTGCTCTACCCGCCAATCACTTACAGCCAACGTTGGATGTTTCGCGAGTAATTCAAGAATGGGTTGGATACCAAACGCATCATAGAGCTTAATGCTATAAGTGGCTTCATCTGCCGACTTGCGCTTTAAAAGCCGTTCAAGGGTATCAAAACTGGTATAGGCTAAATGCAGGTCCGCTTCACTTTCTGTAGAGAAAATTGTCGAAACGGTTAAAACGCGTTGAACGGGAACCCGACCCATGGGTGTATAGTTACTCACACTTGGAATGATAACGCGTATTTCATCACCAATATTGACGTTTAGCGCAGAGGCCAAATAGCGGCTAACTGCAATGGTGTAGCGAGAATCCTGAAGGTCTTCCCAACTGCCTTGCTTCAAAAAAGGGAATGAGGCTGGTGTCATTTTTACTACCACCTTGAAGGCGGACGCCTTGTAATTGGCTATTGGTTTGCAAAACAGCTTCTACAGCTAGGTGTTCGCCAATCTCTTTTACATTTTCGACGTTTTTAAGTTCTGGTAGTAGTTTTTCAATTTCAGTTCGTTTTCCAGCAATCTGCACATGTGGAATGAGCGCCAACATGGAGGACTTGAGATTTTTTTCAAATCCATTCATTACAGAATTAACGACTATTAGCGCTGCTAGACCGAGCGCAATTCCAGCAATAGAGAAAAATGAAATAAAGGAAATAAATGCGTTACCTTTTGTAGAGCGAGAATATCTAAGTCCAACAAAAAGGCTAACAGGCTGAATCATAGCTTATTTGGTCGTGTTCTAATCATTGTGTCCGAAGTCTAACATAGACGACAAACTACTGGGTACGCATATAAATGTAAAAAATCATGAAAAATCCAACCACTTGCCGTTTTATTTTAAGTTAGAATGCCAAAAATTTTCAAAATGGCTTAAGCATGTTGTCTTTAAATAGATATAAACACCTGTCAGTCAAGGGTGATTTATTTGGTGGTGTAACTACCGCCATCATTTCATTACCACTTGCTCTCGCTTTCGGCGTTGCCTCCGGAGCCGGCGCCGAAGCTGGTATGTGGGGAGCTATTTTAGTTGGGTTGTTTGCAGCGTTATTTGGTGGTTCCACCTCGCTTATATCTGAACCGACTGGACCGATGACAGTAATCATGACTGCAATCCTAACGACGATGGTTGCAAGTTATCCAGAACAGGGTCCATCACTCGCATTTACGGTTGTCATGATGGCTGGAGCGTTTCAAATCCTACTCGGCACGCTCCGACTCGGTAAATACGTTACGCTTATGCCTTATAGTGTGGTTTCTGGATTTATGTCCGGTATTGGCATTATCCTTATCATTTTACAACTAGCTCCATTGCTCGGACACAAAGCGCCTGGCGGAGGAGTAACAGGCACACTCTCTGCTTTGCCCGAGCTAATTATAAATGTCCAATTTGGTGAATTGTTTCTGGGCGCTATCACACTCGCTATTTTGTTTTACTTTCCAAAAAAATATCGCCAGTACGTGCCAGCTCAGCTGGTCGCCTTAGTTTCTGTTACCTTACTTTCAATCATTCTATTCGATACGGACAGTATTCGCCGAATTGGCGAAATCCCGAGTGCATTGCCAACGTTTGTGTTACCAACATTCGAACCTGAAATATTCACAAAAATGATTATTGATGCGCTCGTACTTGGCACGCTAGGCTGTATCGATACGCTCTTAACTGCAGTCATTGCAGACAGTCTAACTCGAACTGAACATGATTCAGATAAAGAACTTCGAGGCCAAGGCATTGCAAACATGATAGCAGGTGCATTTGGCGCGTTGCCAGGTGCAGGAGCAACCATGGGCACTGTCGTGAATGTACAAGTCGGCGCGCGTTCACCGCTTGCTGGTATTTTAAGAGCTGTGATTTTGATGGCTGTCGTGTTTG
Organism: Pseudoalteromonas xiamenensis; assembly: GCF_017638925.1. Lineage (NCBI taxonomy): Bacteria > Pseudomonadati > Pseudomonadota > Gammaproteobacteria > Alteromonadales > Pseudoalteromonadaceae > Pseudoalteromonas > Pseudoalteromonas xiamenensis. The sequence goes on from NZ_CP072133.1 coordinate 368,946, forward strand.
TCGCGGGTTCATTAACCGAACCAATCCCTATGGCCGTTCTCGCGGGGATTGCCGTATATGTTGGTATCAATATCTTAGATTGGAGCTTCATCCAACGCGCGCACAAGCTCAGTACCAGCCAAATGGCGATAATGTACGGGGTAATGTTGTTGACGGTTTTAGTGGACTTAATGGTTGCTGTTGGCCTCGGTGTGTTTATCTCTAACATTCTTGTGATAGAAAAGCTCAGTCGAGTGCAAAGCGAGCAAGTCAAAGCGATAAGTGACGGCGATGACGACGACGTACCATTGTCGAAAAAAGAAAGACGTTTACTCGATAGCGCCCATGGACAATTATTGTTTTTCTATTTATCAGGGCCAATGATATTTAGCGTATCTAAAGCAATTTCACGACAACATCGACATGTATCGAAGTTTAAAGCGATGGTTATCGATTTGTCAGACGTTCCGATGCTCGACGTTACAGTCAGTTTAGCGATTGAAAATGCGATATTAGATGCTCTTGAAGCAAATGTTGAGGTTTATATTTTTTCTCCAAATCGCGATACAACGATGCAACTTGAAAAGTTTAATATTCGAGATAGGCTCACACCTCTCGCTTTCTGCGCCTCGCGTGAACTGGCAATTGAACGTGCGTTAGAGGTGATTGCTAGTCCAAACGAAGCTAAAACCGAACGCTAGTTTGATGGTTGCAGGAGATACAATCTCCTGCAACGTTTTAGGACAAAATTACTTAGCTAACCAAAGTTGTTCAATTTCACCAAATACACTTGCATCGTCAATAGTCGACGGTATTTGTAATGGTTCCCCGTCCACAAGTTGTCTCAAATTCTTTCGTAAAATTTTTCCTGATCGTGTTTTTGGTAAACGAGGCACGGTTAGGACTGTTTTAAGACAGGCAATCGCACCGATACGGGAACGAATTTCGTTTACAATGCTGGCTTCAATCTCTGATGGATTTACGCGCGTGCCATCTTTAAGCACAACCATCGCAACAGGCAACTGACCTTTTAATTCATCTTTTGAGGCAAACACAGCACACTCAGCCACGCTCGGATGTGCAGCAACAATTTCTTCCATTTCACCTGTGGACAATCTATGACCCGCTACGTTAATGACATCGTCCGTTCGACCCATGATAAACAAGTAGCCATCTTCATCGAAATATCCGCCATCACCTGTTAAATAATAACCTGGATAGGCACTTAGATAACTGCTTTCGAAACGCTTTTGGTCTTGCCAAAGCGAAGTCAGGCACCCCGGCGGCATTGGCAGCTTAATCACGACAGCGCCTTGTTCATTGACATCGCATGGGTCGCCCACAGCATCAAGAATGCGCACGTCAAAACCTGGTGTTGGTTTCGTGGCGCTCCCTGGTTTTGTTTCGAATACATCAAGCCCCACGGGATTACTTGCAATAGCCCACCCCGTTTCGGTTTGCCACCAATGGTCGATAATAGGTAACTTGGTTACTTCACCGAGCCAATCATAAGTTGCAGGGTCAAGTCGCTCGCCCGCTAAAAATAAATGCTTTAAGCTACTTGTGTCGTATTTTTTAAAAAGTATCCCTTCTGGGTCTTCTTTTTTAATTGCTCTAAAGGCTGTCGGCGCACTAAAAAGCGCGTTGACCTTATAGTCTTCAACTACTCGCCAAAACGCACCTGCATCGGGTGTTCGAACAGGTTTACCCTCAGATAAAATAGTCGTACAACCATACAATAAAGGGCCGTAAACAATATAAGAATGCCCGACGACCCAACCGATGTCTGAAGCGGCCATGAAAACATCACCAGGCTTAACGCCATAGACGGTTTCCATACTGTAATGCAGAGCAACAGCGTGCCCACCATTTTCACGTAATACGCCTTTGGGTTTCCCTGTCGTGCCTGATGTATATAGGACATACAAGGGATCATTTGCTTTTAAACCGACTGGTTCTGCCTCGGTGTCAGATTCACTCAATTGCTTCCAGTCAACATCTCGTTCAGTCTTCATGGTCGCTTTAAAATGTGAGCGCTGTAATACGACGCAATACGAAACCTTATGTGTCGCTTTTTCAAGAGCTTCATCCAGTAACGGCTTATAAGCAATGACTCTGTCAATTTCGATTCCACAGGATGCACTTAGGACGACCTTTGGCTTGGCATCATCGATTCGCACACTAAGTTCATGTGGCGCAAACCCACCAAAAACCACTGAATGTATCGCGCCAATGCGTGCACAAGCCAACATACCGATGACTGCCTCTGGCACCATAGGCATATATATTACGACTCTGTCACCCTTTGTGACACCGAGTGATTGCAGACCATAAGCAAACTTTGCCACGGCTGTTTTCAACTCTAAGTAAGTGTAGGATTCACATTTTTGCGTCACTGGTGAATCGTAAATTAACGCTCTCTGTTGCCCTCGACCAGATTTAATATGATGATCGAGCGCCATGTATGACGTATTCATTTCACCATCGCTAAACCAATGGTGTAACCCGTCACTCTCTAAGCTGCATCCTGTTTTTGGCATTGCAAACCAAGGAAGGCGTTCTGCTTTATCAAGCCAAAAAGCGTCCGCCTCTTCTATCGACTTTCGATATTGATCTTCATACTGTGTTGTCATAATCGTCATTCCAATTTGTATCTCCTTTCAAATTAGGTAACGATTGGATTTCACTCCATTAGACTTTAGGTTAACCAACCCCCTGAAAGCCCTTTTCGGTTGATTTACCGCAAATTCCTTTCGCTTTCTTGGTAGGTTTGCTTTTTCACTTTAGAAAGACAATCGAAAAACGTAGGATAAATAAGTTTGGTATGCCGCATGTGAGCGCGGCTCAACCACCCAAGGCTTGACGAAAACATGCGTAAAAACCAAATTTTATTACGTCTTTCCAACTGTCTTTGCTCGGTCAAATTGATCAAAACTTGCTCTGGCATCAGATAAAACGCTTGATTAATCGTCATCACTTCCCGAAGCAAACCGTTTAAATCTGCGTTCGTTAACCTCACAAGGTTCGCAGCCTTTTGAGGTGAACTGTGTAAGATGGTGTCCATTAAACTCGCGCTGTATTGAGAAAGCACTTGGTCTCGCTTTATTCTATATTGCCCTAGTCGCCCACTGCACTCTCTTAAAACCTGACGAATAAATTCGTACAGAATAAGTTCATCTCGTTTGAGTGTTGCGGTAGTTTCAAAATTAATTTCTACGTCATTCATACTTTCATTCCTTGATTGTTAAATGAGCCAAAGAGACTAGAACAAAAGTACAGAGACGCAAGTTGAATAGGACTAAAATTTCATTTTTGTTACAAATATCGTTTAGCCTTTTAGTCTTAATTCAACTATTTTTGTCGACAAATGCTTGCAAAAACACCGCAACTCCAATTATCTATAAATGGACATTTCGAAAAGGATTAATTTATGGAAGTTAAAAATGACACAATTTGTGAGAGTCTTAGCTACAGTAGCGGTCCCACAGACACACCTCTTAACTATCAAACCATTGGTGACTATCTTGAATCCATTGTCGACACTTCCCCTGAATCTGATGCAATTGTTGTAAGTCATCAAAATGTCCGATTAAGCTATCGCGACTATTTAAAGAAGATAAATCAAGTGGCTGCAAGTTTAGTGTCGTTGGGCGTTAAACCAGGCGACCGTGTTGGAATTTGGTCACCGAACAACATTGAGTGGTCTCTCATTCAGTTCGCGACGGCCAAAATCGGCGCAATCATGGTGTGCATAAATCCTGCCTATCGTCCTGATGAACTTGAATTTGCAATAAACAACGTATCATGCAGCGTATTAGTCATGGCGAATCGATTTAAAAACAGCAACTATGTTGAAATGTTAGAATCGTTGGCACCTGAACTCCGACGACATGGCTTCGGTCAACTGAACGCCGAAAAACTTCCGTCTCTTAAACATGTCATCACCATCGAACAGACGCCGCTCGACTGTATGATGAGTTTTGACGAGTTTCTAACGCTGGCAAGTGACCTTGACCATTTAAAAGCGCGTGAATTTGCCAGCACGTTAACTTGCCTAGACCCCATCAATATTCAATTTACCTCTGGTACTACGGGACGCCCTAAAGGAGCCACGCTAAGTCATTTTAATATTCTAAACAATGCACGTTTAGTGGCAGACGCAATGAACCTCTCTTCTTCAGATAGACTTTGCATTCCTGTTCCACTATATCATTGCTTCGGAATGGTATTGGGAAATTTGGTTTGCATGAACGTTGGGGCCTGCGCCGTTTTTCCTCATGATTCATTTGACCCAGAAATAACACTGCAGGTCGTTGAGTCTGAAAAATGTACCGGACTTCATGGCGTACCAACGATGTTCATTGCAGAACTCGAGCTCCCAAATTTTGAGTCGTTTAATTTGAGCACATTAAGGACAGGCATTATGGCCGGAGCTACGTGCCCTGAAAAAGTGATGCGTCTCGTTCAAGACAAAATGCACATGAAAGAAGTGTTGATTGGCTATGGACAAACTGAGTGCAGCCCAATCAACCATATTACCAGCATTGATTCTCCTCTTGAAAAAAGAGTAAACACCGTTGGAAGAACGATGCCACACACACACGTAAAAATCATTGATGAATCCGGAAACGTGGTACCAAGAGGCAAGCCTGGTGAACTACTCGCTAAAGGCTATTGTGTAATGTCGGAATATTGGGAAGACCCTGACAAAACTGCAGCGACTATTGACACGCAAGGTTGGCTTCATTCTGGTGATCTTGCCGTAATGGACAACGAAGGATACGTTCAAATCGTTGGCCGTATAAAAGATTTAATCATTCGCGGTGGGGAAAACATCTACCCACGAGAAATAGAAGAAACTCTTTATCACCTTGAACATATTCAGGACGCTGCTGTGTTTGCCGTAAAGGATGAGCGTTATGGTGAAGCGGTATGTGCCTGGTTACAACTCAAACCAGGGTATTACATTTCGGAAGAAGACGTGAGAACCTATTTAAAAGATAAGTTAGCCTACTTCAAAATCCCTAAATTTATACGTTTCGTTGATGCTTATCCAATGACTGTTACCGGAAAACTCCAGAAGTTTAAAATGCGCCATATAATGGAAAATGACCTGTCTTCAGAACCTACCGACTTAAGCCATATTTAAGTTAAGATTAACGTAAATAAAAAGGCGCCGACTCATAAAAGTCGGCGCCTTTGCTTTGCTTAACATTAATTTTTTACTTGCTGATATCTGAATACGGATTTTCAACTCGGAGCGATACGGGCTTATCAAACCCAGGTAAAGTAAGTGTATCTGAAGTAATTACGAGTCCAGCTTCGTCAATCATACCATCGCCAAAACGGTAAATTAGTTCATATTTGCCATTGTTCGCATCCACACGATATTGTTCTTGCGCTCTTAATGTTTGCTCTTTAGCAACATCGTACTGTTGAAGCTTCTCAGCACTGTAGCGCTTAGCCAACATGTTTTTCGTTAGTGCTGGCGAAAACACGGTCGCAGTCGCGTTATTACCACCAAAGCCCTTAGAATTGATAAAGGCAATGTCTTGAGGTTCGCACTCATAGTGGTTTGTACGAATATCTAAATGCTCCGCGTGGACGTCGTCTGCAACTTTATCAATCGTTGTTATCCCTGGCATAATATTGTGTGCAAACACACCCAAAGCCATAGCCAATTGATCGCCGCTTGCCGGTGCAATGGTGTGGCCTACATACGCTTTTGGCGCCGCGACTTTCCACCCTTCGATAGCGAATGATTCGGCAATTTTATGATAGATAGCAGATTCAGTAACGCGGTTTTGTGGCGTACTTGAACCGTGAGCGAGAATAAAACTGCGTTTTTGTACGCGTTCAACGCCAGCAATTTGAGAAGCTAAAGCAACCGATTTTGCCATGGTGATATAGTTGCCAGGCCCAGGAGCGGTAATCGATTTCTTAATACCGTCCGCATTGACATAGACGTCTGCAACTGATCCCAAAATATCTGCACCGAGTTCAAGCGCTAATGCATCATCCATTAAAATAGCAACTTGCGCACCTTCACCAATAGTGAAACCACAATTCTCACCAAATGGACGACTTGTGCGTCTATAATCGACTTGATCTGTGTTATCGAGTTTACGTAAACCTTCTTCATTCGCTAGAGCCGACATGTTGCCAAACCCTTCGACGATTTCTGGCGTAACGGCACACTCAACGCTCGCGACCACAGCGACTCGCGTACGACCAGCTTGAATATCATTTACTGCCGCGCGTAAGTTATATAGAAAGGTTGCGCATGCGCCAGATGTCGTGAATGTTGTACCAACGTTGCCTGTTACGTAAGCATTAATAAAGTCCGTGCTCATGGTGTTTAAACCCAAAGCTAACTGTTTAGTACTAACTCGGTCGCCTAGAAGTCGGCTTTTTAACAAGCCGCCAAACCCCTCTTCGTTCACTTGACCTGCAACAGACGCTGAATACGTGCCGATTTTATCGGGCTCTACACTATTCATCACGCTATTCCAGTCTAAACCTGTAGAACGAATTGCATCTGTTGCCGCAAAAATAGTCGCTTGCAAACCACGAGGTTGATAACGGCTGTTATACAAATTTGCAGGTTCAAAACCTGTAGGCAGCTGACCTGCAGCCTTTATCGGGTTATCACGGTAAGTATCGTGTTTAATTTCCACTAATCCTTGAATCGTGACCTTTACTTCTTTTCCTTCGATTTCTTCCACAGTCCAGTTGTCAGGAATAGGATTTGGAAGATCACGCTGTTTTACGGTAAAACAAATAGGTGTGGATTCATCACTTGTAAGCGTCATACGCTGATGGCCATGTGTTGCATCAACGTCAAAATGATTCTTTTCAATTTTACGAATTAGCGTACCGTCTAAGATTTGTTGACCTAGTTTTTTTTCTACTTCATCAACACCAATTGGTTCACCTGATGCTTGGACATATTCGCCATTTTCAATGCGCACCAAATTCATCAATGTCGCTAAACCTAAAAACGTTTCTTGTCTCGCTTGCTCGTCGAGCGTGTTCAATACAATTCGTCTAAACCCTTGATGGAATGAAGTGCGACCCGCCGCATTAATCCCACCCATACCAACGATCACTGGTAATGCTGTCATTTCTGAACCCAACATAAATACTACTATGAGTAACATTGTAATTGCTTTATGATCGCTCTACCATGCATATTTAGCCATACACCAATCATTTTAGGCCACAATTAACTGGTCGGAGGTTTCGATATGACAGTAATAAACGTTGCGTTTGTCGTTTATGAACAAATGTTGGTCACAAGTTTAACTCTGCCTATTGAAATGCTTAAAGCCGGAGAAGCATTTGCCAAGCGGCACAGCGATAGAAAAACATTTCGAACAATGGATATTCAATTAATTAGCGAAAATGGGCGGGCTATACAAAGCATCATCGGAATTCCAATTCCCACCACGCCGATTAGCGATGCAAAACAACAACAAGATTTTATTATTACCCCAAGTATTTGGCGAAATCCGCGTCCAGTGCTTCGCAATTCCACATTGTCCATTGATTGGTTGAACAAACAATGGGGAGGTGGTGCGACGTTAATCGGTGTAGGTACGGGCGTTTGCCTCATTGCTGAAACAACACTACTCAATTCACATCCTGCGACAACACATTGGCATTATGCATCACAATTTAAGCGTGACTACCCGAATGTTGATTTGAAACCAGATTATTTCATTACTCAATCTGAAAGAATGTATACGGTCGCAAGTTTAAATGCGCTTGCCGATGTCATCGTCCATTTAATTTCGCAAATTTACGGGACATCCGCGGCTCAACACGTACAACGTAATTTTTCTCATGAAGTACGAAAGCCATATGAAGAACAGCGATTTCTTGAAGGTGGAAGTGATAGACATCCGGATGAACTTATTGCGGATATACAATTTTGGCTAAAATCCAATATGCATGAAGAAATTTCATTTCATGAGGTTGCCACACAATTTGGCATTTCCTACCGCACGATGACTCGCCGTTTTAATCAAGCAATCGCTTTGTCACCGTTAGAATATCTTCAAAAAATCCGCATTGAGGCTGCGACAGATTTACTGGCTGGGTCGAATCTAGAAATTCAAGAAGTTGCGATCGCAGTGGGATTTTCAAGTCAAGGTCAACTTACTCGTCTGTTCAAAGCATACCTCGGGCAGACACCTAGCGAATATAGAAAAATAGTCAGGAAAAAACTTTTCTCTCAGTAAACTTATCGAGAAGCGAACATAAATTATTTTTATATGCCCTAAGTTCGGTTCCTGCTATTTATTGACTGTAGGTAAACAATAAATCGTTTGAATTGCTAAACTTAAAGTACCGCTTCTATGGTTACTAATTTATTGCCATTTGCAAACGTGTGAACAATTTCATCGCCCACTTCCCTTCCCACTAATTTACTGCCCATTGGGGAGGCTGGCGTAATTGTCCAAACTACACGGTTCTTGTATTCCAGCTTTAACCCACCTTGGCTTGGGCCGAGAAAATACCAATATTCAGTCTCTTCATCGTCCGCTAACATGATAAGCGAACCCACTTGTACTTTATCTGAAGAAAGTTTGAGTACGCTTTCATACTCTTTATATGATTTTATTAAACTATCAGCTCGTTCACTGTGTCCGTGTGCAAGGTAGCCCGCCTCTATCGCGAGCGAGTCATATTGCGTTTCAGCGACACTTTGTTCGTGAACAGCTCCAGCTCTTGCATTATCCGCTGCGTCTTTTGCTTCGTTAATAAGCTGTTCTAGTAGAAAGAGTATTTGATGTGCAACCGCTTGTTTGTTCATTATCGTTTCACCTCAAACTCTTTTTGTATCAACTCTTGAATTCCATCGAACACAACAATTTTCCAAATCATTTGCTCTGATGAACACACGCCAACCATCCCTTGTGCAAGATAAACACCCGTTGAAACTTCTGAAAAAGTAATTGGAATACGTCCCATGTTCATATTCACGCCGGTAATACTTGCGGTTAACTTGAGATTTGCCTTTGCGCTAACCAGTATAGGAAAGGGTTCTTCACCTTTAATTGTGCGGAAACCCAAAATAACTCGCTCAGTTTTTAAACGATCAAGACATTCTTTATCGGAAAGGCAAAATTTAACGGAATTTGAACTTTCACTTTTTTCTGAACTTTCGTGTATACTTGACGATGACTCTCCACACCCCAAAAGGGCTAACGAGATCAGAAAGGGAAAAAACGTATAAATAATGCGCATTTTTACATCAAATTAAGAATGAAATAATTGGGTCGAGATAGTAACAAATATTTTTGTAAATGTGTCAGTTTCCAAAATATCAAAAACTCGGTTCGAAATTTGATTGATGTCATTATTTTATGCGATTGAGGTATCTTTTTAATTGCAAAGAAATTATCATTTTCCCTGCAAAAAATAAGGTTTCTCGAGTTCGTTTTTTGTACTTTTCAAGTACTTAAATGTAGTACTTGAAAATGACAAGTAACGGAATCGTTGAAAATATAACAGGGCCTGTTTTACAGGTAATTCATTTCTAAACGCATAAATTGCAGCGGAATCCAGAAAATGAGCCAAACAGTAGCATCACAAACTGAGTACAATTATAAAGTTGTACGCCAATTCGCTATCATGACAGTGATTTGGGGCATCGTTGGCATGGGTGTAGGTGTGTTTATCGCGGCCCAGCTTGCTTGGCCTTGGTTAAACTTCGACACTCCATGGTTAACTTACTCTAGACTACGTCCGTTACACACGAACGCAGTTATTTTCGCATTTGGTACAAGTGCACTATTTGCAACGTCTTACTACGTTGTACAGCGTACATGTCAAACGCGTCTTTTCTCAGACAAACTTGCAGCATTCACCTTTTGGGGTTGGCAAGCAATTATCGTATCTGCGGCAATTACATTACCTCTTGGTATTACATCGTCAAAAGAATACGCTGAGCTTGAGTGGCCTATCGACATCGCTATCGCGATTGTTTGGGTAAGTTATGCAGTTGTGTTCTTCGGTACGCTTATCAAGCGTAAAGTATCGCACATCTATGTTGCTAACTGGTTCTACGCGGGTTTCATCATTACGGTTGCAATTCTTCATATCGTAAACAGCATGGCAATCCCTGTTTCACTAACTAAATCATACTCAATCTACGCAGGTGCTGTAGATGCGATGGTACAGTGGTGGTACGGTCACAACGCGGTAGGTTTCCTACTTACTGCAGGCTTCTTAGGTATGATGTACTACTTCGTACCGAAACAAGCTGGTCGTCCGGTTTACTCTTACCGTCTATCTGTTGTTCACTTCTGGACTCTTGTTTCTCTATATATTTGGGCAGGTCCTCACCACCTTCACTACACAGCTCTACCAGACTGGACTCAGTCACTAGGTATGGTTATGTCAGTGATCCTATTCGTTCCGTCTTGGGGTGGTATGATCAACGGTATCATGACGCTTTCTGGCGCATGGCACAAACTACGTACTGACCCAGTACTACGTTTCCTAGTTGTTTCTCTTTCATTCTACGGTATGTCGACGTTTGAAGGCCCAATGATGGCTATTAAGTCAGTTAATGCGCTTTCTCACTACACAGACTGGACTGTTGGTCACGTACACTCAGGTGCGCTAGGTTGGGTTGCTATGATTTCGATCGGTGCTATCTACCACCTAATCCCTGCTCTATTTGGTCACTCAGGTATGTACAGCGTGCGTCTTGTTAACACACACTTCTGGTTACACACTGTTGGTGTAGTTCTTTACATCGTTGCAATGTGGATCTCTGGTGTTATGCAAGGTCTAATGTGGCGCGCAGTAAACGCTGACGGCACGCTAATGTACAGCTTTGTACAAGCACTTGAAGCATCTAAGCCTTTCTACATCATGCGTTTCCTTGGTGGTGTGTTCATCGTTACAGGTATGCTTGTAATGGCTTACAACACTTTCCGTACAGTTACAGCAAAAAGCGGCTCACTAGCTGACGACGCTAAAGCACAATTGGCTTAAGAGGTGTAGAACATGGCAAATAATAACTCAACCAATAAACATGAAATTGTAGAAAAGAACGTTGGCCTTATGGCTATCCTAACGGTGTTCGCAATCAGTTTCGGTGCATTGGTAGAAATCACACCACTTATGTTCCAAAAAGACACAACTCAACCTGTAGAAGGACTCCGTCCGTTAACTGCACTTGAGCTTGAAGGTCGCGACATTTTCGTACGAGAAGGCTGTTACGGCTGTCACTCTCAAATGATCCGTCCTTTCCGTGATGAAGTTGAGCGCTACGGCCACTACTCTGTTGCGGGTGAATCAGTATGGGATCACCCATTCCAATGGGGTTCAAAACGTACTGGTCCTGATTTGGCACGTGTTGGTCATCGTTATTCAGACGATTGGCATTATGCTCACCTAATGGATCCGCGTTCAGTAGTTCCAGAGTCAAACATGCCTGGCTATCCTTGGTTAGACAAAAACGTACTAGACGGCAAGTTGACCGCCAAGAAAATGGAAGTCTTTAAAGGGTTTGGTGTTCCATACACTGATGAAGACATCAAAGGCGCAGAAGCGGCAGTTAAGGGCAAAACAGAAATTCAAGCTCTAATCGCGTATCTGCAACAGCTTGGTACACACTTGAAGTAATTTATTATGGATTACGGAACATACAGAGGCATTTTAACTCTGGTAATTTTGGTACTGTTTATCGTTATTGTTGTGTGGGCTTATAGCAAACGCACTAAAAATCGTTTTGATAATGCTGCAAACGCAATATTTGAAGACGAGAAAACGCACAATGAAACGATCTCTAAAGAGGAAAAGGAGTCTGAAAAATGACTAGCTTTTGGAGTATTTGGGTCATCGTATTGACCTTATCGTGTCTTGCTATCATCTTCGGCTTGCTAATTTGGAACCTGAAGAATTACGCAGGTGTAGAAGAAGGCGCAAGTTGTGGACATGAGTACGACGGTATTGAAGAACTGAACAACCCGCTACCTAAGTGGTGGACAATCATGTTCTTCGCTACGTTTGTTTGGTCTGTATTCTATCTTGCAGCGTACCCGGGCCTAGGTAACTGGGAAGGTCTATTCAAATGGACAAGCTCAAACCAAGGTATCACATCAATGGCTGAATCTAAGCAGGCGGTGATTGATGCAAAGGCAAACGGTGAGCGTGTACAACTTGACCAAGAAGTTCGTGCGGCAGAAGAGCGTTTCGGCCCAATCTTTAAACAATATGCAGCTCAAGATATTGAAGTATTGGTTAAAGATGAAAAAGCACTAGAAATTGGTCAACGTCTATTCTCACAAAACTGTGCCCAGTGTCACGGCTCTGATGCGCGTGGTGGTGTTGGTTTCCCTAATCTTTCAGATAACGACTGGTTATACGGTGGTACACCTGACAAGATTAAAGAAACTATCCTTCACGGCCGTAAAGCAGCTATGCCAGCTTGGAAAGATGCGTTAGGTGAGCAAGGTGTTAAAGAAGTTACCGCTTTCGTTCTTAGCCTTTCTGGTCGTAAAGTAAACCAAAAAGATGCTGACGCTGGTCAAGCTCGCTTTGCAATGTGTGCTGCGTGTCACGGTATGGATGGTAAAGGTTCTGTAGCACATAACCTACCATTTGGTGCACCAAACCTAACGGACAACATTTGGTTATACGGTGGTTCTCAACGTGCAGTTGAAGAAACGCTTAACCATGGTCGTCAAGGTGTAATGCCAGCATGGAAAGACATTTTAGGTGAAGAAAAAGTTCACCTATTAGCTGCATACGTTTACAGCTTATCGCATAACGAAAAGCACTAATAACGTAAGTTAATTAAGATCAAAAAAGCCTCCGATTGGAGGCTTTTTTTTGGGTTTTTATAAGGATTTAAGATAGAATGCTTGCACCAATTTTTAGTTGTTGAGTCACTATGAACCCTACTCCGTGGTATAAAAATTTCTGGCCTTGGTTTTTAATGTTTTTCCCACTTGTGAGCATCGTCGCATGTGTGTTGCTCGTGTTTGTCGCCGTTGGAAATGGTCCAGATTTAGTTGTTGATGATTACTATAAAAAAGGTAAAGCTATCAACCTAGAATTAACTAAGTTCGATAAAGCCAAAGCCTTATATCTACACGGGGATCTTGATGTTGCTGAACATCGAATTGCATTCGATTTTACGAAAGGTGATCATAGCCAAGTAACCGCTCTAAAAGCTTCATTTTATCATCGCACTATTAAGAAACACGACTTCAACGTCACCTTGTTGCAAAACGCAGACGGCCATTTCACTGCAACTGTGGAACACTACGAACCCGGTGCATATACCATTTTCCTAGAACCGATGGATGGCAGCTGGAAATTAAAAGAAAATCTAGAGTTACCGACAAAACAAACTATCTCTATCAGCCCTGATTATAAATAAGTAGGTTAACCATGTCGCAAAGCTGTTTCCACTGTTTGGAACCCATACCAAGTGGATTTGATGGACAGGTTACCTATGAACACGAACAACACCCTGTCTGTTGTATAGGCTGTCAGGCCGTCGCTGAGCATATTATTGCTGAAGGAATGAGCGACTATTATAAGTTTCGAACAGTTAAAGCTGGCAAAGTCGAAAGCTTAGTCCCTGATCAACTTAAGATAATCGAAAGCTATGATAATGATGCTATTCAGGAAGATTTTATTTCGCATCAGGGAAGCCTGAATGAAGTGTTGTTGAGTGTAGAAGGCATTAGTTGCGCCGCGTGTGCATGGCTTATTGAAAAGCAACTTTTAGCACTCAACGGCGTCGCGCGAGTGGACGTAAATACATCAACGCACCGCGCGATGATCTTATGGGATCCTTCGCTCATCAAACTCAGTGAAATGATAGCGAGTCTACACAGCATTGGTTACAAGACCTACCCATTTCAAGCAGATGAAGAAGCAAGTCAAAAACAAGCGGTAGCAAAAGCATATGTCCGACGACTCGGCGTTGCTGGCATTATGACAATGCAAGTCATGATGTTTGCCTTTGCCATGTACTTTGGCATGTTCTCTGGTATGGATGAGAATTTCGAAGAATATTTCCGGTGGATTAGCTTTGTCCTTGCGACGCCTGTGATCCTGTATTCAGCCTTACCTTTTTTATCCAATGCGATAAAAGGACTCAAAGCCAAACAGCTCAATATGGATTTGCCTGTTTCAATGGCAATCTTTGGTGCCTATGTAGCAAGTAGTTACGCGACAATCATGCATACGGGTGAAGTTTACTTCGAATCTATCTGCATGTTTACTTTCTTATTGTTACTTGGCAAATATCTTGAATTTAGAGCTAGATTAAAAGCGAGTGAGTTTACTGCCAATTTGCACAAGCTACTTCCTTTGACGGCAAGAAAGTTACTCGAGTCAGGCGAAGAGTTGATTATTGCAGCTAAACAATTAGCACTCGGTGATAGAATCCTTGTTAAAGCAGGTGAAACAATACCAGCAGATGGGCTTGTTATCGAAGGCAAAACCTCCGTAGATGAATCGATGATGACTGGCGAGCACCTGCCGGTTTCTAAAATAGTAGGCAACCAGGTCTTTGCAGGTACAAATAATCACGATGGCGTAATTACCATTGAGATAAATCAACTTGGTCAAAACACTTTAATAAATCAAATCATTCGCTTACAACATAGCGCCCTGACCAAAAGGCCAAAACTCGTTGAAGTGACCGACAAAGTTGCACAGTGGTTTGTTGCCAGTCTGCTGCTCTTCGCAACTGCTACTGCGATTGGATGGTACCCTATTTCTCCAGATAAAGCCTTTTGGATAACTATCTCTGTACTTGTTGCAACTTGTCCTTGTGCACTGAGTTTAGCTATTCCCACAGCCTTGACTTGTGCCGTCGCCAATCTAACAAAAAAGGGCATTTTAATAAAAGAAGCACACGTGTTAGAAACGCTTCCTAAAGTTACCCGTTTCGCTTTTGATAAAACAGGGACTCTGACAGAAGGTCGATTTACAATCACCGACGTTGTGACACTGAGTGATTCATACGACAAAGAGACTTGCTTAAAGTTTGCAGGACAATTGGAACATTTTTCTGAGCACCCTATCGCTAAAGCGTTTGAAGACTATTTTCCAAACAGTCGAGCCTTAGACAAAGTTGAAGTTCGCTCAGGTTACGGAATTCAGGGCGTTATTCAAAACCTAAATATTGCCATAGGTAAACCATCTTGGTTTGAGAATTACGAAAGTGAAGCCCAAGCCGTTTTATTTATCGACTCCAAGCCAGTTTGTGAATTTAAACTAAGTGACAAAGTTAGAAATAGTGCAAACCAAGTTATTGCGCAATTAAAGTCACAGGGTGTAACGTCTCACATGCTCACTGGCGACTCATCTAATTCAGGCCGGTTGCTTGCAACTCAACTAAAAATGGATTCAGTCCAAAGCGCTTGTACACCCAAAGACAAACAGTCCTATGTCGATGATTGGGCATCCAAAGGTGAAGTCGTTGCAATGGTCGGCGATGGAATAAATGACAGTCCGGTATTCAACTCGGCACACTTATCCCTCGCAATGGAAACAGGCGCAGATATTTCAAAAAATGCAGCCGATGTAGTACTGTTACGCAGTGACTTAGTCGCGATACCAGCTTTAATAACGGTAGCTAAAAAAACGAAACAAATTGTTCGCCAAAATCTTGCTCTGTCACTGATTTATAATGGCTCCATTCTGCCACTCGCGGCTTTAGGGATGGTTGAACCATGGCAAGCCGTTATCGGTATGTCTGCAAGTTCGATTATCGTTATATGTAACTCTTTAAGGTTACTTAAACTATGAGCATAATTTACGTTTTAATACCAATTGCAATTCTTTTTGTGCTAATTGCCATTGGGATATTCTTTTGGGCTGTTCGCGACGAGCAGTTTTCCGATTTAGAAAAACAAGGTCACAGCATCTTGTTCGATGATGACAAAGAGCAACATAAAAAGGCCAATGAACGAGATTAATCTTTTTGCGGCTTTTTTAATGGGGTTGTTTGGTAGTGGACATTGCCTCGTTATGTGCGGGGGAGTGGCATCAAGCCTGCAACTAGCTTCAAAACATGAAAGACCGTTTGTCATTGCACTTTGCTATAACTTGGGAAGACTGACCAGTTATGGCGTTGCTGGGCTACTGGTAGCGTCGCTTGGCATTCAATTTGCGAAGCAAAACACCACGTTTGCCCTATCATTATCAATGGTCAGCGCATTATTTATTATACTTCTAGGCCTCTATATAATGCGTATCGTCTGCGTCGTTACAGTGGATAGAAAAAGCAGGTAAAACCGTAATATGGCAGCATCTCGTCAAAATTAATCGACATCTACTACCAATTGATAGCTACCCAAAGGCACTTGCCTATGGTGCACTTTGGGGATGGTTACCGTGTGAGACTCGTGTATTCTGCGCTGACTTGGACTTTATCGGCAGAATCGCCTCTGCAAGGTTTGCTAATCATGTTCGCGTTTGCCTTAGGTACCTTTCCTGCATTACTTTTGACGAGCCAAATTTCAACCAAAGTGAGTTCATTCATTAATCATCAAATTGTGCGTATTTTGCTGGGAAATTTGTTTATTTGGTATGGTATTTATCTACTTATCATTGCAAGCAATAAGTTAGTACATTAATCTAGCAGGTGAAAGGCGTCAGTTTTAATGGAATTATTATGGATTTAAATAACCCCAATCGTGCAAGATCTAACTGCACCATAAGTTGTAACAACTGCAGTATTAGCCAGCTATGCCTGCCATTTAGTTTAAATGGCCAAGAAATGGATCGCCTAGACGAAATCATTGAGCGAAAAAAACCGCTTCACAAAGGTGACTTTTTGTTTGAATCAGGTGCCGAACTTAACGCAATTTATGCCGTCCGTTCTGGTAGTTTTAAATCTTTTACCATTTCCGAACAAGGCGACGAGCAAATCACTGGTTTCCATTTAGCGGGCGACCTTGTTGGCTTTGACGCCATCAACAAAATGCAGCACCAAAGTTTCGCCCAAGCACTTGAAACATCTATGGTCTGCGAAATTCCGTTTGATACATTAGATGAACTCGCTGGAAAATTGCCTAAACTTCGTCAGCAGATCATGCGTTTGATGAGCAGTGAAATTAACTATGACCAAGAGATGCTGTTACTTCTTAACAAGAAAACAGCAGAGGAAAGACTCGCTACATTCATCTATAACCTTTCAAACCGTTTCGGCGACCGCGGTTTCTCACGCAAAGAATTTAGATTTACGATGACGCGTGGTGAAATCGGTAACTATTTAGGTCTAACCGTTGAAACGATCAGTCGACTCCTAAGCCGTTTCCAAAAAGCAGACCTTATCAAGGTGGAAGGTAAATTCATTACTATCCTTGATATTCCTGAACTTGCAAAAACTGCTGGAATATCAATTTGATCTAGGGCAACCATTTGGTTGCTTTTCCTTTAACATTAGGCTATTTGATGTACACTGATACTAAATGCCTAATGTTTAAAGGACATCGAAATGGAAAGCATCAAAAATATTCTCGCAGTTATCGACCCCACAAAAGACCACCAACATAGTCTCGATAGAGCTGTCGCATTAGCTCAAAAAACAGGAGCTGAAATCACCGCTTTCTTATCAATTTATGATTTCTCCTATGAGATGACAACAATGCTATCTCGAGAAGAACGCGAAGCCATGAGAGATGCAGTGATCAATGATAGAAATGCTTGGATCCATGAGTTACTGTCTGAGTACGATGCACCGATCTCTAGCCGCGTTGAATGGCATAACCGCCCTTTCGAGTCGATTATCAATGCCGTTCTCGAAGAAGGCTACGACCTCGTAGTAAAAGGCACGCACCAGCATGACACATTCAAATCCGTTATTTTTACTCCAACCGACTGGCATTTAATTCGTAAATGCCCTGCGCCAGTTTTACTTGTTAAAGAAAAACAATGGCCAGAGAATGGGCGCATTCTTGCTGCAGTAAATGCTGTGTCAGATGACGATTTACATATTGAATTAAACGATCGCATTATCAAAGACGCGCAATTTATCTCTAAATTGGCAAACGCAAAAATTCACCTAGTTAATGCATACCCTGCAACGCCTGTGAATATTGCTATCGAAATTCCAGAATTTAACCCTTCTCAATACACAGAAGCAGTCAAAAAGCATCACGAAAATTCAACCTATGAGTTAGCTGAAAAATATGGATTAACGAAAGAAGACTGCCTTGTTAAAGAAGGTCTTCCTGAAGACGTTATACCTGCAGTTTCAAAAATGCATAATACCGAACTAGTCGTTATCGGCTCTGTTGGCAGAACTGGTTTGAGTGCCGCATTAATTGGCAACACGGCTGAACATGTTATCGATAACTTAGACTGTGATGTATTGGCATTAAAACCGGACGGTTACAAGAGTCCATTACAAGGATAACACGCGACGATAAACGATATTTTCGACGTTGCAAGCGCCTTGTCTATCGCATTTCCCACCCATTTGGGTATAATTGCGCCCTCTTTTTTGCAGTTGATTTAAGGGGGGCGCATGTCGCACTCAAAAGAAGCTAAAGCAGCCTATAATCTAAACAAGTTACAGAAACGAATTCGCCGTTTAGCAGGCCTTGCCGTTGGCGACTTTAACATGATCGAAGACGGCGACCGCGTTATGGTATGTTTGTCTGGCGGTAAAGATAGCTATACATTGCTTGATACACTCCAGCATTTGCAACGTGTTGCGCCTATCCGCTTTGAATTGTTTGCAGTTAACTTAGATCAAAAGCAACCTGGATTTCCCGAGCACATTCTTCCTGAATATCTTGATACGTTAGGAATAGAATACAAAATCGTTGAAGAAGATACTTACAGTATCGTAAAAGAAAAAGTGCCCGAAGGTAAAACGACCTGTTCACTTTGCTCACGCCTTCGTCGTGGTATTCTTTACCGTACTGCAAAAGAAATGGGCGCAACTAAAATTGCGCTTGGCCATCATCGTGATGATATTATCGAAACAATGTTTTTGAATATGTTTTATGGTGGCAAACTTAAAGGTATGCCACCAAAACTAATGAGTGACGATGGCGAACATATGGTTATTCGCCCTCTCGCCTATGTGAAAGAAGCGGATATCGAGAAATACGCGTTTAGCCAAGGTTTCCCGATTATCCCGTGTAATCTTTGTGGCTCACAGGAAAATCTGCAACGTAAACATGTAAAGCAGATGCTTCAAGATTGGAATAAATCCCACCCAGGTCGAGTAGAAAGTATTTTCACTGCAATGCAAAATGTTGTGCCTTCACACCTAGCGGATACAGAACTCTTCGGTTTTAAACAACTCGATAAAGCGAATGTTATTGATGGTGGTGACATTGCCCTCGATAAACCAGACTTCAAATCGTTGCCGCTAACTCACGAAGACGATGAAGATTCAGCGGTTCAAATACAAACTATTGAACTTGCGTAAAAAAAGGAGCCGAGGCTCCTTTTTTTCTTTAATCCATTTGGTTAGCTACACATACGGTAACTATTTGTTAATTCGCAATCCATGGAACTATATTTTTAATTTCTACCTCAGCGTTTTTCAAAGCGTTTAAATCAAAATTATTTTCCATTGATATTTTGCAGGTTTTGCTTTCGCACAAAGCACCTGGAATATCGACTTCATCTTCAAACTCTATTTGTATACCTTTTTGACTAGGCAATAAAAAGGACAATAGTTTACCGATGAAAAAGCCAGATAAATTAGTTAGCAAATCATCGAATTCATCATTCACTTGCTTTACGACTGCAGTATTAAGTTGCTTTAACTTAATTGAGGGTGCCTCCATCTGCATTTTTAATTGACATTCATGCGCAGGATTTTGCGGTTCAACAACAATGACAGCTTTATCAGCATCAAGTTGTTTATCCAGCGGTAATAAAAGCTGAGCATTTTCGGTATACGACAAAGGTAAACTGTTGTTCTCAGTTATTAATTTACCGCTTCTAATTTCACAGGGCTTAAGCGTCACGCTATCGACCAAATAAAAATTGATTTGCGCATATTCATACTGTCCTTTGTCCATGACTTTTAATCGGTCATAGAACCCGTCATAAGAAACAACAAACTCAGAGGCGTTTGCTATTGGTGCTAACACCATAAGTGAGAGCCCGATAATGCTACTTTTCATCAAAATACACCTGGTTATGTCGTATCATGTCACTTAGCTCATCAATATAGTCCGAACCACGTTCTGAATAGGAATGAAGTCCACGAGCAAGCTCTGTGGCGTCAATAGTCCTTTTTTCAGCTCTCATTTGAGCACGTAATTCACGTAATTCACGATAAGCTCGATTCGTGTTGATATTTCTAAAATATGAACCAACCGCTTCTTGCACAGACTTGAAGGCAGCGACTTCATGCGCAGCTTCGTCATCCCGATGCTGTGGCACCATGCCACAACCTTTCTTGTAGCACCACTGACCGAAGAAATTCAGTCCAATTCGAGCAAAACGAGAAGTACCCCAAGCGCTTTCATTTGCAGCTTGCATGAGAGCGAGCTCTCTTGGGATCACATCGACTCTTTTTAATGCGGCTTGTAATCGCTCTTGGCTAAAATTTGAATCCGCAACAAGTTTGTACTTTTCGAAAATTTTGGCAATTTTCTTTTTTTGCGCTTTAGTAAGTGGCTCTTCAAACTGCACCATCATGAGTGCTATTTCGAGCGTAGCGCGCTCTTCTAAGATTTTTTTATTCTCGGCAATCACATGCGGCTTAATAAAGTCAAAGAAAGCTTTTTTCTTAAGAGCCACATCCTGAATCTCACCAAAATCAGGTAGCTTCACGTTGTGAAGCGGCTTTTCTTCAACCTTTGGCGGCTGAACAGGCTTTTCATCAACCTCGGTGATTTCGGTTTCATGCTCTGGAGGCGTAGATAAGAATGGATACAAAAGTCCCCAAGCACTGACGAGTATAAAAACTAATCGCAATAAAACGGTTCGCATTCATTTCCTCAAAATAAATCAGTTCCTGATTTGCTGTACTGATTAAGGTCAAACGAAGCGAGATTATACTAAAATTAAGCAACGAAGGCGAATCTACGTACTCATAGATTGACAGAAAACACGCCCCCTGTTTACATTGATTTATATAAATAAAACTTGGATGACATAATGACAGAACGTTGGCAATCTAGACGTCACCAACAGATAAAAAACCGACCCAATGACAACCGCTCACCTTGGCAAGTTGACCGGTCTCGCATCATTCATGCAGCTGCATTCCGACGTTTACAATCAAAGACTCAAATAATGAGCATTGGTGTGAATGATTTCTACCGCACTCGCCTTACTCATTCTTTAGAAGTGGCTCAAATTGGGAGTGGGATTTTACGGCACCTGAGAATTAGACATCCTGAGTATCGCCAGCTTGTTTCTACGAGCTTGATTGAAACACTGTGTTTAGCTCATGATATTGGACATCCTCCTTTCGGTCACGGCGGAGAAACAGCTCTCAACTACTTAATGGCTGATTTTGGTGGCTTTGAAGGAAACGCTCAAACATTAAGAATCGTCGCAAAACTCGAACCTTATAGCAATGGCTATGGAATGAATCTAACGCGACGTACCTTACTCGGATTTATTAAGTATCCTCAACTCATCGATACTCTTTGGCACAGTAGACCCAATCACCATGATGAACACCGTTTCATCCAAGCTCACCATTGGTTACCTGCAAAAGGACTCTATGGCTGTGACGAGACTATTTTTGAATGGATTTTAGAGCCATTATCAAATTGTGATAGAGATCTTTTAACCTCTCATAAACCTTACAATGAATACAAAAGTAAGACGCTCTATAAATCCGTTGATTGCAGCATTATGGAATTAGCTGACGATATCGCCTATGCCGTACACGACTTAGAAGATGCCGTTGCTACCGGCACACTCACTCAAGCACAATGGGAAGAGCATGCAATGCCAAAGCTCACCCAATTAGATAATCCATGGCTTAAAAACAACCTTTCCAGTTTATCAAAACGACTCTTCAGCGAAGATGAATCTATTAGAAAAGATTTAATTGGTGAGTTGGTTAATCTGTTTATTATCAGTACAAATTTAGCGATCCAACACGAAGCGTTTGAGAATGAGTTGCTTAAATACGTCGCTAAATTAGACGAACATCATGAAGATATGCTGTCCGTGTTCAAAACGTTTGTTTACGAACAACTGATCCGAGATCCCAAAATGCAGCAAATTGAATTTCGTGGTCAGAACCTGCTTATCGACTTATTTCAGGCATTTGAAAGTGCCCCACTCAGACTATTACCAAAATCGACACAGCTTGATTGGTTAAAAGCGGGCGAAGAATCTCAACAATATCGTATACTTTGTGATTATTTATCCGGTATGACAGATGAATACGCAATGAAAACCCATCAGCGTTTATTTAATGGGGCATAAAAAAACCAGCTCAATGATTGAGCTGGTCTAAAAAGCATCACTAATGTGACAGGAGATCTAAATTAAATTGCAGCGTTCTGATATTGCTTAACAAATTCTTTAACTGGCATGTTATTGCAACGCAATGAACGAGAGTTAAAGCCTAAGCTATTTACGCCTTTCTCAACCGCTTTTAAACAAAGAGCCGTATCTTGAGTTGATGATTTTGCTACCAACTTAACTGCTTTTTGTTCAGCCGCCGCTGAATTGAATTCTACTTTTGCAAGGTTACGAATGTCTTCGCCGTTACACACCAAGCTCTTCGAGAACTTTGACAAAGTAATGTGGTGTTGACGTGCGATTTTGCTAGCTGCCTCAAATCCTTCGTTTGCCGCTACAGTACATACTTGAGTTTCAACAGAATTGTTTGCCGCAACATATTGTTGAGCATTTACAGAAAAACTAACTGCAGCTACTGTTGTAACGATTGAGAGCATCTTAAACATAATAAACCTCCAATGAACGAGTTGCGCGCATTATATAATCAACTTCTTTGTTGTAAAGTGTATTTATTATTCAACTTGAACATTTAATGATCTATTCACAAAGTCGCTAACTCACACTAAATATCAACTAACAAATTCGTTTCTGTTAACATTCTCTTCCGTGTTTTTCCACCGTCTAAATGTTAAGATTAGGGCTGACCAAAATTAGAAAAAGAATAGGATGCTCGAATGAAGATTGTTTCTTTCAACATAAATGGCTTACGAGACTCGTATCCATCAATTGCAAGCACTTATCGACAAGCACCAACCAGACATTATTGGATTGCAAGAAATCAAAGTACATGACGAAGCCTTTCCGCTCGCAGATGTTGAAGCGCTTGGGTATCACGTCAGTTTTCATGGCCAAAAAGCACATTACGGCGTCGCACTACTTTCTAAGCAAAAACCTGTTGCCGTTACGAAAGGCTTCAGTACAGATGAAGATGACGCTCAAAGACGAATGATTATTGGCACATTTAAGCAAGCAGATGGTTCAACCCTTACGGTAATGAATGGCTATTTCCCGCAAGGCGATAACATCGCTCACGAAATAAAATATCCGGCAAAGCGCAAGTTCTATTCAGATTTAATGAATGAATTAGATAGTTTGCATACTCCCGACCAAAACCTCATCGTAATGGGCGATATTAATATTTCGCCTGTTGATTTAGATATCGGCATTGGTGAACCGAACCGAGTTCGTTGGTTAAAAACAGGAAAATGTTCTTTCCAACCAGAGGAACGAGAATGGTTGGCTACGCTACTCAATTGGGGCTTAACAGATACATTTAGGCATTTAGCACCGAATCAGACAGAGAAATATTCTTGGTTCGACTACCGTTCAAAAGGTTTTGATGACAACCGAGGTCTTCGTATTGACGTAATTCTCGCGACATCCTCTTTAATACCGATTTGCAAAACGAGTGATATTGACTACGAGCTTAGAGGCATTGATAAGCCATCAGATCATGCGCCTGTCTGGGCTGAATTTGATGTGGAGTTAGTAAACGCTTGATAGCCTTAACTGCGTTTTTGGTGTTTTGTCTAACATTCGAAAAACGAGCGTACACGCTACTCTTAGCTCGTCCAGAACGTCAAACTGGCGTTCTGGCAATTTCCGTCATACTTGCCTGTCTTTGGCAAATAAAAGCCGGAATTTTACCAGAATTAAATATTCATATTTTGGGGATCACTGCTGCAACCTTAGTCCTTGGATTCAGGTTATCAATGCTAACCTCAACAATTGCTCTGCTCATCACGTTGCTGACACAAAACTATACGATAGATAGTTTTGGCAATGCGTGGATGTTCTCAGTGATTTTACCTGTTTTCTTTAGTTATGGTCTTTATTTACTAATTTATCGTCTTTTACTTCATCATTTTTTCGTTTATATATTCGTTGGTGCTTTTATCGCAGGTGGTATGACTGCCGCCTTCCGAATTATCAGTTCATCGTTATATTTCTTCTATACTGGTGTTTACGATTGGCAAACGCTTAGCGATAACTATCTCTATTTTAGTGTTATCATGTGGTTCCCTGAAGCTATGCTCAATGGTATGGCTATCACCTTACTTATTACCTATCGCCCGCACTGGGTAAAAACTTTTTACGACAAGGAATATTTGAATAAATGAGTAATTTATTCCGCTGCCCTATTTGTTCAAGCGACTTTACAGCACAAGATCACACTTTGGTTTGTGAAAACAGACATCAATTTGACCGAGCAAAAGAAGGTTATTTTAACTTACTGCCTGTGCAATTTAAAAAGTCTAAAGAACCCGGTGATAATCTTGAGATGGTGCAAGCTAGGCGTGCTTTTCTCGCGGCTGGACATTACTCATTTTTGCAATCGGAATTGGTTGAGAAAGTAAAGCAATACAATGTTCACGCTCTACTCGACATGGGCTGCGGCGAAGGATTTTATACACAAGCGCTCAAAGTGGATGACCTTACTCAGGTGTATGGAACCGATATTTCTAAAGCCGCGGTGAGATATGCTGCAAAACGATATCCAGACTGTCATTTTGCTGTCGCATCTTGTAAGCAAACTCCTTTTAATGATTGCCTTTTTGATGGGATTATTAGCGTTTTTGCGCCACTCTTTGTTGAAGAAGCACACAGACTGTTATCTGAAGCTGGTTTGATTATTCAGGTGTCCCCTGGCCCTAATCATCTATATGAACTTAAGTCCAAGATATATAGCGATGTCAGACTTCACGACCTTCCACAATGCCCTTCTCAATTTGAGCTGGTTGAACAACATATTATTCGACGTGACATTGAGTTGATTGCAAAAGACGCGTTGAATTTAATTCAAATGACGCCCTTTGCTTGGAAATTCAGACCTGAACAATTAGAAGATATTAATAATCAAGCAAAGATCCCTGTAACGCTGGAATTCTGCATTACAGTACTTCGCAAAAGAGCAGTTTAAAACTGCTCTTTGGTGAACGCGTTGTCCATTTTGTCAAACATGTCTTTGAGTAACATAGCTAACTCTTGATAGCGTGGCTTTTTGGCTGAGAAAGGCGCATCGTAGCCGTTAGCAACCATTTTTTGGTAAAGCTCTTGATACCAAGATGATAATTGTGGCGTTAGTTGTGTTTCAGCTCGTTTACCCAGCCATAACAAACCTTGCACTGGAAGCGATAAGAAAAACAACGCAATCGCGATTGACTGTGGTAAATACTGCATACCCAACGCCGTGGTTTGGGTAAAAATAGTCACGATTGCAAGAATGGGCATGATGGAAATGCCTAATTCGGTGGCTTTGATTACACGATATTCTGCAAATATCGGCGCCAATTCCTTCCGCATCGGCCACGCTTTCGCGTAGTCTCGTCCAAGTTGAACTTGAGAAATCATACTTTTTTGCATCATGTCCCCTTGGTGCTAACGTTTTACTCAAAAATCAGGTAAAATTAAACCTAATCAAGGTCAATTCTACCTTAGTCTAGTGCGGCGTTTGTAAGCGCCTATACCTAGAGCTTAATACGCGTATACGGTTATTGTCAAAACGGATATCAATCTATGCCATCTCAACACGTCCTCGTTCTAAATTGCGGAAGCTCAAGTTTTAAATTCGCCATCATCGCTGCATCAACAGGTCACGAAATTCTCAGTGGCCTCGCTGAACGCTTAGGTGACGCTGCACCTTCTCTGAAATATAAATTTTCAGGAACTAAAACGGTGGTTGAACTACCGCCACATGCAGAGCATAAAGCGGCTATCTTAAAACTTGTAGACCTCATCACAGAACTTAAGCTCGGCGACGACCTCGTTGCCGTAGGTCATCGTGTTGTTCATGGTGGTGAGGCTTTCACCCAATCTATCTTAGTAGATGGGGACGTTCTTGCTGCAATTCAACTAACGTCCGCTCTCGCTCCGCTTCATAACCCAGCTAACTTGCTCGGTATCGATGTGGCAACCAGTGCGTTCAAGCACTTGCCTCAAATCGCTGTTTTTGACACTGCATTCCATCAAACAATGCCTGAACACGCCTATCTATACGCGTTACCTTACGAAATGTATCAAAAACATGGTATCCGTCGATACGGTTTTCATGGGACAAGCCATTATTATGTATCGGAACAAACACACCAAATTTTAGGCCTTGATAAAAATAATTCTAAAATTGTGACCGCCCATTTAGGTAATGGCTGCTCCGTTACTGCAATAAGAAATGGCCGTTCTGTCGATACAAGCATGGGACTCACGCCTCTTGAAGGGTTAGTGATGGGCACCCGTAGTGGTGATATTGACCCTGGTCTTTTTGCTTACCTGAGTGACCAACTGGGTTACTCAAGCAAAGATATTGATACGCTACTGAATAAGCAAAGTGGCCTATTAGGGATCTCAGCGTTGTCCAACGACTGCCGCACTATCGAAGAAGCGGCTGCAAATGGACACAAGCAAGCTCAACTTGCGCTTGAAATGTTCTGTTTTAGATTAGCAAAATACATCGCGTCTTTTGCCGTTTCACTTGGCGAGCTTCGATGCGCTTGTATTTACCGGTGGCATAGGTGAAAACTCAGATCTGATCCGTCAACGCGTAATCGAACAGTTAGCCTTTTTTGGTATGACTTGTGATCATGATAAAAACCAAGCATCGAGATTTGGTCACCAAGGTATTATCAGCACTAATGACTCTAATGTTATAGCACTTGTTGTTCCCACCAACGAAGAATGGGTTATCGCAAAAGATGCTGCGCGCATTGCGAAGGAGACAAAATAATGGGCAGACGCATTATGTTAGTGCCGATTTCGACAGGTGTCGGCCTTACCTCTGTTTCGGTCGGTCTTGTCCGCGCGCTCGAACAAAAAGCCGTTAAAGTTAATTTCTTTAAGCCTATCGCTCAACCTCGTAAAGATGAGCAAGGCCCTGAGAAGTCGACGTTAATAGTGAAACAAGGTTCAAGTATCAATCCACCAGCACCATTTGAACTTACCTATGCTGAGAATATGATAAGTGAGGGTAAAGGCGATGATTTACTTGAGGAAATCGTTGAACGATTTGAAAGTGGAACAGCGAATGACGAAGTTGTCATCATTGAAGGTATGGTGCCTACACGTCGCCAGCCATACGCTGGTCGAGTAAATCGTGAAATAGCCCAAACCTTAGGAGCCGATATCGTTTTTGTTCTGACCCCAGGCAATGACAGCAACGACGAACTTGAAGACCGATTAGAGATTGCCGCTGGTAACTATGGCGGTGTAAAGCATTCTAGAGTGCTTGGTTGCATTTTCAACAAAGTAAACGCGCCACTCGATGAGGATGGTCGTGCAAGAGCGGATTTAGTCGACCAACACAATCCAGACATGTTAGAGAACGAACTCAACCGTCTAGCCTCTTTGCCTATCTTTAGAAAGCACCCTTTTATGCTCCTTGGCATGATCCCGTGGGAATTTGATCTTGTTGCCCCTCGCGTGAAAGATTTGAGTGCTTACCTTAATGCCGAAATTATTAATGAAGGTGATATGGCACATCGGCGCCTCAGACGTGTTACTTTCTGTGCGCGTACCGTGTCAAACATTCTTAATCACTTTACTCCAGGCGCGCTCATTGTCACGCCAGGCGACCGTTCCGACGTCTTAGTTGCAGCCTGCTTATCGGCTATGAATGGCGTAAAACTTGGCGCAATTTTGCTTACAGGTGGTTTCAAGCCAGAACAGCGGATCATGAAGCTATGTGAGCAAGCGATGCAAACAGGTTTGCCTATTTTGGCGACACAATCGGACACTTGGAAAACGTCGCTACTTCTTCATAATTTTAACATGGAAGTGCCGTGTGACGACGAGCAACGAATCGAAAAGGTTAAGCTCCACAACGCAGCCAATATCGATTCTGATTGGTTAGATGATTTGGCAAAAGGCGTTGCTAAAACACGCAAACTTTCGCCTCCTGCTTTCCGTTATCTATTAACTGATTTGGCCCGTCGCGCAGCAAAAACGATAGTGTTACCGGAAGGCAATGAGCCTCGTACAATCAAAGCGGCGGCAATATGTGGCGAACGAGGTATAGCTAAAACGATCTTGCTTGGTGATCAGGAAGAAATTTACCGTATTGCTGAACAACAAGGTGTTGTATTAAACGAAAATGTCATGATACTCGAGCCTAAAGACATTGTGAGAAACTACGTTGGGCCAATGGTTGAACTTAGAAAAAATAAAGGGTTGACCGAAGTTGTAGCCGAAGAGCAACTTCAAGATAACGTGGTGCTCGGCACTATGATGTTGGCGCAAAACGACGTCGACGGCCTAGTCTCTGGCGCTGTGAATACAACAGCAAATACGATTCGTCCTGCGTTGCAACTTATTAAAACGGCTCCAGGTTCATCGCTAGTCAGTTCTGTTTTCTTCATGCTTCTGCCTGATCAGGTTTTGGTTTACGGTGATTGCGCTATAAACCCAGACCCAACTGCACAGCAACTCGCCGATATTGCTATTCAATCAGCCGATTCAGCTAAAGCATTTGGCATTGAACCTCGTGTAGCAATGATTAGTTATAGTACAGGGACTTCAGGCCATGGTGCGGACGTAGATAAAGTGCGAGAAGCGACTGAAATTGCAAAATCTAAACGTCCAGACTTAATGATTGATGGGCCTTTGCAATATGATGCCGCAATCATGGAAAACGTCGCGAAGAAAAAGGCACCGAACAGCCCTGTTGCGGGTAAAGCCACGGTATTTGTATTCCCAGATTTAAACACGGGGAATACAACATATAAAGCAGTACAACGTAGTGCTGATTTAGTGAGTATAGGACCGATGTTACAAGGTATGCGAAAGCCGGTGAACGACCTGTCTCGCGGTGCTTTGGTTGATGATATCGTCTATACAATTGCGTTAACCGCGATTCAAGCTAAACAGTTAGACGCGAAAGTAACCGACTAGGTTACTTTGCCAAGCCAATAAAAAGGTTTTAATTTTATTGGCTTGGCTATACTATCTAAAGAGACATAGGTATTCATTTTGCACGACTAAGCAGGTAACGAATGTCAAAACAAACTTTGCAGCTTCTAACAGAAAACTTTTCTATCCACAGTATGGATGAAACTGCTGACATTCCTGCCTCAGTGTTTAGAGCTGATGTATTCTTTATTGCCAAAACCCCAGATGAACTTTCTATTGTCTGTCCATCTACTATCCACATTGACAGCTTCGCCACCGAGTCCAATTGGCGAGCATTGGAAGTTGTCGGCCCACTTGGGTTTTCCCTGACGGGTATTATGGCAAACATCTCGGGTGTACTTGCTAAAGCGAATGTTTCTATTTTTGCCATTTCTACGTATGACACTGACTACATATTAGTTAAACAGCTGCAAGTAGATGATGCAATTAAAGCCTTGAAAAAAGACGGGTATCACTTTTTAAATTAGCCTTATGCAATCACCAATTTCTTATTGTCCTATCACGCAGATAACCCAACCTATATGTAATCTAGCAAGTCCATTTTCTGGCAAAGTAGTTTCTGTGAACACGCATCCAGACCCTATTTTTTCTTCTGGGATATTAGGCAAAGGTATTTGTGTTGAGCTTTCACATGAAATAGTCGTTGCGCCATTTGATGGTGCGATACTCGCCATTAAACAAGGCGGACTTGAATGGGTCTTAGAGTCGTTTGATGGCCACAAAGTGCTTATTCACCTATCACTACCTTGGCACCTACAAACGCCAGAATACCTAAAGCTTATACATACTCAAAGCTCAGCAATGCGCCGAGGCGACAGTTTGGTTAGATTGGCGCTGCCAGTAGACACGAAGGCGCTCGCGACCTATGTGGTGCTGAATGAAAATCGAAAATTACGTTATTATACGCCCCTTAAACAAGTAAAAGCGGGTATAG
Source organism: Pseudoalteromonas xiamenensis (assembly GCF_017638925.1). NCBI lineage: Bacteria > Pseudomonadati > Pseudomonadota > Gammaproteobacteria > Alteromonadales > Pseudoalteromonadaceae > Pseudoalteromonas > Pseudoalteromonas xiamenensis. The sequence goes on from NZ_CP072133.1 coordinate 399,205, forward strand.
ACCCATTAATTACCATTGCAGAGGAACAAAAATGACCACGATCATGTATGGTATTCCTAATTGTGACACAATTAAAAAAGCAAAAAAGCAACTCGAGGCACAAGGCGTAAACTTTGAGTTTCACGATTATAGAAAAGATGGTGTTTCCGATACCCTCATTAAAGAATTTTTGACCTCGCTCACTTGGGAAGATTTACTTAACAAACGTGGCACGACCTATCGTCAGTTAAGCGACGAGCAAAAAAACAACCTTAACGAACAAACCGCCATAGAACTACTTGTCGAATACCCAGCAATGATAAAACGTCCAGTGCTCGTTCATAATGGCAAGTATCTAATTGGGTTCAATCAGAAACAATATGAAGAGCTAAACTGATATGTCATTTAGCGACACGCTCCAACTCGCACAAGCTTTAATTCAAAGGCCTTCTGTGACTCCTGAAGATGCTGGATGCCAATCTTTAATGAATGAACGCCTAGCTTCGATGGGCTTTGACGTTGAAGAATTATTTTATACAGACACCCTCAATACATGGGCGCGTAAAGGCAAGACTTCTCCTCACTTCTGCTTCGCGGGCCATACGGACGTTGTTCCTGTAGGTAAGGAGTCTGATTGGTTATATCCTCCTTTCGAGGGTAAGGTCGTTGATGGCTATTTACATGGCCGTGGCGGCTGCGGATATGAAAGGCTCACTTGCTGCAATGGTAGTCGCCACAGAGCGTTTTGTTAAAAAGCACCCCAATCACAAAGGCTCCATATCATTTTTGATTACCTCAGATGAAGAAGGTCCTTTTGTAAACGGTACTACCAAAGTTGTCGATTTGTTAGAGTCGAGAAATGAAAAAATAGACATGTGCCTAGTTGGAGAGCCTTCTAGTCGGTCCGAGTTGGGTGATGTCGTGAAAAACGGGCGCCGAGGCTCGCTCACTGGTCATTTGACCATTATTGGAAAACAAGGCCATGTTGCATACCCTCACCTTGCACTCAACCCCATTCATTTGGCGGGTGACGTGATTCAATCGCTAAACGCGATAGTGTGGGACAACGGCAATGCGTTCTTCCCTGCTACGAGCTTTCAAATTTCGAATATTCATGGTGGTACGGGCGCAGGCAACGTAATACCTGGATCCATCGACGTTCAATTCAATTTCCGATTTTCAACTGAAGTTACGGCGGATGAGACTCAAATCTCGAGTAATTAAAGTGCTTGAATCTAAGGGAATTGAATTTAGATTAGACTGGACTCTAAATGGTTTACCTTTTTTAACTGAACCGGGAGAGCTTCTTACGGCAACGTTGAAAGCGATAAAAACAGTGACCGGTATTGACTCGACTCCAGAAACGTCAGGCGGCACATCCGATGGGCGATTCATAGCCCAAACAGGCTGTAAGGTGATTGAGTTAGGCCCGTTAAATAAAACGATCCACCAAGTCAATGAGTGTGTCTCTACCGAATCTCTTGATAAACTCACTGACATCTATGAAGCAATACTCGTTGAGTTACTCACATGAGAATCGACTTACTAGAACTAACTGGAAAAACTCAAACGCATTTAGTTCAGTATGACAATGTTCTCGTTCATCAACTCGCGGTTGGGCCATTGCATGCATTAAAACAACGAGCACAGAGCGCAGGTTTTGAACTTAGTATTGCTTCGGGTTTTAGATCTTTTGAGCGACAAATGTTTATTTGGAACAACAAGTTCGATGGACTTAGACCGGTTTATTCGTATGAAGGCAAAGAACTTGATGTCAACGTGCTTAGCGTATTTGAACGTATAAGCGCCATTATGCTCTTTTCAGCGCTTCCTGGTGCAAGCCGACATCATTGGGGGTCTGATTTCGATGTATATGCAAAAAATCTCACCTCCGATGCGAAACCGCTCCAGCTTACACCCGCTGAATATTTCCATGGTGACCAAGCTCCTTTTTCATTGTGGTTAGCTGAGGAATTGAAAGGCTCAGACTTTTACTTTCCATATCGCGAGTTTCAAGGTGGAGTCGCCGAAGAGCCATGGCATATTAGCTTTCATCCTGTCGCCTCACGTTACGAGCAAATCATGTCAATTAACCATGTTATCGAAGCAATCGCTAACACTGACGTCAGAGGCAAAGAAGAAATCATCTCTCATTTACCTAACCTCTATGCCAAGTTTATTTCAAATACATGCAAATTTAGTTCGTAATAACTAAATGATTTAATAAAAAATAGGGCTTTACCGCTAATGCCGATCAGTTTAGGCATTAAAAGTTAGATCAATTGACCGATCTTTTGAATATGTAAAAATCCGATAGACCATGTTTATCGGATTTTTTTATGCTCGTATCTCACGCTCTTGATGTCATTAACAATTGGAAACCCAATCAAGTCGAAACCCTTGCTAACCTGTTACCTTTGGAGTTAATCGAGGAAGCTTATGCTCTTACTGATACGGTAACTCTGAGGAAACGAAAGTTGACATTAGAGTCGATGGCGTGGCTTTTAATTGGCATGGCTATCTATAATGATAAATCCATGGCGGATGTCGTTAACTTATTGGATATTGTTGATAGAGAAGGCAAACCATTTGTTGCTCCAAGTGCATTAACGCAAAGACGGAAAACATTAGGTGAAGCTGCTGCAAAAGCATTGTTCCAATGCACTCAAAAACATTGGCGAGAACAAGCTAATTTACCAACATGGAACGGATTAACCTTGCTTGGAGTAGATGGTGTCGTGTGGCGAACAGAAGATACAGATGCAAACAATCAGTCATTCATGAAGCCAACAAATAATAACGGATTAGAAACTCAATACCCGCAAGTACGCATGGTTTGCCAAATGGAGCTGAGTCTCACATCTTATCACTGGTAGCGCATTCGACTCATATGCAGTAAATGAAATGGTGTTGGCTGAACAACTCATAGAAACTACACCAGATAACAGCTTAACTATGTTTGACCGAGGCTTTTATTCTCTGGGATTATTGCATAAATGGGCAAATACAGGCCTTGAGAGACACTGGTTAATTCCATTGAAAAAGAATGTTCAATACGAAGTTGTACGTAAATTAGGTCGACAAGATAAATTGGTTAAATTAACCAGTAACCCGAGAGCTAGAAAACTATGGCCTGAGTTACCCAACGAACTCACCGTTCGATTGGTATCTCGACAAATGCAAGGCAAGCAGCACGATGTACTGACTTCCATGACTGACCCAATGAAGTATCCATTAGCTGAAATCGCAGACTTATATAGTCACCGTTGGGAAATAGAGTTGGGATATCGAGAGCAAAAACAGTATATGCTTGGGAATCGCCTTACACTTAGAAGCCGTTTGCCTGAATTGGTCAAGCAAGAGCTCTGGGGGATACTACTGACATATAATCTTATCCGATATCAGATGACACAAATGTGCATGATGCTAAAGGGGGACTATTTACCGTACCAGCTCAGTTTTAATGGTGCGCTAGCTCATATAATGAGGCTATTGGTTGGCCTTCCGTATTCTTCACCGGGTACTTTACCAAGGCAGCTTCAAAATTTTTATGAAATGACAGAAAGCTTGATCCTGGCACCCAGACGGCAAAGAACATTCCCAAGAAGCGTTAAAAAGCGACCAAGCCGTTACCCCATAAAAAGAAATGCCGCTCACCTTAAGTGAACGGCATTAGGGCTTTACCGCCCTATTTTTAACTCTGTTTGTAATGGCTAAAAAATCGCTCAACGCGTTTCATTGCGGGTTCAAGCTCATCTTTGTGAGGCAAGAACACCACGCGGAAATGGTCAGGCTTTGGCCAGTTGAATGCGCGACCATGAACGAGCAGGATTTTCTCTTCTCGAAGCAAATCCAAAACCATTTTCTCATCGTCTTTAATACCAAACTTCGCTATATCTACCTTTGGAAACGCATACAAAGCTCCCATCGGTTTCACACAACTTAATCCATCGATGCTATTAAGCGACTGTGACACGATATTTCGTTGCTCGAATAAGCGACCACCTGGTTCGATTAACTGATCTATCGATTGAACGCCACCCAATGCCTGCTGGATTGCGAATTGTGCAGGTACGTTCGCACATAAACGCATTGATGCGAGCATATCCAGTCCAGATATCAAGTCCATCATTCTGGAAATTTTTCCACTTAGTACCATCCATCCCATTCGTAAACCCGCTGCACGATAGGTTTTCGCGAGTCCATTGAACGTGATAACAGGTAGGTCTTCACACATTGCCGCGATAGAAAAATGCTCTACGCCTTCATAGAGAATTTTTTCATAGATTTCGTCGCTTAGGATCAATAAGTTGTTCTCTCGCGCTACGGTCACGAGTTCTTCTAGCAACGCTTTGCTGTACACTGCACCTGTCGGGTTATTTGGGTTTATCAGTACCAACGCTTTTGTTTTAGGCGTCACCTTTTTACGAATGTCGGCGATATCAGGGAACCAGTCTTGTTCCTCGTCACACAAATAGTGTACAGGCGTTCCGCCAGCTAACTTTACTGAAGCAGTCCAGAGTGGATAATCCGGCGCAGGAATTAATACTTCATCACCATCATTCAATAGCGCTTGCGTAACCATTTGGATAAGTTCGCTAACACCGTTGCCGATGTAGATGTTATCAACGCTGATGTTTGGTAATTTTTTCTGCTGATAATGTTGGTAGACAGCAACGCGCGCTGAATAAAGGCCTTTAGAATCACAGTAACCTTGCGCGGAGTAAAGATTGCGGATGATATCTCGGTGCATATCTTCAGGCATATCAAACCCAAATGCGGCGGGATTGCCGATGTTGAGTTTTAAAACTTTAAGGCCATCCTCTTCCATTTTCTTTGCTTGTGCAAGAACAGGACCCCTGATGTCGTAACAAACGCCATGTAATTTGTTACTCTTTGAAATTCTAGACATATTCCCCCTCTGTAGAGAGCTAGAATAGCTCAGTCAAAGAGGGAAAAATAGTAGCTTTTGAAATCGTTGAAAGTGAAATTAATTCAAGTTCGACTAGCCATTTGCATCAAGCCACGCGTTTAGTTTGGCCTTTGAACCTGCAACCTGCTCCGCAAGACCTTGAGCAATTTCTTTTGCCAATTCATGCTCATCTTTAATTAACGCCTGTTCAATCTCTCTTGCAGTATTGCTGAGGCTAAGCGCACCAAATTGAGCTGCGTTTGACTTCAAGCTATGCGCATTTCGAATTGCACTTTGCATGTCACCATGCAGCGCCAACATCACTTCTGATTCTAGTCGCTCGAATTCACTACAACAAAAAACCAGTGTATCGTTAAACTGCTCTCCTAAAAGGGATTGCATGCTTAAAAGTGCACTTTCGTCGATGGTGACATTCATACTTTTTCCTTATCTAAAAACCGTTTCCAGTGATTTTTTACTGCTCTTTTAATGCTAGCTAAAACTGGGAATTAAGCAAAGGTTTAATTATACACGACTCAGTATGTTAAACTGCGAATAATTCAGAGTTGTTTGCTCAAGTAACATTAAAACTGCAATCAGCCTTTTCGCATTCAAATTATTTTCGATGCGTGATTAGCTATACCGCAAACAATTCGCAATCGCCAAACACATTTGGAGTATCGACTTGGCTAGAGCCTTTTGTGAGCAATGTGGATTTATAGAAAAGCGCTGTATTTGCGACGCTTTAATCCCTAAATTTGAAAATGCGATACATTTGTTGGTGTTACGCGACAAATCAGAAACTAACCATGCGAAAAACACCGCATGTTTGTTACCTTTGGTGTTTTCAAATACGACTATCATTGATGGCGATGCAAAGACAATTGCTGAGGAATTAAAGCAAATCAATTTGGAAAATTCAGCAATCCTTTATCCTTCACAAAGCGCATTAATATTAGACGATACTAAATCTGCACCACAAAAGATAAACACGCTAATCATCCTCGATGGCAGTTGGAAAAAAGCCTTCAAGCTCTACATGTCAGTACAGACGCTGCAAACTTTACCTTGTGTTAGCTTTAAGACCGTACCTCAAAATCTATATCGTATTCGTTCTACAGAACTTAGCTATAGCCTCTCTTCGTTTGAAGCAAGCGTATATGCTATAGAGTGCTTAGAAAAAGTACAGTTAACGGGACATGTGTCTTTTTTCCAAAAATTCATCGAAAAACAAATTCAACTTATGCCTGAGTCCCTTCACAGTCGCTATCAAGGTAAACCGTAAATGTACAGAATGGGGCCTGACTATCGCTTTAATGACCAAGTGGATTTTTCGGATATTAAAGAAACGTTTGGCTTTAATACGATAAAAATCGGACATTGGGTCACCAAAGAAGAACGATTGTTTGCCGCTAATTTAATTTACGATGCTTTTGCTGACTTAAGTTTAATTTTAAATGTACCAAGTAAATTACTTGGCTTGCGACAAACGCTCAATCTAGCTTATGGCACCGGCGGTCAGCTAGGGGTTCAAGCTCATTACGCCGCTCATTCAAGAACGCTCGCATTGGCTAAAAACGCAGGAAAAGGCGCTCTTGCTCATGAGTGGTGGCACGCTTTTGACCACTATATCTGTAAATTTCTTTTTAAAGACGCCCACGCTATTCATTTTGCATCAAGCCGTTGGCTAGACGATGCGATATCGAACACTCATCCACTGAATCAATATTTAGACAACTTATTTAGACAGTTATTTCTATCAGCAGACCAACGAAACATCAGTCTGTATGTGAATAAAGCGACATCACTTGACCGACAACAAAAGCAATTTTATTACGCTAAACCAGAAGAACTTTCGGCTCGTGCCTTTGAACATTTCATTGCTTCACACACCGAGATTATCAATCCATTTTTAGTAAATGATGTGTTCGGAAGCTGTCTAGAAAAACAAGGCGGTTTTCCTGATCGTGCTCTTGCAAAACGGATCGAACCGCTTTACTTGAAATACTTTAACGACTTAGGTTGCTTGTTGCAGCGTAGCTTGTGATGGATTCTCCTAGCCACTGTACGTATTCATCGAAAGGCATAGGACGCGCAATATAGTACCCTTGCCCATAATCACAACCGTATTTCTTTAGTAAGAGATACGCTGTTTGACTTTCAACTCCTTCGGCGACCACTGAAGATCCTAAACTGTGCGACATATCACACGTTGCGTTGCAAATCGTTTGATTGCTAGGTATGTTTTCCATATTCATCACGAATTGCTTATCTATTTTTAACTCATCAAACCCAAGCTGAGTCAAATACGCTAACGAAGAGTAGCCAGTACCAAAATCATCAATTGCCATCTTCACGCCTATTTGACGGTAATCTTCAAATACACCGCGAATGGTATTCATATTACCAATCGTAGCGGATTCAGTAATTTCTAAGGTTATTTTTGACGGCGATAAATCAAGTTGAGTCAATAAAGTAATTAAGTGGACAGGGAGGCTCTCTTCGAGCTAAATCTTTACCCGAAATATTGAGTGACAATACGTGTTCAGGATAGATTTCACTTAACACTTTTTGATAAGTAAGGCCTTTCTCGACCACCCACTCCGTCAGTGAATGGATAATCCCAGATGATTCGGCTATTGGAATAAACTGGTCTGGTGGGATCTGCCCTAAAATTGGGTGATGCCAGCGCAATAAGGCTTCAGCACCATAAACCTGTCCTGTCTTCAAGCAAACTTGAGGTTGCAGGTACAATTCAAACTGCTCACTTTCAAGCGCATCTCGAAGTGCAGCAGAAATCTTGAGTTTTCTTTCTGAGATTACCGAATTGGCCACATCGAATATATGCCACCGATCAGCGCTCATTGTTTTAACGGACATCGCTTGTAACGCACGTTGTACTATTTGATCAGGTGACGTCGCATGCATTGGATAGTTAGCCACACCGACTTCAAGCTGATCAACAAGCTGCGCTCCTTTATACTTCACACCTTCTTCGAACACTGAAGACAGTAAACAAACAAACTGTTCAACGGTTGAAAGCTCTAATTTCCCCTCAATAATGATAGCGAACACACTGTCTTCCAATCTAAATAAATAGGAAGGACCAGAGTCTGTTACTTCAATGGGTGTTTTTGACAACACCGATAATTGTTCATTAAGCTTTGAAATCAGTATCTTTAGATGTTTCTGTGCGTAATCCATACCAAAATTAATGCGCGTTTGCTCAACCACAAAAGCTTTGAAAAGCAATAACGAGTGTTCTTTGTTTTCTTCCATTTTTTGTCTAAGTACGCGAAACAGGAAGTTTTTGTTTGGGCTACCCGTTTCATCATCGTGTAGCGAATAGTAAACAAATGTTTTCTGACGCTGTACTTCGCGTAATAGCATAGCCGCGCACAATAAAATGACATGAACGGTAACCGCAATTTGAGTCACGTTAACTAATCGGTAAGGCATTGAATTAAAAAGTTGTGAGGCTATCCAGTAACAGACTAAGCCAACCAAAGTAAACCAAGCCATCAGTACAACTTTCTTGATTGACGTTGTCTTACTGAATCGGATAACAAGACCAAGGTTTAGGACAAGCGTGACGGTTAAAGAAAGGAATAACAAAGTGATTGGTACACCTTTCCATAGTTCCAATAATGCGAGAAAAACAAATGCTATTCTGAGTCCTTGAATAAATGCATCGATTGTCGGTTCAAAATCTCTTACTTGGTACGTAAGACGGTAATAAGAAATACTCGAAAACAGCGCGATGATTAACCAAAAACCATTGTTGTCGCTGACTACTTGCGCGGGTAACGGGCCGATTAAGACTTCGGAAATCCCCGTTAAAGACATAGAAAGCAATGCGACACCCACAAAGTATATTGCACCATAGATAGTGCGCTCTCCTTTACGGACTGTTGCGAAGCCAACCATAATCAACGCAATCATTGCGACTAGACCAGCTTGAAGTCCGTTCCACGCTATTCGTATATTGTTTTGATCGACAAATACATTTTGAGGTACAACAGAAAACGTGATTTTTGTTTTCGCTTTACTTGTGAGTTTCACGGCAACTTGCTGAGATTCGGGACGTTCGATAACAATGAATGGAGTCGAGCTAGAACTGGCGTTTACCTCGTTACTTTCTACCACCTTTCCATTTTCATATAAGAAAAGCACCAACGAGACACCGATTGGTTTCGAGGTGGTAAAGATGACAGGACTAGATTCTTCGGTTTTAACAATAAGCCAATAATCGACCGATGTAGAATCGATAAAAAAGGCTTCTTCATCCAAAGGAGAAAGATCCGGCGCGCCAATAGCATTTTCAATATGAGATTCTTGTAATCCACTTTCCCATACCATAACGGAATATGGAACAGATTGCTGTGCCCTAGAAAGTATAGAAAGGCTGATCACAAAGAAAAACAGCACACACAGTACTGAGCGCAATCGCATCCCCACCTCCTTGAGTATTGAACTGCCGCCAGTTAAAAGTATGGGAGATTACGTGGAAAAAACAACAAAGAATTTAGGAAGTAATCGAGTTAAACAAAGGATTAATCTAGTAAGGCAGTAAATTTTTACGCTATAAGAGATAAAGTGAACCTAACTTTAACTCAACCATTTAGGAAGGAAGGTGCTGTAATATAGAGCAATTACTCATTTGATAGGAGGAAAAAGTGCAACTCTCGTCACACTTCTCTCTAAGGCAAGACACTCATTAAATTAAAACAACAAACGCCCTAGCCCAGTCATAATTCTTAATTATCATCACTTATTCGGCTTGCAACGGCACTATTTTGGCCTTTATATTTTGCGTCTTTACGTTTGTTGTATGGATTTTCAGCTGAACTACTCATCGTTTCAAAACTTAACGCACCAATCTTCATTTTGGGTCTTAAAGCTAAAGGTAATTTGCCTGAGTTGTAAAATTCTAAAACAATGTTTCCTGACCAACCTGGATCAATTCGATGAGCAGTCACATGCACCATAAGCCCAAGGCGAGCCAAAGATGAGCGACCGTCTAACCATCCCACCAAATCATCTGGCAATGTCACAGATTCATACGTCATGGCCAGCGCAAGTTCGCCCGGATGCAGGAAAAAAGCTTGCCCCTCTGCAATTTCAATTTCATCGCTCATGATGTTTTCCATCGCTGCGTTGATTTCTTCTTTTTTACCACTCAAATCAACATAAGGTGCTGCGTGATCTTGGAAAACTCTGAATTTGTTACCAAGTCTTAAATCCACCGTAATACCCGAAACCATATCATCACTAGGCCTTGGGGTAATAATGATTCGGTCTGTCGCAATCGCTTCTTTGATATGAGTATCTGAGAGTCTCATCTAATTAGTCATCCGTTATAAGAATTTCTACTTGGTTACTCGCCAAGTTTTGATAATAAAGTGTACTTGCCAAAATGCGCGCACATGTCCGGTAGTTTAGCTCGATATCAGGGACTTCTGCGAGCGCTTCCTGCGCTTTTTCCCCTTGCTCTCGAATCGCAGTATGAAGTGGAATTTCGGCGATCAACGGTACGCCATGGCGCATGGCCAATTGCTTACCACCGTTACGACCGAACACGTCTGACTCTTGTCCGCAATGGCCGCATATAAAGTAGCTCATGTTTTCAATTAAACCGAGTATTGGCATGTTCACTTTTGAAAACATCGCGATGCCCTTTTGCGCATCCGCAAGCGCCAAATCTTGTGGAGTCGTTACAATAACAGCACCACTCGCGGGCACTTTTTGTGACATGGTTAGCTGTATGTCACCAGTCCCAGGTGGCATATCAACGATAAGATAGTCGAGTTCGCCCCACGCGGTTTCATTTAGTAATTGATTTAAAGCCTGAGAAGCCATTGGCCCGCGCCATACCGTTGCTTCACTCGCTGGAACCAGAAACCCGATTGATTGAGCTACCAAACCGTGTTTTTGCAGCGGAAGCAGTGTTTTGTCATCTGACGCAACTGGTTTTGCGTCTTCCAAACCCAGCAATTTGGGAATAGACGGCCCGTAAATATCGCCATCAAGAACACCGACTTTTGCGCCTTCCTGTTTCAACGCATACGCTAAATTTATGGCCGTCGTTGACTTTCCAACGCCCCCTTTTCCAGAGGCAACCAACACGATATGCTGAATTTGTTTAAATTTGGGAGCGTCTGGCAAGTGAACCACTGTGGCTACTGAAGTAGATTTTGCGAGTGTTGAACTTAAAAACGAAGAAAGCGTCTCTGAGAGCGATTTCGCGGCAAATGGCAAAGTTAATTTTATCTCGACGCTATCCGATTTGGCAGACACATTAGTCACCCATTCTTTTGGAATTCCTAAGGGACATTCAGCGCTTTTGAACTCGCTCAGTGCGGCATAAATTTCGGAAGTTGTCGAGTCATCACTCGAAAACCACTTTTTAATATTGAACATGATAATAAAACACGTTTTCGTGGTGAAAAAGGCACGGGAATTATGTAACATTCAACACATTAAAACCAGTCATCTGTGACGTACGTCTTAAGGTATTAGACATTAGACGCAACCCACAAAATTATGAGCGACGGACAATTCGTATGACAAAGAGAAAAATTCTCATTACTAGCGCCCTACCTTACGCTAATGGACCAACACACCTTGGTCACCTATTAGAATATATTCAAACTGACATTTGGGCACGTTTTCAAAAAATGCGTGGTCATGAAGCTTATTATGTCTGTGCGGACGACGCGCATGGTACGCCGATTATGCTTAATGCACAGAAGCAAGGCATTACCCCAGAAGAAATGGTGGCTAAAGTCAGTGTTGAGCGTCAACGTGATTTTTCTGACTTTCACATCGAATTCGATAACTATCACTCAACGCACAGTGAAGAGAACCGCGAATTTGCAGAATTAATTTACAACCGCTTAAACGCAGCCGGGCTACATTAAGAAGCGCACAATTTCGCAACTTTTCGACCCAGAAAAAAGCATCTTTTTACCCGATCGTTTCGTAACAGGTACTTGCCCGAGCTGTAAAGCTGAAAACCAAAATGGTGACAGCTGTGATGTTTGCGGTGCGACCTATGCACCGACTGAACTTATTAACCCACGTTCTGTTATGTCGGGTGCAGAACCAGTACTAAAAGATTCAGAACATTTTTTCTTTGATTTGCCCGCATTTGAAGACATGCTGAAAAGCTGGTTACGTAGCGGCAGTATTCAGCAAGAAATGGCTAACAAGCTCGACGAATGGTTTGCTGAAGGTCTGCAACAGTGGGATATTAGCCGTGACGCGCCGTATTTCGGTTTTGAAATTCCGAATGCACCAGGTAAATATTTTTACGTTTGGTTAGATGCTCCGATTGGCTACATGGCCAGTTTCAAAAATTTATGTAATAAAAAAGGCATCGACTTTGATGCGTTTTGGGCGAAAGACTCTGACGCTGAGCTTTACCATTTTATCGGTAAAGACATTATTTATTTCCACAGTCTTTTCTGGCCAGCCATGTTGGATGGTGCTGAATTCAGAAAACCGACTAATATTTTTGCTCACGGTTTTATTACGGTTAATGGCGCCAAAATGTCAAAATCTAAAGGTACGTTTATCAAAGCACGTACGTATTTAGATCACTTGAACCCAGAGTACTTGCGTTACTATTACGCAGCCAAGTTAAACAGCGGTATTACCGACCTCGACATTAACCTTGAAGATTTTGCTCAGCGCGTAAACTCTGATTTAGTAGGCAAAGTTGTGAACATTGCAAGCCGTTGTGCCGGTTTCATCAGCAAACGTTTTGATGGAAAACTAAGTGCAGATGTTGCGGAACCCGCCTTGTTTGAAGAATTTTCCGCAGCAGCGTCAACTATTGCAGATATGTATGAAAATAGAGAGTACAGCCGAGCAATTCGCGAAATCATGGCTTTAGCTGATAAAGCTAACCAATATATCGATGCCGCTGCACCTTGGGTTTTAGTAAAAAATGACGAAACTCAAAAACAAGCACACGATGTTTGTTCAATGGGCTTAAATCTCTTTAAAGTGATCATGACCTATTTGAAACCTGTGCTACCGCATATGGCGCAAAATGTTGAAACATTCTTTGGTACTACGCTTAACTGGGACGAAGTCAGCGCACCGCTTGTATCACATCCAATCTCTGCGTTTAAAGCGCTTATGCAACGTGTAGAAATGGACAAAGTAAACGCGATGCTTGATGAATCAAAAGATAGCTTGAACGCAGCGCCTGCAATTGACCCAAATAGCCCACTTGCCAAAGAGCCTATTGAAGCCGAAATTGAATTTAACGATTTTGCAAAAGTTGATTTGCGCGTTGCCTTAATAGCAAAAGCAGAGCACGTGGAAGGTGCTGAGAAACTTCTCAAGCTTACGCTTGATTTAGGAGGCGAAACTCGTCAAGTATTCTCGGGAATTAAATCCGCTTACTCACCAGAGCAACTTGAAGGCAAACTCACCGTCATGGTTGCCAATTTAAAGCCGCGTAAGATGAGATTTGGTATGTCTGAAGGCATGGTGCTCGCTGCAGGCCCTGGTGATAAAGAAATTTATCTCCTTAATCCTGATTCGGGTGCGCAACCTGGCATGCGCGTTATGTAATTGAGCGTGCTAACACGATAAAACGAAAGGGCCGAATGGCCCTTTCGTTTTATTGTACTTTTGAATTTAAAATCGAAAGGTTTGTGTAGATAACTGACGAGTATAATAAAACCAATTCTTCGTTGCATTTTTTGCAACTGGGTGCGCCAACAAAATAAGCAGAGAATCCGCTTAACTCTAAATGATTCGGCCATTTATGTTAGCGGGAATAAATCGGCTTATTTCAAGCTACCCACAATAACGCCAAGCCCTGCGCCTAAAGCTAAACCAGTACCTACACTTCCAAATACAAATTGACCAAAAATAATACCAATCCCCGCCCCCATCGCAATTGCTAGCCCCACGTTGTTCAACTTGGATTTTTTGGCATTGTTTTTCTGATTTTCTGTCATTAGAAACACCTTAAAATGATAATTTGTCGTCTCGACATTAAAAGCGATTAATGCCTAACTGAACGATGGCCTAAGCACCTTGGCCAATCAGTCAACACAAAGTACTTTGCATAAAGTCCATTATTTGTAGTGAGTGCTGTATTTTACCAAACCTATTTTCTGCGCGAATCAGATCTGCCGAATGGGTTGTGCACTTTCACCGTTTTGGTCAGTTAACTAACTCATTCCATAAACAAGAGCATAATGATTTATAAATCATCAAAACATCAAATTTCAGCTAGCATTAAAAATCATCTTTCGCCCAAATTTTGGATTACTGCGTATTACTTATTTTGCGTCTGCTTTCAGTAACCTAACATAACGGTATAGGATGCCCAATTTAGAAATGTATCAAGATGTTAAAAGGTGCAATTAAAAATCTACATCTCAGGTCATATTTAACATGGGAGTAGACGAACTCACCTCAGTATTTTCATTGGCTATTACATCGAGGGGTTCTCGACATTCTTAATTCATAAAGGAAATTACATGAAGTTATTCTCCACGCTCCTCTTAGTTATATCCATGTCTACTCAGGCAGTTGAACTAAATTGGCAAGGATTAGATAACTTATCGACAACGCAAAAAACTACCTTTCAGAACTGGGTCAACGCTGCGCTGGACACAAATCAATCCGTACTCGGAAATCTAAACCTTAAAGAGTTAAATATAACAGTCAAAGGACTCTATTTCGCAACTGAACCTGTTCCTTGGGCATTTGTAAAAAGGGAACCCATCGAAAGTATTGAGCTTCAAGTTTACCGCTACGCTTCATTAGAACGGTTAAAGAAAGATTGGACTTTGTACCATGAAATTGTTCACCTATACCATCCTCGTCTGGAAACTAAAAATTTCTGGTTAAGTGAAGGACTGGCGACCTATTTGCAAAACATCATAATGCTGAAAGCAAATATACTGACAAATCAAGAATACCAAAAAAGACTCAATGATGGTTTTCAACGTGGTGAAAAATCCATGCTCAAACATAAAGGAGCGTTAAACAAAGTCTCTGACGGCATGTGGTCAACCAAAGCCTATCAACGTGTTTATTGGAGTGGAGCAGCCTTCTTTTTAGAAGCTGATTTAGCACTTCGAGTTAAAACCAATCTGACATTAGTTGACGTAATTCAGAAGTACCAAACATGCTGCCGCCGTAAATTCGATTCTGGAGTCCCATTTTATCGAACAACTGGATAGCCTAAGCCAAAGCGCAGTTTTCTCCACGCTATTTGTGAAATACAAAAATAGAACCGATTTCCCTAGAATCTCCCTAGAGCAAATTCGTCAAACAAGTCTTTAGACCTTTACGCACTTACCGTCTTTTAGGCAAACCTCATTAGCTTGCCTTTTCACAACCAAGTTCAATTGCGCTGTCAATTGCTTTGAGTAATTGTGACACCAAGTCGTCGATACGCGCTAAATCTTGTTCTTTTAATGCAGAATCTAATGCAGTCGCTTTTTCTTGGATTGCATTGCAATCAAACATACCCGCAGTGCCTTTCACGGCATGAATTGAACGTCCTAGACCTTCATAATCCTGGTACTTTGCTTGATTTTGAATTTGAACCTTTTGTTCATGTAATCCGCTAATGTATTTTTCTTGCAAACGAGCGAACTCGTCTTCCGGTAAGGAAACTTCTTTCGGAGCTGGCGCATTCAAATAATGGCTTACTTTCTTAGCAAAAACGTCTCGATCGATTGGTTTAGCTAAATGGTCGATAAATCCCTGTTTTAAATAGCGTTCTATTTCATGTCGCATCGTATTTGCAGTCAAAGCAATCACTGGCGTACTGCTTCCTGTGGCAAGGATAAAGTTTAACGCCTGTTCGCCATCCATCACGGGCATCTGAATATCCATTAAGATCAGATCAAACTCATCATCTAACACCGCTTGAACTGCCAACTGACCATTTTCAACACACGTAACCTCTAGACCCATTCGTTCTAAAATCCTAGAAATGAGCTTGCGATTATCTTCATGGTCTTCCGCTAATAATACTTTGCCTTCCAGATCCGTATTATGTTCTTCTGCACGATGGTATTGCTGGTCCTGATAATCTCGATGGATTTCTTCAAAGTTACTGATCCAACGCGTTTTATCTGTTGGGTAAAGTCCCAAGGTCAATGTAAACTCTGTTCCTGAACCAACCTCGCTCTTAACCTCAATATCGCCATCTAATTTCTGCGCTAAGCTCTTCGAAATATTAAGTCCAAGACCTGTTCCGCCGTACTTACGACTCGTAGACGAATCGGCTTGGTAAAAGGCAGTGAATAGCTGTTTTTGCTCTTGAGAGGTCATGCCGATACCGGTGTCTTTAACGCTAATGAACAACCTATTCTCAGCCTGTTTGACTTCGATGGATATTTTCCCAACAGTAGTAAATTTCATAGCGTTTGACGTTAGGTTCAATAAAATCTGGCGAAGACGTGTAGGATCAATCACGATGTAATCAGGCAATGGAAAATGATATTTCAACTCGAACTCGAGTCCTTTATCTCTTATCTGTTTACCCAATAAAGATTCTACCTGAGCAATCGTATCAAAAAGGTTCGATTCTATTAGTTCGACTTCAAGTCTATTCGCTTCAATCTTCGACATATCTAAAATGTCATTAATCAATCCGAGTACATGACGAGCATTTTGTAAAATAATCCCGATGGCATTGTTACGTTCGTTCGGTTTTATGTCTCCGAGCACTATCCCATCTGCATAACCAATAATTGACGTCATAGGGGTACGGATTTCATGGCTCATATTGGCCAAAAAGCGACTCTTTGCTTCACTCGCATCTCGCAGTTCTGAGGCCAACTGCTCAAGTTCAAAAGTGCGTTTCAAAACTTTTGCTTCGAGGTTTTTATTTAATTCCAAATTGTCATCATGTAGTAATCGGAATTTATCCGCCACCGCGAATGCAAGTAGCATGGCATCTAGTGCTGTACCTATCAGACCAAGTAAATACAAATTAACGGTTAGTGGTGGCAAAATACCTAAATTAGTCAAATTTCCGACCATGTTCGGGATCATCATCGCCACGTATGCCAATACGAAATAACGCGCGGGCTTAAAGCCATCTAAAATACAGCGCACGCCTATATACAGACCTAGGCAAAGGGCAACGCCGGTGACCAAAGTTGACCATAAAAAGCCAAACCCTGGGAATAAAATGCAAAACGGAACGCCCATCGTAGCGACAATACCCACCAGCATTGAAGCTTGCGCTAGATTTGGGTGCGACTCTTTCAAACGAAGCAAATTATTGTAAAACAGGATATTGGTGATTGGCGTCAGCGCAAAACCCAACCAGTGAAGATGGGCGGAGTAAACATTAAAGAGTTGATCTGAAATATGGAAAAAGTGGCTCCACGCAAAAACCCAACAGGCGGTAAATGCCGCGTAATACAGGTGAGTTGTGTCTTTTGAGCCAATGTAAATTAGTAAGTTGTATAGTCCAAGCACAATCCCTACGCCAAAACATAGCGTCATGATGAGATTTTCAACGATAACCTGCTGCTTAAACTGTTCCACTGGCATAATAACCAGCTTGGTTGGCGTGTAAAAGAAGTCACTTTCAAGAAGTGTGACAAGGGTATAACGTTCACCTGGCTTTAACCGAATCGTGTTTCCATAGTGGAAAGCAAATTCATTTGGTGTATTCCCACCTGTCACATATCGCTCAACACCAGTCTTTGAATAAATCCGGCTTTCAATCTTTGATACAACAGTATTGTAGGGATATAAAACGAGTTCGTCGTAAGGTGACGCGTTAACTAAATCTAAAACTAACCAATATCGGCCGCCAAACAAACTTGTATTCTGGAGTTTAGGCAGTGAAGACGCCCACGTAGCGACATCTTCAAACTGGCTTGGAAACCGCGTATGTTCAGCGGACGCATAAAGTGTCGCCACAGTATGAAGATTTTCACTTTGTTTATCTTCGGTGTAGACAAACTCTTTCGCCTCTGAAAAGCATGTTATTCCACTCAAAAAGAGACAAAAGACCAATAAAAAAATTCGCATGTGACGCCTTGTTATTAACTTCTTATTTTAACGACATAATCAATAGGCATATTTCACACTTATCCCTAGTCTGCGCCCTTCTCCTTTAAAGTCTTCAAGCATACCTAAAAAGTTGCTCAAGTCGAACTTTAAATGACTATATTCTTCATTTAACAGGTTTTTCCCCCAAACACCGACAGTCCAATTGTCATTCGTGTACCACAAATTCGCATGCCAAAGCGCGAATCCGTCTTGTTTTGCATAGTCACTCTCTTTCTGATCGAAAAAGTACTCCGACTGGTAATCAACACCAACGTTAAACTTTATTGGGTACATACTTAATGTATAGTACAAATCCGCCGTGCCATTAAACTTTGAAGTAAATGGAAGACGATTGTTTGTTAACACGACTCCAGCTGGGTCAACAAATTCATCGAATTCAGCTTTAGGAATATAGCCAAGTGTTAATGCCGTTTGCAGTTGAGGTGTTATCTGGTTACGGAGTTCAAACTCCGCACCGTAAATCGTCGATGTACCGACGTTCTCCAGTAGTTGTAGAGGTAACTGATTAGGATCTGAAGATGGTTGATTCATGAAGACCTGTTGGTCTTTATAGTCATACCAAAATACAGCACCATTCGCGCTTGTTTGTTTATCTTGACTGTTGAATCGAAAACCAAGTTCATGGGCGTTTAACGACTCTGGGCCATAATACGCGAGTTCAGCTTGCTCAAGGCTTGATAAAAATCCTCCATTATACCCACCACTTTTTGTGCCCGTTGAGAAACTATAGAAACCACTCAACGACTCGTTGAAATGATGATTCCATGCAAGCTTGCCCGATAGTTTTGTATCGCTCTCATCGCCATTGACGTGATAGAAAGGAATCCAAACACCTTCTATCATCTGTGGAACTGGCACCACATTTAGGTCTGCGACACTGTCATAGTCTAACGTTTCATGACTGATACGAGCGCCAATTGTGACGACATCATTTTCACTAAACGACCAATCATACTGAGTAAAAACGCCAAAATCTGAACTTTTAATTTCGTTGTCATATTTAAATGTTGCGGTAAGCGACGCTGGCGCGATGCCACGTAAATCTCTTAGTATGTCATTTTCATTGTCTTGATTAATTTCCTCGTGTTGCTGAAATAATCCAACGGTTAAATGTCCTGATTCAAACTGGCTCTGCAACAGTAATTCATTACTGTAAAAGTCGTTATCAAGCCCAAGATACCCTTCACAAAGATTTGCAGGGCTTCCATCGCAATTAAAATGGTGTAACCTATCTAACGTTGAGATTTGCGAATGCAGCGTAACGGTTGATCTATCGCTGAAAAACCACTGATATTCAATACTAAGACCTTTAGACCGAGTATGATGTGGAGAATTATTATTTACCGCAACATCCCAAAATGAGTCACTGCCATCATTGAAACCGAATCTGTCATAACACTTCGAAGAGCCTGCATCTTGAGGCGAACACAAGACCAAGTTAACCGGATCCGCATAAACGCCTATATTTCCGACCGGCTGAACAATGCCATTCCAATGACCGTATCGTGCTTGCACATACAGCTCTGAATTATCCCAAACTTGCTTTATACCCAAGCGAACATTGTTTTGTTCCATACCAGCTTCTGGCGAAGCTGCATATAAATTATCCGTTGTGTATTCGTACTTTTTGTGGGAAAAAGACATTCTCATGGCAAGATCTTTCGACCAAACGTGGTTTACCGCACCTTCCGCTTCTTTATATGCATCGGTACCAGCACCTATTTGAAAATACCCTTCATTTTCAAACGTTGGCCTGACTGAACGGATCAAAATTGCACCGCCCGTACTATTGCGTCCGAACATGGTTCCTTGAGGGCCTTTTAATACTTCAATCTGCTCAACATCAAACAAATTGACCAATTGATTGTTACCTGAACCAACGGGGTTACCGTCGACATATATCCCAATCGGTGCTGTATTCGCCGTGTTGTAGTCGATGAGACCTACGCCTCGAATGTTGATTGTGGGGGTTGTACCCTCAGCAGCATTTTGACTAATCTTAAGATTTGATGAAAAACGACCAAGTTCAGTAACGTCTTTTATTCCATTGTCGTCTAGCATTAGTCCTTTAACTACCGTTACGGTAACTGGCACGTCACTAATCTGTTGATTTCGTTTTTGCGCATAAACTTCAATCACTTCAAGTTCATGAGCTGTATCTGATTTGTCTGCTTCCATATTTGCAGACGCACCAAACGAACCGAAAACACTAAGTAAACCAAGTGTTATTGCAGAAAGTTTAAACATTGTACCCCCTCGCGCAGCTGAGAAAGGAGGTGCATCATGCACCTCTTTATTAAAATTAGGAAATCCTAATCACTTTGTCTGCTTTCGATTATAGACCAATTGCATTTTATGAAAGCAATTTTGTCGTTATTTTTTAGGTTTTTAAGTGTTTTTGGCTCATTTTAGAACAACTTGGCTACGAAAAAGGTTCAAAACCGTTTTCACCTGATATTTCCAACTCCAAGCCCCCAACTAAACGCGCCGTTTGCATACCTGCCATTACAGCTGCTTCAACGCAACCTGCATTTACCCCTGTAGAAATCCAGTCTCCAGTTATAAACAAGTTATTGAAAATTGTGCCGTCGGTTTTAAGCCGATATTGGCTTGACCCCTTGACTGACAACACGTAGCGTTCCGTGGGATCGACATTCGCTCGCCAATATTGTGAATCCAACGCAGTTGAATTTTCGTTTGTAAACAGCACAGTCGTATCAAAATCGCCGTTAACATAGGCGTTTGGCCACAGTGGCGCCATATCATTGTGTACTTTGTTTAACCAGTTTGTTTTTACTATTTCTTTCATTTTCTTAGGAAAATTAAGATCATTTTGTGGCGGATACTCGCTGCAAGGAAGTGCACTACAAAAATACGCGATGTTTCTTGGCTCGTTTCCTTGTGGCCATTGTTCTTTATCGAGCAAATTAGCCATGCCTGCCCACGTGTCAAACGGCTCTGAATATCCACTTAGAATTGGATGTTCGCCGGTTGAAGAACTCTGAAAACCCAGTTCATAATCAGTTTTATTTAACCACAATTGGAACGCTTGTGTTGCAACGGCTTTAACTTGAGTAGCCTGTGCTTCAAACTTAGGATCCACATTTAATAATGTGGGGCATAAATGCCTAATCGCAGCAACCGAAATACCAAAGATAACCTCATCAAAATCGAGGCCCTTAACGAGTGTTTTACTTTGAGCTTCCTTATCAAAATAAGCTTGATACTTTTCGCGATAACCCGACCAGAAAGACTCGAGATTAATATTTTCACTTTGTAAAAACTCAGCCACGTCCTCTCTAATCTGGTTGTAATCAGGCTCCGAGGGCCAGCAAGGCAAACCTTTTACATCCACAAGCGGTTGATAGGAATCGTGTTTTAATGGTGCTTGTTCTAGTATTTCAATTTCATTAACTTGCCATTGCCCAAATTCATCTTGAGCACAACGAAGTTGTTCAACTTCATTGAAGAATTTAAATGTAACCCCACGCTTTTCTAGTAGCTCATAGATTGGAGAAAAGATCACATCGCCCATACCGCCTTGCATTTTCCACATCACACCGCCTTGATAGCACAGCATGATACGTAACATGGCGAGGATAGAAACGCCCGCTTCGACGTTCGGCTTATCGAAATTGCCGTCTTCGTAACCGAACACTAAATCATAAAATCCTCTTACTGGCGCGGAATCGACGGCGTATTGCTTATCTGCGCCATTTCGTGCTAACCATTCTTTAAAATCGTACTGGTTTAAATACCCAAATCCGCGGTCATAGACTTTGTCTCGGATTAAACCCACAGTGACGGCTATTGCCAAGTCTGCACAAATGTACAACCTACGCAGGTCATCATTATCATCAAGATGTTCTACAATTTCAGATTTTAACCATCGACGTATTTTTCTGACCAAATACCAAACACTGAGATTGTCTAATTTCTTTTGTTGCTTATCTTGTGCGCGTAATGAGACAACATTGTTAAGCTGTTCCATTAGAATCGACGGGCTACTCCAAATTTCCTGAGCTTCGTCTTTTACAGAGTCAAACCAGCCATGAACATCATCTTCAAAATGGTTATAGGCTGCTTTAACCTCTGTGACTAAATGCTGCAACAACGATCTATCTCGTGCTTTCTTGGTCTGTACTTTTGTCTTCTTGTTCAAAGTTTTGGCTTTTGACTCCAATTCACTGACGAATTGGTGAAGCCATGCGTGAAGCATTTTGAGAATTTGCCAAAAGTGTAAGTCCAGTGTACCGTCGGCGGGATTACCATCAATTAGAGGGAATTCGATAGGCCATGTTTTCCATTCACTGTTGATTGGCTCTTCTAGGACTACATAGCTGTGTGGTCGAAATGCTTGTTGCCAAGTCGCAAGCGGTACTGTTGCAGGTCGAGCCAGCTCATCATAGACATATTCCATCGTACGAAAAGCGTTCACATAAGCGCCAAACCAAACGTGAAGACCATGTTCTTCAATGCGTTGTCCAAACTGAGCGTTTCGTCCACTCGCTCCTTTACCACCTAGTCGCCAACCCATTTGGTAAACGGTCAATTCGTAGTGTTCTTGCCAGTCTGGTTTTGTTGTTAAATAAACTGCGGCTGTCATTGCTGACACACCACCACCTAAAATAGCAATTTTTTTCGCCATGGCTAGATGCCTCGCTCAATGATTTCTTTCGCACTTTGCTGGTCAAAGTCCATTAATACATAAAAGCCAAAATCGAGTTTCTGAGTGCCTAATTGAACTCCAAACATATCTTTTAATGGATAGGCATCCACTTGATTCACCGTTAGGTTAAAGTCATGTTTTAACAAGCCAAGCTTATGAACTCGCTTAACATCCGAAGGCGAATGCATAACAGCTTGATAAACTGCATTCTTGCCCTCTCCGTCTGGAAACTGCTTGAATAGAATTTGATCCATTTGTGGATGAACAAAACCGGACAACAATTGCTTTAAAAACGCCAATGAAACGTCAACCTGTTTGTTCGCGTCATGCAAAAAGTCAGCAATGTGCGCACCCAGGTCGGCAATTTCTGAAAACCAAGATTCGTCACCTTCAATCCGATCAATCTCCAGTAAAGTATGCCAATCCATTTTGGTTTCCGGTGTAAAAGGTTGAAAGGTTTCCAAAGAAAGGCTGAAACGCGTTGGCACTTGCGATAGATTTGGCATTTCATATCGACACAAATACTTGTTGTAACCCCACGTCTCTCTCCCGTTGATAAGCGCGTTTATATTATTTACCGTAATAAACGCGGGGAACCAATATAATCTCGTTATGCGGTTATCAACTTTGTCCACTTGTGCAACAGGAAGCCAAAAAATGATGTCCGTTTCTTGCATCCAACCATAGTTTGAAAAAGGCGGTGTTTTTGATGCAATGTTTTCAATATCAGTAAAGGTCAACATTAAATTATCAGACATCGCTTTGAATTCGAAGTCTGGCGATTGAACAACATTGAGTGTGTTATCAATGTAGCGTTGGATCACGTCAAGGTCACCTTTCACAAAGAAACCATACATCAATGCATTAAGCATTCTACATGGTGGTTTCGCTACAGGGTTACCTAAAAAATGTTGGTATTGAAATGGAGGATTTTCACTCATTTGAATTCCTTGAGATGGCTTTATCGTTAAGCTAGTTCAAATTGATGATGTTTTTTTGATTCGCAATGCAATATTGCTGAACATTTGCAAATTTCGGAAAAATGTTTAGATGCAGCTGCATCAAATTTAGAGGATTCAGGATTCATAAATCCTGCAGAATAACGCGTGCGATAACAATGAACACCAGCCGTTTTGCCAAGCTTGCAAATGACTTCTTGTAGATTTGACGGTTCATCATAAGCGAAATACAAATCGGTTTTACAGGCTGGTTTAAGATTCGTAAAGTTCTCAATTTGGTCTGGATAAAACCCCGTGAAATGTTGCACACGCTTTAGAGGGAGCTCAGACAGTGCCCGCCAAGTCGCAAGCGCACCAGTACCAAATGCAACTATCGCCGAAGGCTGAAACCGCATGATTGCTTCTTTGACTTTCTCACAATAGGTATCGTGACCACAAAGTCGATTGTAGGCGTCTATTGCATCGGATTCGGAATTAAAATGTAGAATTTCATTGAATGGTGAACACACTTCTAGTTTACATTGAAACTGCGACGAGAATGCGCTCAGCGCGGCTGTGTCACCATATTGATCTGAAACAAGTAGCATCATCTTTGGGTGCTCTTTTTTATTATTTTAATTAGTACCTAAAACTTAGCAGAATAAGTTTTTATTTCAAATTAATAACAATTTTTAAACATCGAATTCAGGTCACATCGAAATGAAAAGCGAAGTTCGGAAAATTTTCTTGTTATAGTCATCAAAAGATCATATTGCTACACAAAACTGTGTTCAAATTATGGAGATAAATATGAATCTACAAAAAGTTGAACCACACAACCATTACGTTATGCCGATACAATATATATCGGTGAACAAGTCACAAGTTATTGTTCGAGATCATTTTGGCATTAAAAACATCACTTTTTCCAGTACAAAAGATGCTCGCAACTATGCCAAATCGCTACAGCTCATGTTGGAATTCTAACCGTTTGTTTTAAATCTGCTAAACTGAGGAAATGCGTTCAAACTCCTCGGTATTATGCGGGTAATCTTACTACTTCTCCTCCTACTACTATCACGTTCTTCATTTGCACACAGTGTCGAGTGGATCATGCTCGATTTTCCACCGTACTATATTGTAGATGACAAACGTGAAGGCTTAGGTCGAGATGAAGCCGTGATCCAACTTTTGAATCAGGCTTTGAAGGACTACACCGTTAGCACAATTATGATGCCCGCAAGTAGAGCCATTTATGCGCTGAGAGATACTGATAAATTACGTTGTTTAATCTCGTTATACAAAACGCGTGACCGAGTTCCAATATTTAAATTTTTCTTCCGAGTACAGCACAGTTGGCTTACCAATTACCGTCGCATTAAAGCGAACCACATTGAACAAACTTAAACTGAAAGAAAGTAACTCTATTTCGTTAAAAATGCTCCTCAAAGATGACGCCTTGCATTTGGGTTTCACCGAAAACAGAGCTTTTGGATTAGAAATTGATAACGTACTAAAGTCAGCAGAACAATCTCAACTCGAAGCTCGTCCTGGTGGCGATGCCCTTAGAAGTCTGACAATGATGTTGTTAAAAGACCGTGTAGACCTCGTGCTTGGTTATGCAAGTGAGCATTTTTATGCCAAGCAGCTACAAGACCCTGATGATGAGCTAACCCAACTTTCACTTACAGAAACACCTGAACTCAGTTTTGGTTATGTTGGATGTTCGCGTCATGAAGATTCTGTCGAATATTTAAATAGAGTAGACGAAGTTTTGCGCAAGCTGCATTATGATCATCGGTTTCATGAAATTATGTTGCGCTGGCTTCCAGAAGGTTTGAAATCCAATCTGAACTATCATCTAGAAAAGTAACCTAAGCTATTTTTTGGCGTATTCCTTTACCCACTTAAGGTAAGGTTAGAGTAAAGCAACAAGCTTTCACTAGTCGCTTTACTCCTCTTTGCTACTTTGAATAGAAATAGCTTTTTTTAACCATCTGTATTTCAGCATTTTGCTGAGATTCAACGATAAATTCGATTGGATGCGCTTTACTCTTTATAAAACTAGCATCTGCTTTCAAAGTTACAGGTACGAGCACCATAGCGCCTGCATCAATATTAATTTGTTTTGGCGCGCTTACCTCAACGTCTTCCAATCCCCTTACAGAAACCGTATAGGACATCGGTTGTTGCGTCTTATTCACGATGCTAAGTGTATATGGATTTTCCGCATACCCCATGTAATCCATTCGATAAAGTGCGTTTCTATCTCGGATCACAGAAACTTCAATTGGCGTACGTAAACTTAACCACACGAACATGACTACCAAAGTCAACACCGTCAGACTGGCATAGCCAATAAGTTTTAAGTTACCACTGCGACTCTTGATACCTAACGCACTGTTTTCACTTGAGTAGGCAATTAGATCTCGCGCGTAGCCGAATTTATCCATCGTGTCGTTACACGCATCAATACATAAGCCACAGTTAATGCATTCATATTGCAATCCATTTCGAATGTCTATTCCCGCAGGACAAACCTCAACACATAAATTACAATCAACACAATCACCTAAACCCTGAGCTTTATGATCAGCTTTTCTTTTGCGCGGGCCACGATTTTCACCTCTTGCTACATCATAAGTCACAAGCTTCGTGTCTTTGTCGAACATCACTGACTGAAACCGTGCGTATGGACATGCCACCGTGCACATTTTTTCGCGTAAAAATCCCGCATTTCCATATGTGCAAAACATGAATAGCCCCACCCAAAAAGTGACAAGACCTGACCATTCAAAATGGAGCAATTCGCTATACAAAGTTCGCACCGGTATGAAATAGGACATGAAGGTAGTTGCTGTCAAAAACGATATTAACAACCACGCGACGTGTTTTATGGTTTTTTTAGTTACTTTCTTTGTATCCCAACCTGATTTATCGAGTTTAATCCGTTGGTTTCGATTTCCTTCTACTCGGTGTTCAACCCAAGTAAAAAGTAACATCCACACGGTTTGAGGACACACATAGCCACACCAAACTCGACCAAGCCAGTTTGTAATAAAGAACAAACCAAATGCGGATGCCATAAACACCCAAGCGAGAATCATCAGATCCTGTGGTAAAAATGTTGCGCCAAACACGCGGAAATGTTGTGAACTCACATCGAGTAAGAACGCTTGACTACCGTTGTAGTTTTTCCAGGGGATTAAAATAAAACTTGCCATAAGTATCCAACTTAAATAACGACGTATTTTTTGGAACTTACCCTTTTGCTCGCGTACATAAATTGCCGAATCTTGCTTGTAGGGCTTTATGATTAGGTTTTCTTCTTTAATATCAAATTTCATTGGCTTTACTTTTTCTACAAAGACTTACCTCCTAATGGCAAGTTTTAAGCCAAATCTAAATGTTATTTATGTTGTTATATTTCAAAAGGTTAATCAAAGAACAAGAAATATTGGATCGTGACATATCACGAATTCGCCATATTTCGCGATTTGACACCTAATTTCTTCATTTTTGAACGCAGCGTACTTTCTGGCATGTCTAATATTGTCGCGGCCCCCTTCGGTCCAGAGATCCTGCCATCACAATATTTAAGAACATTTATGATATGTTGTGCAATCGCTTCGTCTAACGTTTGATTGGTTACAACATGTTCAGAGAACGCTTCAAGCAAAGGCGTTGAAAGTTTTAAAATACCGCCATGATTTAAAATGGCTTCACGCTCAATAACATTCTGCAATTCCCGAATGTTTCCAGGCCAGCTGTATTGCATGAATTTCTTTAATGCTGACTTTGAAATCCCGCGAAGTTTAGTACCAAGTTTATGGTTAGTGAGCGCTAAAATTTCAGTAGCAAGTAAAGGGATGTCCTCTATTCTTTCTCGTAGTGGCGGTAACATTATTGGAAATACGTTTAGCCGATAGAACAAATCCATCCGAAACTTTCCTGAACCGACCATATCCAGTAAATCTCGGTTTGTTGCAGCAATTAAGCGTATATCTACTTTAATTGTCTGTTGCCCGCCAACTCGTTCGAATTCACTCTCTTGAAGAACGCGCAGAAGTTTGCTTTGAGCTGCAAGAGAAAGTTCACCAATTTCATCTAGAAATAAAGTGCCGCCATGGGCGAGTTCAAAGCGCCCTTTCCGTCGCTCCACGGCCCCCGTAAAAGCCCCTTTTTCATGGCCAAATAATTCCGATTCTAGTAAGGAATCCGAAAAAGCCGCACAATTCACCCTGATAAAAGATTGATTTTTTCTATTACCTAAACGATGCAAACTTCTAGCAATCAGTTCCTTACCAGTACCATTTTCACCTTGAATTAGCACCGTACTTTCCGTTTTGCTAACAAGTTCCACCTGTTGCAGTACTTTTAAAAAGCGCTCACTTTGTCCGACCATACCGGAACTACGCCAATCTGCATTTAATTCGTTGGTCAGATATTCATTTTCTTCTTGGAGCTGCTCAGACAACTGCTGAACTTTTGTTAAAGCATCACGCAATGCGTGTTCGGTTTGTGTTTGAATTGAAATATCGCGAAATATCGCGACCGCACCAATAAGCGTATTGTCTTTCATTATTGGGGTAGTCGTGTATTCCACGGGAAAACGAGAACCATCCTTTCGCCAGAAAACTTCATTCTTAACGTTTCGGACTTTTCCATCTTTAAGTGTTTGATATATTTTGCAGAGTTCTGCCGGATATACCGAACCATCGGCATGACTATGGTGATGATATTCGTGTATCCGTTTCCCTATCAACTCAGACGCCATCCAACCTGTCATTTTCTCTGCGGCAGGATTAACGAATACGGCATTGCCCTCTAAATCAAAGCCATATATGCCCTCACCGACTGAATTTAATAAAATTTCAGGGTCAGATAAGAATTGTTTTAATGGTGAGTTCATCGTATAGCTATAATGTTCGTGAAATTTCACGAAAATATAGCATAGCTGATGTTCTAAAGACTATACCGCTTTGGTATGTGTGGGAGTTGACCTACACGTTATTGTTGTCGAATCCAAATTTGCGTTTGTTCATCGCCCACTTGCTGTATCAATGTTATTTCGCCAAGTACGGTTGAACTTGCCCCACCTACATTGTCATCCTCAGGCGGCTTTGGTTGGCCTTTTCCCTTACCACATGCTGTTATAAATACGAGTAGCGTTCCTAAAATAACGAGTTTTAGCTTAATCATCAGTAACTCCCTCCCCCAGCGATACGATAATTTGGGATACATTTGTAACCCAAATTATAGGCTGAATATGGCAATTATGCGATTGATAGCAATAACTAAACGTTCAACTGTGTTTTAAACTTGATGCAGAAAAGCCAAAATGTTTTTGAAATTGACGACTGAATGCACTGACATCTTGGTAGCCAACTTCGTAAGCAATATCGTACAGTTTACGGTGCGGTGATGCTTTTATTTCGTGAATAGCAGCTTCTAATCGAGCGATTAACACGTATTTAGATGGCGTCATTCCATACAATAATTTAAATGTGCGTATTAAGTTACGCACACTCATCGAGCCTACATTTGCCAAAGATTCATTACTCAAATCACCGCCAAGATTAGTACGAATAAACTGAACGACAGGATGCAAACGTTTACCTGCATGTAAGTCTAAAACATTCAAATCAATAAATTGTTCTTGATTCACCATTATGTCGGGTATCACTAACCATTTTTTAAGTTGTAAAAGTACATCCCGACCAAAATGACGTTCAACAAGGAAAAAGACGAGCGCTTGGAAACAGTGGGTCGCGCCTGCAGTGATAAATTTACCTGAACGCACAATTGGCTTATCTAGCATCAGTTCTACGCCCGGGTAGTGCTTCGCAAAGAAACGTCTTAACCACCAACTTGTCGTGACTGTATCAGGTAACGTGGTAATGCAAGCCAACATCAACGCGACGCCTGTGCAAGAACCAGCCACAATTTGAGCACTGTTGATTGCGTCATTTAAAGACGTTTTACAGAGGCTTACCGACTGACTTTCCAATATCAAGTTCTCGGAACCTCTATAACGAGAACCTAAAAACCAAATAACCTCGTTATCTATTCCAAGATTGCTTAACTGTTCGCAAGGAATTGATACACCCATACTCGTTTTTATTTGCGAACCTTGAGGGCTGTATAAAGTCACCGTAACGGCCAAATTCTTATCCCTCGCGATGAGGTTGGCGAAGTTAAAGTAATCAATGATCCCTGCGATTGATGTCGCAACGACTTCATCCAATGCGATAAGCGCGATCTTCACTTGTCACTATTACCTATATTTTTGTCATTAGTGCCAGTTTAGACTGAGTAATAAGCAATGTAAATTATGTACAACATCAAACAAAGGAGAAACACAATGTGGATTCAATACCCAATTTTAGTTCTACTCTGCTTAACGATAACACTATGGTTAACCACATTTAAATTGCGACTAAAGGCCGTGCTAAGTCGACAGATCACACCGCACGACCTTTTCTTTGCAAACACCCAAAGTTTGTCCGAACGCGCTATCTTGCTTGGAAAAAACTACGATAACCAATTTCAATTACCTCTGCTCTTTTTGCTTGGATTGTTCTTTGTAGAGTTGGAGCTGTTAGATGGAGCATTTTGGAAAGTTTCCGCTTGGATATTTGTTGTTACTCGACTTTGGCATTCCTATGAGCATGTTATTGCGATGAATTTACGCAGAAGAACCTTCGCTTTTACCCTAAACGCTTGCAGTGTTTTTACGCTCTGGATTGGGCTTATGATCCATATGGTACAGGTGACGCAGTCTTAGTTTTCACAACATTATCCTTAGAGCTCATTAGATGTTAAAATTTCATTTTACGATTTTTGAGGCTCTAAACGCGTGAACGACAAGCTTTATATTCCGAATAACTTTATTGAAGACGTTAAATCTTATCTCCCATCTCATTTGGCTATCGACGATTTCATTGAATATTGCAAACGCCCTTTGAGGCGTTCCGTTCGCGTCAACACGTTAAAAATGTCAGTAAACGATTTCAAACAATCTTGTCTTGAACGCGGCTGGACTATTGCTGCCATACCTTGGTGTGAAGAAGGATTTTGGCTTGAAAGAACCGCAGAAGAAGAACAAACCCTTCCAATCGGTAATACCGACTTGCACCTAAGTGGTTGTATTTACGTTCAAGAAGCAAGCTCGATGCTACCGCCCATGGCACTCAGAGAAGCGCTATCAGGCAATCCAAAAGTTGTACTCGATGTTGCAGCTGCACCTGGTTCAAAAACGACACAACTTGCCGCACTTATGGACAATCAAGGTTTACTCATCGCTAACGAGTTCTCTTCATCTCGTGTAAAAGTACTTGCTGCCAATTTAAAAAGAATGGGCGTTGTAAATACGGCGTTATCCCACTTTGATGGTGCAATATTTGGCGATTACATGTCGGAATGTTTCGATGAAATATTGTTGGATGCACCTTGCTCTGGTGAGGGAACGGTCCGAAAGGACGAACACGCTTTAAAAAATTGGTCTATCGAATCCAACATAGACATCGCGGCGGTTCAAAAGCAGCTTATTGTAAGTGCTTTTCATGCCCTAAAACCAGGTGGGCACCTAGTTTATTCAACCTGCACGCTTACGCCGATAGAGAATCAGCAAGTCTGCCAATATCTACTGGATTCATTTCCAGGGAGCGTTGAGATAGTTTCTTTGCATACGCTGTTTGAAGGCGCTGAGAAAGCAACTACAGACGAAGGCTACTTACACGTATGGCCTCAAATTTTCGATAGTGAAGGATTTTTTATTGCAAAATTCAAGAAACTCGAAAGGGTAGAAAATAGCAATCAAAAAACTAAAAAGGGAAACTTCCCCTTCTCACCAGCGCCAAAAAAAGAAAAGCAGTTTTTTGATAATCTTATATCAAATCAATTTGGTCTAAAATCCTATTCCGGCAATTTATACGTGCGTGATAAAGAAGTGTGGCTGTTTCCACATGAAGCGACAGAATTGCTCGAAAAAATCAAATATCAAAGAATCGGTATTCTCGTCGGCACGACGCATAAGAATGGGATTCGACTAGAACACGAGTTGGCAACCACTTTCGGGCACCTTGCCACTAAAAACACCTATGCCTTGTCTCAATCACAGGCGATCGAATACTTTAAAGGTCAAGATGTGACCTTAGAAGAAAATACCAAAAACAAAGGCGAAGTGATATTAACGCTTTGTGGAGCACCGATTGGCTTAGGAAAATGGCAAGGTCATAAAATTAAGAACTCGTTACCAAGAGACCTAGTACAAAATGGGAACTTAATAAGCTGGGGATAACTTGGATACAAGTTTTTGATAAATTCTGAATAAAATTTCAAAATAAATTTTAGTTACTTGAATTTACTTAAGTTTAAAAGGTTTCAAATATTTGTATATTTTCTGACCTGTTTACTACAATTAAAGAACTTCTACTTCTCCCTTAAAGTTGAAGGTGTTTAAGTTAGCGCATGGCTCCATTGAGCCTTCCCCTAAGCCCAGAATCTATATTCTGGGTCTTTTTTATGCGTAAAAACATAAAGATAGGTACAAGATAAAAGGTCAAAGAGACCTTACACTTTACCTACATGGAAATGACCGCTTTGGATCAGAAATAGGCTTTCGCGGTCAGGATGTTTAGACTAGCGGACTAAGCAACTTCTTCACCTTCAACTTTTTGGATCGGTAGCTTAATGACAAATTCGACACCTTGTCCTTGTTTTGAGTGACATTTAATATCTCCTTTTAAGAGTTGCGTAACTAGGTTATACACAATGTGCATACCAAGCCCACATCCACCTTGATTGCGTTTTGAGGTGACAAAAGGATCAAAAATATTGGCGATTATTTCTGGTTTGACACCAACGCCATTGTCTCGATAGATAATTTCAACATATTTGTTGTTTAGGTTTATTTCTGTCGTTACTTTCCCATTATCCTGTTTCTCGAAACCGTGGATCACTGAGTTATTAAGCAGATTCGTCAGAATTTGATAGATTGCACCTGGATAAGTAAGGAGATCTTGCCCATCTTCTCCGGTCACTTCGACTTCGATGCCTTTACCTTTAATCATTGGACTCAACGAATCAAAGACATCCATGATGTATTTCTTAATATTTACAACGCGCTCGGTCTCACTGGATTGGTCGACAGCTACCTGCTTGAAGTTTGTGATAAGTGTTTGGGCACGATCAAGGTTGCGCATCACAAGTCCGTACCCGCTGTTTTGCTCAACGATAGACTTCTCTAAATCACTTTGTTTTAGCGTTTTGTTTTCAAGCTTTTTCTCTATTTGTGAGAGGCATTCCATGTTGTAAGTTAACGCAGTAATGGCAACGCCAAGCGGCGTATTTATCTCATGCGCAACACCCGCGACTAAATTACCTAAAGAAGCCATTCGTTCACTTTCAATCAGATCTTGCTGTGTACGTTTTAACTCCATCATAGCCTGTTCAAGTTTCTGGTTTTTCTTATACAGTTCATCCGTTCTCATCGCGACTTTGATTTCCAATTGCTCATTGAGTTTTTGCAATGCATCTTGATGCGACTTTAATTCCGTGATGTCTTTGAGTGCACCAGCAATACGAATTGCAATTCCGTTACTATCTCGAGTAACTACTTTCCCCCTATCCAACACCCATACCCAGTTACCTGCAATATCCTTAACTCTCAATGGCACTTCATAACTATCTACGATGCCTTTAATACAAGACTCGAGCTTATCCTCCAACAAAATACAATCTTTCGGATGTACATATCGGCTCATATCTTCTACTTCTAGGCGTTCGAAAGAATCCCCATACTCGATACGCGGCGTTACCCTGTGCCTGAATATCTGTTTCGTTTTTAAATGCCAATCCCAAAGCTCATCTCCTGAGGCCCAAAGGGACAACTCCAAACGTTCTTGCAACTCTGTCATTTTCTTGTTGTCGTCTACTACTTGTTTGAAACGTTTTTGCCTCATACGAAGGAAAATTGCGATTAATCCTAGTAAAACTATCGAGTAGAGCGATTTGGACCAAAAATTCCACCAAATTGGTGCATACACTTTGATTGCAAATCGTTTGGTTGGAGAATGTTGATTAAAGCGATTGACGGTATAAACCTCCACTTGGTAATCGCCGGCGGACAACTTAAGTAAGTTCACCTGACGAGTACCATTTGCCAAACGCAACCAAGTGTCACTTAACCCGATAACTCGATAGAAATATTTAAGTTGTCTATCCGAAGTAAATTCTAAACTTGAGAATTGGAGAGAGATAATATCTTGATCATACTGCAGCTCAATATTGGACGTTAATTCTGGCGCTCTGTTAATTAATCCTGCTTCACTGGGTTGAAGCTGTTCCCCAAGCACCGCTATCTCGCTGATAATAAGTGGGTTTTGATATTCTTTTATGTTGATTTTTTCTGGGTAAAACTGATTAAATCCTTTTGATCCCCCCATAAAAACACGGCCATCTGGTGAAAGCCACGCCGCGTTGTAATTAAACTCATAGTCCTGTACACCATCAACGGGTAAAAAGTTATAAATGGTGTAGTCGTTAACGTCTATTTGACTTAAACCACCACTAGTGCCAACCCAAACATGTGACTTTCCATCAAATATGACCGACCAAATTGCATCATTTGCAAGTCCGTCCGTTTGACGTAACGTTCGCTCAACACTAAAACTGTTACTAACAATGGAAAGGCCCGCTTCACTTGCAACCCAAATTTTACCTTTGTCATCGGCGATGATCATAAACACAATGTCTGACGCTAAACCATGTTCTGTCGTTAGGTGTTCAATTCGACCATCTTGAAAACGGTAGAGACCATCACCAACAGAACCAAACCAGAGAGTACGACCTTGAACCATAATAGAAGTGACGTGATTTGGCGCTTTGATAGATAAATTTTTAAAAAATGGTTCAAAACGTTGAGTTCGCTCATCAAATAAGAGTAAACCACTACCTCGCGAACTCGTCACGATAGCGCCATCGTATACATTGACATCATTGAAGTTTAATTCCGTTGCTGATTCAATTTCTGGTCGCCAATTTGACAACTCACTGGAATTTAAATCTAAACGGTATATTCCCGCACCTCGAGTCGTTATCCATAAATGATGTCCGTTAATAAACAGTTTGGTGATAAATACATTTTCCAATGTAGCCATTTGCGGGTAAATTTGTGCGGGCTTTATAAACCCAAAGCCATCAAAGATTTTCGGCCCATCTGATGTTGCTATCCAAAGCGTTCCGTCGCCATCTAAAGCAAATCCTCGTACATCAGGGGAACCAATTGGGTTTTCGTTGTAATTGAACTCACCTACATGACCAAATGAATCACTGAGTTTAGATAAGAACTGCAATCCACGTGTTTCGGTTCCTATCCAAAGGTCATCGTCGCTGTCACGCATGACAGATAGAATGTTATTGTCTTGTAGCCCCTGCTGATATTGTTCCGTTTTTTTCCAATGGCGAATTACTTTACCACTGAGATTGAGCAAGTAGACGCCATTCTCCGTCGCAAGTGTTATTTGATCTGCAGACACAGTTAGGTCGTTTAAGACTGCTCCTTCATCGGGATCGAATTCTTTTTGCCAAACCACTTTCTTAGAGTTCGTATCAAGAACAATAAGCGTACTATGCTGATTAAAAAGATAAATTCGGCTCGCGGAGATTTCAAATCGGCGAAAATTTCCCTCGAGTACTATTTCATGTTTGTTGGACACAGAATCAAAAAAGCTCAAGCTATCGTCGGTCAAATAAAAGTATTGGGATTCTTTGCGAACGACATTTTTGACTTGTAACTTTTCGAATGGCAATACTTCTGGTTGAAGCGTTTTCACATCGAGTACGTAGGGGAATCCAATTTCCGTACTCACAATTACTTTATTCGTTTTACAATCAATATGTGCAACGCGGTCTGATGCGATAGCCTCATATTCAGACGCCAAAAAGGTTTGAAAAATACCTAAATCTGTATGGTAAACGCTGAGTCCAGTACTAGTTCCGATCCACAATTTGTTACTTTCGTGGCAAAGCGATGTAATAAAACCACCCGCCAAACTGTTTTTATTTTGTTGTTTTGAAACAAACTGCTTAAATTCATGTCCGTCAAAGCGATTGAGTCCCGCTTGCGTCCCTATCCAAATGTAGCCGAACTGATCCTGTGCAAGTGCGGTTACGCTGACCTGACTAAGCCCTGAGTCGTAGTCGTACCGTTTCATAACTTGAGACGTATCCGAAAAATTAGGTGTACCCCAAGCTTGCAACGTCAGCATCGTAAGTAAGATGGTGATGATTAGGCGCATAAGTTTTAAAGGACTAGTTAACCCTTTAATAACTATAGCAAGCGGAAATTATTCTGCTCAAATATGAGCAATAATGACAGGCCTCACTTAAGCTTTAAAAGCCTCGCTTATTCTTCTAAGTCGAATTGGCTCCATCCACCGTTACCATGTAACAGTTGGTATTTCTCGAGCGTTCCGTTATGCAGAGATACAAGGCTTATCGAAGAATCACTGACAAGGTATGTCTTTTTGCTACCTACAATAGAGTGTTTTCCAACATTCATTTGCCATCGCTTGGTAAATAAATTTAACGGGCTATATGGGGCATACAACCAACTATCAAGTTTATCTAAAACCTTAATAAGCTTTTTAGGGAATTCATTTTTGATTCCAGATGCCGTTAACTGCCAAATTCGATTATCGTGCTTGCCAAAACGCGCTTTCACGGAAAAGCAGAAAGAGTAATGTACGTCTCCGGACAAGATTATTGTTTCACTTGGTGTATCAGGACGCCTAAAGATATCGAGCAGTTTTTTCGCAGCACCTTCATGCGCCATCCAATTCTCAACATCAACGAGCAATGGCTCGCCACACGCATTAAATAGCGCTTGAATTGCTTCAATGGCTTTAACACCAAACACGGGCGCTGGAGACACTAAGATGACTTGATCGTGACTAACTAAATTTTGTTCGAGTTCAAGCAAACGATCCGAGTCCATAAGACCAGATGGTTCGTTGAAATGGTCATCGTTACGCCATCGATGAGTTCGAGTATCAAGGACTACCACTTTAGGCGTCGTGTTAAGACAATAGTGCCAACTATTAAAACGTTGTAACGGTTTCGAAAAAGTTTGCCAGTCCCAAAATCGGTCTTTTAGTGCTTCGACAAAATTTACGGTAAGTTGGTTCGTTGTTTCTCCTGCATCATTACCTAATCCCTGAAATAACCAATAGGCAGTCATGCCATTGTTGATGATCCGAGCACTTTGTGGGGTTTGATATACAGCCTGTTCCCATTTTGCTGTTAGATTCCAATCGTCTGTGACATCATGGTCATCAAACATCATCAGTGTCGATACGTTGGCAAATATTCGTTCAGCGCGTGGTAAATCGTCGACATACCGTTTTATCCACGTTAGCTCATGGTTGAATTGACTAGCATGTTTTGCATTTGAGCCGATGTAATTGAGTTTAGAAAAATCAATCAATTGCCACGCCTCAGAGGACCATGTTAGTAAATAAAGCGCGATAAACTCAGCAAGTGAAATCAGATGATTACCTGCTTTCATGCTTGTGAAATGAGGTTCATCTTTTTTAAACCAATACCCTACGCATAGTTTAGATCTGTTTTGCCATGGCGTTTTAGGTAAATAGTCCGGCCGATGATACAGTTGCTCCTGAATGGACACAGGTAGCGCCAACGTTGCATGTTTGTCTGGATATAGACCTAAAAGTACCGACAATTGCGTGATGGCAAGTAGCATGGGACCTGCAACGTCATCTGCGTAAATTTGATCGCCGGACATCAAAAGCAGTTGCGGTCCTAAATCGCCTCGTTGTCTTGCTGTTTCTAAATATTCGTCTGCGGTACGTAAACTATCGCGGCTTTCGTGATGTGGGTTACGACATGAACCATGTAAAACTTCTTCCAATCGATTTGGAATAACAATTTCAAGATAATCATTTTCGTAGGCGAGATGGCTCAAATCGACTCGCTCATCGTCAACTAAAAGCTCATAGCGCAATTTAAGGTCGACAGGAAATGGTTGTTTGGTCGGCACAAGCCTCAAAATATACAGCACACAACGTTCACCGAGTTGAAGTTCGATGTCATGCTGTTGAACGCTGTATCCCGCAATAACGATTTTTGGCTTACAACGTGTTGTAGTCACCAGTTGGAAGCACAGCTGGTGAGCTTCTAATCGTCTCACCATTGGCTTCAAAAGGATTTTTGGTAGGTTAGCTCCTTGCAAACACGGACCTCTACCTGTTTACGCCTTTAAACAACGAATAAAAGTTGTTAGTCGTGGCTTCAGCGAGAGCTTGATAACTCAATCCTTTAAGATCAGCGATGAAATAGGCAACATCTTGAACATAGGCTGGTTGATTGGTTTTACCTCGGTGTGGCACTGGCGCAAGGTACGGTGAATCTGTTTCAATCAATAACCTATCCAACGGCAGATATTTCACCACCTCTTGGAGGCTCTTTCGCGTTTTTGAACGTCACAATACCGGAAATAGAAATATAAAAACCCAAATCAAGCGCTCGTTTAGCCATGTCTAAATCTTCGGTAAAGCAATGTAACACGCCCCCACATTGGCTTGCATTATGCGCTTTCATTAATGCAATGGTATCCTCTCTCGCATCACGCGTATGGATTATGAGCGGTTTATCTAACTGGTTCGCAACTTCGATGTGGCCAACGAAACTGTCTTGTTGGACTTGCTTCGTGTCTTGCGAATAATAATAATCGAGTCCTGTTTCACCTATAGCAACAACTTTCTCATGCGACGCCAACGAGATTAGTTTTTCTTTATCTAATTCAAATTTTTGATCCAGTGGATGAACGCCACACGAAGCGGAGACATCCTTATACGATAGGATTTTTTCAAGCATCGTTGGGAATTGATCAAGCGTAACGCTCACGCATAAAAAGTGCTCAACTTGCTTTGCACGAGCATTATCCAGTACTTCATCAAGCGAAACACCGAGTTTGTCCCAATCTAAACGGTCTAGATGGCAATGCGAATCTACAATCATAACTTCTCTTACATGGTGTAGGTTGGCTTATCAGAATTTAGGCTCGTGCCTAAAAGCTTAATAATTTTGTCGTTAAAAGGCTGGCTGTTTTCTCCAAACGCTACGCCAACGCCCGGCGGATTCGCATTCTGAGCACCTTGTGGTGAAACCCACACGACTTTACCTTGGATCACATCTTCTTCCAACGCATCAGGTAACGTTACGCGCGACGATACTGTCGTCCCCAATTCAAAACGCATGTTGCTTTTAACAAATAGCCCACCTTCTCTTAGGAAAGCCATATAACAACGGTAAAGCTCATCTAGGTCTTCAAAATCCGCGAGTAATTCTTGCACTCGGTTCTCCTATTACGATAACTGGCGTAGTGATTGTTGTAACATGGCTAAACTTAACAACATATTCGTACCAGCTAACGTTTTTGTCTTTTTTACAAACAAGGTAACTGAATTAAGTTGTTCTGAAATGCGCTCAAAGGGCGCGCCTGCCAACGCTACTTGTTTGATTCTTTGAGTTAAGAATAAACAAAATGTGTCGACAAGTTCAGTTCTTTTAGCCAGCATGGAATTCAGCTCGTTTAATTGCCATGCAGTTACGTCACTATTGGCACAATCATATAACGTTTTGATATTTGATTCTATTTCCTCTTCTTGCCAATCAAGGACAAGAAAAGGTTGCTGCAAAAACAGAGTCTGCCAAGGTTCAATTTCATGCGAATTAAGCTGGTTGCATAACCAGTTAGCACTTTGTTCTGCGACAACTAATTGCTTAAAGCACCGGCTGGCAATTGTTGCGGGTAAACGAGATACGTCATCGCAGCATAGAATGAGATATCGATTTGCATTTGGTTCTTCCAATGTTTTCAATAACGCATTAGCAGCGGATGACGTCATTGAGTCAGCAAATCGGATAACAACAACTTTATTACCACCTTGCTGTGCAGAATGATAAATAAATTCACCCAACTCTCGAATTTGGTCCACGCCAATAGATGAATTTGCTTCACCGATATCGAGTCTATCAGGATGATTACCCGCTTTTATCAGTAAACAACTTTTGCATGTCCCACAGGCTACCAAGCTACTTGGCTTGTCACAAAGTAAACCATCTGAAAGTGAACTTGCTAGTAAACTTTTTCCAGTGCCTCTTAAGCCATGTAGCATTATCGCATGGTGTAACCGACCTTGCTGAAAAGTATGATTAAATTGCTGCTGAAGTTGTTCAAGCCAAGGGGCTAACATACCTTGTCCAAAAATTGTGAGAGTGCGTTGTGAATGTCGTCATGCACTTGCGTCATTGACTGACTTGCATCAATTTTGACTCCAAAACTAGCGTTTTCGACCAATGAAAGGTATTTAGCTCTCGTTCGTTCAAAAAACTCTATAGCCTCTTGTTCAATTCTATCTAACTCACCTCGCCCTCTTGCACGGGAAAGCCCTAGACTTGGCTCAATATCCAAATAAAGAACTAAATCAGGCGTGAGTCCATTTAGCACAATCGTTGCCAATGCGTCTAAATGTGTCTGAGGCAGTTGGCGACCACCACCTTGATACGCTTGTGACGACCAGTCGTGTCTATCGGCAAGCACCCATTGACCTTTTGACAACGCGGGTTTAATCACGTTGTGTATCAGCTGTGCACGCGCGGCGTACATAATGAGCAATTCTGTTTCTGGTGCAACGTTTTCTTCATGATGGCTTTTAACAAGGCTACGAAGTGATTCCGCAAGCGGTGTACCTCCAGGTTCCCTAACTTTAACAAAGTCGATACCTCGAGAATTAAGGGCTTGCTCACAAATACCCATAGCGGTTGACTTTCCAGCGCCTTCCAGCCCTTCAATTACAATAAATCTACCCTGCATGTTTGCTCTTTTCTAAAAATAATTTTACCGCTTGATTATGTTCTTCAAGCGTTGTCGAAAACGTATGTCCACCTTCTCCGTCCGCAACAAAATAATAATAATTTGTTTGCCTAGGATTTAATGCCGCAGTAACCGCGCCTGCCGATGGCATTGCTATTGGTGTCGGTGGCAACCCATCAATTCGATACGTGTTATAGGGTGTCTTTTCTTTCAAATTTGCCCGAGTGATATCGCCGTTGAAACGTTCACCTAATCCGTAGATCACGGTTGGGTCCGTTTGCAAACGCATGCCTTTACGTAACCGATTGACAAAAACCGATGCCACTGTCGCTCGTTCGTCAGCCAACGCGGTTTCTTTTTCGATGATTGAAGCCAATATTAATGCTTCATAGGGCGTCGCGAGTGGCAAGTCATCCATTTTATTCGCCCAAGTAGTTTTGAGCAACTTATCCATCTGTTGATGTGCTCTTTTGGCAAGCTCAGTTGCTTTAGTGTAAGCAACATAGTGATAAGTTTCAGGTAACAACCACCCTTCATATTCCGACGCGCTTTCATCTGGATTAAAGTCAAATTCTAAATATGGCGAGCTTTTCATCTTGTGTAAAACTTGAGAAAAGGTTTCTCCCTCAATGATGGTGAAACTAAATTGTTTTTGCTTACCCTTCAAAATCATATTGTACGCCTCAAAAACGGGCATAGATGATAATTCGTATAAGCCTTTTTGCATTCCACCTTCCAAAGGAAAAAGCTTGAAAAACACGCGGTATCGCCAGCATTGCTGTATCCAACCCAACTTTTCCCAACGTTCGCACACTGATAAAGCACCTTGTCCTGCGTGCACGTCAAATAATGAACCTTGAGGGGCATTAAGTCGCTCGGTTTTAACGGTGTTAATCAGGAGGCAAAGATAAATCAGCGTCAAGACAACACAGCAAACGACAGCGAGTAAAATTTTCTTAATCATACAACCCATGTTCCAGAGCAAATCGGGTTACGGTGTTTTTGTTCCACACTTTGTTTTGAATGGCATACACAGGTACAACCCCCATTAAACTGTTACACACAAATACCGCGTCCGCATTCAACAGTGCCTCTTGTGTAATTTGGGCCTCGGTAATGTCCATTTTACTTTTTAGGGATTGTAAGTAAACGCCCTTGATACCACACAGATCGAGTGTCGAGGTCAAGACACGGCTCCCCTCAATCCAAACTAAGTTGCCTATGCTTGTTTCAACGACCATATCGTTATTATCACAAACAACAACATCATCAAAAGGCAAAAGATCCAGTTCCTGCTTAATGAAGACTTGTTCTAATCGATTTAAGGTTTTTAATCCCGCAAGCAGGGGTTGAGGCGCAAGTTTGACGCTACTAGTCCCCAATTTCAAACCTCTATCACGAAGCGATAGATAATGTTCAGGAAAAGGAAGCAACTGCAGCAATAGATGAGGATTGGCATGCGCTGGTAAACTGTAGCCTCGACCACCACAGCCACGCGTGACTATGATTTTCAATACACCTAGCGGTGTCCCTGCTATTAATCTTTGGACTTCAGGTTCGATCAACGTGAAATCTAGTGAAGGGAAAAACAAACGCGCTGCACATTCTTCGAGTCTTGCTTTATGCAAAGGCCAATCAATCACAGCGTCAAATTCAATTTTTGCCGTTGTAAAAAAACCATCGCCGTAGGCAAGGCCTCTGTCCGTCGCAGAGACGCTCGATACTATTTGCATTCGTTCGCTCCCAATAAAAAAGCCCGGCTATGCCAGGCTTTTGATTTACATAGTCTTGTGACTAACTATACACGTTTAAACAGCAACGAACCATTTGTTCCGCCAAATCCAAACGAGTTACATAGCGCATACTCAAGTTTAGCATCACGTGCTGTATGCGGTACGTAGTCTAGGTCACAGCCTTCATCTGGATTATCTAAGTTAATTGTCGGTGTAACTTTTTGTTCTTGTAACGACAAAATAGTGATAATTGATTCAACAGAACCCGCTGCACCAAGTAAGTGACCCATCATTGATTTTGATGAACTCACCATGACAGATTTAGCTGAGTCCTTGAAAATAGACTTAACCGCTTGTGTTTCAGCTTTATCGCCTGCGTGAGTTGAGGTACCGTGC
Source organism: Pseudoalteromonas xiamenensis (assembly GCF_017638925.1). Classification (NCBI taxonomy): domain Bacteria; kingdom Pseudomonadati; phylum Pseudomonadota; class Gammaproteobacteria; order Alteromonadales; family Pseudoalteromonadaceae; genus Pseudoalteromonas; species Pseudoalteromonas xiamenensis. The sequence goes on from NZ_CP072133.1 coordinate 441,809, forward strand.
GCATTGATGTACCCAACTGCTTCTGCATTAACTTGTGCATCATTTAACGCATTTTCCATCGCAAGTGCTGCACCCGAACCATCTTCTGGTGGAGAGGTCATGTGGAATGCATCGCCACTCATACCGAAACCAACAAGTTCCGCGTAAATCTTCGCACCACGCGCCTTAGCATGCTCATATTCTTCAAGCATGATAACACCTGCGCCATCTGCAAGGACGAAACCATCGCGGTCTTTATCCCATGGGCGAGACGCAGCTTGCGGGTCGTCATTGCGAGAAGAAAGTGCTCTTGCCGCACAGAAGCCACCCATACCGATAGGTGTTGAGGCTTTTTCTGCGCCACCTGCGAGCATGGCGTCTGCGTCACCATACGCTATCATACGTGCAGCGTGACCGATATTGTGAAGGCCTGTTGTACACGCCGTTACAATAGAAATATTCGGACCACGAAGGCCATGCATGATAGAAAGGTGACCTGAAATCATATTAATAATGGTGGATGGCACGTAAAACGGCGATAACTTTCGAGGACCGCTGTTAAGTAACTTAACATGGTTATCTTCGATAAGCGTTAAACCGCCAATGCCTGAACCTACCGCAACTCCAACACGGTGCGCGTTAGATTCGTTAATTTCTAGTCCAGAATCTTTAAGAGCTTGACCACCTGCAGCAACACCGTACTGGATGAACAAGTCCATTTTCTTGGCTTCTTTTGCTGGAATGTAATCAGTTACATCAAAGTTATTGATTAAGCCCGCAAATTTAGTGCTGAAATTGGTAGTATCGAAATGTGTAATATTCGAGATGCCGCTACGGCCCTCTAACAAACCCTGCCAGGTAGAAGCTACATCATTACCTAGCGGCGTCAACATACCTAAGCCTGTTACTACGACTCGACGTTTAGCCACGGTATCCTCCAAAACGGAATTCTGAATTTTTTGAGGGGAATAGATAGATTAAGGGCAGCGTACGCTGCCCTTAATGATACGTTGCTTACTCAGCGTGAGCAGTTACGTAATCGATCGCTGCTTGAACAGTAGTGATTTTCTCTGCTTCTTCATCAGGGATCTCAGTGTCAAACTCTTCCTCTAGCGCCATTACTAGCTCAACTGTATCAAGAGAGTCTGCACCTAAATCGTCAACGAAAGACGCTTCGTTTTTAACTTCTTCTTCTTTAACACCTAGTTGTTCAATGATGATTTTCTTTACGCGTTCTTGGATGTCGCTCATTCTTCTTTCCTTTATTTAAACGCAATGCGTTATTTTCAGATTGCGGCGTAGTTTACGGCGCATATTTCTGTGATTCAACTATTTGAGCAGACTTTTTTGTCTGGTCAAACCTCTGAGGCCCAAATTCACTCTTTTATCGCTCATTTTAGGTGCGATTTCAAGTATGTTTACGGCAAGATCACAAAAAATTCAATTAAAATATTGTACGAAGACAAGGCCTTAAACCATGTACATCGCGCCATTTACATGCAAAGTTTCGCCAGAAACATAGCCTGCAGCATCAGAGGCCAAATAAACCACTGCAGCTGCAATTTCGCTCGGTTGACCCAAACGTCCTGCAGGTACGTTCGCGAGTGTTGCCGCTTTTTGTTCCTCAGTTAACTCATCTGTCATATCTGTTTGGATGAAACCAGGTGCAATAACGTTAACGGTGATGCCACGTGATGCAACTTCGCGAGCAAGTGATTTAGAAAAACCTATTACACCCGCTTTTGCAGCTGCGTAGTTCGCTTGACCAGCATTCCCCATTGTTCCAACAACAGAGCCGATATTAATAATACGGCCATTTCTTTTCTTCATCATTGGACGAAGTACAGCTTTTGACAAACGGTAAATTGAAGAAAGATTGGTCGTGATAATGTCATCCCATTCTTCATCTTTCATACGCATTAAAAGATTATCGCGCGTGATACCTGCATTATTAACCAAAATATCAACGTCGCCTACTTCTGCTTTTACTGCTTCTAATAAAGCTTCAATAGAGGCTGCTTCAGACACGTTTAAAACGAATCCTTTACCCTTTTCACCAAGATATTCTGAAATTTTCGCAGACGCCCGATTCACTTGTCGCGGTGCCAGCAACTATCGCGCCTTGCGCAACTAACGCTTGTGCAATTGCTTTACCAATCCCACGACTCGCACCTGTTACTAGCGCTACTTTACCTTCCAAAGAAAATAATTGATTCATTGTCACTCTCTATTTATTTAGCTGCTGCGATGGTGTCTGGCGTATTCACTGACTCACACGCGAGCGCTTTATCAATACGTTTCACAAGACCTGAAATAACTTTGCCCGGACCAAATTCATATGACTGATTGATTCCTTGACTTGCAATTTGCTGAACAGTTTCAGTCCAGCGTACTGGGCTGTATAGTTGACGAATCAGTGCGTCTTTTATTGCAGCAACATCCGTTTCGACTTTAACGTCAACGTTATTAATTACGTCAAACACTGGTGTCTTGAACTCAATACTAGAAAATAATGCTGATAGCTTTTCCGCTGCTGGCTTCATCAATTCACAATGAGACGGCACGCTAACTGGCAATGGGAGTGCACGCTTAGCACCTGCAGCTTTACACGCTTCAGACGCACGTTCAACCGCTTCTTTGTGACCAGCAATAACAACTTGGCCTGGAGAATTATAATTAACAGGTGAAACAACTTGATCTTTTGCGCTCTCAGCACATGCTTTCGCAATCGCTTCATCTTCAAGACCGATGATTGCAGCCATCGAACCTGTTCCTGCAGGCACAGCTTCTTGCATGAACTCACCACGTTTTTCGACTAAACGGACGGCATCTTGCAAAGAAAGCACGCCAGCACACACGAGTGCCGAATATTCACCTAAACTGTGACCTGCCATAACAACATCCGCATCAGCATTGTGCTCGCGCCACGCACGATAAATGGCGACACTCGCAGTTAAAAGTGCAGGTTGTGTACGGTGTGTTTGATTAAGTTCCGCTTCACGACCTGTTAGCACTAGCGAGGTTAGGTTATACCCTAACGCGTCAGATGCTTCTTTGAAGGTTGTTTGAACAATTGAATTTGTTTCTAGAAGTTCGGCTAACATGCCCACAGCTTGTGAGTCCTGACCTGGAAACATGAGTGCGATTTTTTGTGACATAATCTGCTCTTATTAGTTTAACTCGTTGCAGTCCAGTCACTTTTCGCTTATTCGATTTTTGAACTGGACGGCAAAACAGCAGCAGCGTTAATTTGTTCAAACACTGCTTGAATCTTTTCGGGGATTTGCCTTTCGACTTCTCGAGCGGCTTCCTCAATCGCCGCTAAAAACGCCTTGTTCGAAGCATTTCCATGGCTTTTTACCACAATACCGCGCAATCCTACCAGACTTGCACCGTTATACTGGTCGGGGTTCACCCTTTTATACATCTTTTTTATAACGGGTCGGAGCAAAAAGGCCAACGCTTTATAAAAAACATGCTTTTTAAGCGCTTTAGTGAACTTATGCATGATAAGTTTTGCAATACCTTCACACGTTTTGAGCGCAACATTCCCAACAAAGCCATCACACACAATAACATGAGCTTTGCCAGTAAAGATGTCACTGCCTTCACTGTACCCGATGTAATTGAGTTGATTGCACTTACGCATTAATTCTGCCGCTTGTTTAATTCCTTCATGGCCTTTAATGTCTTCAGAACCAATATTAAGTAAACTAACTCGTGGTCTTTCTATACCCAAGCGCTGACTTGCTACAACAGAACCCATCACGCCAAATTGAAACAATGTTTGAGGTTCGCAATAAACGTTTGCGCCTAAATCCAGTAAATAAACAGGATCTTTCGTTTCGGTAGGCACAGCAGAAATAAGTGCAGGTCGTTTTACACCAGGTAATACTTTCAAGACATGTGTAGCAATTAGAAACAATGCGCCTGTGTTGCCTGAGCTAACACACGCTTGAGCTTCTCCAGACTTAACAAGATCTAGTGCTATTCGCATAGACGCGTCTTTTTTACGACGTAAAGCCTGAGCAGGTTCGCAGCTGTTCGTGACAACTTCATTGCAATGTTTGATTTTTAAACGAGGATGATGCAGAGAATCGAGCTTTTCGAGTCCTTCAGATATAACTTGGTGATTGCCACAAAGAATTAAAGAGAGATGTGGATTTTGATTTACCGCTTTTACAGCAGCAGGAATAGATGAACGGGGGCCGTAATCGCCCCCCATCATATCTAACGCGATGGTTAGATGAGTAAGCATCAAATAATCTCTTATTTAGAAATTACTTTTTCGCCTTTGTAGTAACCGTCAGCAGTTACGTGGTGACGACGATGCGTTTCACCAGAAACTTGATCAACTGTTAACGCTGGACCAGTTAGAGCATCGTGTGAACGACGCATGCCACGTCTTGCACGAGACTTTTTATTTTGTTGTACCGCCATTAGCCTTCTCCTAAGAATCTTTCTTAAGTTGTTTCAATATCTCAAATGGATTTGGTTTGCTATCTTCCTCGTCGATTTCACCAAAGCGCGTAGGCTTATCGGAGAACGAACAAGAAGCTTCATCATGCATAGGTACTATTGGAATAGAGAGAATCAATTCATCTTCAATCAATTGACGAAGATTAATTTCTCCATGTTCGTCCAGTTCCACAACATCGTAGCTTTCAGGAAGATCATCCGACTCTGCACCCAAACCGACTGGCGTATAAGCAAAGTCTTGTTCCAAATCCAACCCTAACTCCCCATTACATCTTTGACAGGTCACGTGGACTTTCGCAGAAAAATTTCCGCGAATGACCGCAAGGCCTTGTTCGTCAAATTCGAAACGGACAGTTACCGCTATTTCACCTGCTTCATCCAACACAACTTGCTCTAAACGAGAAAGTTCTTCGAGCATTACTACGCCTTCGTAATCACTTCGGCGCCGCGCTGCCCTGCTGGGATCAAGCGTGATGGGAATTTTCACCTTTTGCATAGGGGCTGCATCATATAGATAGTTAGCATGTTAGTCAAAATAAAAATGCACTTTTCCTTTGTTTTAAGCGGATTGCCGCTCTATCCTATCGGAAAAATTATTTCGACTAGGTTGTAGGTATGAAAACCGAGCTTATTTTAGCCTCAAGTTCGCCTTTTAGGCAGTCTATTTTGCAAAAATTTTCATTAAATTTTCATTCTTTTTCACCGGATATCGACGAGTCACCACTTATTGATGAAACACCTGAGCAATTAGTGCTCAGATTGAGTGAATTGAAAGCGCAATCAGCAAAAGAACTTTATGAATCCGGTTTAGCTATCGGGTCTGATCAAGTAGCAGTGTTTAATGGTCATATACTGGGTAAACCACATAACAAAGAAAACGCGGTAAAGCAGCTGACGCTTTTCAGTGGTCAAAAGGTCACTTTTCTCACTGGTTTATCCGTTTACGACATATCAACCGATACAGCCAAAACTATAGTCGAACCGTTTCATGTCCATTTTAGGTCTCTTTCATTAGAGGAAATTTGTGTTTATCTAGATAAAGAAATGCCATACCAATGTGCTGGCAGTTTTAAAAGCGAAGGATTGGGTATCTGTTTGTTCGAAAAATTAGAAGGAGATGACCCAAATTCTTTGGTCGGCCTCCCACTAATTCGACTCTTTTCTTTGTTACGCGAGTTTGGTCTCGATGTGCTCAAGCCCTAATACCGTCGCGAGCTCTAAATAATTATCGACAACGGCAATCGGATGTTTCGAGGCAAGACGCTCACGCTTATCGACTCCCATGGTAACGCCGATAGCCGCTATATTCGCGTTAGCTGCAAGTTCCATATCGATAATTGTATCGCCCACCATCACGGCATCCGCGGCTTCAATATTCAATTCAGCCAAAATATCATGCAACATTTGCGGGTGAGGTTTTGACTGCGCCTCATCTGCGGTGCGTGATGTTGAAAATAAGTGACCTAACCCACTCTGTTCCATCATCCGATCTAAACCTGCGCGACTTTTCCCTGTTGCAACGGCCAACATGACACCACTCTTTTTTAGGGCGGCTAACACTTGCTCGACATTTTCGAACAGCGGCGTTGGGGTTGAATCCAAATATTTGAATTGGTGCTTGTACGCCTCACTCAGCGCTTGCCATTTAGATTCGTGATTGGGAAACAATGTTTGAACAGCGATATCCAAAGATAAACCGATAATGCTTTTCGCTTGCTCTGCGTTTGGTACATCTACCCCACAGGAGCTTGCTGCCAACTGTAAGCTATTCACGATTTTATCTATCGAATCCATGATAGTGCCGTCCCAATCAAAAATGACAAGTTTGCGAGTCATTAGGCTTTCCTTAAATTAACCAAGCACATTTCTAAATTTGCATCGATTGGCGCTTCAACGTGAACGGTCGTCTCAAGTTTTGGATGGATAAAACGAAGTTCTCTAGCATGCAAAAACAGTCGATTTAATCCAGTCGCTTTCATATTGCCGTCAAACTCGGCATCTCCATATTTATCATCACAGGCAATTGGATGACCTTTACACTGAGTATGGACACGAATTTGATGCGTACGCCCTGTAACTGGCGAAGCCTGAACGAGTGTCGCTCCATCAAAACGTTCAAGTACTCTGAAACGAGTATGAGAAGGTTTACCTTCTTCTACATCAACACGCACGACGCGTTCACCAGATTGCAGCGTATTTTTTTTCAAAGGCTCAGTTACATTCTTATTTTTGGCAGACCATTCACCTTTCACTAACGCCCAATAATTCTTTTCCATCGTTTTCTCACGAAGCTGTTCGTGAAGTCCCTTTAGAATGGAGCGTTTTTTAGAAATTAATATACAACCAGAGGTATCCCTGTCTAATCGATGAACAAGTTCAAGGCTGCGCTCTTCAGGTCGCAAAGCTCGAATAGCTTCAATTAAGCCAAAGCTAAGTCCACTTCCACCGTGCACAGCAAGGCCTGAAGGTTTATTCAATACCATCAAGTAATTGTCTTCGTATAGGATGTTGTCTTGAAGTTGAACCACTTTGTCTAAACGATGAATACTGTCTGGTACTTGTTGTTCTTTCTCAGCAACTCGAATTGGCGGAATACGGAGTTCATCGTTTAGCTGAAGTTTATATAACGGTTTAATACGCTTTTTATTTACGCGAACCTCACCCTTACGAAGGATCTTGTAAACCGCACTCTTCGGAACCCCTTTTAAAAAGGTGATTAAGAAGTTATCAATGCGTTGACCTGCTTGGTCTTCGTCGATGGTAACAAAAGTAACTTTTAATCCGGTGTTTTCTGACATTGCCTAATCACTGATTTGAGTAATAATTATGTTGCTAACACGACGCTATTAGTGGGATAATCCGACTGCAAATTTTTGCAACAGGTGCTTTTAAGCCTTGATAGAATCGTGATGCACATTGAATTGGTGATCATACAGCTCAATAGGATAGATTTCCAAAGCTTTTATCATCAATCCAACACTAACACGTGCGAGTGACCAACTGCGATGCGCGTACTATGTCGCAGCCACCGTCAAACACGGTTGATATAAAGAAAAAGCAAAAAAACAGTAACGCGAAGTTCGATATTTTAAGAAGCCTCGTTATAGATTATTCCTTGTGAACGTGAGTAACGCCTCATCCCGTGCTTAAGAGCGTATGAGGACTTAGTGAAGATCGCGCAAAGAATAGTGTTCCATCTCCCCAGTCGTGAGACTGCATTTAACAAAACGGAACTCTGAACACTCTTAATTTGTTGAAATAGCGATAAAAATTGAAAAAGTAGAGTAAATATATGAAACGTATGCTAATCAATGCGACGCAGCAAGAAGAAATGCGCGTTGCACTGGTTGATGGCCAACGTCTGTACGATTTAGATATCGAGAGCCTGGTCACGAACAAAAGAAAGCCAATATTTATAAAGGCAAAATTACCCGCATTGAACCCTCTTTAGAAGCTGCTTTCGTCGATTACGGCGCTGAGCGACACGGCTTCCTTCCTCTTAAAGAAATCGCAAAACAATACTTCCCTGATGGTTATTCTTTTAGTGGACGTCCTAACATCAAAGACGTCATCAAAGAAGGCCAAGAAGTTATTGTTCAAATCGACAAGGAAGAACGAGGCCAAAAAGGCGCTGCACTAACAACGTTTATTAGCGTTGCTGGTAGTTATCTCGTTCTCATGCCAAATAACCCTCGTGCTGGCGGTATTTCACGCCGTATCGAAGGCGATGAACGCATTGAACTTAAAGACACATTAAGTCGACTAGATTTGCCACGCGGTATGGGCTTAATTGTTCGTACTGCTGGTGTTGGCAAGTCGTTTGAAGAGCTTGAATATGATTTAAAAGCGCTTTTAATCCATTGGGATGCGATTCAAAAAGCAGCTGATAGCCGCAAAGCCCCGTTCTTAATTCACCAAGAAAGTAACGTTATTTTCCGTGCGATACGCGACTATTTACGTCGTGACATTGGTGAAATCCTTATCGATAAAGCTAAAGTTTTTGAAGAAGCAAAGGCACATATTGAACGCTTTCGCCCTGATTTCTTGAACCGTGTAAAGCTTTATCAAGGTGATGTGCCTCTATTTACGCATTATCAAATTGAAAGCCAGATCGAATCTGCGTTTAAACGCGAAGTTCGCCTTCCTTCAGGTGGTTCAATTGTTATCGACCCTACAGAAGCTTTGACGTCTATCGATATTAACTCGTCTAAAGCGACTAAAGGCGGAGACATCGAAGAAACTGCGTTGAACACAAACCTTGAAGCGGCTGAAGAAATTGCACGTCAATTGCGCCTTCGAGATTTGGGTGGCCTGATTGTTATCGACTTCATAGATATGACTCCACCACGTCACCAACGTGAAGTTGAAAATCGTTTGAAAGATGCCGTTCGTACTGACCGTGCACGTGTACAAATTGGTAAGATCTCTCGCTTTGGTTTGCTTGAAATGTCACGTCAACGCCTACGCCCATCGCTAGGTGAAGCAAGTCAGCATTCATGTCCTCGCTGTGATGGTCAAGGTACGATCCGTTCGAACGAATCGTTAGCGTTATCTATTTTACGTTTAATTGAAGAAGAAGCGATTAAAGACAACACTGCTCAAGTAAATGCGCAAGTGCCTGTTGCAGTTGCTTCATATCTATTAAATGAAAAACGCCGCGCAGTACAGCGTATCGAAAAACGCCACGAGTGCTCTGTTGTTATCATTCCTAACCAACATTTAGAAACGCCTCACTACGAGGTAGTTCGTGTTCGTAAAGATGAAACCTCAGAACTTGCAAGCTACGAGCAAATTAAAACACCTGAGCCAGAAGTTATTGAAATGGCGAAGCCTGCTGTGGTCTTGCAACGTGAAGAGCCAGCATTAAAAGGTGTTATCCTACCTGCGGCCCCCGCACAAGCACAAGCTACACCAGCAGTGCAACCTTCACGTGTTGCAAACGCTGCGCAGAAAGAATCGCCAAGTTTGTTTGCACGCATCGGTAACTGGTTAAAGGCACTCTTTGCTCCTGCTGAGGAAGTAAAGAAGGAAGAAGAGAAACCTAAGCAACAACGTAAGCCATACGAAAACCGTCGTCGCAACCAGCAAAAACGCCGTAACAACAAGCAACGCGATCAGAAAGACGAGCAAAATAATGTAACGGCTCGTGAAGATAAACCTGCTGATAAGCAAAGCGAACGTAACAGCGATGCGCCGAATAGACGTCGTCGTCAAAATAATCGTAAGCGTCAAGACACTGAAACGGTCGCACCTGAAGTTGTCAAAACGGAAGCTGCTGAAGCACCTGAAGTGAAGGTAAAACCGCGTCGTCAACGTCGTAACCTTCGTAAAAAGGTCCGTATTGAAAACGACGTGGAAGTAAACACTGAAGTGTCAGCCGCTGAATCAACTTCGGCAAACGTAGCGCCAGAGACAGCTGTTACTGTCGCCACAATTCAACAATCTGAAGAAACGTTGCAACACGTTGAAACTCAAGATGTTGAATCAGCTACAGACGCTACTCAAGCTGAAACGGTAGTGGAAAAACCTCGTCGCCGTGAAAACAACCGTGGTCCTCGTAAACCTCGAACTCCTCGCGTTGAAAAAGCAGACGAACAACTTGAAGAGCAAAAAGAAGAGCTTCAATTTGTAGCTTCAGCTGAATCGCCAAACGAAGCTATCAATTTAGATGCCGTTGATGAGAACGATCTGTCAAATGACGTAGTTCAATCCGATGAAGATGAATCTGGGGACAAAGAGACCCGTACACGTTCTCGTCGTTCTCCTCGTCATCTTCGTGCGGCAGGTCAACGTCGTCGTCGTCCAGAAGGTGAAAAGAAAGACACACCTATGGCTTTTGTTCCAGTTGCCGACCAAGCTGCTGCGGAATACGAAGAAGAGTTAAAGCGTACACAGACAACTGATCATGATGATGTGTTTGAAAGTCCATCTCAAGAAGATGTTGCTCAAGTATCTTCTGTTGAAGCGACCAGCGCACAGACTGCTGAGGTATCGATTGAAGCACCTCTAGTAAATCAGGAAATGTCAGAGCAGACTGCAGAATCGCAGATTACCGAAACTGAAGAATCTGTGACGGTAACGGTCGCTGAACCTGACGTTGAAGTGGACGCTGTGCTGACAACTAGCGAGGAAGTTTCGTCTTCTCAAGAGGTTGAACCTTCAGAAGCAGCTCCTTCAGATGCGGTAACAGTCAATGAACCGACTGATGTTGCTGATGAGCTATCAAGCACTTCAGAGCAAGTTACGTCTGAAACAATCGTGGCAACCTCAGAAACCGCTGTTGAAACAGTCATTGAGCCAGCACCGAAAGTAGATTCACATGACGAGAAAGCGAAAATGACTCGAGTTCGTTTTACGAGAACGAGCTTTGCACCGATGACCAAAGCAACTGCGAGTCAAGATGTAGAACTTGATTCTCCAGTACCATCAGCGATGCCTGACGAGCAACGAGAGCCGTTAGTGCACAGCGCAATGGGCGTTGGCTCTAAGTCAAAAGGTGGTCGCGCAAGTGCAGCCATGGCATCGACGATGCAATAAAGAGTAATACAATTGAAAAACCCCGCTTCTTGCGGGGTTTTTATTTTTCTAGTCGTACATTACTTGCAGCTTCAGACAACACCTAATACCTAACGTCTAACGTCTAACGTCTAACGTCTAACGTCTAACGTCTAACGTCTAACGTCTAACACCAAGATTGATAACGAATCGCAAACGACTCATATTTATTTTAATAAGAAATCGTACGCTCTACTTTGACAGGACCTAAAAACCAAAAAAGCCATTTGATTAGACTCAAAATGGCTTTTTAAGCAGTTTAAATTCTACCTCTACGATTCATTGTCTTCGTAGAAACGCATTAACTGATCCTTTAAATTCGGTGGCACACCTTTAATAGTCAACGTGTCAGTGTGGCTGTTGTAAATGACTCGCTCTCCTAAATGTTTGCGCTCGAAACTAATACTTACGCCACCACCCACGCCAGAGAACTTAACCATACTCGTCACTGTTTTCTTATCGATAGGGAACGATTCTTCCAGTTGATAACCCTGATCTTTATAAAAATCGCTGAACGCTGTTTCACCTGATTTTGATAAGGTATCTGACAGAGAACTTACCTGAGCATCCTCGCCAGTCGATATACAATCATTACAGTAATCAAAAACCTCTTTTCTCAAAGTGTCTTTTTCGTGCTTGTCGTATTGCTGTTCACTTAAATATTCTTCAACAGCCTGCAACATCACGGTACTTTGCTGCTTAGCGTCAACGCCTTCTTCACAACCCAAAAAGTCGAGGAAGAAATCAGCCACTTTGCGCCCTGCTCGGCCTTTGATAAAAGAAATGTAGCGATTTTGCTCAGGCTCGACATCCCATGCAGTTAAATCGACCCGCGCAGCCAACTGCATACGCGTAATATCTAAATGTTTAGAAGCCGCTAAATCCAATTCAGAGGTGATAGCATAATGTTCTTTGATATTAATAAGGGCGATGAGCACATAATCAGTTGCAATGTAGGTATAGTGGCAAAAAACTAAATAACCCGTCTCATTGAAAGCATACTTATTGAGCTCTTCTTTCAAGACTTCAGTTGCTTGTTCCGTAAAATGCCAAAAACCTAATTCATTATTACGGTAGCTTTGCAACGCGCTTGCTGTGACACTATTTTTATTAGAAGAAAATGCACAAAAGCCTTTTCCTGGTTTCCCATTGTACGCGTGGTGCAATTGTTCAATGAAAACATTCACTTTTTCATTGACTTTCATTTCATCATTGCGAAGATGTATTTGAGTTTCTTCGTCTTGTTTGTCGACATAATGAACGACTAACTTATTAACCTCGATGCTCATGTTTGTTTTTCACGCCTCTGGTGTTAAAATCTGAGATTATTATCATTTAGTTACAGAACAATCGATGCCTATTTTATCTAAATACAGTAATGAACAAGTAGAAAAAATCACAGACCAGCTTTTAAAGGTCCTATCTGACGACAAGGCAACGGTTGATTTAAGCCTAATGTGTTTAGGTAATTCTATTACGCACATCATAAACCAACATGTACCAGCAAACAAACGTGAAGCTGTGGCAGAAAACTTCGCAAAAGCACTAATTCAATCTGTTAAGTAACTATGAACTTAAACCCACAGAGTCCTTTTGCGTCCAAAGCGAGCCAACTTCTTAGTTGGGGCCATTGGTTCACATTTGCAAATATTGCATTGGTGCTGTTAATTAGCCTTGGTTATCTGTGGGCAGATAGTGCCCCTACAACGTGGCTTGGCCGATTTTACATGGTCGTAACTTGGTTAAGCCATACAAGTTTTATTACATTCCTCGCGTTTGTGTTAACCGTTTTCCCGTTGAGTCTGGTTTTTCCTTATCCTCGCCATATCCGAGGAATGGCAGCTGTTATAGCGACACTGGGGCTTAGCTGGCTTTGTCTTGATGCGTTTGTTTATTACCAACTCGGCTACCACATCAATTTCAGTTCATTAAGTGAAATATTATCTGTTTTCGTACAAACTCTTAGTGCTAGACCCATTTTTGTTAGCGCAATTGCAACCTTAATCATTGGTGCATTTTTCGCTTTTGAATTGGTGATTAGTAATTTTGCATGGAAACATTTAGCTGAATTAAAGCAACTTAAATTTCCAAGTTATGCGGCCGTGTGTATCGTGTCATGTTTCGCAGCAAGTCACAGCATCCATATATGGGCCGATGCGAATTCTTACTTTGACATCACTAAGCAAGATAATGTGTTGCCAATGTCTTACCCTACTACGGCCAAGAGTCTATTGGCAAAACACAACTTAATCGACATTGATCAATATAAAAAATCAACACAAATTGATCTCGACTCTAAGAATATTGAGTTCGTTACACCAGAATTAACTGGTTCTTGTAGTGCCGTTGATAAACCGACAACCCATATTTTAGTTTTCGCCAATAACGCTCAACTACTTGAATTTGTCGGCAGCAACGATACGTTAAAGCCTTTTTCAACCCTGTTGCACCCAACGTCGATTGAGGATAGCTTATTTAATTTAATCTATGGACTCCCTGCGATTTATAAACGCTCTATGATTGACGAAGAGCGGTCGCCTGCATGGGCAAAAGGAGGCTTACTCTCAGTACATGGATTCCCTGAATTTAAATACATTCCTGAGCGCCAAGACGCGAAAATTGTAATACAATTTGTAAATGGTAATACATTAAACATTGAGACGACTTCACCAGTTATCGCCCTCAGTTTTGCTAATGACGAAAAATCGGTTGTGGCGACCTCTACGTTTTATAGCAATATTAAAGCATTCAAAAAAGCGGAAGGCCTGATTCAGCCAATGGATCTGTTAGCGACTGTGTTATCTCAGGTCATTAATTGTGTAGAACGCGCGGCTAAATCCACGCTCGGACACACAGTTACCTCCCCTGAATCTTCACATGGTGTAAACCATTCTCAAGGTGTTTTTATCGCCTTCAAAAAGGATAGAATTACATTAATAAAACCAGATGGTAGCTATCAACAAATGTCTGCAGCCGAAGGCTTTGTTATAGAGCAAAAACTCGATATTCCTTTTTTAATACAAAGCATTAAACAAATTAAACAATTTGGGCCAAGTGCATCGCAATAGTTTCCAAAGTAATTTTCGCAGACTAAACTTAGCCCTTTTTGATACAAGGAATGTAAATGAAGCTTTTTTTTCTCTGCCTGTGTTTAGTGTTAACTTCAACCTGTTTTGCCAAAAAAGTCGAATATTATAAATGTGTCACTGAGCGTGGGGTGATGTATAGCCAGTTTCCATGTGGCAGTAACGCAATCGCGCAGCGCTTAGAACACCAAGACCCTGACGTTGCTGTCCCTGATGATCAACACACGAAATTACTTAATGCCCTAGAGCGTAAGCAAATCATTCATACACTCGAGCGTAAAATCCGCGCGAGCAAGCAAAAAGTTGCCATACTTGACAGAGAACGGGACCGCGCAAAGCAAAAAGCCCTCGACAAACTCGAACGCATGATGAGCGACCAAGAAAAACGCCAAATGACTCGGGATGTAAAAAGTGAACTTCAACAAATTGATAAGCAATACATGCGAAATTTGAAGGAGGTCAGTAAAAACCTATTGGAACTCGAAAAACAGCTAAAAAAATTCTCAAAATAAATGATATTTATGCAGATAACGCATGACAAACTGCTGTTGACGCAATACAGTCAAACATAAAAAGGACCTGTTTTATGCGAGCAGTGGAAATTGCGGAAATAATCTTAGCCGGGTTTACTAAACATTATCGAATTTTCCAATCAATTACAGCCAAGGCCCCTATCGCGTTCGGTAACCGAGATTGGCAATCTATTCAATCGATTAGCTCGATGCGTATCGCTCAATATGATGCGCGTGTAAATGAAACAATTGAACTCCTAAAAACCAAACAACGCATTCAGCCACTGAATGAGTGCCTTTGGCGTACAGTCAAAGAGGCATTTCAAGAACGCTTGGTGTTTCATCCTCAAGCGGAGCTTGCCGAAACCTTTTATAACTCTGTTTTTTGTCGTTTATTTCATCGTCGCTATTTTAACAATGAATTTATCTTTGTCGTCTCCTCCATGAAACAAACCTCCACGGTACCCGTTGAAGCCGAGTATCGGAGTTATTTTCCTGTGTCAGACGGATTAAAGCCTACAATTCGAAACATCATCAATCATTTCGGATTTGGTGCGCCCTTTACCGACCTTGATGGCGATATACGGAAATTGGTCAAAGCATTTATCAAACAAGCCCCGGACACCCATCATCAACGCCATCAAATGCGCTTTGACATATTGCACTCACCTTTTTATCGCAATAAAGCAGCTTACATTGTTGGTCGAGTCGTCTCGTTGTCTGGTATTCAGCCTTTTATTATCGCCATTTTAAATACTGAAGAGCGTGGCATACACATCGACGCACTTATTACTCAATCCAGTCAAATGCGCGTCATTTTTGGATTTGCACGTGCCTACTTTTTTGTACAAACACATGCCCCGTCAGCATTAGTTGGCTTTTTAAACCAACTCATGCCGAGTAAAACGGCTGCCGAATTGTACAACGCTATCGGGTTTCACAAACAAGGCAAAACCGAGTTTTATCGCGAGTTTCTAAATCAACTCGAAAGTAACGTAGAGCAGTTTATTGCGGCTCCTGGAACGCGAGGTATGGTAATGATGGTGTTTACCCTGCCTTCGTTTCCCTACGTATTTAAGGTAATCAGAGACCAATTTTCTGAAAGCAAACCATTTGGACGAGAAACAGTACTTGCTCGATATCAATTGGTTAAAAACCATGACCGTGTTGGTCGTATGGCGGATACTATTGAGTATTCGAACGTAGTCTTTCCGCTAGCTCGTTTCTCGGACGAATTGTTAAACGAATTACAATCAAGCATTGCCGGTAGTATGGTAATAGAAAATGACTTGTTGATTATCAAACACCTTTACATAGAAAGACGTATGACACCACTTAACTTGTTTCTTCAAACCTGTAGCGATGAAGATGCAAAAGGCGTTATGGCTGATTATGGTCAAGCACTGAAAGAAATGGTTTCTGCAAATATTTTTCCAGGTGATATGCTGCTTAAAAACTTTGGAGTCACCAAACATCAGCGCGTGATTTTCTACGACTATGACGAAGTTCAATATTTAACGGAAATGAACTTTAGAGAAATGCCCAGACAAAGTGCGGTAAATTATTTGGAATGCAGCGAAGTTTCTTCTGCGCCTCAAGATGTGTTTCCTGAACAGCTATGTACTTTTGTTTTGCCAGACCCTAAACTAAGGGCGCTGTTTTTAGAAGCCCACCCAGATCTTGCTGGCGTCGCTTTCTGGAAGCAAGCCCAAACAGATATTCGCCAGAAGGTGATGAAACACATCTATCCCTATCCTCAAGAGCAACGTTTTTGCTTATGAGCAAAATAACCATAAAAAAGGAATGTTGTGAACATCAGTAAAATCGATCTCAATCTACTTGTTTACTTAGATACATTGTTAAGAGAATGCAACGTAACGCGAGCTGCGAATCAGCTTAGCATTACGCAACCAGCAATGAGTAATGGTCTTAAACGACTCCGCAATCTATTTAACGACCCAATTTTAGTTCGCACTTCTGAAGGCATGGTACCAACAGAACGCGCACTAGAACTTCAGCCCGTGATCCGCGGAATATTAATGACGCTGGAAGAGACACTCGCACCAAATAGAGAATTTTCGCCATCACAGAGTAAACGTGTATTTAGGATTATGGCGAGCGATTACGCGGCGAGTACACTTGCACCAAAATTGCTTAATAAACTGCATGAAGAAGCGCCTGATACAACGCTCGATATTTTAACTCCAAGCGACGTTACATTTCACGATGTTGAAAATGGTAAAGTGGACATGGCCATCAACCGCTTTGAAAACTTGCCGCAGTCTTTCCATCACAAACGAATTTGGAAAGACAGCTTTTGTTGTTTGGTAAAAGCTGACAATCCGATTATTCATCAATTTAGTTTGGAAGCGTATTTAAACGCTAGGCACATCTGGGTCAGTAAAACAGGCTTTGGAGTCGGTGTTGGTATGGACCCTGCGGATGTGCAAAAACTGGGCTGGGTTGATGAGGCACTTGCGCATTTTGGTAAGCATCGCAATATTGCGACATTCACGCGAAATTACCACGTGGCGATCCATCTTGCAAAAGAGCAAAACTTAGTAGCAACCCTACCATCTAAGGCCGCAAACATATACAAAGACGATCCACATCTTGCCATCGTGGAACCTCCATTCCCAATTCCTCCTTTCGAGGCTCGATATGATTTGGAGTCCGTTATTACACAGAGACGCAAGCCACATCTGGTTGAGGCAAAAAATTGCGGAAGTTGCTGACGAGTTAAAATAGCTCATCAGCAACACAAATACCTCAAATAGGGAAATTCATTGCA
Source organism: Pseudoalteromonas xiamenensis (assembly GCF_017638925.1). Classification (NCBI taxonomy): domain Bacteria; kingdom Pseudomonadati; phylum Pseudomonadota; class Gammaproteobacteria; order Alteromonadales; family Pseudoalteromonadaceae; genus Pseudoalteromonas; species Pseudoalteromonas xiamenensis. The sequence goes on from NZ_CP072133.1 coordinate 459,211, forward strand.
ATTTCAACAACGTACCCTCTTTGGGTCTGGTTTTTTATGTTGACTTCGTCATCAAGGTCATGAAAACTTAACATTAGTTTGCTGAACTAATGCCCTAACAAGATACGCAATATTACAGCGTGCAGTAAGGATAAATATAGATATGACCAATTTAGAAACCCCCTCTAATGATTTTGAGGTTTCTGTTTTAATCCCGGCAAAAAATGAAGCCGAAAATATCCCTTCTCTCGTTACCGAAATCCACCAAAGTTTGCATCAACACGTTACGTTCGAAGTGGTTCTCGTTAATGACGGCAGTACTGATGAAACAGCACGAGTATTTACTGAAACTTGCGAATCATTGAACGTGCCCGCTCAATTGATTTCAACCGAGCAAAGTGTAGGTCAATCCACCGCGTTGTATATTGCGGGTCATAATGCGAGAGCAAAATGGCTCGTGACAATCGATGGTGATGGCCAAAATGACCCCGCAGATATACCAAATATGGTGTCTGAGGCAAATTTACTGCAAGGTAGTTCGGATTTCTGTATCGCTGGGTATCGCCATAAACGAAAAGATACACCATGGAAACGTTTTCAATCACGGATTGCAAACCGGGTTCGAAATTGGTTTCTGAATGACGGTGTTCCAGACACCGGATGTGGACTCAAGCTTATCCCTAAGTCGACGTGGGTGAAACTCCCTTACTTCAATCACATGCACCGTTATTTGCCAGCATTAATTAAACGTATTGGCGGTGATATTCGCGTAGTTCCTGTCGCACATAGAGACCGCACTGCAGGAGTCTCGAAATATACCGCTTGGAACCGTGTTTGGGTTGGTATTGTTGATATGTTTGCCGTTAAATGGCTCATTGCGAGAACTAAACATCCCGTTATAAAACAACATACTCATATCAATACAGAGCAAAAGAATAATGCTGCTTAAAAGTTTTGTCTTTGGGATTGCAATAATCAGCATTATTGCTCTTCTTCAGCTTGGCATGATTGGCAACGTTGATCTACATGAAAAACTGCTTGTCTTACAAGCTAAAGCAGGCATTTGGGGTTGGCCAATTTTTTGCGTCGTTTGTGTTGTTTTTACTTCAATTGGTGGCGCTAGGCAAATAGTCGCTCTTGCCTGTGGAGCGTTAATTGGCGGTGTATCTGGCGCATTCATCTCGACACTTCTTACAACAATTGGCGCACTTTTGACCATTTTGTTTATCCGATTCTTCGGCGGTGACTGGTTTATCAAAAAATACCAACGAAAAATCTGGTTTCTTTCTGAATTACTAAAAAGTCACACGTGGGCGTGGATTTGCGCAATTAGACTACTACCTGTCGGTTCAAATCTATTAACAAACATTGCCGCTGCTGTTAGCTTTTTGCCCCTGCCAAGTGTTCTCTTCGGCAGCTTTGTCGGTTATCTGCCACAAATGTTTTTGTTTAGTTTCATCGGTGCAGGAGTTGCACAAGAAGATACCACCAAACTTTGGCTGAGTATTGTTTTGTTTATAGTGTCCAGCCTGATGGGTAGTTACCTCTATAAACATGGAGTAAAGGATAAAATAATAGCGTTAAAACAACAGGATATGCCAAATGTTCAATAAAATATCTGAGGACACGTGGGTTAAACTTATTTTCGCTGCACTCGTTCTTGCGCTTATCGCCGGCCTAGGTCTTCGTTTTCCATGGCCTGCAGACGAGCCTCGTTTTGCTCAAATAGCAAGAGAAATGCTGATGTCAGGGCAATGGTTATTTCCGACCCGTGCAGGCGAGTTTTACCCAGACAAACCACCCGTATTCATGTGGTTAATTTCAGTCTCTTATTTAATAACACAACATTTCAAAATCGCCTTTTTATTACCTTCTGCACTTGCTGGCCTTGGTGTTGCCTACCTCGTTTACGACATTACAAAACGGCTTTATGATAGAAAAACCGCTATCACTGCCCTGCTTATTCTGATCATCTGCCCACAATTCTTGTTACAAGCAAAAGCAGCTCAAATAGACATGGTTTTGTGTTTCTTCACGACCATAGGTTGCTACGGATTGATTAGGCACTATATTCTAGGTCCAAATAACAAATGGCTTTATCTCGCGTTTATCGCCATGGCTATTGGGGTCATGACCAAAGGCGTTGGCTTTTTACCTATGTTGATGCTTATTCCTCTTGCGTTGTGGTTCAAAAACACCCCGACTCGAAAAAGCTGGAAGTGGCAGAATTGGTTAGGCGTTGTTCTCTTTTTTGTGACATTGGCTTGTTGGTTGGGACCGATGTTGTACCAAGTTAATGTGCTACAAACTCCAGAACTCATCGCGTATAAAAACAATATACTTTTTAAACAAACAGCTGAACGTTATGCGAACGCGTGGCATCACCAAGAGCCTTGGCACTATTTTATCGTAAAAGTCATCCCTATGATGTGGTTTCCTGCGCTTGCGGTTATCGTCTTCGCTTGGAAGGAATGTGTTGCCCTATTCAAGTCACAACCTATATTCAGAGTCCTAGTTACATGGGTTCTATTTGTACTTTTGTTTTTTTCAATTAGTACTGGCAAGCGAGGCGTGTATATTTTCCCAGCGTTACCGATGTTTTCTATCGTCGCGGCCGTTGTATGGCACAAGATTGAAAGAGAAAACATTCGTCACTGGATTAGACGTGTTCTATTTGGGTTTGCAGGTCTAGTTACCTTTTTGCTCTTTGCTATCGCATTTGTAATCGTCTTTAAACCGCAGCTACTTGAAAAGAAACATGGGGACTACTTGTCCTTATTAAACGAATTAGTTCCTTTTATCGCCATAATGGCTGCACTTCTTGTTTTGCTTTTGGTTAAGCTTAGAAAATCTGATGCGTTTCAGGCGCTCGCAGGTATTACACTGGTTGTTTGGCTTGCAGTCGGATTTGTTGTATGGCCTACCGCGGATAGTTACCGAACGCCTGACGTTATTATGGAAAAAGCCCAGACTATTATGCCTAATGACGGTGAACTCGGTTTAGTTCGATTCAAAGAACAGTTTTTAATGTTCGCAACTAAACCAATTACTCATTTCAGTTATCTAGCCAATGAAAAAACGCAGTTTCAGCGTGCGTGGCAATGGGTATTTGCAAAACCGAATCGGTTTATTCTTGTATCTGATGAAGAACCTTGGTTTTGTTTCAATAAAAACAATGCGATAGAACTAGGTCAGGCGCACAGAAGGACGTGGTATTTACTATCACACGATCAGATCGAATCAACTTGCGACACACCTGACACGATGAAAACCTATCAGTTTGTTCCAAATTCAGAAGTGGTATTTTAATGATGGCCAATATTTTAAATGATAAACCGATACTGGTTACTGGGGCTGCCGGTTTTATCGGCTTTCATCTAGCAAAAGCATTACTTGATAAAGGCTGCACGGTTGTTGGCTTAGATAACCTCAACGCCTATTACAGCCCAGAGTTAAAAGATTCACGGCTATCACTGTTAAAGGACTATCCCAACTTTACATTCAAAAAAATAGAGCTTAATCATCTATCGGAACTTCAAGCGCTATTCGAAGAATTTAAGTTTGACGTTGTAGTTCATCTAGCGGCACAAGCTGGTGTACGTTACTCAATTGATGCACCAATGACATACTGTGACAGTAACCTTGTTGGTATGATGCATATACTTGAATGCTGTCGCCACAACACAATTAAGCACCTTCTTTTTGCTTCTTCCAGCTCGGTTTATGGCCTTTCGGATACCATGCCATTAAGCGAAACGGCAAAGACAGACTCACCGGTATCGCTTTATGCAGCCACAAAAAAAGCAAATGAGGCTATGGCCTACAGCTATGCAAAATTGTATGGTATACCAATGACCGGACTGCGCTTTTTCACGGTATACGGACCGTGGGGTCGCCCAGACATGGCGCTGTTCAAATTCGTAGAAAAGATGCGCAATCACCAGTCCATCGACGTGTACAATATGGGGCAAATGCGCCGTGACTTTACTTACATTGATGATGTTGTCAATGCAATAGTTAGCATGCTCCCTAAAATACCAGACCAAAAAGTACCCTACGAAATCTTTAACATCGGTTCTAACAACCCAAAACAGTTACTCGATTTTATTGAGGAAATAGAACGTGCATTGGGTTTAAAAGCAGACAAGAACTTGTTGCCAATGCAAGCGGGCGATGTACTCGACACGTGGGCTGATGTGCAAAAACTTAAACAGCACGGACACCCTTTGCCAAACACACCTTTTGCCGATGGTATAAAAGCGTTTGTTGATTGGCATCTGGCATACTACGCCATATAACCCATATTACTAAATAAAAAGCCGAACAGTATTTTCTACTGTTCGGCTTTTTTTATTTACATGGACTTGATAATCACATGCCCATACAACGCTTTAATCTTACTAACTTTTCACTCTCAATAGGCAGTGGACAGCTGTTGATAAAGCCTTTCAAAATATCTTGGTTATTGATATCACTACCAGAGAGTTTTTCTTCAAGCATCGCGATTTGTACTTTTACTCGCTCATCTTTCAGCATTTCAGGTGATTCGACATCACTTAAGATTTCAAGGCGAATGAGCATCTCATCCGAACTGAGTGAGGACACTATGTTTTTCTTCCACTGCTCTGGTAATTGGCCCATTTCTAAGCCTTCAAAAAGCGCTTCTAGATCTGCTTGTCGTTTACCTGCTTGAATTATCTCCAGCTTAGCTGCAAGTATTTGGCGAAGTTCATTTTGTTCATTTCTCAGTGTCTTAGGAACGCTTAATGAATTTAATTGGTTCAAAATATCATTAATTTCCTTGAGGCCTTTTACTTCTTCAGCGGCTTTATTCAATTGCTCTAATTCGTCGCGAAGTGAATCCAACAATAGACTCTGTTCTGCGCGTCTTTCTTTGATTTCTTCCTGACGTTTAGCGAAAACCGCATCATTGACAGCTCTGAACGCTTGCCACAAACGATGTTCATTCTTAGCTCCAGCGAAACCTATTAATTGCCACTGTTGCTGTAGGTCCTTCAGATGCTCGCAGGCAGCTGACACATCATCATTTTCAAGTTCTGCGTTTGCACTCGCCAACAGCGCCTCTTTTTTCGCCGTGTTCGCTTCATAATGCGATTTTATTATTAACCAAATCGCATCTTGGCCTGACTTAAACTGCTGTGAAAGCTTTAGATAAGTATCTTGGTCAACTTTACCAGCTTCTTTCCACTGCTGTTTTAATGCCTGAAGGCCACTTTCCAATGCTTTCAAATCTGAGTCAACCGCGGCGCTTTGCGCTAAAACATCCAGTGCGTTTATAATGCTTAAGCGACTTTCTTCATTTTGCTTACGCTGCGCTTCTTGCTCTGCAAAATAACTTCTGCATGGTTCAAATGCTCTTTCTATCTGTTGCTCAAAACGTTCAGCTAATGCTTTGGTTTCGTCATTAAGAATTGGACCGCATTCATTCCAACGTAAACGTAATGCTTTTACTTGCTTTGCACGTTGTGCCGGTTCAACTGTTGTTTGTTCGGCTAACTGCGCCAACTCATTCAAAATAGAATCACGTTTTGGCTCTGTCGCGTATTTTTGCCAATCTTGCAGATCTTGTAATTTTTCCGTGAGGCTCTTCTTTTAGCGTATTAAGTGGTGTTTGGTAATAAGTAGTTAAACCTTCATATTCAGAAAGGAAACCTTTAAACACGCCAAAAGCTACATTAAAACGGCCGTTTTCAATTAATCTTTTAGTATCAAAAGCTTTCTTGCGCGCTGTTTGCTGCTTATCTTTTTGCTCGTTAGATAATACTTCATGAGCTTGATTAAACGCCTGCACAATCGATTTAAACGTTTTTTGCAAGCCTGTTTGAAATTCCCTTGGCACCAATTTAATCGCATCTTTTGCTGTACGGCATAACGCATCAAATTCAGCGAGTTGGGAATCCAACTGTTCAACGTTAAGCGGAGGTTCCACTTTAGCTAACGCGTCTAATGCCAACTTAGCCTGTTTCGCGTTTTGCGCTATTGCGGGTAAATTAGCCAGTTTTTCTCTAAACACGATGAGCGCTTTCGCTGTCTCTTCAATACGAGATTCTGAACGGTAATCACTAGATTCAATATCACCTTGAAGTGAAAGCATTTCATTTACCAAGGTATCCACTGCTTTATCATCAAGATCTTGCAAAACGGCATTCGTACGTTGCTTTAAGTCTTCAAAGCGAGCATTTACGTTTAACTGAAACTCTGATTTTGCCTGTTGAGCCTTTATTTTGGCTTGTTCAACATCAAATACTTCACGTAGACGCTCTAAATGACGCTCTGTTTTTTCGGTTATTGATGCATATTTTGTAGAAAGTTCTTCTTGTTGAACTTCCGTTAACCATTGCATCTCGATTCCTGACCACTGCGCAACGAGTGAATCGAATTCCCCGTTCACCGACACCCAGTCGTTCTTTTCACGAAGATGATTGAGTTTCGCTAATACCAATTTAGTTTCTTGTTGAACTTTTTCAGGCATTTCCTCTGCCAATTTTAGCTCAGATAAACGTGACTCAATTTTCGTCTGAACCGAACCTTTAGCGTGCTTTAAAGCACTTTTTAAAAGCTGGTGTTGTTCAATTAATTGAAGCAAGTCATTTTGAAGCGTTTCTTCACTTTCTTTGAACGCTTTTTCGATAAGCGAGCTATCACTAAGGCGTTTCAGCAACTTTAGACGCAACGAGCTATCGTTGTCTGTCAAAGCGAGCTTTTCCAATAACTTATTCGGTGCGTGCTTTTCGATGTATTCTTCACGAAGCTGTGTTTCTAAATTGTCGTTTACGACCGCGGTAGCAATTTGTTGCTCTGCTACGTCTTTTAGTGCTTGGTCTTGTTTGAACGCGTGCCACCAAAGGCCTAAACTATTTAATTTAGCAAGTGCTTGACGACGAATTTCAGGCGCGGAGTCTTCTTTTGCCATTGTCGTCAAAATTGCTGAGTCTTTTTCAACGTCGAGCTTACTTAATGCTTCAACACGTACCTGAAGCTTTGGATGTTTCCATTTTGGTGTAAATAAATGTTTAAAGATCATTTTCACTAAACCTAGCGATTTCGCTGTCTTGACTGAATTCTTTTTGTAATTCGCGCTTTGATTTTTGAACCATTTCACCATTTTCATTAATGGTAAATTGTTCATTACTTTTCGCGATCTTAGCTTGATATAGCATGACTAACTGTACGGTCTGTTCTTTTTGCGCTTCAGAAAGAGCTGTGCCGTCTGGCCACTTACCCGTCGCAGCACCATACTGCAACCGTTCAAATATTTCTGGGGTTATACTTTTAACTAGACTATCAACGTTCATTTCAATTTTTCTTTTTTAGGTAAACCAAAATCGCTCGATTAACAAGATACCAAAGACAGCTCACGGCGATAACACCAATGCAAGCATTGTATTCAATGCTGCCTTTCACTGGGTGTTGATTATACAGATATAAGAATCCACCGAGAAATAAGATCAATGCAATGAATGATTGATTTAGGATCTTTTGCTGTTTTTTTACTCGACTCTTAACCGCTAAACGATGCAATTGTTCTTCATCTAAATCATGGATCGCTGTTTTACAATGTGGACACGTTGGGTGTTTGCTCGAAATTGAATTGCTACAGCTAGGGCATTGTACTATTGCCATACATCACTCCAAAGTATTGGGCAGCCAAAAAAGAAGAGGCGCCTCTCGGGCGCCTATATTGTACTTGTTTTAAGACTCATTGTCTTTTTTGAATTTGACCCAGTAGTCATCGATGGCTTCTTTCATCTCCTTGCGTAGCAGTACGATGCCGAATAAGTTAGGTAATGTCATGACCACAATAGCAACTGCTGCAAGTTTCCAAACAAGCGTTGTATCTGCAAATGATGCCCAGAAAAAGCCTGCAACATAAAATACACGGTATGGCATTACAGAACGACTACCGAGAAGATAAATCATGGCGCGGTCACCGTAGTACGACCATGCAATCGCCGTAGAGAATGCAAATAAAAGCAGGCCTATCGAAACGATGTACTGCCCACTATCACCAAAGAAACCACGTTGGAACGCTTTGGTTGTCAATTCCGCTGAATGGACAAGTGATTTCCCTTTAATGCTGATGCTTGGATCAGTGGGTAAACCATCCTTAATCGACACCACACCCGTATAAACGTGGCGCTCTGTAATGCCGAACCGAATGTCCTCACCCACTGAACGAGAGTGAATGATTGTAAAATCTTTATTTACAGCCTTACCTTGGATGACATTGATGTCTCCCGAATAAGGTGTAACATCACTCGGTTTACCATTTAGATAGTTATAAAGTGATTGACGGTCTTGCTCATTTTGCTCGTTATAATTGCCCTTAACAATAACCATGGACGAACGTTCAAAGTGCGTTTCGAATTTTTCAGTCCATACACCAGACGATAGAATAACCAATCCTGTTAGAGTACAGATAATAATGGTATCAATGAAAGGCTCTAAAATAGACACCATGCCCTCGGATACTGGCTCATCTGCCTTGGCTGACGCGTGCGCAATAGGTGCTGAACCTTGGCCCGCTTCGTTAGAAAACAATCCACGGTTAACACCACGGTTAAATGCGTAAGCGAAAGAAGCGCCAAGGAAACCACCCGCAGCAGCAGAGCCTGTAAATGCGTCGGTAAACACTGACAAAAATGAAGGCACGATGTTGTCGAAGTTATACAGAATTACGCCAAGCGCACCAATAATATAAATTGCGGCCATCAGCGGAACAACGCGAGATGTTATCGCCGCTATGCGCTTAATACCACCGAGAATCACAAGCGCGAGAAGCACAGAAAGTACTGCACCTGTCGCCATTGGTGCAATGCCAAAAGTGGCTTCCATACCTTGAGCAATGTTATTGATTTGCGGCAAGCTACCTGTACCGAACGAAGAAATAACTGTCGCAATCGCAAATAAGATAGCCAACCATTTCATGTTTAAGCGTCTGTCCATGTAATACATAGGACCGCCCGCCATAGAACCGTCATCTGTTTTTACTCGGTATTTATGCGAAAGCGTTACCTCAACGAACTTCGTCGTCATACCAAAAAATGCGGTCATCCACATCCAGAACAGTGCCGCCGGCCCACCGATTGAAATAGCGAGTGCAACACCACCGATGTTTCCTGTCCCAACAGTACCCGATAGAGCGGTTGATAAAGCTTGGAAATGCGTAGTGTCACCTTCGTGACCTTTTTTGTCGTATTTCCCCGATACCACACGGATGGCATGTCTAAAGTATCGGATCTGCGGGAATTTAAGGTAGATAGTGAAAAATAAACCTACACCCAATAATACGTATGGAAACCAAGCTGCTCCCCCCAAAAGACCATCTAAGTGATCCAAAAAACGACCGAATGCGTCCACGATTTTTCCTCTTATTATTAACGCAAAAAAGCAACACTCTCGTGTTGCTTATTGTTTTTAATTATTATCTTAAATGGTCTACTACCGCCACGATAGCAGCCAGCATATCCTGACCAAATTGATACGATCGACGGTCAGACCAACCATAATATTGGTCTGGCAGATTTGCGTTATCTTTAAACGGCATTTCGACCGTGTAGGATAGCGCATTAAAGGCCTCTCCAACTGCACATGATGCAACTGTCATATTTGCTTGACCCGGTTCATCTTTTGGATAACCAAATTCGTCTTGGAATTCAGGCGTAATGGTCAATAGAGCTGATTTAAACCGATTTTCCAAAGACTCTAGACGAGCATCGTAGCTTGGAATGCCTTCACTGCCAGCTACAAAGTTGTACGGCAGAGCTTCATCACCATGAATATCAAGGAACATATCAAGTCCCGTTTCATGCATTTTGTTTAATACATGGAAAACTTCTGGGCTTTGTTCAAGCGACGGCGTTTGCCACTCACGGTTCAAATTCACACCAATTGCGTTTGTACGTAAATGACCTCGAACACTACCATCTGGATTCATGTTCGGCACGATGTAAAATACGGCTTTTTGAAGTAAGGCCGCGACGTGCGGATCTTCATCATCTAACAACTTGTGTAGCAGACCTTCGATAAACCATTCGGCCATTGTCTCACCTGGATGTTGACGACCAACTACCCAAATCGTCTTTTTCTCAGCATCCGGTTCACCGACACGCACCACTGTCATGTCACGTCCATCTAACGTTTCACCTAATACTTCGATATCGACCCCATCATGACTTTGTGCGAATGCCAACAAATCAAGATGTCTTTCGTAGCTATACGGCGCGAAATAAGCGAAGTACATTTGTTTGTGTTCCGGTTCAACATCAATTTTTAATGTCCCATCACTAAATGTACTGGGTATTCTGAACCAAGTTTGGCGGTCATAGGACGCAACCGCATGATAATCGTCCCATCCTTCAGGGTAAGCTGACTTTTCTAACCCATTGATATGTAGACTGTGTTCCACAAAAGGCGTCGATTCTAATCGAAAATGGAACCACTGAAAAAACTCAGAGCCGTTATCTGCATTAATCTCTAGTTGGATATCTTTAGGCTCGCTTAATGCAAGTACTTTGATATTTCCGCTGTCGAAATTACTCGTAATTTTCATTTAAAAACCCTGCACTCCATTTCCGCGACTGGAGTAAATTGTTATACGTTGTTAGCTGTATGTATCTAAACGCGGAAAGCGTACCACAGCTGGTAAAAATCAAAAACCTCTAAAAAGCAAAAAAGCCAGCGGTTGCTGGCTTTTTGAGACAAATTACTTAGCGAGGTAGGCTCGGGAATGATACCTCGGCCATGTCGTGCATTACGCGCACAACCTGACAGCTGTAACCAAACTCATTATCGTACCATACGTAAAGAACCACACGGTCTGCATCTACAATAGTCGCTTGAGAGTCAACAACGCCCGCATAACGGCTACCAACAAGGTCACTAGACACTATTTCGGTTGATGCAGTGTAATCGATTTGATCTCGTAGATTCGAATGTAACGCTGTATCACGTAGGTACTCATTTAGCTCCTCACGTGACGTTGCAGTATTCAAATTCAAATTGATAATTGCCATTGAAACATTTGGTGTAGGAACACGGATAGCATTGCCCGTTAATTTGCCTGCAAGCTCAGGAAGCGCTTTCGCTACTGCTTTTGCAGCACCCGTTTCTGTAATAACCATGTTTAACGCCGCTGCACGACCGCGGCGGTCAGCTTTGTGGTAGTTATCAATTAAGTTTTGGTCATTTGTGTATGAGTGAACCGTCTCAACGTGGCCGTTTTTGATACCAAACTTGTCGTTAATCGCTTTCAACACTGGTGTAATCGCATTCGTTGTACAGCTTGCTGCTGAAACAATTTTATCTTCAGACAAAATTGCCGCGTTATTAACGCCGTATACGATGTTTTTGATGTCACCTTTAGCTGGTGCCGTTAAAAGTACTTTAGACGCGCCTTTTGATTTCAGATGAAGTCCAAGGCCAGCTTCGTCTTTCCAAATACCAGTGTTATCAACGATAAGCGCGTTTTCGATACCGTATTGTGTGTAATCGATTTCGTCAGGTGAATTTGCATAGATCACCTGGATATACGCACCGTTTGCTTTAATAGCATTAAGCTCGTTATCTACCGTAATAGAGCCATTGAATGGACCATGGATTGAATCACGACGTAACAGACTAGCACGCTTCTCGAGGTCACCATCACGGCCGCCACGAACAACAATCGCGCGTAAGCGAAGATCTGCATGTGCTCCGCCACGTTCAATTAACAAACGAGCTAGCAGACGACCGATACGACCAAAACCATAAAGCACAACATCACGCGGTTTACGTGATTCGTCTTTATTCAATAATTCAGCAAGTTCTGCATTCAAATAGTCTTCGACTGAACGCCCTTCGCCTGCATTTTTATAGATATAAGCATAAGCTAATTTGCCAATATCGATACGCGCAGGTGCAAGATCCATTTTGGTGATTGCTTCTAAAAACGGGAAGCTTTCACGTAAACGTAATTTACTCTCTTCAAAACGCGCGACTGTTTTGTGTGCCTTAATTACGTCAATTGCACTTGCACTAACAAGCGGACGACCGTAAATGGCGACTTCAATGCCATTGTTACGATATAAACGACCAATGATTGGTAGCATGCTTTCAGCGTAGTCTTGGCGTTCTTGCCAACTATTTTGGTATTGTTGCTCGTGAGATAAGGTCATGTTATTTGCCTAATAAACAATTTACTTTGAACGGATAGCCCTACTCGCTTTCGGTAAGGCAGCGGTATTTTAATGGAAACTGGCACGATTCTCCACTGTTACATCTGAAAAGCTTACGTTAGAATAAAGTGTGAGTTTTATTTGAGGTATTGAAATGTCGATAAAAAAAGCCGCAATTTTCGGCTGTTTGCTGCTAACTGGCTGTGAAGAACCCCTTACATTAAACAGTATTTGTGAATCAACGCCCGCAATGTGTCGGGATCTTAATACTGATAGTCACTGTAAGGAAGAACGAGCAGATTTGATCTTTTCTCGATACGACGAGTTCAAAACCCCCACAGAAGACAACAAATACGATTTGCTCAAAAAATTAGAAAAGTACGACAAATGTGTCTCACTCGCGGCTCAAATAGAACACATCAAATTAAAAGAAAAAACCACCTCTCGAGTCGAAGGGCATTTAACAGCACAAAAGGAAATGTATCGTATATATCAAGAAACCAAAGAAACCGAACACCCGGGTATATTGTATTTCCATTGGTCTCGTCAGAATGATGAACACGCCTTGACTAAATTGCTTAAAATGGAAGACTCGCCACGTGTAAAAAAAGACAAGGAAATGCAGCTCTTCTTAGCGACGTTTTATGCAAAAATCGATGAAGATAAAACCATTGACTTGCTTTACAACGTACTTGAATTAAATAAGGCAGGCGAAGTTCCTTCGCCAGAAGTGTACACCACCTTAGTGAGTTTATTTTTCAAACAGCACAAGTATAAACATGCCTATACCTTCGCGAAAATTGCGCAGCTCTCTGGCGTAGAAGATATCGAGATGTTACCAATCAAACACGAATTAACAAGTCAAGGCAAAGATTTAACGCCGCTTGATGAGCTTGCTCAAAAAACGTTTGATAGTGTACGCGAAGGTCGATTTATCTCCCCTCGCGGTATTTAAAAACAATAAAAAAGGCAGCTAAGCTGCCTTTTTTATTACTGTTTGCTGGTACCGACTTCTACTCGAGTCTTCAGCTTTTGTCCTGGTCTGAACGTGACTACGCGACGAGCAGAGATTGGTATGTCTTCACCCGTTTTTGGGTTGCGCCCTGGTCGCTCTTTTTTGTCACGGAGATCAAAATTACCAAAGCCAGAGAGCTTGACTTGCTCGCCCTTCTCTAGCGCTGAGCGGATTTCTTCAAAAAACGCTTCAACTAAGTCTTTGGCATCCTTCTTATTAATCCCCAACTTTTCAAATAGGTGTTCAGCTATGTCGGCTTTAGTAAGCGCCATATCTAGTCCCTCAACGATGCGTTAAATTGTTTAGCCAATTCGGCCACCACGTTGTCAACAACCAGATTGATGTCTTTCTCTTCGAGTGTTCTATCAACTGCTTGTAGTGTAAGGGCAATGGCTAAACTCTTAAAGTCAGGCTCAATACCTTTACCCTTGTACACATCGAACAAGTTTAGGTCAACTAATTGATTTCCGCCAACTTTCTCAATGCACTTTAAAATATCGCCTATTTTTACGTCATCTGCAACTAAAATAGCAATATCTCGACGATTTGATGGGAATTTTGACAGTTTTTCTGCTTCTGGGATGTGACGAAGCGATAATGCATCTACTTCAATTTCAAAAACATAAGCTGTTTGGTTAAGATCCAAGCCTTTTAACAACTGTGGATGAATCGCACCTAAGTAGCCTACTTTTTTGTCATCTAGATAGATTGCTGCAGATTGACCTGGATGTAGTCCATCACATGCCTCAGCTTTAAACGTAAACTGATTCGCTTTGTTTGTGAGCGCAAGTAGCGCCTCAACGTCACCTTTGACATCAAAGAAGTCAACATTGCGCGATGGAACCGACCAATGTTCATTATGCGTATTACCGAATGCAATACCACCGATAACTGCAACTTGCTCGACACCATTTTCCGCGTTTTCGTTTTTAAGGAATTTTAATCCTTGCTCGAATAGGCGGATACGGCCTTGCTGGCGGTTTTGGTTATAAACAACAGCATTTACTAGACCAGGCATTAGACTGACACGCATCGCAGACATCTCTACCGAAATTGGATGCGGCAACACTAAAGCGTCAGACTCTGGGTGCAACAATGATTGCACTTTCGGGTCAACGAAACTATATGTAATTGCTTCTTGGTAGCCACGACCAACCAGTGCATGACGAAGTGTTTTCACACTTAAATGCGCTTCCTGGTGTTTCGTCATGTTCAGTGAGGCCGTTGGCGCAACATTTGGAATGTTGTTGTAACCAAAGACTCGGGCCACTTCTTCAATTAGGTCTTCTTCAATGCTGATATCAAAACGGTAGCTAGGAGCTAGTGCGCTCCACGTGCCATGTTCAAATGTCACATCTAAGCCTAAGCGAGTTAGGATATCGGTCACTTTTGCATCTTCAATGTGATAGCCTATCACACGGTCTAAACGCTCACGACGCAATGTCACTGCGACTGGTTTTGGCAGATCCGCGTCAGAAACAGCTTCAACCACAGGGCCTGGTTGACCGCCGGCAATTTCAATTAGAAGTGCTGTAGCACGTTCCATTGCATCACGTTGTAGTTGATAATCGACACCACGCTCATAACGGTGCGACGCATCCGTATGAAGACCATAACCGCGTGCTTGACCAGCAATCGCCAATGGATTGAAAAACGCGCTTTCTAGAAGCACGTCTACGGTGCCCTCTTTTACGCCTGACGCTTCGCCACCAAAAATACCCGCAATAGCAAGTGCTTTATTGTGGTCCGCAATTACTAGTGTCGAAGATTTCAGTTTTGCGGTATTGCCGTCAAGTAAAATGAGTTCTTCGCCTTCATTTGCATTTCGAACTTTAATACCACCTTCGATTGCGTTTAAATCAAACGCATGCATTGGGTGACCTAGTTCAAGTAATACATAGTTCGTCACGTCAACGACTGGATCGATGCTACGAATACCTGAGCGACGAAGTTTTTCAACCATCCAAAATGGAGTAACAGCATCTAGGTTAATACCTTTTACCACACGACCTAAGTAACGAGGGCAAGACGCTGGATTAACCAGTTCAATTGAGATTGAATCTTCAATCGTTGGTGTAACCGCTGGAATATCTAATGTTTTAACGTCGATACCATTCAATACGCCCACTTCGCGCGCAAGACCTTTAATACCCAAGCAATCACTGCGGTTAGGTGTTAGGTCTACGTCGATAGTCACGTCGTTTAAACCGAAATACTCGCGAATATCTTGACCGATTGGCGCATCGGCAGGCAACTCAATAATGCCGTCAGAATTATCCGCCATGCCAAGTTCAGCAAATGCGCAAAGCATCCCGTTTGATGGTTGTCCACGCAACTTCGCTTTTTTGATTTTGAAATCACCTGGTAATACAGCACCAACAGTCGCAACGACCACTTTAAGGCCTTGACGACAGTTTGCCGCACCACAAACGATGTCTAGAAGCTCGTCGCCACCAACATTTACTTTTGTTACACGTAACTTGTCAGCGTCTGGGTGTTGGCCACATTCAACCACTTCACCAATCACGACGCCAGAGAATTCACCCGCAACAGGGTCTAAACCGTCAACTTCTAGACCTGCCATTGATAGTTGTTCAGATAAAGCATTGGTATCAATTGCTGGGTTAACCCACTCGCGTAACCACTTTTCACTAAATTTCATTGTTTACGTCACTCTTATCTGAATTGGTTTAGGAATTTCAAATCGTTTTCGAAAAACGCACGAAGATCAGTTACGCCATAGCGAAGCATCGTCAAACGTTCTACACCCATACCAAATGCAAAGCCGGTGTATACTTCAGGATCGATGCCTACTGAGCGCAGTACGTTTGGATGAACCATGCCACAACCCAGTACTTCTAACCATTTACCATTTTTGCCCATTACGTCCACTTCGGCAGATGGCTCAGTGAATGGGAAATAAGATGGACGGAAACGAATTTCCATGTCTTCTTCAAAGAAGTTACGCAGGAAATCGTGAAGAATTCCTTTAAGTTCAGTGAAGCTCACATTTTTGTCTACCATCAAGCCTTCTACTTGATGGAACATTGGCGTGTGAGTTTGGTCGTAATCATTACGATAAACGCGACCAGGAGAAATAATACGCAGTGGTGGTTGCTCAGTTTCCATTGTACGGATTTGAACGCCACTTGTTTGCGTACGTAAAACAAGTTTAGGATTGAAATAGAATGTATCGTGATCAGCACGAGCTGGGTGATGTTCAGGAATATTCAGTGCATCAAAGTTATGGAAATCGTCTTCTACTTCTGGACCAGATTTAACGGCAAAGCCAAGCTCAGTAAAAAATGATTCAATACGCTCAATTGTACGAGTAACAGGGTGAATGCCACCCGCTGGCATTACTCGACCAGGTAACGTCACGTCGATTGTTTCCGCTGCCAATTTTGCTTCAAGAGCAGCAGCAGTCAATGCTTCGCGTTTCGTATTGATTGCGTTTTGTACTTGTTCCTTCGCTTGGTTAATCACTTGACCTGCTTCTTTACGCTCTTCTGGCGCAAGGCTACCAAGCGTTTTTAACTGTTCTGTGATTTCACCTTTTTTACCTAGGTATTTAACCCTAGCGTCTTCTAGATGCGCAATTTCGCTCGCTGCTTCAATCGCAGCCAAAGCTTGCGCTAAAATGCTCTCTAAGTTCATTCTAAACCTGATCTTTTAAAAAAGAGTTTGCCGATAAATAAACACTAATGATAACTGAATTTGAAGGGGTTGTGCCATAGCCATAGGCTTGTATTTGCAGATTATTTAAATTGATTACAAGCCTAAAGTGGATTTAATGAAAGGAATCGTCAATTTTCGTTGAGCCGCCATGGACGCATGGTCAAGTTTGTCCAAAACATCCAGTAATGCGCGCATGTCTCGACTCAAGCGAGTCAACAGAAAACGTGAGCAATCGTCACTTAATTCTAGTCCTCGCATTTTAGCACGCTTAACTAGCGCTTCGGCCTTATCGTCATCACTCATCGAGCGGATTTGGAACGTCGTTCCCCACGTTAAACGTGATTCTAAATCGGGTAAGAACAAGTTAAGCATATTGGGGAGCAAGTCGGCAGCCACAACGAGAAGCTTTCCTGGCTCGTTGAAACGATTATAAAAATTGAATAGTGCTTTTTCCCAACTTTCATTACCCGCCACCAGCTGCATGTCATCAATACACACGACATCCAACCCATCAAGTCCGTCCAACATCTCAGGGCCGTAATGCAGAACTTCCCGGAGTGACAGCAACATCGTGGATAAGCCAAGCTCCTGAGCATAAACACAAGTCGCGTAGAGCAGATGCGATTTTCCTGAATCTGCGAGTCCACAAAGGTAGGTAAATTGAAACTGTGCTTCTCTTTTCGCAAAAGCGGATTTTAAATGTGTTACTTCTAATGATTGTTCACCGCCAAAATACGATGAAAACGTTTCATCATCAGGCAAAGTAACAGGCAGTGCCATTTGCATTGGTTCCATTACTTACCCACCCATTCATACGTAAGATTTTTGTCGTTTTCAACATGATAAAAGGCGTTAGGATCAACGTAAATTGACAAAGCCTGTTCTAGTGACAACGCTTTTTTGAGATCCACCACGTTGCTTACATGTTGAACGACAAATTCAACCGTCCCTTCTGAACGAGAAAAAATGTCTACATCTTTGATTGAACTGATTGACTGTAATCTTCGTTTCGCAAGCTCTATATCCTTAAAGTTTCTTAAGTTTCTAATTGTGATGGTGTCTGTTTTAAGCTCTGCGATACTGGAATTACTAATAGAAAATTCTTCAAGCAATGAATGCGCTAAATTTTCAACCATTTGGCTGATAATTACTTGCTTATCGCCGACTAACTGTTGTGGTTCAAAGTAAAGTGCATCAGTGTAACGCCATTCCAGCATCCAACTACTGCTGGCTGGTTGCTGGAAAATCCGAGCGGTAATAACGCGTTCAGCACCGTAACGTTTTGAGGCGTTTTCAACTGGCTCGGAGAAATTAGCCCAGACTTCGGGGACACCCACTTGCAGCCGATCTTGAAGATCTAATAGAGGCACCAAAATAGGTAAACCCCACTCTGTCGCTTTATCGTAAATGAGGCGTTCTAATTGTGGATAGCTTTCGCGTGTAACAAATTCTCTCGTTTGATTATCTTCAATTACCATCCATAACACGATTTGAGGGCGTCGATTCCCCCAAAATGGCCAATTTGCATCACGAACCAATTGGTTCATTTTCGTTTCGTCGAACAGAAAACTGGCTTTCAATTCGCCTTCACTGTTTTCAACATATTCGTACTTTGTCAAATATTCACTATAGTCTCTGAGTGCTTGACGAACGAGCTTGTGGCTTTGGGTGTTATCCACCCCTGTGAGCTTTTTAATTACGCGTGTTAATGCATCTTGCCCTGCTTCAATACGAGCTTGGCGTGATTTATCTTTGACTTGGACGCTACTTTGATAAAGATTTTGAATTTCCACAGCTTGCACTGAAAAACAAAGTAGACAAATTGAAGTAAGTAACAGCCTTAGTAACATAAATCGACTTATTGGCTTAAGATGTCTTGATCCTAATGCAAAGCGGAGCAAATGAAAAGTAGTCGATATTTTACAAATGGCAAATAGGATTACCTATCTCGTTAATTTGACGAATAAAACCGCAACTAAGTAACAAATTGTCGCCCAGTGTTACGCGTTCAGGCAATAACAAATTGATTTTTGCCTATTGACTTCGCCTCGTACAAATTTACATCCGCTTTAACCAAAAGCGTTTCTGCATTGAATACACTCTCAGCGTTTGAAGAAATGCCTATGCTTGCCCCGCACGCTACTGAATCACCATTGCTAAGTAGAATGGGTTCTTTTATCGCATTTAATATTCTTGACGCTAGTATTTCTAAATCTAACTCTGTCAATCCATCGTCAATCAATATGACAAATTCATCTCCTCCAAGACGAGAAACAGTATCGTATTCACGAACACTCGCCGTGAGTCGATTTGCAACTTCGACAAGCACTTCATCTCCACTGTGATGACCATAGTTGTCGTTAATCGGTTTAAAATCATCCAAATCTATATAAATAACAAATACTTTGACATCGGTACGTGTCGATTTAGAGGACAAGCGTTCCAGCTCTCGAAAAAGATACTTACGATTAGTAAGCCCTGTTAGGCTATCGTGAAGCGCTTCGAATTCAAGCTTAGCTTGCAATGATTCACTTTTTGTCATTTCAGTACGCAGTTCAGTTAGGCTTTTTTCAAGCTCCTGAGTACGCTCCTGAACTCTAGACTCAAGTTCCTTTTTGTATGCCTTCAATGACGCATTTGCCTGCACAAGCGCTTGCTGATTGTTAAACGCATCAAGCGCAGACGAAATGACATGACTGATCGCATAGAGTACATCGATTATCATGCCTGAGTATTCATCTTCTCGACGATAGGATTGAATGATGAATGCCCCCATAAAACTTTGACGATTGATCAGCGGGAAACACAGCCACTGTTTAGGGACGGTGCCTAGTACTTTCAAAACGCCACGCTCAATTAAGGATTTTATTTCGTCCTCCGAGTAGTTACATACGCGCCGGCAATTTAGCGCATAGGCCGTAAGTGACTTGCCGATTTCCTCAACGGGAACGTCATCCAATTCTTCTGCTCGGATATCATCCATAACGTCATGAAAATAAGGAAAAGATAGTCGCCCATTTTCTTTAAACAAAACGACATAAAAATTATCGGCGTAGGTTATCTTTTGTAAAATACAGTGGATATCCAACAAAAACCGCTGAATAGAATCGCTGGTGTTTAAACAAGCCACAATATTTGTAACGCTATCAATTACTCGCTCATTTTCGACCATAGGTAAAAACGTCCCAATTTTCGTCTACTTAAGTAAAGCTCAGAATCGGAAGTTCGCAACCATTTAACTTGCAGTGCGTAAATCGTCCTTCCTCGATTAGCCACGAGCAAACTTGTTTTCTTTTCTTTTGCCCCCATTGTTTTGACACATCAATGCGCAAGGAAAATAGAAATGAAATATTTACACACGATGGTTCGGGTAAAAGATTTGGACGCGTCGTTACGCTTCTACCGTGATTTGCTAGGTTTAAAAGTAGTTAAGCAAAAAGACTATGAAGCTGGACGTTTTACGCTAGTTTATCTTGCTGCGCCTGAACAAGAAGCAGAAGCTCAAGCAACTGGTGCGCCTACCATTGAATTGACTTATAACTGGGATACTGAAGCCTATACTGGTGGACGTAATTTTGGGCATCTCGCCTTCGAAGTCGACGACATCTACAAAACCTGTCAGTTTCTGTTGGACAATGGCGTAACAATAAACCGACCTCCTCGCGACGGCCATATGGCCTTTGTTCGTTCACCTGACAATATATCTATTGAACTGCTACAAAAAGACGGCGCATTAGAACCTCTAGAGCCATGGGTATCGATGAAAAATACAGGTGAATGGTAGGCTGTTATTGCAACACCTTTCCCCCTTCTTCGCCATCATGGTGATTGATATTTATAGGACAGCAGGTTTAGTTCTCGCCTAACCTGCTCGTTTTCTAGAAGCTTGGCGACGATTTCAAATTCGTCATTCCGAGATCTTAGCGCCATGATATGACGTGTATATCGGTCATGCGGTATTTCTGAAACATGAAACAATCCAAGCCAATGATTCTTGGCTTCTAAATATTGCCGTGTACTTCGGCTAACTATAGCGACATCTAGGCGTTGCTTTAACAACATGTCTAAAAGGTGTATTTCTTCATTCGTATTGACACGCGTGAGTAAATCTTTAGCAGCCAATTCATCTACGCCGAAATACTTATAACCTAATATGCCGCCTATCGTTTTTTGATGAAGTGATGTTTCACCTTCGTATTCGAAAGGTATTTTATGGAACGACACAAAATCGTCAGTATCCTCAAAAATCGGCGACGTCCAAAGATATTTTTCATGTTTTAGGTCACCAAACCAAATTGGATTCACCCCCATCACTAAACCATCAAGTGACGCGTCTTCCACGCTTTTATCAAGTCGTTTGCGAGGTAAAAAGTGAGTTTGGAAGGTAACTTGATGCTGGTAACGGTTAAACACATCTGCCACATCAAAATAAAGTCCCGTTTGTTCGCTCAGGTCGACAATGTATGGAGCTTTCATATGGTATACGTAAAGCGTTACTATCGGTTTCGCTAGGAGCGGAAACGATAGCACCAGAAACATTACGCTTAATATCGCTTTCAAATGATCATCTCAACATTTCTGTTAAGCTTTTGCCATCAATATCATTTCGTCAAGTTCGCTTTTTTACTTGCTGTAGGCTCTGTGCGATAATCTTTCTATGACTGCGTTGAGCACTATTAAATTTTAAGTTATTTGAATGAATTACGAAAACCAAGCTACTTTTTATTGGTACGATTTTGAGTCTTTTGGTGCCACCCCCAAAAAGATAGACCAAGTCAGTTTGCAGGTGTTCGCACTGATAGCCAATTCAATATTATTGGCGAGCCATTAATTATTTACTGCAAGCAAGCACCGGATTATCTACCTCACCCTGAAGCATGCCTAATAACAGGGATTACACCTCAACTGGCTAATAGCAAAGGGCTTGTTGAAGCTGAGTTTATCGCACGTATTCATGAAGAATTTAGCAAGCCCAACACCTGTGTTGTCGGCTATAACAACATTCGTTTTGATGATGAATTAACACGCTATACCTTGTATCGTAATTTCTACGATCCTTATGAGCGAGAGTGGCAAAATGGCAATAGTCGCTGGGATTTAATCGATGTTGTTCGGGCTTGTTATGCGTTAAGACCAGAGGGCATTGAGTGGCCAGAAAAAGAAGATGGTTCTCCTAGTTTTAAACTCGAACATTTAACCAAAGCCAACAACATCGAGCATGGACAAGCTCACGATGCGCTTAGTGATGTCATTGCAACAATTGAGCTGGCTAAATTGCTTCGCCAAAAGCAACCAAAATTGTTCGACTTTTTCCTAATGAACCGCAACAAAAAAGCGCTATCGAATTTAGTTGACGTGTTTAACATGACACCTCTTGTGCACACATCGTCCAAAATAAGTGCGTTACAGGGTTGTACAACTTGGATTGCGCCAATGAGTTTTCACCCTGTCAATAAAAATGCGGTTGTTGCGTTCAACCTTGCTTTTGATCCAACGCCATTGATTGAGCTGAGTGTTGAAGAAATTAGGCAACGACTATACACCAAGCGTTCTGAACTTAAAGATGACGAACATCCCATCGGTCTGAAACTCGTGCATTTGAACAAATGTCCAGTGCTTGCACCAGCTAAAACGCTGCTGCCAGAGAATGCAGCCCGTCTCGATATCAATCGTGAGCAGTGTTTAGCAAACCTTGCTGTTCTTAAGAATCACCCTGAGCTTCGAGAAAAAGTTGCCGCCGTATTTGCAGATGGCGAAAGCTTTGAAGCAGCGTCAAATGTTGACTACCAACTTTATCAAGGTTTTGCGAGTCATGCTGACAAGTCCAAATTTGCGGTGATCCGTGATTGTACGCCAGACCAATTAGGCAACTTAGCATTGCATTTTGATGACGCTAAATACGCAACCCTCCTTTTCCGATATCGGGCAAGAAACTGGCCAGAGACACTCTCACCAGAAGAATTAGAGAAATGGCGAAAATATTGCCAAGACAAATTACTCAATGGCACTGACAATCCGAGTATCAATGCAGAAGATTTCATGCTCACGCTTGAGAATTTAGTACATCAACATGATGGGAATGAACGAAATTTAAAAATTTTAAAGGCTTTATACCACTACGCACAAAGCCTTTAATGAATGGAAAAATAACTACCTATTTTTTCTCATGAATTGCATCGAGTCTTGCCAATAGGCTCGATGTATCAAAGCGTCCGCCACCAATAGACTGTACGTCCGAATAATATTGATCAACCAAAGCGGTGAGAGACAACGTTGCACCATTTGAACGCGCCTCATCAAGTGCAATACCGAGATCTTTTCGCATCCAATCTACTGCGAAACCAAACTCATATTCACCCGCTAACATCGTTTTATAACGATTCTCCATTTGCCAAGAGCCTGCAGCTCCTTTTGAGATAGTTTCAATGACTTTCTCTCCATCAAGACCCGCTTTCTTAGCAAAATGTAACCCCTCAGCAAGTCCTTGTACTACACCCGCGATACAAATCTGATTTACCATTTTACACAGTTGGCCTGAACCAATCGAGTTCAACAATTGGCTAAAACGAGCGAATGCGTTCATTACTGGTTGAACTTTGGCAAATGTCTTTTCCTCACCACCAACCATTATCGTCAGTACACCATTCTCGGCCCCAGCTTGTCCCCCTGACACAGGCGCGTCCAAAAACGCTATATCTAAAGCAGTACAGCGTTCACCTACTTCGCGCGCGACTTTCGCCGATGTTGTGGTATGGTCGATTAATACACTGCCAGCACTCATGCCTGCTAAGACACCGTCCTCGCCATAAACCACCGAGCGTAAATCATCATCGTTTCCAACACACATAAAGACTATTTCACTGCCAGTTACTGCGGCTTTTGGGGTAGTCGCATACTGTCCTCCAAATTGAGTCACCCAATCTTGTGCCTTTTGTGTCGTGCGGTTATAAACAGTCACTTCGTAGCCTGCTTTTTGTAAATGCCCCGCCATCGGAAAACCCATAACGCCAAGACTGATAAAACTTACTTTAATTGACATAAAACTGTCCTATTTGATTGGTACACTCGAAAGATGGAGTTTTTATACCCAAGGTTTATGGGTATCGCAATTGAAAATTATGAAAATATTTAGTCAGTTAACATTGGCATGGAGGTAAGGCAACATGGACAATATTTATCGCTATAGCGTTCAACTTATTGATGGTGAAACCTTTCCACTCAAATTATTAACCGGAAGAACCGTACTTTTTGTTAATATTGCCAGTAAATGTAGTTTCTCATCTCAACTTGCCACGCTTGAAAAACTATATCAAAAGTATCGAAGCAAAGGGTTTGAGATCATTGCATTCCCGTGCAACCAATTCGGTAAAAACGAACCTTTAGAAGGTGAGATGTTAAGAGAGTATTATCGCTCTCAAGCCAAAGTCAGTTTTCCTCTATGCCAAAAGGTACTGGTTAATGGACCTGATGCACACCCGCTCTTTAACTATTTGAAAGCTCACACTCGTGGCATTGCACAAAACCGTGCCATTAAGTGGAACTTTACCAAGTTTTTAGTAAACTCTGAGGGTCAATTGGTCTCTCGCTATGCGCCAAGGACCAAACCGGAATCTCTCCACTGCGCCATTGAAGGTTTATTAGAAAATGAAAATCGCTCTGTTCAGTTCGCAAAACTATGAAAAACCGTTTTTCAACCAATTTGCTTTGCAAAACCCTGAGCTTGAAATCACCTATTTTGAAGAAAAACTAAATCACCAAACGGTAGCTATGGCGTCAGGCTTTGACTCTATTTGCGCCTTCGTAAATGATTGCCTAGACGCGAACGTTATCACTACGCTTGCTGAAATGAATATTCGGTGCATTGCACTTCGTTGTGCTGGGTTCAACAACGTAGATTTGCCTACCGCAAAGGCACACGGCATTACGGTTGTACGCGTTCCTGCATACAGCCCCGAAGCCGTTGCCGAACATTGCGTTGCGTTAATGCTCACATTAAGTCGGAAAACCCATAAAGCCTACAATCGTGTTCGCGAAGACAATTTTGATTTAAATGGCTTACTAGGATTCAACTTATTTAAGAAAACCATTGGCGTCATTGGATGTGGGAAAATAGGTCAAGCGTTAGTAAATATATTAAACGGGTTTGGCGCGAATGTGTTGGTTTGCGACCCAAATGTTGGCGAAGGTAATTACACTCAAGTCAACCTAGATATGTTGCTGTCTCAAAGCGACGTTATTTCACTCCACTGCCCTTTGACTGAACAAACCCACCATCTGATCGACGAAGCGGCTTTTGCTAAAATGAAAGACGGCGTAATGCTGATTAATACAAGCCGTGGCGCTCTGGTTGACAGTAAAGCCTGCATTGGAGCACTTAAGAGCCGTAAACTCGGCTACTTGGGACTAGACGTGTACGAGCAAGAATCGGAACTCTTTTTCCAAAACCACTCTGGCGAAATATTGCAAGACGATGTGTTTTCTCGACTTGTTAGTTTTCCAAATGTGCTTGTGACCGGACACCAAGGTTTTTTTACGCAAGAAGCGCTGAGCGAAATTGCACGAGTGACCGTGGATAATTTACTTGCTTGGAAAAACAACCAGGCAATAAAAAACCAAGTCATATAGACTTGGTTTTTTATTTTGTAATGCAGCTCAGCGGATTACTTCACGCCTAATTCGCGTAGACGCTCTTGCAGGTAGCTATCTGCGGAGTAACGCTCAGACAACACAACATCCGGACGAGGGTGCAAGAAAAGAGGTAGTGAAATACGAGACTTTTCAGATGCCTTACCCGTTGGGTTGATCACTCGGTGAATCGTTGATGGGAAGTAACCACCCGATGCTTCTTGAAGCATGTCGCCGATATTGATGATCAGGTTTCCAAAATCACATGGAACGTCTAACCAGCTACCATCTTGACGTTGTACCTGTAAACCTGGCTCATTCGCTGCTGGTAATACAGTGAGTAGGTTAATATCACCGTGCGCCGCTGCACGAATTGCACCAGGCTCTTCATCACCAGTCATTGGTGGGTAATGTAGAATTCGAAGCAGAGTTTGCTCTGAGTTTGCAATCATATCTTTTAGATCAATTGAGAACTTCGCACGTACTTCTTCTGGCGCATTTTCTTGAACCCAATTTAACAATGTTGATGCGAATTCATTTGCTAAACGATAATACTCGCGTATTTCTTCTTCTAATTGTGCTGGTACTCGACCCTTAGGGTAAACGTGGAAATACTCTTTGATGTCCTTAATTGTAAAGCCTTTAGCAACCTCTGATACAGATGGTGGAAAGTAGCCATCTTGAGTTTCTTTGCTAAATAAAAAGTTGTGCTTTTCTTCCGAATCGAAAAAGGCTTGCCAATTTTTGTAGATAGATTCTACCAGTGACTGTGGGATTGGGTGGTTCTTCAAAACACCAAAACCTGTGTTACGAAGTGATTCAACGAACTGTTCAGCAGCATTTGGTGCTTGATAGTCAACTGTAGGTAATTCTTGCATCTCTTTATCTACCCAATGAATATGATTGCGTGAGCTTAGTTTAGCAAAGCTTAGACAAAGCGTTAGGCTAAACACGCCGGTGATTTAAATAATTGGGCGAGGATAGAGAAAAGCCCCCTCAATCATAAGGACATATGTCCGATGAGCGAAAAAGGTGACGCTGCCTCATTGACCTAGATCAAGTAGTTGCAGAGCATGGGATTGAAAACGCCCATTGGAGTCCTCGATTTGATGAAGTCACGGAAAGACTACCTTTTAATCCAGATGTAATAATACTGGAGGTAATGGGTGCACCCAGTCCCATGTGACCAGAGTTACCTCGTTTCGTTGTAACAAATGGCGTCAGTAACTGCTCAACACTCAATCCCTGTAGGCCTTTGCCATTGTCACTAAACTCAATGTGTAATTGGTTTTGTGCACAATAGGCAACAATATTAATTGAAATCTCTGGTACACCACTGTGTGTGAGGGAGTTGATAAACAAATGATAAAGAGCAAGTTCCAGTTTTTCTTTATCTATCAGAACCATTTCATCGGGTAACGACATAGTTAATTCATAAGGTACATTGCTTTTGATCTGTTTGATTTTGACTTGGACTCCGTCTAAAACGTCCTGAAGATTAACCGCTTCTTTTACACTTTGTGTATCCGCTACCGATATTGATTTCAGGGCCTCAACACAATATTTAACGCGTTTTAAATTTCTTTCAGTTAATTCTATACAGTCGTCTGCGCCCGAAAAAAGCGTTTCAATATCATTTGCACTGAGTCGCTGCGCTTGATACTGCCCTTTTGTCGTTGCAACCATATCATTCAAATGAGAGATTGCCGTGATACTCGTTCCCAAAGGCGTATTTATTTCATGCGCGATACCCATCACCATTTGCCGGATCCGTTCGGACAGCGCCTGAGAAAGCTGCAGACTTTTCATATCTAAGAGTGAAAACTGCGTTCTGACACGGGCCATAATCTCAGCGGGTTTAAAAGGCTTCGTAATGTAGTCAACACCGCCCACATCAAAAGCTTCAACCAGATTATCCGTATCGGTCATTGCGCTTACAAAAATAACGGGGATATCACATAGACCTTTATCTGCTTTAAGCTGTTTACATAGCTCTATCCCTGAAACTTCAGGCATATTGATATCGGTAATAATAAGATGAGGTGAATGTTCTTTTGCAAGTTTGAGTGCCAGTGTCGCATTCGTTGCTGCACGTACTCGATGATTAGGTTGTTTTAAGATAAGTTGCAAGACCTGAAGATTTTCCGGCACATCATCAACAATTAAGATTTCTCGCATTACGAATTCGACTCCTTATCCAATCCTAATTTATCGTGAAGACTCAGATAAATTCTTGAGTAAAAGGCACAAACGACTATGGTTATTATAGAGTCAGGTCAATAAGCCGTGGTTATGTCGTTTAAATCCTTGTCCGCTATCTTATTTGTCAGCATCATAATCCCTACTCTTTGGTTGTTTTCTGCCTTAAACACCTCTCCTAGCATAGACCTTAAACTGCAAAATATCGAAGTCGAACTCAAAAATCTTAATAAACAACTGGGTTTACTTATAGAAACCCCACTTTCAGATAAGAGTGCGTGGAAATCTGCGCAAATGAGACGAATTCATACGTTACAAAACATAAACCACAATCTTTATTTTTTAGAGGCACCCACTGAAGTTCAGACTCAATTGGACGAAGTATTAAAGTTCGAATCTCAAACCGCGTTAGATCAGAGCGAAAATCGTGACCTGCTTATTAGAGAGTATCTTTCCCTCAGCAATGTGTTTTGGCCTTGGCTAAATCAACACGCGGTGTCCGCTGAACAAGCTAAATACCAGCCTTTAACTTACTCGCTCACGGCGCTTGCAGGAGCTTTTGCGTTGTTCGCGCTGCTTCTGTATTTATTCTATTTGAAACCATTGCAGCGCTTTCTCGTTCATATCAGTAAACAATCTAAAGAAGATACGCTTATTGAAATTCCAGATTTTCATGCAAAAGAGCCTCAAAACCATTGCATTAGCAGTCAAACGAATGTTTTTTAACTCCACTCAACAAATTCAGCACTCAAAATTACTCTCTGCACTTAATGAAAAACTTCGTTCGACTGAAAGTTTAGAAACCTATACAGACCTATGTTTAAGTTACTTAGTAAAGCATATAGGACTGCCTGGAATCGCGATTCTGAATATCAGTGACAATAGCCTCGATGTCATTGCACGACAAGGTAAAGTCCCTTTTGTAGATGCTGATAACCCTCTATTTAAAACATCAGTGACGCAAGATAACTATCAAACATACAGTCCAAGTAACCAATCGCTGAACATCAAATTCGGCAGTGAAACATTGAAAATTAAACTGCTGTACGGCTTTGCGTTAAAAAATACCGACAACGTGCTTTGTCTGCTTTATTTTCCAAGTCTGCGAATTCTTGAACAATCTGAAATCAACTTGATTAAAGAAGTGGTGAAAGATTTAAGCGTCGCCATTGAGCGTGATGAAAACTCTACGCTTCGTCAAAACACCGAAAAAGCCTTAGCGCATCAACTTGAACTAACCCATTCAATGATTAATGCGATACCAAATCCAACATTTTATCGCGAGAAATCAGGACAATTTATAGGTGTAAATAAAGCGTTTTTAGACTTTTTCGACCAATTTGAAATGGATATTGTCGGGTCAACACTCGATCAAGTTTACCCACCACACGTCGCCAGTATGCTTGCTGAAAAACAAACTGAAATTTTGCAAAGCGGTCATGAGATGCGCTATGAACTTAATCTACAGGATGGATCCGGCACACCGCGAGACATCATTGTATTTGAAGGTCCGTTTTTTGATGGCAATGGCGCTATTCAAGGCATCGTCGGCATGTTCTTAGATGTGACTGAGCGTAATCAACTGCAACAAGAACTCATCGATGCAAAAATAGAGGCAGATAGACTGACAAAAGTGAAAAGTGAGTTTTTGGCCAATATGAGCCATGAGATCCGCACACCCATGAATGCCATTTTAGGAATGGCTCACCTTGCACTGAAAACTCAAATGTCCGATAAACAATATGGCTACGTCAGCAAAATTAATAATGCGGCAAAGCAATTGCTATCGCTGATTAATGACATTCTCGATTTCTCTAAAATTGAGGCAGGAAAACTCACCCTAGAACGAACCCAATTCGAGCTCAAAAGAGTGATTGAAAATGTATCTAGCATTACCGAAATTAGAGCAGATGAGAAAAACATTGATTTCCATATAGAACTCGATCCCATGTTGCCCGACTATTACATCGGAGATCCTCTAAGGCTAGGTCAGATCCTGATTAATTTGGCTGGCAATGCCGTGAAGTTTACCGATACAGGCTCAGTAACCTTAAGCGTAAATTTAGAGAAAAAAGACAATGAAATTACTTATGTTCGTTTCAGCGTCAAAGACACAGGGATAGGCATGAGTCAAGATCAGCAAAAAGCACTGTTCCAATCTTTTTCTCAAGCGGACACCTCGATTTCTCGTAAATACGGTGGTACGGGCCTCGGTTTAACTATCTCACAACAACTCGTGCGGCTGATGAATGGCGAAATATACGTAGAAAGTGAACTTAGCAAAGGCTCTGAGTTCTATTTCATTGTCGAGCTTCACGCTGTGGATAAAACAGCAGAGCCAGTCCTACCTGCAAGATTTACACAACACATAAACGCATTGGTTCTTGACGATAACGTACAAGCACTCGCTATTACCCATGAGTTACTCGAATCCATGGGATTATATGTTTCGAGTACGACAGACGTGCAAGAAGCATCTAGGATACTTAACGAATCAAATATCGATATTGCATTTATTGATTGGAAAATGCGTGATGTTGACGGTATCGAGTTTATTAAGAACCAACGCCAGAAAAATCGTGACACGAAATACGTGCTCATCACAGCCTATGGAAGAGATCTGCATATTGAAGATAACGACAAGGCGGCCATTGACTGTATTGTGCTTAAGCCCGCAACACCGTCTTACTTATATGATGCAGTTGTAAGCTGCACTGGTTTTGGCATAGCTAAGTCACCTGAGCCGCAAAGCTTAATTGATAAATCAAAACTTTTTGAAGGTCTAACTATACTCGTTGCCGAAGATCAACCTATTAACCAAGAGATTGCGGTTGAAATCCTTAAACACTATGGTGCAAAAGTTGATGTAGCCAATAATGGCCGAGAGGCAATTGAAAAAGTAACCACCCAAACGTTTGATGTGGTTTTGATGGACATGCAAATGCCTGAAGTAGACGGACTAACCGCAACCCAAGAAATCCGTAAAGTTCGGACCCATGAAAGCTTACCTATTTTAGCGATGACCGCAAATGCCATGCAAGAAGACGTCGATAAGTGCCTTGCTGCCGGTATGAATGGACATATTGCTAAGCCGATTGACTTGCAGCAGTTAGAGCAATCTATTTTGAATTGCCTCGGAAAATCGGAGCTAAATGAAACCACTGTAACAAAATCTGAAACGGCTTCCCCTACTGAAGAAGAACAGGAAGAAAAACAAATCGGTGAACTCGTCGGTATAAACATAAAAGAAGGTATCGACAGAGCCGCAGGCAATCCCCACATTTATTTTCAAATCCTTGAAAAGTTTCTGCGCCAGCAAAGCGAAGAGCTGATTAATTTACAACAAGCTCTTTCGATTGGCGATACCGACTTATCAAGCCAATTGCTGCACGCAATAAAAGGGGCAAGTGCAAACCTGTCCATTCATTATCTTGCTGAGCAATGTAAGAAACTCGAAAGAGAAGTTAAAGACCAAACAATACGCCTTGAAGACATCGATACGCTTATTTCATATGTACGATCACAGCTTGAAGTGCTTAGTGAAATGAAACGTGTGGACGTTATAAAACCCGCATTGCAACCCACACAAAATAATAAAGCCCTTCTTGACGACCTCGAAACCGCATTGGCTGATTACAATACAGAAGCACTTGACCTTGCTGAAGGATTATCCACAATCACCGCAATTGACCCAGATGAAATTGAACTTGTGAAGACCTTAATTACACGTTTTGAATTTGACGATGCTTTGCAGAAGGTTAGAAATATTAATCAACGTTTACATTAACCAGCTTGGGCGGAATATTCGGCCTTGTTCATAACGCTATGGTTTATTTTTATATTGAACAACATCGCTTTTTCGAGCAAAAATAGGCAGTTCTTTAGTCAATTGACCTCTCATCGAGAGACAAATTGAACTAAATGAGAACAGGAACTCATAACAGCGCAAGTTCAAAAGGAATGAAATGAACATGAAAAGCTACTCTCAAGCCGCCACTTTTTCCCTAACACTACTTAGTATCTTTGGAGCCAATGCATCAAGCCCCATTCGAATGACGCCGGAACAACTTGAATTCAACGTTAACACAGAAATGGCGATGTTACGTGCAGATGGTACATTTGCTCAACTTGCTAAATGCAGTAACAAGTCGGAGGAAATCATCGCGAACGGATATAAAGCGTTACTGCCTAAATGTCTTACCGCAGACCCTGCGAGCATTCAATCGTGCTACTTCACTGGCATACAAAAAATTACGGGACTAAGTAAAACGCAACTAGAGATCTGCGAAGAGGAACTTGGGCCAGATTCAAGTGAACAGATTGAACTTGTTGAACGCCAGCTTGAGGAACTTAATCTTGAACAAGCTAAGCTTGAAAATAACGATGAGCTGAGCGAAGAAGATCAGCAAAGGCTTGATTCGATTGCAGCCCAAATAGATGAACTAAATGGGCAACTAGGGTCTCTTTATGATGCGCAAGAATCAGAAAGCGTCAGAGACCTCGAAATAATGAATGCGGAAATGCGCAGAATAAACAAAACACTCGAGCCTATAGAAAAACACGAAGCACATAACCTACCAACGGATCTGGAACAGCCTTGGACAGATAGTCCACCCTCGTTTGCTCATTTGCCTGAGAATGAACGCGAAGCAAAGCGGAGTCAGTGGGTGATCTGTTCAAATATGACTACGGATGCCACGTTGGTAGCCGAAACTATCGGTTCGGTAAAACGTCAACCTAAGGCATTTGCCGTTACTGACGAACAGAATCAACAACAGCTTCGGTCGCTTTATTCAGCATCCCATGGCACTTTCTTAGACCAAATCGACAATAAAATAATGGAAATAGGTTTAAAACAGTGGCAGCAAGCACACACCACGCTAGGCACCCACAACGTAGCCAAAATGGCGTGGGAATGGTGCCAAGCTCAGCCCAGTATTCAATTTGTCAACCTTGATGACTCAAGACTGTAAATATTGGTTAAACTGATTATGGTCTGTGCATCGCTATTTCCACTATAGGTGGAAATGGCTGCCGTAGCCATATGGCATTTTCGAAATCGTTTCAATATTGAAACTTAGTGAGCATTGCCTTGCCGTCAATTTGGCGAGCAAGGCAAACCATTTGGTTACTTAGGACGCAATCAAACTAAATCACACCACTTTGCAATTGGCGCGTTTACCTTCCGCTTTTGCTTGCTCTAGTAATGGCGCAACCTTTGGTAAAGCTTGTTTGAGCTTACTCATCCGATTTTCAGGCGCAGGGTGCGTAGACAAAAACTCTGGTTGGCGTTCACCCGCGTTTTTGTTCATGTTCTCCCAAAGTAACACCGCGCCATTTGGATCAAATCCTGCTTTTGCCATATATTCAAGACCAACAATATCGGCTTCACTTTCATGGCTCCGACTGAATGGTAAAACAATACCAAGCTGCGCACCAAGTCCTAATGCTTGCATAATTTCACCTCGGTATTGCACCTCGCCCATTTGCAGAGCGGCACTACCAAGTTGTAAACCTGTCTGAACCAATGCACCTTGAGACATACGTTCGTTTGCGTGCTCAGCGATAACATGAGCCACTTCATGACCTATAACGGCTGCAAGCTGGTGCTGTGATTTTGCGACTTCGAGCAAACCGGTATGTACACCAATTTTACCACCTGGGAGAGCGAAAGCGTTGGCGGTAGGATCTTTGAACACCACCACTTCCCATTGCTGGTTTCGCAATTCGTTTGGTAGTTCGTTTATGATTTTATTTGCTACACATTGGACGTAGGTGTTTACCGTCGGTTCATTCTCTATCGGCGTCGACTTTTTCAGTTCTTCAAAGCTTGCATTACCAAGTTCCGCCATTTGAGTGGAAGAATACAACGCTATTTGCGTACGCCCCGTCGGCGATGTTTTACACCCACACATCAGAACACCGATACACAATCCCAATACCCAATTTTTCATATACGTTCCCTTGTTCTCCAAAGAAAAAACTTGTCGGCCTAAGTTAAGACAACTTTCACAATCGCTCCCTCGAAAGCGAGCTATTGTGATTATAATGCCTTGAAATGACGAACGACTCAAATTACAAATAGGTGATTATACCGTGTCATTCCTTTCAACCTATTTATTGCTGATGTTGTCGTTTATCGACGATATTTGTCATCGATTCCTGTTAAACTAACCCTCTGTCCTATTTCAAGACGATTTTTTAATGGCTCAAAAACGTTTGCTTCCACTGCTGGCCGCGGTGGTAGCGATAACACCACTCGCCATCGACATGTACCTACCTGCCATGCTTACCATTGCCAACGAACTCAATACGAGCATGGAAAATGTGCAAATTTCCCTTAGTATTTACTTAGCAGGATACGCCCTAGGTATGCTTATCTTTGGACCACTCGCAGATCAACATTCGCGTCGTACACTTGCTCGTTTTGGTCTTGCTGGTTTTGCGATCAGTTCAGCGCTCCTTGCTATTGTTGATGATATTGCTGTTTTTTGGGCACTACGAGGTGTACAAGCATTTGCAGGAGCTGCGGCTACGGTGGTGATCCCTGGCATCGTACGTCATTTGTATCAAGAACATACTGCAAAGGGAATGTCTTATGTTTCAATGATTATGATGATAGCGCCATTAGTTGCTCCGACCGTTGGGGCTGCCTTAATGGTGCAATGGCACTGGAGCGCGATATTTTGGTGCTTGTCGCTCTACGCTGTCATCACATTAGTCTTAGTACAATTTAAACTTATTGATATTCCAAGAAAACCTTCAACTAAACGTGGTTTGGCGCTCTTTATTGATAATTACAAAGAGGTACTTAGCGAAAAGAATGCACGCTTTGATATTCTTACCTCAATGCTTGTGTCGTTTGGTTTCTTTTGTTTTCTAACCTCGGTTCCATTTATTTATCTTGAACATTTTGAGGTTTCTGAGAAATGGTTCGGTGTGCTATTTGCGTTTAACGTTATTGCCTTAACACTGGGTAATTTTATCAATACACGCGTGGTGACGCGATTTGGTTCACGTAAAATGCTTTATATCAGCCTTGCTTTTGGTTTGTGTAGCGCCATTTGTTTGAACTTGGTCAGTTTTTTCGATTTAGGGCTATATCCTACAGCGCTTACGATTGCACCTGTGATGATGGCACTGGGTGTCATTGCAAGTAACGCTGATGCATTGATTTTAATTGCGTTTGAACACAAATCAGGAACTGCAACCGCAGTAATTGGCACACTGCGATTTGGTAGCGGAGCGCTTGTCGGCCCACTTCTCGCGTTTATTCAACCGCAAGATGCGCGTGCTTTTTCGCTTATGATGTTGAGCGCATTAGTACTCACATTGGCCTGTCAATGGAAACAAAAAAGCACCCTTTAGGTGCTTTTTTGTTGTATCTATCCGAGCGTTACGTTAATTACTCAGCCGCTTTCGATACCATAACCATCGCAGGGCGCAGTAAACGACCGTTCAACGTGTAACCTTTTTGCATTACCGCAAGCACAGTGTTTGGCGTTACATCATTGCTAGGCTGCATTGCCATCGCCTGATGTAGTTCCGGATTAAACACTTCGCCTTGAGGGTTAACAAGTTCAACGCCAAATTTAGCAACCGCGTCAGTGAAACTTTTCAGCGTCATTTCGATACCTTCAAGCACAGGCTTTAATGTGTCATTTTCTTTATCTGAAAATTCAATAGCGCGCTCTAAATTATCAAGCACCGGTAACAGTTCATTTGCAAACTTCTCGAGTGCAAACTTTTGTGCTTTTTCAACATCCTGTGCAGCACGACGACGCATGTTTTCAACGTCTGCCGCAGCACGAAGAACGCTGTCTTGTTGATCTTTAATTGTTTGCTTCGCTGCTTCTAACTCAGCATACAAACCAGCAATTTCTTCTTCTGGGCTTAGCTCAACCTGTTCTGTTTGTGGCTCTTGACCTTCAGTTGATTCTAAAACTTCTTCTACAACATCTTTTTGCTGTTCTGTATTTGTCTGTTCAGACATGGGAAACTTCTCCAATTCTAACAATTGCCGTAATTATGGGGATGGATTTTCGGGTTTCAACCCCTATTTCACCAATTGCACTAAATTCCGTAATTAAAGATTCAATTGCCGTTATTCTCGGCGCAATAATACAAAAGCGGCTTTGGTATTCTAAATTCGCAAAATACGGGACGCTAAGCACAATACAGTCTTTAAATTCGCTATAAGGTAAATCATGCGGAAGAAGCACAGAGACACCATTCTTAAAGGCTAATCTGTCTTCAATCCAATGCAATAGATTCACCCCAATTTGTAATTCCTTGGTCAGCTCTAATTGGTTGTAGAGATGACGTTCACCCACGACGATACTGTTATCGCTTCCTAATTGCTGAGCAAGTACACGAGTCCACTGCGCCAGTAAGACCTTACATTGAGCTGGAGCAGTGTTCGCCATTGCTCGCATTCGATGCAAACCTTCCATGAGGCTTTGCTGGCTAAATACCGTGTTTAACCACGTTGCAAACTGATAGCGTAGTTGATCGGAGTTTTGCTCGGGTTTATTAATACAAATGTTATTTGATTGACCCGAACGGTCAATTAGTAGGACCAACCACGTGTCTGCATCAAAATCTAAGATCTCAACGCGAAAGACCGTTTGACTGCTCACTTGGGGTAATCCCACGCAACAGCATACTTTATATTTTTGCGACAAAGTATGCGCGAATTCAACGAGCTGAGACTGCTCAGGTTGCCAATATTGACCTAGTTCACCTAAATCAAAAAACTGCTCAAACCAGAACTTAAAACCATCTTCTGTAGGGACTCGTCCAGCGGACGTATGAGGGGAATACAACAGCCCCGCCTTTTCAAGACGCGCCATTGCATTTCGAACGGTTGCTGAGCAAACAGCCATGCCTGTCTGTTTCACCAATTTTGATGAAGCTACGGGTACGCCATGGCCATCACAGTAGAGGCTCATGACTGCCGAAAAGACAAGCTGATCACGTGGACTAATATTCATATTCTAGTTATTTGGGCACGTTTTTAATTTTCAAGAGACACCAATTTCGGTTACGCTTACAACAATCACATTAGGATTATGGAACATCATGACATCCCCTTTCAAAACGATAGGACTTATCGGTAAACCAAACCATGATGGTGCGGCGATGACATTACACCGCCTTTATACCTTTTTGCAAGCATTAGGGTTTGAGGTTTTAGTCGAAGAACGTGTCGGACAGCAAATAGATTACATCGACAACAATTGTCTGCGGGGACTCGTTGAGCTTGGCGAACAAGCTGACCTAGCCATCGTTGTTGGTGGCGATGGCAATATGCTCGGTGCGGCTCGCGTTCTTTCACGTTTTGATGTGGCGGTCATCGGTGTAAACCGGGGTAACCTTGGTTTTTTAACCGATTTGAATCCTGATGGCTTTGAAGCAAGCCTCGAGCAAGTATTAAGAGGCGAATACATTGAAGAATCACGTTTTTTATTAGAAGTAGAAGTCTACCGACACGCAGAACTTAAAAGTGCAAACGCAGCCGTGAATGAAGCCGTGCTACATGCAGATAAAGTCGCTCACATGATTGAATTTGAAGCATTCATTGACGATGACTTTGTCTTTTCCCAACGTTCTGACGGCCTCATTGTCTGCACACCGACCGGCTCTACCGCTTATTCGCTTTCTGGTGGAGGGCCAATTTTGACCCCAGAGTTGAATGCGATGGCCATGGTACCAATGTTTCCACACACGTTATCAAGCCGTCCTCTGGTCGTTGACGCGGATAAATCCATTCGACTGAAATTAAGTTTAGAAAACTCGGCAAGTTTGCAAGTTAGTTGCGACAGCCACGTCGTCCTTGCACTCCTACCTGGTGACGAGGTTGTAGTACGAAAAGCAGACAGAAAGTTACGACTTATTCACCCAAAATCATATTCTTATTACAATGTGTTACGACAAAAGTTGAATTGGGGCAGTCGTCTCTTTTAATCTGTTGCGAGCCATTCGCTTTTAGCGCAAAATAGCTTGTAATTTTTGTAGTATTTATAGGTACTTCTGCCGTATGACCATGCTTGTGCTTGTGACGCTCATTTTGCTCATTGTGCTATTGGCCGTTTACGTTGTAATAGAAAACAATCGTCGCAAAGCCCGCGAGGCCGAAAAAAGAGCATATAACGAACGCGTGAAAGAAATTAACGCGCATTTTAAGTCAAAGCTCGCTGAATTTGTTGAAGCTAAAATCGTTCGCCCTAAATATGTGCCTAAATTGCAATCTATTACGAACAACTTCTTCGTCGTTCAACATCACACTGAAGAAAATTTGCATCAGCTTGAACGTGTAGCAGACCTTTTTGTTAACACCGTCGTACGTGAGATGCAAAAGTGCTTTGTGACAAAAAACATGGATGCATTAGCGACACAAATGCAATATTTTGTTGCTGAGCTACCTAGTTCAGGTATTGCCTATAACAAAGCCTTTTACCATGAAATCTTGCCCGCCCTGATTGTGCTGTTACAAACACCAGATCAACCAGAGGAGCTCACTGAAGAAGAGTCAGATTTAGAAGACACGCAAGTACCAGACAAGCAAGACGACGAACCCGAGTTCATCGCACCAAAAACCAAAGCGCAAGAACTTTCAAATTACTAAAAGGTCCAATCGGACCTTTTTCTTTATCTGAGTTTATCCTTCATTCAAAATTCATTTGCTAATTTCATTTTTACTGTATAAATTATCAGTATGTAACTGGATGGATAAACAGTATGTTGATGAGTCTTGAAATTAGTAACTATGCAATCGTCAGTGACCTTGTGATCGACTGGAACAAAGGCATGACATCAATTACAGGCGAAACCGGTGCAGGTAAATCCATTGCCATTGATGCACTTTCTTTGTGTCTTGGCGAACGAGCAGACGCCCATTCTATTCGACCTGGATGTGACAAAGCGGAAATAGCAGCTTGTTTCGATGTGTCGTTACTTCCGCGTGCACAAAACTATTTAAAAGAACATCTTCTGGAAAGTGACGACGAGGAATGTATCTTACGTCGTGTGATCAGTAAAAATGGCCGTAGCAAAAACTACATCAATGGCGCATCCGTTACAGCCGCACAACTTAAAGAGCTTGGCCAATTACTGGTTGCAATTCACGGACAACATGCACATCAATTATTGCTAAAGAATGATCATCAATTAGAGTTACTCGATGCTTACGCTGGACACGAACAACTGATGAAAGCGGTCAAGCATCAATATCAACAAGTTCAGTCTATCACCAAAGAAATCGCCATTTTACAAGAAGAACAAGCCCAACTTTCGGCTCAAAAACAGTTGCTAGAATACCAAGTGGCGGAACTTGATGAGTTTGCACTTGGTGAAAATGAATTTGAAGAAATTGAAAATGAGCATAGTAAATTAAGCCACAGCCAAACAATCCAAGAAAGTTGCCAGCGTGAATTACAGGCCCTGTACGAATCTGACGACCTTACTGTACTTGGCCTTTTACAGCATGCAACGAGTCAGTTCTATGAACTTTCATCCTATGACCCGTCGTTAGAAGCCATCGCTTCTATGTTACAAGATGCGTCCGTTCAAGTTGAAGAAGCAAGTCGAGAAATTAGACGTTATAGTAATAATCTAGATCAAGACCCAGAACGGTTAGAAGAGCCTCGACTCTCGATTAGCCAAAGCAATGGATTTAGCTCGAAAGCATCAGGTTCGCCCAGAAGCACTTTATGATCTTCATAGCACGTTAGCAAATCAACTAAATGGTTTAACTGCAAACTCAGAACGCCTTCAAGTACTCGAAATTGAATTGCAAAAAGCGAAAGAGATTTACTTTGATGAAGCCGATGCATTAAGCGCAAGCCGCAAAACAGCCTCAGAAGCCTTAAATAGTTTAATCACCCAAAGCATGGCTGGACTATCAATGGCAAACGGCAAATTTGCAATTGCACTAGGCCGAAAGGTCAACAACAAGCCAAGCGCGAATGGAATGGACGAAATCGAATTTTTGGTTTGTACGAATCCGGGGCAACCTATGCAAGCGCTCGCCAAAGTCGCATCGGGCGGTGAACTATCTCGGATTAGTTTAGCTATTCAGGTTATTATCGCGCAGAAAGTGACGACACCCACGTTGATTTTTGATGAAGTAGACGTTGGTATTTCTGGCCCAACAGCTGCTGCAGTAGGAAAGTTACTACGACAGCTAGGTACGTCCACCCAAGTTATCTGCGTGACGCATCTACCTCAAGTCGCAAGTTGCGGACACAATCAATTTTATGTTTCTAAACAAAGCGATGGTACGACTACGCATACCTCTATGCAAATTTTGGATGAGCATGGTCGTGTTAATGAAATCGCACGATTGCTTGGTGGGGATGTAATAAGTGAAACAACCAAGGCCAGTGCAAAAGAGTTACTATCATTTCACTAATCCTAGCGTCCAGAATCATACTTGATTGTGTGCGAGGTTAAGCCCTCGCATGCAATTAAATCAATAGTAGGAATAAGATACAACGTCCACGTCACCTATCTTTAATTTAATGATTAAAGGCGTTATTTTTCAGTTGTAGAGGCTAAATCTACTGTTAGAAGCCTTTCCTAAAGTAGTTTGAAATTAGAAGAATCTGTTTAGTGACTTTTCGTTTTGCTATTTATGTAATCCGTAATAGAAAACAACACTCCGGAAATTACAAAAGTAAGATGTATTCCTACTTTCCAACCTAACTGAGTATTAGTCAACTCTTGCGAGCTAATAAATACTTTCAGTAGCTCTACCGCCGAAATCGCCACTATCGCACTGATTAACTTAATTTTTAATCCAGAAAAACCGACTTTGCCCATCCATGCAGGACGGTCTTTATGATCATCAATGTCCAGCTTTGAAACGAAGTTCTCGTAACCACTGAAAATGATAATTAACAATAGGCCAGCTAGTAACGCAGTATCAACTAACGTGAGTATTCCTACGAGTAAATGATTTCCACTGTCTGAAAAAGCGGAAAGTGTCATTGTGTACAGTTGTTTAAAAAATTTTATAAGTAATAAAACTACGGCAAACATCAAACCTAGAAAGAATGGCGCCAGTAACCAACGCCCCTTAAACAAAGTTCTTTCAAGTAGTTGTTCCAGATTTTGTGCTGTATTTTTCTCAGAGTCTCATGACGGTTCAAATCAGAAATGTTTATGTTGGGTATGATAATAGAATTCTCTCCTGACGAAAAAATTAATTCGTTATCTTAATCATTATTTTTGAGCTAAAAATAGCGCGTCTAATTAATCACTAGGATACAAAGACATGACTAAATTATTTCGCATTGCTGGTGTTTTCGCGTTAGTGTTCACAGGCAATGTATTCGCAGCGGATGATGCAAAGGAGCAAGCCCCTGCTGAAATGGTTGCTGAACTTACGCAAATGTGTACAGATTGGGCGAAAGACGACAACGTAGAAGCTGGCGCACTGAAAAAGTATGTATTGGATTGCGTAAATGAAGAATTACTAAGTAATGGCTACCAAGCGGTTACAGATGTAGAAATCAAGTAATTACAATCAGAAATAATTAAAAGGCCCTAATGGGCCTTTTTTGTTTCGAGTGTAAGCGAGTGTTCAGAGCTAAACTTGTGAGGAATGCAATTTCCGACAATGGACGCGCTTCCTATTCAACTCGTTAAAAACGATTTATCTCAATGCGACGTTTACAAATACCGCCGTCATCAACACTGGGCACACGTACTTCACATACAAAGCAAAGTAGTAGATGTTTCCATGGCATTCGAGTGCTAGCTGATTGCCTCGTCTCCACACCCAGCCTACTGTAATAAAGTAGAATAGCCCCATAAGTGGTAACTGGTACTGTGTAAACACGGTGATCACAAGTCCAAACAACCAATCAAAATTTAAAATAATGATGATTGAAGCGAGTAACACAGTTGCTGAAACAGCCCAAGTCGCGGCTCTACGCGTTACGCCATGGTTTTCAACCAAAAACGAAACCGGAATTTCCGTGGAGGAAATCGTTGAAGTGACTGATGCAATGGACATTAAAACAAAAAAGCACAGAGCGACGAAAACACCAACTTCACCCATGGTATTAAACAACTCGGGAAGCACAGCGAAAATTAAACGCCCTTCTCCGATTAATTTGCCATCTTGAAATACCTGAACACCGTGCTGCTGGGCTACAAAAATAGCGGGAATAATAAGCAAACCGGCTAAAAATGCCACCGCAGTATCAAGCATAGCAACACTTAATGTTAGCTTAGGTAAATTTTCATTTGGCTTTAAATAAGAGCCATAAATCATCATGCAACCAACGCCCAGCGACAGCGAGAAGAAAGCCTGCCCCATCGCCGCGATGATAAGATCTGGGTCCGTTACTTTGCTAAAATCGGGCTTAAGGTAAGTTTCAAAACCTTCTTTTGCTCCGGGTAACGTCGCGATATATGCAATGAGCGCGATCAGTAAGACAAGTAACATCGGCATTAATCGACGCGACCACTTTTCAATACCTGACTTAACCCCTTTAAATATAATGCTTGCCGTCAACAACACCATCAAGGGCGTAAACACAAAATTTCGTGCCATGCTGTCTTCAGTTAAAAACCGACTTACATCACTCAATCCAAGAAACGTAGTGACAGGTTCAAGCGCATGGGACAACATCCAGCCAGCCACAATACTGTAAAAGCTGAGCATAACGATTGCGCCAAACAGGCCTATATACCCTGCTAGTGCGCCGACTTTGGGTTGTTTTTCACTCCATGCGAGGCTTAGTGCTTTAACTGGGTTAGATTGGGCTTGGTGTCCGATATACAGCTCGGTGTACAACGCAGGCAATGCCAACAAAAACACGACGATAAAGTACACGAGTAAAAACGCACCACCACCATGGTTAGCAGCTTGAGTGGGGAATCCCCAAATGTTACCAAGCCCTACGGCTGCACCAGCTGCTGCTAATACGAAACCGAGTCGACTTTGAAATCCATCGCGCAAAGAGGCCATACTACATTCAGTTTTGTTATTGTTTTGGGCGTTCGATTATACTGAGTTAGCACTAAAAAGCGACTTTTTAGGCCGAGTATTTTAAGGAAATGAATGTCTAAAACTGGTTAAGTTATGCATCGTTTAGCTAAACAAAACAAATGCTTCATTGAAATTAAAACCCTAATGCGCAAAACCCTATTAACTACGCTAGCTGAGTCTCGCCATAAAAGGTTGAATTTATTTATGATTTAATTCACGAATGGTGTGAGTTCAACGTTATTTGACTCGAAGCGAGCTGCAAAAATTGATGCACAACTCGCTTCTTATCTTTGTGCTATTAAGCCACTTCGAGCAAATGTTCGTGGATAGCTTGAACAACAGAATCGGATTGATTTTGCTCGACTAAGAAACATAAGTTATGTTTGCTTGCGCCATGGCAGATTAAACGAATGTTGAAGTCAGACAATACACGCATGAGGTTACTATCATCGTGTCGAAGTTGAATTTCAGAACCAATCAGCGCCACAAGTGTTAGGTTGTTTTCAACCGTTACATGGCAAAACTGAGAAAGTTCATCCAAACAAGCTTGCTCAAGTTCAGGACGGCTTGCATTTGGGGCATTATCAAGAGTTAACGCCACACTAATTTCAGATGTAGTGACCAAATCAACTGAAATATTGTAACTACTTAAGATGCCAAAAACGCGTGCTAAAAAACCGCTCGCCAGCAACATTTCTGAGCATCTTCAGCGTCAGTAACAGCTGATTTTTACGTTGTGTTACAGCACGGATACCAGGCTCGTTACGTTTTTCTTTTTCAATCCACGTTCCACCAGCATGTGGCTCTCGACTCGAGCCAACAAACACGGAAATACCAGCTCGGCTTGCTGGCAGAATGGTCGCAGGATGCAGCACTTTCGCACCAAACGTTGCCATTTCCGCCGCTTCGTCAAAGCTTAAACGAGCGATTGGCGTTGCTTTGGCACACAAACGAGGATCGGTAGAAAAGATGCCCACAACGTCAGTCCAAATGTGAACACTCACCGCACTAA
Organism: Pseudoalteromonas xiamenensis; assembly: GCF_017638925.1. Taxonomy (NCBI): domain Bacteria; kingdom Pseudomonadati; phylum Pseudomonadota; class Gammaproteobacteria; order Alteromonadales; family Pseudoalteromonadaceae; genus Pseudoalteromonas; species Pseudoalteromonas xiamenensis. Next base: position 502,896 of record NZ_CP072133.1, read on the forward strand.
TCGCTTCAGCAAGTAGAGCCGCGCTGTAATCTGAACCGCCACGTCCAAGCGTGGTTGTTTGTCCAAAACTATCTGAACCAATAAAGCCTTGAGTTACAACAACGTGCTCCTCCAGGATAGGCAATAGCAACTCGGTTGCGGCTTCACGTGTCGCAAGTATGTCAGGCACAGCTTTACCGAAACTTGAGTTGGTTTTAAGTACCTTTCGAACGTCAAAACGCTCCGCTTTTACACCAAGTTGGCGAAGTACCTGAGTAAATAAAAATGAAGATAGACGCTCACCAAAACTTAGCATCTCATCGCACTGTTGTTTGCTCAACGCATGCATAGCAGCAAGTTGTTTAAATTCATTGAGAGTTTGCTCAAACCCTTGTGCTAGATCCGCATCTAAACTCAGTTTTGCTAGAATGTTGTCTTGAATTGCGATGACCGCATCAACCCACTGCTGACGGTCAGATTCACTATGACCTGCCTGAGTTAGGTTCACTAAATGATTTGTAACGCCAGCGCTTGCGCTCACGGCAACAACACGTACGTTGTTATCATCATGGATAATTTGCGCGCAGCGTAACATTGCATCAAAATCGGCAACACTTGTACCGCCAAATTTGGCAACTACAATATTAGAATTCATGGTCTCTCCTTTAGACTACGCCATATATTTTGAGGCTTTAGTCATAAAATACAAGGAGAACTTGGCAAGAAGGTGACTCGTCGAAGGAAGAAATTAACCATTGCCAGAAGCTCTCCACCAGTGAGTTGGTGACAGTCCTGAGGATTCAGCCCCAAAGACCGAGAAAAGACCACGACGAATTAGCCTTTACTCTCGGCAATGCTCTCCCTCATTAGTGTTCGTAGAGTATCGTCCTCTCCCACTAACTACCTAGGCATTGCACCTCTTCTGTGTTTAACACCTAACGTGCTAAACGTGCTCCACCGCTGTGGAGCGAGTGAAAATTATCGTTTAGCCGTCTAGGTGTCAAGTTATTTTTAAATAAATTGACCTGCAAAAAACGCACCTGTATAGCCAATCGTGTAGGCAATCAACAGATAGCCAGACATACGCAAATAGCTCATAAAGGTTAAGTCTTTCACTTTACTCATTGCAATAATACCCGCTGCAGAACCAATGATAAGCATTGACCCACCTACCCCTGTCGCGTAGGTGAAGGCTAACCAGTTTTGCTCGGTCATTGCGATGTCTGCTTTAAGCAACGCCGCGGTCAACGGAACGTTGTCAATGGTTGCAGAGAGTAAACCCATTAGGTAATTCGCATATTCAGGAGGCATAAGCTCGTATAAATGCGTAAACATGTGTAAAACACCGACTTCTTTGAGCGCACCAACGAGTAACAATACACCAACGAAAAACAGCAACGTGTCGTATTCAATTTCACGAATGTAATCAATGATTTTCTTGTTTACGTCTTTCTTGCGCATTAAGAATTGCGCCACTAAGAACATAAGAGACAAACCAAACAAGAAAGTAAGTAATGGCGGTACGTGGTACAAAACACTCAATACAAGCGTCGCCAAGATAGTCGAAAAGAAAATAACCGCGATGGTAATGTCCGTTTTTTCAATTCGGCGTAAATCTGATTTTTCAAACACTACTGGTTCTTTCATGCCAATAGAAAGCATGGTTGCTAAGACTAAAACAGCAAATAACGACGGTAGTACCAATAACAGTAGATCCGGAATAGTCACCTTATCTGCTAAGAAAATCATTAGGGTTGTTACGTCACCTGTAATCAACGATACCCCTCCTGAATTCACCGCAAATACAATCAATGTGGCATACTTGATGAGCTTTTTGGGGTCGAGTTTCAGCGACATGATTACCGCAAGTGAAATCAAGGTCGCTGTAATGTTGTCTGAAATAGATGAAAACAAGAATGCAGCCGCCCCCACCACAAACATCAAACGACGTTCACTAATTTGTGCTGGCATCACTCGATGAACAATATTTTGGATAAACCCTTTGGAGTTTAGATAGGCAACAAAAGTCATCGCGGCCATCAAAAACAACCATAAAGTGGCTATCTCAAGAATGTTGTGATCTAACTGTTCTTGTACAATTTCTGGGCTTTCGCCATGAAAAGGGAAAATAAAAGCGATAATCCAACACAAAGTACCAAAAAAAAGGGTTGTTTTGGCCTTGTTTACGTGGATGATATCCTCTATAACGATCAGCAAAAATGCGATTGCGACTAGGGTTAAGATTATGGGCGTGACCATAGTTCGTAAACAACCTGTATAATAAAGTAAAAAATTTGAGGGGTAACGTAATTCGCCGCGCAGTCTAGCATTTAGTGACAAGCGATGTCATGTACCTATGACTTATTTGTCAGTTTTTTTACACTCTCGCAAAAGAATTAAATTGCCTACTGGAAAACCATGATCCCAGCTAAAAAAGATATTAAATACTATAAACGAACATTGGTCGACGCTAGAGCTACTTTTTAAACGCTTTAAGTACACAGACTTTAGTCTAAAAGATGTACAAAACGTATTAAAACAAAAGAACCCAAACTGGCAAAGTGAACGATTATTTAAAGAAGCAAATCGACTGCTAAATCAAGAGATTGTTATTCCGCTTGCCAAGTCTTCACAACTTGAGCTCAATCGCGCTATTGCGGATTTCATGGGTTATTTGTTGCAAGAAGAAAGTTTAGGGCTTGCAGAAGAAATTACCGTTTTAGTAAAAGATTTGGAGCGTTTGGGATTCCGACTCGCCGATGCAGGTCAAGTTGGCGACCATGGCGAACTTCGTCGCTTTAGTCGCATTATGGACGAACGCGTTCGGAAAATAGTCAAGCTGTATCAACACAATGAAAATGCAATCATGAACATTGTTGAACAAGCAAAAGCAGACCAATCCAATGTATCTTTAAAAAAGCGTTACCAAGCTGTGCTTGAAGCGTTTGATGAGTACATCGAACCAATGCTCGAAATGGTCGATATTCACGGTGAATTTCAACGTTGTTTTAGTCTCATAGAACATCAAATCAGTGAGCAAATCATCACGCTTGATCAAGTTGGACGAGGCCCCGAAGATAAACGAATGCTTGAACAACTGCGCACACGTATCCTCGATATGCATTTAATCGGGCGTGAAAGTTTACGTCAAAGTGCTGACATGTTACTTCCGCTTCGCGAAGAGTTACGCCGAAATACCTTAATCACTCGTCAAGCCTCTAAAGTTCTTTCACTGGTTCGAAAGCGCGGTGTGGACTTTGTATTGACCGCGACACAACCCAATTTTGTAAGTGATGTTCAGCGTTTTTCGCTTGGTCAACAACGTCACATTGTTTCTTATATGGCTGGGCTTTCGGAGTTCGAGGATGAAGCCTATCAACTGCCGGATGAATTGGACGTGCCTGCATATGTGAGTCCAAATATCCCAGATTACTCGGATGTGAGAAAAGCGTTACGTAGTTTTAGCGGCAAGAAAACACAACTTCTTGGTTTTTTGAGTCGCTGCTACCCTGATTTGGAAGCTGACGAAATGTTATTCCTCTATCAAAAAATTATCAGTGATTCTGAGTTTGCGCTATCTCAAGAAGACCAAAAACATACAATCGCGATTGGCGAACATCAATTTGCACTCTATCCATTCAGTGCGAACGCAAAAGAAGATTAATAGTTATGACAACAATCAACCTATCTGAGCTTACTGAATTACAAGCCATCTACAAGAAATTGGCGGGTGGCTACCACATTAGTGAGCAAGACACGACTCTTTGGCAGCAATTGGATCAACAATTTGATTCCTATGAAGCACTCTTTTTTGGCTTAGGCCAAGAAATTAAACGTGATAGCCGTGGATTCTTTTACTTTGCAGCTGACGAAAGCACGCCTAACATGGGTAAAACATCTCGCAGCTTCGCGCTCACCTTATTTGTGTTAATCGAGCATTTTGCAAACCAAGGTAAAGATCCCCTAAGAGCATTGTTTGACGAAACCATCGATTTGGAATTGATGCAAACCATCGTACAACTCAATAAGCATTTGTTTGACCAGCTCGAGTTATTTTCTGGCTCAGAATTGAGAAAAGACGTATACGGACGAATGGTGCGTTTTGGTTTAGCACGAGAAGTAGAAAACGGATATCAACATTTGGCGCCAGTTTACCGTTACATCGATGCGCTGATGGAAGTAAATGACAATCAATATGAAGATGTAGAGGAAGAAGAATCACTATGAGCATGATGTATGGACTCAATAAACTCGCTCTGCTTAACACTGCAGGTTATGCGAAATGCGTGATCCCTCTCGACAAAAGCAGCTCAATTTGTGCTCCCAATAATACCGGCAAAAGTTCCGTGATTAATGCTTTGCAGTTTCCGCTCATTAATGACCTTCGACTAACTGAATGGGATGGTCATGATTTAGAAGAAACTCGTAAGTTCTATTTTTCAACCGATCAATCCTACATACTTCTTGAAGCGCAATTACCACATGGCGACGTTGTTATCGGCGTTGCAGGTCTTGGGAAAGTTGCAGGCTATGCGCACCAATTTTTCTGCTATAACGGCAAACTTGATTTGGCGGACTACACAGAAGATAAAACCATAGTTAAATACACCAAACTGTTTAACCACCTAGAAAGTAAAGGTTTTAAGCCAGTAGAGCTAAAAGCGCAAGAGCCTCAATGCCCTACTCACTGGCGCTGCGACACAATTTGATGGTGAATTGAATCTCAAGATGATCCCGCTAAATAACGTTCAAGACGCAGGAGTCTACAAAGAGATTTTCAGACGTATCCTAAATCTACACAAGCTAGGTGCTCAAGACGTTAAACGCTTTATGTTGCGTGTATTTGAACGTCATATGTCCAACTCTAAAGTCGATTTCTACGACGTTTGGCGCCGCGCATTTGATAAAGTAAATCAAGCTCGTCGAGAATTAAATGCGCTTGAAACGATGAGTGAAGCCATCGCTTCTCTTGAAACGATGATTGACACGGAAGCTGACCTCAAAGGTAAACTTGCGGCATATGCCCCAAAACTCGACAAAGCCTTAGTCGAATTTGACGAGTACGTAGAACAACACTGTAACGAACTTAAATCGAAATTGGCCGAGATTGAAGAAGAGCGCCATGATTTTGAATCCAAACAACAGCTTTATTTACAACAGTCTCGAGAAATCGCACGAAAGCAAACGCAAATTGAACAATGGTTTTTGGATTTCAATGCGTTAAAGAGTGAATTCGAGTTAACGCATCACGCGACATTGAAAACTAATCTTGCTCTTTTAAAGAAAGAATATGAGAGCCTGTCGTTCTCCATCAACAGCGCTCAAGGGCAAAGCCTTCATACATTAGACTTTCGAATTTCTGAAACACAAAAGCAGATCAAGAGTCTTAAGCTGCAATTGAAAAACCTCGAGTACAACCTATTTACGCGCATGCGTGAAGACTTGTCGCTAAAAGAAGTCGAAGAGCTATCTCGCTTGTTCAACCCAGATTTGTTGTCCTTTGCGACGACCTCTCAAGGTGAGGTCGACATTTTTGACGAAGACGCATTTGGCGAGTTTCTATCGCTGCTCTCCAAATCGATTATCGGACAGGAACTGCATCTACCAGGCGCAAAGATCAAAATTAAAAAGCTTGCACCTGTACAAATGCAAAGCGGTGAAAACAAAGAGCAACTGAAAGCGCGTTTGGATGCATTACAAAATTCGTTACTTGAACTTGAAAAACAACGTGATGTTGCCGCTAACGTCGCCGAGAAGCAGCGTGAACGAGATACTTTGTACGAAGAGACTCATGGGGCTAGAAAGTGCGATGAAGCGCTTCGACCAATATGAAACTATGCTTCAGTCTTATGAAGCACAAAGCGTTCTTCAAGCACAACTGGAAGCTGAGCGCGAGCAAGTAGACAGCTATTTGCAAGACGTGCAACGTAACGCCGGATCAATTTCGGATAGACGAGCAATAATCCAAAGCAAAATCGATTTAGTCTTGCGTCAAGCAGAACGATTACGTCAGGTAAAAACAGAACGTATCGATCACACGTTGGATTTATACAGCGGCAAATCGACAAGTTACCCTGTAGAAATTAACTTGGATTTCGACAATCTGGCCGACGTACTTCACCAATTTAATCGTTGGTGTCACGAATTTAGGAGTTTAGACATTAATGTCAAAAACACCTATTTGCATATTTATAATGCGGGGATCACCAAATTCGATAATGAGCCAGACCCGCAAATTAAGTACCAACGACTTATTGCGGCATACCACAACATTGACAATGAACGTGATGCTGTTGGCAAACATGCTCGAGTAGCTTTAACTGAAGTCGCGTCGACCATCAAAGGTCTTCGAGACGACTTAGAACGTCTACGCCGCGAAATGAACGCATTCAACAAAGGTATTAGTTTACACCGTATATCTAACTTAAAAGCCTTTAAAATTAATGTGATCCCAAGAAAACTGTTGATCGATGCAATTGATACGATTATCAGTACTTCAGATTTGTACGAACAAGGTGAAAGCTTTGACCTACTCTCCAGCCAGCCACATAGCGAGCGTGAGATTAATGATGCAAAAGACCTACTCATTAAGTTTGCAAGTGAAAAAGCAGGTTTAACACTGACGGACTTATTTGATATTCGTTTTGAAGTGACAAATCGAGCGGGCGAAACCGAATTCTTTGAGAAAATCGATTCTGCAGGCTCAAATGGTACTCGTATTACAATTAAACTGTTGTGTGGCATGCTGTTTATCCGACACTTGCTATCGGATCAAGAGCAAGCCCGATACCGTATTCCTATTTACATCGATGAAGCTGCGGACATCGATCCGCAAAACCAAAAGGCCATTATTGAAACAGCATTAAGCTTTGGCTTTGTACCAATATTTGCATCTGTTAAACCACAGATAAGCTGTAACTACATCGTGCCTATTCGTGCAATCAATGGTGGAAGTCAAAACTGGGTTGACGAAAAAGACTGGATAGAAGTGGAACATTCACTGTAAATTAAGGGTCGTAATACCAATATAAGAAATGGGCATGGTTGTGCGTGCCCTTGAAAAGGAGTATGACTATGAGACACGTTTTCGCATTTTTGTTAGTCGCAATGGTAGCGGGTTGTGCCCAGACTACAGATTGGGATTACGATAAGACGGCGCAATTTGCTTTATTCAAAACCTACGCATTTGCACCAACGGCAAAATTGCCAGACTCAAGCGCCGCGTATCAAGTCAATGGTCTAATGGACAAGCGTTTACGTGATGCTATTTCCAGTGAAATGTCGAAACAGGGATTTTCACTCACCGACCCTACAAACGCAGACGTTTTAGTGAACTATCACGTCAATGTAGATAAGAAAGTCACACAAGACACTATCAACACGACTTACGCAGCGCATTGGAATTATTGGGGTTGGGGTGTTCAATCACAAACAACCACTCACGAGTATGAAGTCGGTACTGTTGTTATTGATATTGTAAACAATGGCACACAGCAGCTTGTATGGAGAGGTGTAAAAGAGGGTCGTCTCAAGAAAAAGCAGACACCTGAAGCACGTACTGAAACCGTAAATCAAACCGTAGCGGAAATTCTTGCAAACTTCCCTCCAAAGGCGAAATTATAATTCGTTCGCGCGAGATAAATGCCCTATCTCGCGCTTTTTTCCCCGAAATTTAGACATGGTGTAAATAAATTACGCATCTAGCAATGCTTTGTTACAAACTAACCTCTACTGTAAACACCTCGAAATAACATTTGGCGTATCCTTCATTCATAGACTGCAAAATCCGTTTTGCGAATCGTATTTTAATTTTTGAAGGAAGAATACCGTGGCAAGTCGTAAACAAATCCTACTACCCATTGTAGTAACCGTCGCAGGTGTTGCTATGGCTGCTGGTTTCGCTGCAATGAAAGCTCCACCACCAGAAAAAGTTGAACAGGTGATCCACCCTCTTGTTGAAGCCTCTACACTTAACTATGTGCCGATGACTTTGGATGTTGGTTCATATGGAGTTGTAAAACCGAAATACCATACTCAGCTTGTCGCACAGGTGTCTGGTCAAATCGTCGATTTGTCGGACCAATTCGTGAAAGGTGGTTTCGTAAAAGAAGGTCAAGTCCTCGCGCGTATTGACCCCAACGATTATGAAGCGGCACTGATTGAAGCTGAGGCAAGCCTTGCTCAAGCAAGTTCGGCGCTAGAAATAGAACGCGCACAAGCACAAGTTGCTCAAGCGGAATGGACTCGAATTAAAAATGATGCAAGTGAAACAATTCCATCCGAATTATATTTACGCAAACCGCAGCTCGCAGAAAAGTTAGCGAGATACAAAGCATCTCAAGCGAGTGTTAAACGTGCGAAGCGTAACCTTGAGCGAACGTATATCAAAGCGCCATACGATGCCATTGTTGAGTCACGAGACATCAGTTTAGGTTCGGTACTCAACATTGGTAATTCTCTTGGTAACTTAAACTCTACGTCCATTGCCGAAATCCGTTTACCTGTTGCAGATAAAGATCTACGTCATTTAGAAAACCTAGGGGTGGATGCAGAGGTCAAATTAAGTGCAAAAGTCGCGGATCAAACACAATCATGGACTGGCACAATTGTTAGAAGTGAAGGCGTCATCGACGAACGTAGCCGCATGAGTTACCTCGTGGCGCAAGTCGAGCAACCTTATGCGAATGTTGCCCAACCTCTTCGTTTTGGTACGTACTTAACAGCTCAAATCAAAGGCAAAGAAGTAGAAAATGCCGTTGCTGTTCCACAACACTTAGTTCGTAATGGTCAAGTAAGTATTTTAAATGAAGACCTAACACTGAGCTTTAAACCCGTGCACGTTATTCGAGAGTACAACGGTATGGCGATTATTGACGCAGGTATCGACAACGGCGCGAAACTCATCACTTCCGCGCTTGAGTATCCAAGCGAAGGCATGCAGCTGCGTACCGACAGCCTAATTGAACCAAACACGCAATTAGCATTGAAAGAGGAATAATCCATGGCTGAAGTTCAAGAAAAAGGCCTTATTGCGTGGTTTGCCAGAAATCCTGTGGCCGCAAACCTGCTGATGATCTTCATTATTGTGGGTGGTTTGTTATCCGCAATGACCATTCGCAAGCAAATGTTCCCTCAATATGAAAATAACTGGTTGAGTATTCAAGCCGTGTACCCAGGAGCCGCTCCGCAAGAAGTTGAAGAAGGTATCACGATTAAAGTTGAAGAGTCTCTCGAAGGATTAGAAGGGATTAAACGGCTAATTACCTTCTCCAACCGAGGTGTTTCTGAATCTTGGATTGAAGTCGAGGAAAAATACGACCCACAAGAAGTGCTTGATGAAGTAAAAATGCAAATCGACTCGATTTCTAGCTTCCCTGCAGGCATGGAGCGTCCTATCGTGCGTCGTGACAAGTATTCACAAGAGGTCATGATTTTGTCTTTAAGTGGAGACCTTAGTCGTCACGACCTGAAGGACCTTGGTAACAAAATTCATGACGAAATGCTGTCTCTGCCGGGTATTAACTTAGTGCAATTTTTCAGCGGCCTAAAATACGAGATTGGTATCGAAGTTAGCCCAGATAAACTACGTGAATATGGTTTAACGTTCCGCGATATTTCAAATGCCGTACGAGGTTTTTCTGCAAATATGTCTGCCGGTCAAATCCGTTCTGAGAATGGCTACATTTCAATGCGTGTTGAAAATCAGGCGTACCGAGGCGACGAATTTAGAAATTTGCCACTTTTAAACTTGCCTGATGGTGCACAAATTCGTCTTGGTGATGTCGCTATCATTCATGACGATTTTGAGGAAGGACTACAATACAGCAAGTTTAATGGTAAAAACTCGCTTGTCTATGAAGTAAATGCGTCTAAAGATCAAGATATTACAAAGGTCGCCGCGGTACTTAAACAATATCTTGAGAAGAAAGAGTCAGAACTACCAGCAACGGTAACACTCGTCCCCATCGTTGACCTTACTTACTATCTAAACGGTCGTTTAAATATGATGATCGAGAACATGATTTGGGGTGGTTTACTCGTTATGGCGATGCTAGCGCTGTTCTTACGCATTCGTCTCGCGTTTTGGGTAATGATGGGTTTGCCTGTGTCATTCTTAGGCGCATTTTTACTGATGCCAATGAATGGCCTAGATGTCACTGTAAACCTCGCTTCACTGTTCGCCTTCATCCTAGTACTCGGTATCGTCGTAGATGACGCCATAGTGGTCGGTGAATCCGTGCACTCCGAAATCGAGGAACATGGTCATTCACTCAACAATGTGGTGCGTGGGGTTAAACGCGTAGCAGTTCCTGCAACCTTTGGCGTATTAACGACAGTTGCTGCATTCTTGCCACAAACTTTTGCTACAGGCCCAGGTGCGGCTTTCTCAAAAGCGATTGGCGGTGTCATTATTCTGTGTCTGTTGTTCTCATTGATTGAATCTAAATTCATATTACCAGCTCACTTAGCTGCAATGAGCAACAAACCAAGCAACCCTAAAAATCCACTGCATCGCATGCGAGAGAAGTTTGATGGCGGCCTGCGTTACTTTGTAGAAGAGATATATCGTCCGTTCGTTGTGAAATGCGTTCACTATCGTTACACCGTTATCTTAGGCTTTTTGTCTGTGCTTATCGTGAGCGGAGGCTTGTTTGCTGGTGGTTTTATTAAGTTTGTCGCGAACCCTAAAATCCCACATGACTTTCCTCGTATCACGTTAGAAATGAACTTATCATCTTCTGAAAACGCCACGCTTGAATCCATTCAAAAAATCGAGCAGATGGTGCTAGAAGTAGATAAAAAAATAGAAGCGCAATATGGCAAAAAAATGGTTGAAAACATTTCTGTGAGCCTACGCGGTCGTACTCGCGCAAATCTCATGGCGATTTTGGTGAAACCAGACGAGCGTCCTATCGATACATTCGCACTCAGCGACATGTGGCGTGAAGCAATGCCACCACTGCCTGGCATGAAGACCTTGAATATTCAAGACAGCATCATGAATGGTGGCCGTGATGACGGCGATATTAGCTTCCGTTTAGAAGGTAAAAATCGCGATGAACTTGTTGAAGTTGCTGGTAAATTAAAAGAAAAGTTACGCACAGTGCAAGGCGTCGGTGATGTAAACGACTCAATGCAAAGTTCTACAGACGAAGTACAGCTTAACCTTAAACCATTGGCTTACAGCTTAGGCTTAACGCTTGCCGATGTTGCGTCTCAAGTTAATTTCAGTTACTACGGCCTTGAAGCTCAGCGCATTTTACGTGACGGTGAAGAAATCAAGGTAATGATCCGTTACCCACGTGAGTACCGTGACAACATCAGTGATATTAAAGATGTGCGTATTGTTACACCAACAGGTGCTGAAGTACTGCTTTCTGAAGTAGCGGAAGTTAACCTAGTTGATGGCGTAAATAGTATTCGTCGTGAAAACTCAAAACGTACCATTAATGTTTGGGCCTCTGTGGATACCAACCAAGCTGAGCCATTCGAAATTGCGAAAAACATACGTGACGAGTATCTTCCTTCACTCCTTAAAAACTACCCAAGTGTACAAAGTTCTGTCGCGGGTCGTATTCAAGAAGAAATGGACAGCGTTGCAGAACAAATTCGCGATTTAGTGTTGTCTCTACTTATAATTTTCGCGTTACTTGCAATCCCACTGCGCTCATACACGCAACCACTGCTTATCATGTCTGTTATTCCATTTGGTGTTGTTGGTGCTGTTTATGGTCACGTGCTGATGGGGATGACCATGAGTAGCCTCTCCTTCTTCGGAATCATCGCCGTCGCAGGTGTGGTCGTCAATGACTCGCTCGTGATGGTCGACTTTGTAAACCAAGCCCGTGAACGAGGCATTGCTATCAAAGACGCTGCTGTAGATGCTGGTTGTAAACGCTTTAGAGCGATTTTGCTTACTTCGTTGACAACCTTTATTGGCCTTATGCCAATCATCTGGGAGACGAGCTTACAGGCGCAAATCGTTATCCCAATGGCCGTGTCTTTAGCCTTCGGTGTATTGTTTGCAACGGTGATCACACTGGTATTGATCCCTTGCCAATACGTTGCACTTGAAGATTGCAAACGCTTAATGAGAAAACTGCGCGGTAAAGATAAAGAAGCATTACCGGTAGACGAAACGCTCCCCCAATCCAATTAAGTTGATGAAAACAAAAAGCTCACGTAACGTGAGCTTTTTTTTTGGATTAAGTTTGATATCAAACTTAGCAAGAATGTTAGAACGTCCATTCAAGGTGAAGTTGCGGAACAGATTCCGATGTATTGGTGCCGAGTTTATGACGCCAATATTGCCATTCGACACCAAGCATTAGGTTGTTCGGTTGATTCCCGAGTGCATAGCCTAAATCCCAAACCAGAATTGGCTGTGCCAAAATCCAGCTTTTAACTTCACCACCGAGTTCATTGCGTCTACCATCAATAAACTCCATATGGCCCGTAAAGTGGAAACGTTGCTCCCCGATAGTAAATGGGTAACCCCAAGCCATATCAAACATCCAGCTATCCGTTTCCATCGGTGCGCCCTGTTTTGCAACACCCGAGCTGTCATCGATGTAACTTGTAAAACTTGTCGTCAGGAAATTAAATCCTGGTACATCCCAATGGAGTTTAATACCTGGAAGGTACTTCATTACTTTCGCGTCCCCTGCAACGTTCACGCCGGCGACCAAACTCACATCGCGAATAGCGCCAAAACTAAACTCCTTGCCAGTAATTTTACCTAAGCTAAATGAACTGTACCATTCACCGTAGTAATCACCATCCTGATACCCGTCGTCTCTATCATCTTTGGTAAAGTCAATAAAGAAAAAGTTATCGCCGTACTTATAGCCTGAAGCATGCTGTAATGAATAAATGGTTGCGTTTGCTTTTTGCTGGCTAAACGGATTTTTAAATTCACCATGATTCAAGTGAAGCTGAGTGGTACTCCAATCGGCTGCAAAACCCGCTTGGCTCGCAACGAGAAGCGAGAGAGAGATTACGGAATGAGTTTTCATGAGCGCTTATACTTTGTTGATTAAATCATGCAAAGTATAACAGATAGAATTAGTTAGAGCGCTTTTCAGCGCTCTAAATTCTTTATGCTTTGTTTCTTTGCAAACAAATCACAGCTATCGCGGTGAACGCGAGGATAAAGCAGTAGAAAGAGGAAGCGGAAACTTCCCACGGGCTAATCTTAAACGTTGCCCCAAGTAACAGAGCTTGTGCGCCATACGGTAAAGAACCTTGCATTACACATGCAAAGATATCAAGTAAACTCGCAGAACGTTTTGCAGAAATGTCCCCATCGTCTGCTAACTTCTTCGCAACCGGCCCCGCAACAATAATAGATACTGTGTTATTAGCGATACATAGGTTGCTCGTTAGTACCAAAAACGCAATTCCAAGTTGATCTGCCACCTTTCGATGCCATTTAGCAACAACTGCAGTAATTTTTTGTACTAACTTCGCTAAAAAATCGAGTCCACCATTTCGACGAATAAATTCAGACAATCCACCAATAAACATCGACAGTAAAAAAATCTCTTGCATGTCACTGAAGCCTTTATAAACATCCTTTACAAAACCGCTGACTTCGTAACTGCCCGTAAAACCAACAAGCGCGGCGAAAATGATGCCACTGAATAGTACAACGAACACGTTAAATCCCATCACCGCAAGCACTAAAATGAACGCATATGGCAGAACGAGTAACCAATCAAACGGTTTCGTTTCAACGATTTCAGGTTCCGGCGTCAAAAAGAGTAGTAGCAACACGGTTAACGCAGCTGCAGGTAACGCAATTTTCAGATTTTCTCTGAATTTGTCTTTCATTTCGCAACCTTGCGTACGCGTAGCTGCAATTGTTGTATCAGAGATAATTGACAAATTGTCGCCAAACATCGCACCAGACACCACCGTGCCTGCCATGAGTGCAGGGTCAATACCTGTCTTCAATGTAATCGCGTACGCTATTGGGCCTATCGCTCCGATTGTGCCCATAGAAGTCCCCATCGCGGTAGAAACCACTGCCGCAATTAAAAATAAACCAGGCAACAACAATGAAGGGGGAATTAACGATAGGCCTGCATTAACTACGGCATCCACACCGCCTGTCGCACCTGCGACCGCTGAGAATGCACCCGCGAGCAAATAAATTAAGCACATCGTAATGATGTTGCTATGGCCTGCGCCTTTAATAAATGTTTCTACGCTCTCATTGATGCTGGTTTTGTTAAACCAAAACGCTAATACAATCGCTGGTAATATCGCCACTGGCGCTGGCAATTGATAAAACGCGTAAGCAACACCTTGTAGGTGCATATATAGGCCAACACCTAAGAATAGACTCACAAACGTTAAAAGAGGGATAAGCGATAAAATCGCCTGTTTTTTATTGTAGGTTGGCTGCATAGCACTCCTCACTTAAATCACCACAGCCAAGCAAGAACTTATTAGCTGCATTTTGGCCTCTCACAAAATATTCTACGTAAGAGACACCTAAAACTTCACGCCCGCAATAAAGTAAAATCGGCGAAGGCGGAAGTTTATATGTATGGATGGCTAAAGTCCATGGTGATTTGATATTATTGTTCTTATTAAAACCAATCAGACTGCCGCGCCAAGCGCACGCGAATTCTGAACAACAAGTTTATTAGAGTTATCAACCTGACTATTACACACAGATCCGATAAACTCTACCCTATCACCTAAAATAGCTAAACTCGAGGAAGATCAAATGGATCGTATAGGTATATTCGGCGCAAATGGCCGAATGGGTCAGGCATTAATTGATGCCTGTGCGCAAGCAAAAGATTGTAAGCTCTCTGCTGCTTTCGTGCGCATCGCATCACCACTTGCATCGACGCCAATCCATCACATTAACAAATCTGCTCCTGTTGACTTGTCCTTCGCCTGCGAGTCTGCACTGCAGGACTGTTCAGCTGATGTCCTGATTGACTTCACGTTACCCGAAGGGATGCGCACGCACCTTCAACAAGCAGTCAAGTTGAATTTGCCCATGGTCATTGGCACAACAGGTCTCAATGATGATGACAAACAAGCACTTACCGAAGCGGCTAAGCACATCCCAATCGTTTTTTCGCGCAATTATAGCGTGGGGGTAAATTTGCTGCTTAACTTAGTGCAAGTTGCCGCGACGAAACTCGCCGAAGAAATGGACATTGAGGTATTTGAAGCACATCACCGCAATAAAATTGATGCACCCTCTGGTACTGCATTAATGATTGGTGAAGCCATCGCACAGGCAAAAGGATGGGATCACGATGCCGTTGCGCGTTTTGATAGAACCGCGATTCATGAAGCAAAATCACAACAAGAAATTGGTTATTCTGTGCTTAGAGCTGGCGATATTGTTGGTGAACATACGGCTTATTTCGCAACTATGGGCGAAAGGCTCGAAATTACTCATAAAGCCTCATCTAGATTAACGTTCGCGGCTGGTGCTGTAAGGGCTGCGCAATGGTTAAGGAACAAGCCAGCTGGACTTTATGATATGCAAGATGTCCTAGGTTTAAAGGAGTTAGCTTAAGTTTTTAACAGTTTCGTTAACTTTTTTAGTTTAGATCCTTATTTTTGAATTTTTTTGATAGATCGTTAGACGAATCTACCAATTTACTGTAGACTATATGGAATTTGCCAAAAATTTATAAAACTGCGTGTTACCAAGCGCTTAATAAACGGGAAGTAATGCGTATACGCAGCTCCCGTTTTTTTACATCTAGGAGGTTAACTTGACTAAATCCGCTCTGTTAGTCCTTGAAGACGGCACAGTGTTTCGCGGTACTGCCATTGGTGCTGACGGTATTTCTGTCGGTGAGGTAGTATTCAATACGTCGATGACAGGTTATCAAGAGATATTGACAGACCCGTCTTACGCGGAACAAATTGTTACTCTAACTTACCCGCACATCGGTAATACGGGTACTAACAGCGAAGACGAAGAAGCAGGTCAAATCTGGGCGAAAGGCCTAGTGATCCGCGATTTGCCATTGCTAGCGAGTAATTTCCGTAACGAGCAATCGTTAAGTGACTACTTAAAAGAACGCAACATATTGGGTATCGCTGACATTGATACACGTAAGCTAACTCGTATTCTTCGCGATAAGGGTGCGCAAAACGGCTGTATCATCGCAGGTGATGAAGTTTGCGAACAAAAAGCACTGGACGCTGCCAAGGCCTTCCCTGGCCTAAAAGGTATGGATTTAGCAAAAGTCGTGTCGGCAAAAGAAGCCTTTCCATGGCGTGAATCAAGCTGGACATTAGGTGAAGGCTTTAAAACGCTTCAGGCTGATGAAGAAAAGTTTCACGTTGTTGCGTACGATTTTGGTGTAAAACGCAACATTTTGCGTATGTTGGTCGATAGAGGGTGTAAATTGACCGTGGTTCCCGCTGAAACCCCCGCCTCTGAGGTCTTAGCGTTGAATCCTGATGGAATCTTCTTGTCTAATGGCCCTGGCGACCCTGAACCATGTACCTACGCAATCGATGCTATCAAATCCTTCCTAGAAACAGACACTCCTATTTTCGGCATTTGCCTCGGCCACCAGCTTCTAGCTCTCGCTTCCGGTGCTAAAACAGTAAAAATGAAATTTGGCCATCATGGCGGTAACCACCCTGTTAAAGATTTAGATCGCAACGTTGTTATGATCACGGCACAAAACCACGGTTTCGCTGCAGATGAAGCAACATTACCTGCGAATCTACGTGCAACTCACGTTTCATTATTCGATGGCACTCTTCAGGGTATTCACCGTACTGACAAGCCAGCGTTTAGCTTCCAAGGTCACCCAGAAGCAAGCCCAGGTCCACACGACGCAGCGCCGTTGTTCGACCATTTCATTGAATTAATGCAAGCACGTAAAGCCTAATTAATAGCGGAGTCAAAATGCCAAAACGTACCGACATAAAAAGCATTCTTATTTTAGGCGCAGGCCCAATCGTTATCGGTCAAGCGTGTGAGTTTGACTATTCAGGCGCGCAAGCATGTAAAGCCCTAAGAGAAGAAGGCTATCGAGTTATCCTAGTAAACTCGAACCCAGCAACTATTATGACTGACCCAGAAATGGCAGATGCGACGTACATCGAGCCTATCCATTGGGAAGTAGTAGAAAAAATTATCGAAAAAGAGCGCCCATGTGCCGTACTACCGACAATGGGTGGTCAAACAGCACTAAACTGTGCTCTAGATCTTGACCGTCACGGTGTTCTTGCAAAATATGACGTTGAGCTTATCGGTGCAACTGCAGATGCAATCGATAAAGCGGAAAACCGCGAACGTTTCGACAAAGCGATGAAAAAAATCGGCCTTGAGTGTCCACGTGCTGAAATCGCTCACTCAATGGAAGAAGCGCTTGATATTCTAACTCGTATCGGCTTCCCATGTATCATCCGTCCATCATTCACAATGGGTGGTACTGGTGGTGGTGTTGCCTACAACATGGAAGAATTCGAAGAGATCTGTACTCGTGGTCTTGACCTTTCACCAACGAAAGAGCTTCTCATCGATGAAAGCTTGATCGGTTGGAAAGAATACGAGATGGAAGTGGTTCGTGATAAAAACGACAACTGTATCATCGTGTGTTCGATCGAAAACTTTGACCCGATGGGTGTTCACACAGGTGATTCAATCACGGTAGCACCAGCACAAACACTAACAGACAAAGAATACCAATTAATGCGTAACGCATCGATGGCCGTTCTTCGTGAAATCGGTGTTGAAACTGGCGGTTCAAACGTACAATTTGGTGTAAACCCAGCCGATGGCCGTATGGTTATCATCGAGATGAACCCGCGTGTATCACGTTCATCTGCCCTAGCCTCTAAAGCAACGGGTTTCCCAATTGCGAAAATCGCTGCAAAATTGGCTGTAGGTTATACGCTAGATGAGCTTAAAAACGACATCACGGGTGGTGCGACACCTGCGTCATTCGAACCTTCAATTGACTACGTTGTGACTAAGATCCCACGTTTTAACTTTGAAAAGTTCGCGGGTTCTAACGACCGTCTAACGACGCAAATGAAGTCTGTTGGTGAAGTAATGGCAATTGGCCGTAACCAACAAGAGTCTCTACACAAAGCACTTCGTGGTCTTGAAGTTGGCGCGACGGGTTTCAACCCTATCGTTGCTCTTGACGACCCGAATGCACGTGAAAAAATTGTTCATGAGCTTCGTGAGCCAGGTGCAGAGCGCATTTGGTACGTTGCCGATGCAATGCGTCATGGTATGTCTATCGAAGAAGTATTCGAACTTACAAAAATTGACCGTTGGTTCCTAGTTCAAATCGAAGACATCCTAAAAGACGAAGCGACAATCAAAGAAGTGGGAATGGCAGGTCTGACTGAAGACTTCCTACGTAAACTGAAACGTAAAGGCTTTGCTGACGCGCGTATCGCTGAAATCGCCGGTGTTTCAGAAACTGAAATCCGTAAAAAGCGCCATGCACTTAACATCGTTCCAGTTTACAAACGCGTAGACACATGTGCGGCTGAGTTCAGCTCAGACACAGCGTATATGTACTCAAGCTACGACGAAGAGTGTGAAGCGCAGCCGTCAGACAAAGACAAAATCATGGTTATCGGCGGTGGCCCGAACCGTATCGGTCAAGGTATCGAGTTCGATTACTGCTGTGTTCACGCCGCTTTAGCGATGCGCGAAGACGGTTATGAAACGATCATGGTTAACTGTAACCCAGAGACTGTATCAACAGACTACGATACGTCTGATCGTTTGTACTTCGAACCAATCACGCTAGAAGACGTGTTAGAAATCGTACGTGTTGAGAAGCCAAAAGGCGTAATCGTGCAGTACGGTGGTCAAACACCACTTAAACTAGCTCGTGCGCTTGAAGCGAATGGCGTGCCAATCATTGGTACTTCTCCAGATGCGATTGACCGCGCTGAAGACCGTGAGCGTTTCCAACATTTAGTTGAGCGTTTGAATCTACTTCAACCAGAAAACGCAACAGTAACGTCACTAGAAGAAGCGATTGTTAAATCTCAAGAAATCGGCTTCCCACTGGTTGTTCGTCCATCTTACGTACTTGGTGGTCGCGCAATGGAAATCGTTTATGACGAAGATGACCTACGCCGTTATATGACTCACGCGGTATCAGTATCAAACGAAGCGCCTGTACTACTTGACCGTTTCCTTGATGATGCAACAGAAGTTGACGTAGATGCTATCTGTGACGGCCAAGAAGTCTTGATTGGAGGTATCATGGAACACATCGAACAAGCCGGTGTTCACTCTGGTGACTCTGCGTGTTCGCTACCTGCACACTCACTGTCTGAAGAAATTCAAAACGTGATGCGTGAGCAAGTAAAAGCAATGGCGCTTGAACTTGGCGTAGTTGGCCTAATGAATACTCAGTTTGCAGTTAAAGATGGCGAAGTTTACTTAATCGAAGTGAACCCGCGTGCTGCGCGTACTGTGCCATTCGTCTCTAAAGCAACTGGCGTTGCGCTTGCGAAAGTTGCAGCACGTTGTATGGTTGGTCAATCACTGCAATCACAAGGTGTAACGAAGGAAGTTATTCCTCCGTACTACAGCGTGAAAGAAGTTGTTCTTCCATTTGCTAAGTTCCCTGGCGTTGACCCAATGCGTGGACCAGAAATGCGTTCAACAGGTGAAGTAATGGGTGTTGGTGAAAACTTCGCCGAAGCCTTCGCAAAAGCACAATTAGGTGCGGGTAACACTTTACCACGCGGTGGTCGCGCGTTACTATCTGTGCGCAATGGTGACAAGGCACGTGTAGTTGAGCTTGCTAAGACAATGAAAGCGCTAGGTTTCGAATTAGATGCAACCTCTGGTACTGCAGCAGCACTAGAAGAAGCTGGCATCGACGTTCGCCGCGTGAACAAAGTGTTCGAAGGACGTCCTCATATTCTTGACCGTATCAAGAATAAAGAGTACAGCTACATAGTAAACACGACTGAAGGTCGCCAAGCAATTGAAGACTCTAAGGTGTTGCGTCGTGGTGCACTTCAACACAAAATAAACTACACCACTACGTTGAACGCTGCATTTGCTAACTGTAAAGCGCACTCTGCGGATGACAGAGCAAATGTAAGCTCAGTTCAAGAGCTGCACCAGCGATTAAACTAAGTACGATGCTGGGGTGAAAACCCCAGCTTATAGCGAGATAACTATGCAATCAATTCCGATGACTGTACGAGGCGAGAAGCTGCTTCGTGACGAACTGAATCACTTAAAATCTGTTGTGCGTCCTAAAATCATTGCAGACATCGCCGACGCGCGTGAACACGGTGATTTAAAAGAGAACGCAGAGTACCACGCTGCACGTGAACAACAGGGCTTTTGTGAAGGACGTATTCAAGAAATTGAAGCTAAGTTGTCTACAGCTCAAGTTATCGACGTGACAAAGATGACAAACAATGGAAAAGTCATTTTCGGCTCTACCGTTTCTATTGTAAACGTTGATACCGACGCTGAAGTCACTTATCGCATCGTGGGTGATGATGAAGCGAACATCAAAGAAAATTTGATTTCGGTAAATTCACCTATCGCGCGTGGTTTGATTGGTAAAGAAGTTGATGACATGGTGACGATTCAAACACCTAATGGTGCTGTTGAGTATGAAATCACTGAAGTCGAATACCTGTAATTACACATCGACTCGCAACGGAAAAACCCAAGTTTATACTTGGGTTTTTTATTTTTAATTCAATGAGATAACGAATTATAAGCTATTTAAAAACGCCAACAATGCGCTTTTATCTGAACTACCCAACATTTCAAAGGCAACTTTAGCCGTTTGCCCTTCTCCGCCATGCCAAAGAATAGCTTCTTCGAGACTACGTGCCCGACCATCATGTAAATAGCTATGTTGTGGCGTACAGAACTCATTACCTTGACCACCAAGAATGTTGTCTAGCCCACCCGTCACGCAGGCGGACAATCCTATTCCCCAAAGTGGTGTTGTGCGCCACTCCGAGCCAATTGCATCACCTTCACTGAGCGTGTCCGCTAAACCACTGCCCATATCATGCAACAACAAATCAGTGTAAGGGTGAATAGTTTGATTGCGTAGCTCAGAAAAGGGGTGGAAAGCGCTTGTCTGCATGGTATCGACGTGACACTGTCCACACCCAATGCTTGCAAATACACTTTTTCCCTGCTGAACTTGCGCACTCTCCACATCTCGCTGTGCACGAATACCTAAAAGCGCCAGATACTTTACTAATTTATCAAGGTCGGTATCTGACACCTCGACTGCACTACCGCCACAATTCGATTGAGCGGAGCCACAATCAGGACTCGGTAATAAGCTTGATGTTACCCCCATATCCGTATTGAAAGCACTGGCAACTTGATGCTTCAAATTTACCGTTGTCGCTTTCCACCCAAATCGACCGAGACGTGTTACGCCAGTTTCAGGATCCGCGATACGATTGGCTTTGCCTGAAATACCATCGCCGTCCAAGTCGTTTTGGTCTTCTCGCGCTAAAATCGTTTCTTCAGAAATTGCCTCTAATAACCCCATTCCAACGAGTTGTGGTGCGATACGCGCTGAAAATTTGGCAGGTGTGGTTTTGCTGAATTGGAAATTCGGCTTCCGCAAACCATTGCTGTCACTCCAACTGGAGATAATAACGCTGCCTTCACTTTCGCTGCTTGGGATCCCAAACGTACTTGGCTGCAATACTTTTCCGATGAGCGGATCTGGATTTCCGTTACTGTCTGCCACTTTGAATACCCATTTGTTTAAAGGTTCTCCGACTGCCGCGGGTGCTGCGCGACCGTTTCGAGCATGGCAACTCACACAACTTTGATTTATGTAATGAGGACCCGCTTTGCCAACGGCTGCATCAAAAATTCCATTCTCATTTCCATGCTCATCGTGTTGTCCCGAAACAAAACTACTGTGATGCACTCGACGACCTTCAACAAACATTTGCCCGTTCACGTTGGACAAGTTGGTTGCCATTTGCATGAAATGATTGTCTGGTTCATCGGTATAGTTGTAGGGTAAGGTGGTCCCTCCACCGAGCCACGCACTTTGCGCGATTGGGTATGAGTCTTCACGTTGAGATCCTTTATCGTCAAAGTTCCCTTGTGTTTTCCACGGAACCAATCCTTGGCCGATGACGTAAAGATATGTGGTCCCGTAATAGTTATCCCTCCCTTCTGGTGCAGCGAGTAAAAATTGGCTTGCCTCAAATTCCATACGCTGCCCGACTTGCAAAGGTAAAAAACCGGTTTGGCCCGGATCCCAGTTAAGTGGTCGGTAATCGTTTATAACTAATCGGTAGCGATGCTGAGTACCGCTATCGCTGATTTTGTTGAAATTATGATCATAGCTTCCATGGTCTAATTCTTGAACCGCGCCGTTCACACCAAAATAGTTGCCGTGATACTCAGCAACGGTATTCAAACCTCGATACCAAGCACGAAACTCCCTTTCGTCAAGCGGCCACTCGGTAATAAACGTAATCTCCAGACTGTTTCCACCTTTCGCTACGTAATCAACAAACTGAAATTGTGCAGTTCGATGTGTCCAATAGTGAGAAAGATAATGATCATAACTCTGAAATTGGTCCTCTTTTGCGTGCCTATCACGACCTCTGTCAGCAAACCGAGTAACCAATGCATCTCCTCGATCAAACTGAATAGCTTGCTCAAGCACCGTTTCCGCCGAATATAATGGAACCACGTTTGACCCTGAGGTGATTGGGCAGCCTTGATTGTCAACGCTGCTGCCTACTGGCGTATTTGGACACGAGTCAAGTGTGTCAGGCACGCCGTCGCCATCACTGTCAGCATTCGGTGGCGTACCGCCATCACCTGTGAGTGTGAACGTTTTTACGCTTGTATCGACAGCCCCCGAGCTGGTTTGGTAGGTAAACCAATACTCAACGGTATCCCCATTTTGAAGACTATCGAGACTCAGTGTATTTCGGCCTCCACTTACCACCATCCGCACATTTTGTTGACCCCCACCGTTGATTCGATAGTGGACGTCAGCCCAATCCGTTGTATTGACAAAAAACTCAACGCTCGACTTACTCGTTTGAGTAATACCATATGGTTGCAACACAATTGGACATCCCTTACTGTCAACCTGTGTACCCGCTGGTGTATTCGCACATTCATCTTGCGGATCTTCAACCCCATCACCATCTGAATCTACAGCCTGCCGAGTTGGTTCGGTTAAGATAGACCATTCTGCAAGTTGTGTAATATTGCCACTATTGTTGTTCATGGTCAGTCGATAATATTGGTATGGCGTTTGATTGCTAAATGAAAATTCCCTTGTTTCGAATCGAGATGCAAAGTCTTCGTTATTCCGTGAATCTAAGGTTGCCCAACTTACTCCATCGTTTGGTCTCAGCAATGTCCAGTTCAATGGATCGCGAACAGCCACATCATTTGCTGACGTCAATCTGTAGCCTTTTGCAATGTAGGCCCCGTCGGTCGCCTTGAATTGGATCCACATTCCGTTATGAAAAGTCAGATACTTCGTATTAAGGTTGTTATCAATGACTTTTTCTATTGTTTCACCTTGTGGTGAATCGTTGTATTGGCCAGTCAATTCTCCCGCAGAATCTGTGATGTCGATTAACGTTGAGAGTTCACATCCTTTTTCATCGACTGGTGTGCCGACTGGAGTATTTGGACATAGATCGAGAGCATCCTTTACACCATCGCCATCTGAATCCAGATCTGGCGCGCTACCACCAACCGTCCAAACAATATCATCCATAGCCATTTCAAAGGAGAATGTCGGTATTTGTCCGTCAACTGACACGATATTGAAGTGGTTTTTGATTGACTGTAACGCGATAAGTGGCCCAGCTAGGTCTTTCACTGGAATTACGGCTTCTGCCCAGTCACCATGACGAACTAATCCATAGGTCGTTGTATTCGCAGGAAACGTTATCCAGTTTTCATTCGTATAGGTATCCGCAATACCAACCTTAAATGATACATTCGCAGGGATTTTGATCTTAAACCGGACGTCACCGTAAACAAATGCACTCATGTCCCGAGCTTGCCGAGCTTGAAAACCACCACCAAACCACTGATTTGGCGTGTAGTTCCAAGAAATAACGGAACTACCTTCATAGGGCGCTGCATTTCCTGTACTTATAGAAATTTGATTCCATAAATAAAAATCGGCATTTTCACCCAACGATAATTTGTTTGATGTTGGCGTGTTATCGGTAAAGACACCGAATGTGCCATGCTCCGCTGGAGTGGTGTTACCCAAAAACACTTCTCCTTGACCATCAAGCTGATACACACGCACATAATCGACAATCATCCTGCCCGGTAGAGGTGCTGTTACCTCACTGTCACTGTGCGCATCCGTAAAATTGCCCCCTACAGCAAGATTCATAAGCAAATAAAACGGTTCTCTAAATTCGCTTGATTCATCATCAATGAAAAAGGGAGCGTCGTACATGTCGTATTCAATACCATTATCGACCACAGCAAACCGAATTGATGTTTGTGTCCAATACAAACGATAGGTCACAAACCGATCTGTCAACGGTTGCGCACTCAAATGAGCATTGTCGTTTTGCCAAGCAAGACTTGCTGCACAGGTTGGATTCCCGCTACTGCAGGCAGCTTCGGTATAAAAAATAAGATTCGACCCTGTATAATTGTTTGACGGAGCACCTGGGAACCCTGCGTCTGCTCGGCTTTGTGCAGATTGCCCCATTTCCATAATGTCAATCTCACCTTTCGCAGGCCATGTTGCGGTGCTTGTTCCAAGCATCCAAAGTGCGGGCCAAAGACCCATATCCACGCCAGATACTTTCATTCGCATCTCGACCATGCCGTATTTGATCGCGAGTTTATTGCTACTTTGGATTTTTCCAGAGGTAAAGCCTTTCCCTCCAACTGATTCGCGCCTTGCCTCGATGACTAAGCCTTTGTTTCCTGACTCTCCATTGATGTCTTCAATGCGAATGTTGTTTTCACTGTACCATTGCAGTTCTTGATTGCCCCAGCCGCATAAACCCACAGCGCATCCATCACCCGTATCCACGTTCCAAATTTCTGTATTGAAACTGTTGAAATTATCTTCCCACATCAAGCTTCCAACAGCGGCTTGAGTTTGCGGAGTGAGGAGCACAGCAACGAAAGCGAGGCTTGCATGCAAATGCCTTCGCGAGGTCGATATTATTGTTTTCATTGTACTTTCCTTTGTCTTTGCTTTGATGAGTCAAGTTTGCCCTGTCGTATTACTACCTCGTTTTGACAAAACAAATATTTATCACTTGCTACATTTAAATAACATGTAAGCGCTTTCATTTAAAGCGATAAACCAAATGTTTTGCAAGTAAACAGGTACGATTTATTAGCAGAAAGCTATTATCTTATTGAAAATAATAAATATATTTTTTATGTCGTTTTTTACAATCCGGCAGCGAGTGCCATGGTTCTAGCCTGAAGGAAAAATACCCAATAAAGATGATCAAAATAATCGCATCATTTATTGACTATTCGTCAAGTTTAGAAAATAATGACGTAAAGTCAATTTTGACGAAGCGACACAAAAATAGACACGTAAATAGGTTTTTAAGGCAAATCAGTTTGGCTGTGGTATTCTTCTGACCATTATGGGTAGAGAAAAAGAATTTCATGTTTAAATTTGGCTGTAAATCGAGTTGCCAACATAGTTTTTTAGGTAAATCTAAAAAGCAGGTTGCTATTGCAGAGCGACATCAAGAATTACTGATGCTAGCGCGTGAAATTATCGCTCTTGAGGGCTTTCATAGTTTCACAATGGATAAGCTTGCCGCTAAGAGTGCATACTCAAAGGGCACAATTTACAATCACTTCAACAGTAAAGAAGATGTCATTGTTGCGCTTAGTATTGAGTCGATGAAATTCATGGAGAGCCTGTTCAAACGAGCTTATGAATTTCAAGGTAGTAGCAGAGAGCGCATGGTTGCGTTGCACGTAGCGTACAACCTTTTCTCGAAGCTCGAACCCGTCATGTTTTTGTGTGTACTTACCTCTAAAACCCCTTGGGTTATGGAAAAATGCGACCCTGAAAATTTAGAGAAGAGCATAGCGCAAGAAGAAAGATTAATTGCTGTCGCTGACCAATTTATCACGGATGCAGTAAGTGCTGGCGATTTACAATTAAGCCCAACAATTAGCAGCGATACGCTCATCTTTGCGAATTGGGCTGTCGCATTTGGAACAAATGCATTGATTAACAGTGCAAAAGAAAGCAGATGTATAGAACCCGTTTTGGATCCTTTCACTGCGCTTTATAACATCAATATAATGCTTGATGGTATGCAATGGTTGCCGCTTTCAAGTAAATGGGATTACAAAAAAGTGTGGCTTAAAGTCGAAGAGACGATTTTCGCCGATGAAGTGGCCTGTTTAAAAGCATCTAATTCTATTTAGTTGATACGCCCCGACTCTCTTACACTTGTTATCCTAAGAATGTGAAATTTACAGTGGATAATTGAAACTCGCTAAACAGGCGAGTTTTTTCAAAACATTAAATGACGAATCGTCATTTAATTGATAGCAAAAGTGTACTTTTACAGCCAGCCATCAAGCTGGTTTTTTAAGAAAATTAGTTGACGTTTCGTCAATTTAACTGGAGAGAAAGGAAATGATACCAACATGGCTAAAGTCCATCATTAACGCTCCGAAAACAACAATTGTCATTAGCTTACTCTTGCTCTTTACAGCTGCAATGGGAAGTGGAAAATTGTACTTTCGCGGCGATTATCGTGTGTTCTTCGACAGCGATAATGCACAAATGACTCAATTTGAAACGATAGAACGGACATTCAATAAAAGCGACAATATTTCCATCGTCGTTTCAGCAAATGGACAATCCGTATTTAACCCAGAAACACTGCGAGTCATTGAGGAATTAACCCAGTCAGCTTGGAAAACCCCTTATTCTAGTCGAGTTGATTCAATCGCCAACTTCCAGCATACCACTGCGGAGAATGACGACTTGGTCGTTGAGGATCTCATTGCATCCGAAAGTTTATTGACGCCTGAGAACATTGCGAATATTCGCCATGTCGCCCTTAATGAACCGCAAACTCGACGCTCCTTAGTAAGTACTGATGAAACGGTTGCTATCGTCAATATCACCGTTCAACTCCCAGACATAGATAAAACAGACAAAGTGATTGCCATCAAGCAATTTACGCAAAAACTTGTTGAAGAATATCAAACCAACTACCCAAACCTTACTTTCTACCAAAGTGGCCAAGTCGCTATGAACTATGCGTTTATCGACGCCTCTCAGAACGATTTTTCCACGCTTGTACCCGCAATGTTATTGGTCATCATGATCTTTTTAGGACTTTTGCTGCGAAGTTTTGCCGCTGTCGTTTATACGCTCATCGTGATCGTCGGTGCCGTTGTTGCGACACTCGGGATTGCTGGCTGGCTTGGAATGTTTTTGAGCACAGCGACGGTTAACGTACCGACAATGGTGTTAACGATCGCCGTTGCCGATTGCGTACATATTCTTGCCGCAATCCGTCATCACATGCGTTCTGGTGCGAACAAATCAGATGCAATCCGATTGAGCCTACAAAGCAACTGGCTTCCGGTGATCATTACCTCTGTTACAACAGCACTTGGCTTCCTTGTAATGAATTCCCTCGATGTTCCAATCATCCGAGATTTAGGAAACCTGTCAGCGTTAGGAGTAATGATTGCTTGTGTCCTGTCACTTACGCTCTTACCGGCATTGGTGCACGTTTTACCATTCAGACCCAGTATGAAGTCTGACACGACGGGTTCACTGCGCTTTTCTAAATTCGCCGACTGGCTTATAGCAAAAAAAGTCCTGCTCACTGCGACATCTGTCATTTTGGTAATCGCTGCAGCTTTCGCAGTCGGTCAAAATCGAATCAATGACGAAGCGGTTAAGTATTTTGCAAAAGGCAGCGAGTTTCGCGATGCGACGGACTTTATGGAGCAGCACTTAAGTGGCATGACAACGGTAAGCATTGCGCTCGACAGCGGACAAAGTGACGGAATTAGCTCTCCAGATTTTCTACAAACGCTTGACCATTTAACGATCTGGCTTCGCTCGAAAGAACAAGTGCATCACGTTACAAGCCTTGCTGACACCTTTAAACGCTTAAACATGAACCTCCATGGTGATGATATCCATGCTTATAAACTACCGGATGACAGAGAACTCGCGGCGCAATACTTATTGATGTACGAAATGTCGCTTCCCTATGGCCTCGATTTGAATAATCAGGTGAATATCGACAAATCCGCCGTCAAGTTGCAACTCACATTGGCTAATCAAGGGAGTAAAGAGCTCGTCGCCATTGAAGCGGAAATTCGAGCATGGCTAGATTTGAATGCCGCCAACTATCAAGCTCAAATTTCCAGCCCGAGTCTGATGTTTGCGCACATCGGTGAGATAAACATGAGGAGCATGTTGCAATCTTTGCCCATGGCTTTGTTACTCATTTCCGGTTTGTTGGTGTTTTCGCTGCGCTCACTTAGGTTAGGCCTTATTAGCTTAGTGCCTAATCTCGTGCCCGCTATTTTAGGGTTTGGTTTATGGGGACTGTACAGCGGTGAGATCAATTTAGGCTTAAGCGTAGTCGTTACGCTTACACTTGGGATCGTTGTTGATGATACCGTGCATTTCTTGAGTAAATATCAATATGCGAAACAACAAGGTCAATCTCCGGAGGGGGCGATTCGCTATGCGTTTATCACGGTTGGCCGTGCGCTCTTAATTACAACCTGTGTACTTGTGGCTGGCTTTGCAATGTTAGGCACCTCCGCATTTCGCCTTAACTCAGATATGGGGCAGCTCAGTGCACTTGTTATTTTTATCGCGCTAATTGTGGATTTTATTCTACTGCCCTGCATGTTGCTTTGGTTCGATAAATCGGGAAGTCACGAAGTGATTGAGTCTAATGAAATAATTACAACCACCGAACCACAACTGATCAGCAAATACTAATTAAAAGGATAACACGATGAAAATGAGTACTATTATTTCAACTCTCTTAGTAGCTGGTAGCACAATTATTGCGATGACAAATACTTTTGCTATCGCAAACGAGGAACAGGGCATCACTATTGCAACCAAACGTAAACAACTTGATAGTGGCTGGGGTGATAGCCAAGCAAGTATGACGATGCTGCTGACGAACGCTAATGGAGATACGAGCGAGCGTCACTTACGAATGAAAATGCTCGAAGTCGAAAATGACGGAGACAAAGGCCTCACCATCTTCGACACTCCTTTAGATGTGAAAGGAACGGCTTTCTTAAACTTCTCGCACGCCACCGAAGCAGACGAACAATGGCTTTATTTACCTGCACTAAAGCGAGTAAAACGTATAGCATCAAAAAACAAATCCGGTCCCTTTATGGGAAGCGAATTTGCCTACGAAGATCTCAGCTCCTTTGAATTAGCTAAATACCAGTTCAATTATCTGGGAGAACAAATGCTAGACAACCAAAGTACGTTCTTGCTTGAGCAAATCCCTGTTGATAAAAACTCAGGGTATACCAAACAACATGTCTGGCTAGATAAACTACATTATCAACCACTGAAAGTAGAATACTATGACCGTAAAGGCGCGCTTCTGAAAACCCTCACTTTACGCGATTATCAAATGCATCTAGGTAAATTTTGGCGTGCTCATACGTTAGAAATGGACAATGTGCAAACACACAAAGCCACTCGCCTTACGACAGAAAGTCTTGAATTCTCTCAAGGACTTGCAATCAGTGACTTTAACCAAGCTAGTTTACAGCGTGCGAGGTAGTGATGACGTTAAAACCCTCACAAGGTTTTGTTAGTCTCTCTTTTTGTTTGGGTGCATTCAGCACCCAGCTTGCCGCAAATCCAGAGATAGACTTTCATGGAGAAATACAAGTAGACCAACGGAATTTCCTACAGACGGAAAAGACTGAACTTGAAGGAGCCGTCAATCGTATCCAAAACAGTTTAATGCTCGAAACTGAGTGGCTTTGGCAAAATGATGGTCATATTATCAATTTCAAACCATTTTTTCGGATCGACAGTCATGACTCAGAGCGCACTCATGCTGATATTCGTGAACTTCAGTGGCTTCATTACTGGCAAGACTACGAAATTAGCGTTGGCATTGGTCGCGTTTTTTGGGGCGTAACTGAGTCCACCCATCTTGTTGATGTAATAAACCAAACCGATGCTGTTGAAGGATTCGACGGTGAAGACAAACTTGGGCAACCAATGCTCCGCTTTAAAATGGTGAAGGACTGGGGAACCTTGGATTCGTACATATTACCGTATTTTCGGGAACGTACTTTTGCGGGCAGAGATAGTCGTCTATCGCTACCGTTTGATGTGGATGATAATGCACGATACGAATCATCACGGCGAGAACATCATTTAGATTATGCGTTTAGGTACAGCAACAGCGTTGAGACTTGGGATTTTGCCCTCTCCTATTTTAATGGCACAAATCGCGAACCGGAATTTATTCCCCAACAGAATTCAGTTGTGCCTTTTTACGCTCAAATGCAACAAATTGGTTTAGAGTTGCAAAATGTATCGGGAGATTGGCTCTGGAAGCTTGAGGCTCGTTATCGAGACAGTATACGCAATGAGTTCGCGTCCACGACAGGGGTTGAATACACGCAAGTTGGTGTATTTGATACTGTATACGACTTAGGCTGGATAGCAGAATATTCCTACGACAACCATGACGTTGCATTAAATCAAAACGATATTTTTATTGGTTGGCGTTTGGCGTTGAATGACGCAAATGGGAGCGAAATTTTGTTTGGTATCAGCCAAGACCTCGGCAAATCGGAGCAAGCCATTAAATTAGAAGCTTCAGGTCGACTTGAAGAAAGGTGGAAATGGCAAATTGAAGGTTGGGCGTTTTCAACAAACAATGATGAGAGACCACTTTACACTTTGAAATCAGACGACTTTATTGCATGTTCAATAAGTTACTTTTTTTAGTTTTACGCATCGACTTGGTTTGTTGAACCCGTTCATTATCCATGTCGATGCAATCTAAAACAAAAACACATGCATTCTAGTGGATCCCTTGCACAAAACTATTTTAGAGCATTGAAAGCAACTGCTTCGTCATCGCCAGTATATTCGCTTCCTTTTCGTAAATGTTTTCGCATTCACTCGTGACAAAGATATCAGATAACCAGAGTTTCAGTTCATCAGACAGCGATTCAAGCACGGCTATCGGGAAAATTTCATTACAATCGACATTTCTCAGTTGTTTCGCGAGCTCATCCAGCACAATAGCAGCGTCATTAAATTCGTAGAAGAAGTACAGGCTGCTAGACAAATACCCAAACGCATTGGAAATTTTTTCGATGTTTGATAAATCCAGTTCACGGGAGTTAATTAACTCAATCTCTAGCAATATATCGTCAATATTGTCGAAAAGTGACTGTATATCGTCTTCTTCAAAGGTATTACGTGATAAAAATTTTTCTGAGGACAACGGTTCTTTGGTTTTAGTCACCTGAGCTTCGTTATCCGTATCAATATCAAAGAACAAGTCTTCAAATGGGTCTTCAAACAACTCAACCCCTTCAAAAAGCACGGTACTGTAATATTTTTCGTTTTCCATAATCTGTGAAACGATTTGCTCGCTCACTTCAACTTTAGATTTGTTATTGCGAATGTGCTCTTTGAACAATTCATTGGACCGCTTCATTTGTTCAATGAGACGTGTCTGCCGTGATAAATCCTTTTGCACCATAAAATAATGGGTTACTTCTCCATCCTCATCTCGAATGTCTGAAATACTCCACTGAACAGGGAAAAAGCTACCGTCCTTTTTATAACTCACAGAGGACCCAAAGAAGCAGCCCTTTTCCGCTAATTGCTTTTTAACTTGGTCAATAAGCTTTTGGTCACTCAGAGGTACTCTAAAAATGGCGGGTGACATCCCAACAATTTCCGCAAGCTGATAGCCCATTTGCTTACAAAATTCATCATTGGCATAAATGATTTTCAACCCTTTTGAAATATCGGAATCCGTAATGACGAGCGCTAGATGGGACTCTATAACAAGATTACGTAAGAAATTCAATGCGGAGGTTTTTA
Source organism: Pseudoalteromonas xiamenensis (assembly GCF_017638925.1). Lineage (NCBI taxonomy): Bacteria > Pseudomonadati > Pseudomonadota > Gammaproteobacteria > Alteromonadales > Pseudoalteromonadaceae > Pseudoalteromonas > Pseudoalteromonas xiamenensis. Next base: position 534,965 of record NZ_CP072133.1, read on the forward strand.
ACAATAATTGCGAAAAAAAGAGGTTTTCTTCTAAGGCCGTTTTGATGATATTGGTCATGGTGTAGTCCTCTAAGCGCAACGAGGTTAACAAGAGCTAAATCAACAAAATAGGATCACCTATGGCTTTAGAAAACCTGCTACTCGTTTGACTTTGCTTTCACGCACGCTATTAATCAGTTAAGTCCGAAATGGTCGGTACTCATTCCCATCCTAAATAACTATAGAAGATTTTGTAAAAAATGTAGTTTGGATTAAGAAAAGATTATTAAGAGTTTAATTCGATTGCATTTAAAGTTGAATGTTATTGTATTGCCCAATATTTTCGGTTTGCCGCTCTCACTTAAAACCGAACTATAACCAAGACACTAACTTAATCGTTCTAGTTGAATTTCTGACTCTCTCGAGTGTTTCACACTACATAGAGTTTACGTAATCTTATCGCACGCATGGCTTGCATAACTTGACCCTCTGATATGGGTGTAGATTTTTGATAGCAAGGTCCAGCCAATGAGTTCACACTCGACTGTACTGGACCAAAGTTTAAAGCTTAATCAATTTAAAAATTAATGATGGTTGAGACAGCTTCTTCATCCGAGGTTTCGATAGACATTTTAATCGTACGTTTTGTCCAATCGATATCCAGTAACCCGTAATTACTTCCCGATTTATTGATTAGGTGACGATTACCCGTCGTTAACGAAGCCATATTTTCGCTGACTACACCCACTTGGCCAGTCGGAACTATGGCGCCAGAAGGAGCACAATTACCCCACTCCCCTTTCACACCATTACCGTTACTATCAACTTGGGTGTAACACCAAGGTTTATCGTTATCACGCGTTGTACAACCTTGATACGTAACACCTGCGTATTTGAAAGGCAGCTTACATTCATTCGCAAATTTCGCATCACCCTTCGAGTCCGCATAAATAGGTAGTCTTAATGGATTTTCAATATGATAAGGCCAGTTTTGGCCAAAGCCAGAAGCCGTGATCTCATATACCCTTGCCTCTTTACCAAATTGGTTACTTGCAGGAATTCGTTTTTCTAATAGCTCGCCCCAATGCTGGTCGCCTGAAACAAAAATTACGGCCTTTGTTTTGCCATCGTTAAGAGACTTCTGCACCATTCTGAGTAGCTTCTCTCTTTCCTGAGGGATCTCAGCCCAAGACTCATAACTGGTACCCGACATGGTTTGTTCATTTAGAGAGGCCACCGCTTGAGTGAACTTCTGGCCATTGCCATAGGCACAGTAAGTTGATTTATTGCGGCCTTGGTTCAATGGCGGGAGAACTTGAATACCACTTGAGATCACCTTGATCTCACTTGGCTTATTTAACTCATCTTGTAGCCACTGCCATTGCTTTTCACCAAGCATAGTGCTGCTATCACCTTCACATGTTCCATAATTTGAAAACGTTGGTGAACGGAAGTAACGTGCGTCTAGGTTAATCACGTGAGTCGTCTGTCCTTGTGGGCCGACTATTTTTGCACTATAAACGCCTTCTTGGCCGTTATAACGAGGATCATCAGCAGGAATGTCAAAATGACGTAAGAACTCTAGTTGGCTTTCTACTCTTTTAGGGTAATGCTTACCATCATTATTACTACCAAAATCATGATCATCCCACGTCGCCATGACAGGAATATTTGCTGATAAAAACTTTTGATATTCCGCATTTCGCTTCTTATCATCGTATTTTTGGCGCATATAATTCATGTCTGTTGTATCTGCGTAGATATTGTCACCCATCCACAAAAACAGATCGGGTGACTGTGATACAACTCTGCTCATCGCAGCTGGCATATCTCCTTGTGTTTTGAAACAAGAACCAACAGCAATACGCTTCAGAGTTGAGTTTTCCGAAACCATAGTATGAGAAAGTAGAGGTTCAGGTTGAGGCTCCTCAATTTCACATTCTTCCCAGGCGCTTTCGCCTACGTAGCACCAAGGTGCAGTATGGGCTTTGGTCGTGCAACCATAAAAAGCTTCACCTTGGTAATTCGATGGCGATAAACAACGTTTACCCGTTACTGTTTTAAACTCTGGAATTGTCTCAACTCGAACATTTCCCCAAGTCGAGTCCTCGATTGAGCTTTTGAGATAACACCATTGGCCACCACTGTTGTTTTTATTAGTTGTACCAAAATAGCTCGCTCCTAAATACTCAAAGCTAGTTTTACATTGTTCATAATGAACTTCAGGTGCAGCATGGGCCTGGCTTACCAACAGACCCGTGAGCGCAGACAGTAGATATTTTTTCATTGTTTTAAGAGTTCCTTGGTCGTAATCATGCCCACTGCTCTGATATCGAGCTTTAAAATAAACGTGGAGATGATGAAAGATTTACTGCTTCCCTTGCAAAGTACTCATTCCTTCGAGGTTGCAGAGAATATAGGAACACCATTAACAATTTGTTAAACTAATATGGCACTAATAATTTAGTGGAGATGTTTTGAATGAATGGGAAATGCAATTTAGAGTTTGTGCAATTGGCTTAACTTGACATTCTATCTAGACGTTTGAGACGTCGCTGCTCGCATCGCTCAATAATTGCTAGCTTTTGTTCCGCGTTACTCTCGTGCCAGTTGAGTATTTCAGCCAGTGTTCTATAGCAACCAACACACACATTGCGTTCGTCAAGACAACAATGACGGATACAGGGATTGTCAGGAATTTGAGATATGTATTTACTCATTACAGTAAACTGAAAATGTTCGCTAGAGATAGTGTAGTTCAAAATGAGGGAGAAAATAGGTATGGGAGTAAGTAAAATGGAGGCGGAACCCGGAGTCGAACCGAGGTAGACGGATTTGCAATCCGCTGCATGGCCACTCTGCCATTCCGCCGTTCAATGAGATTGGAGCGAGTAACGAGGTTCGAACTCGTGACCTCAACCTTGGCAAGGTTGCGCTCTACCAGCTGAGCTATACTCGCAATCCAGAGTCCGATTATATTATTAGAAAATGAAAAAATACAATCGAAAGATATTTTTAGATGGTATCTAAAAATGGTGCCCGGGGCCGGACTTGAACCGGCACGCTGTTACCAGCGAGGGATTTTAAATCCCTTGTGTCTACCAATTTCACCACCCGGGCATCGGGTGTGAAAGCAATTGGAGCGAGTAACGAGGTTCGAACTCGTGACCTCAACCTTGGCAAGGTTGCGCTCTACCAGCTGAGCTATACTCGCGTACCGATGGTTCGCGACTGGCGTTCCAATTTAGCCTGAGGATTTAACTTTCGTTAAATGGTGCCCGGGGCCGGACTTGAACCGGCACGCTGTTACCAGCGAGGGATTTTAAATCCCTTGTGTCTACCAATTTCACCACCCGGGCATCGGGCTGCTTTCGCATGTTAAGTGTTGAGAAATGGAGGCGGAACCCGGAGTCGAACCGAGGTAGACGGATTTGCAATCCGCTGCATGGCCACTCTGCCATTCCGCCACTTTATTCGAGAATTTGGAGCGAGTAACGAGGTTCGAACTCGTGACCTCAACCTTGGCAAGGTTGCGCTCTACCAGCTGAGCTATACTCGCATTCTCGAGGGCGTCTGCCTCTCAACACGGACGCATTCTACAGATTCTTTTGAACGCGTCAACATAAAAAATGAATGTTTTGAACTGTTTGCTTAATTTTTATCTAGTTTGGTTTTTCTTTAATCGTTCGTTATCAAGATTTAATCAATTCAGAACGAGCAGCGGCTAAATACTGGATCATAGAGCTAAGAGTCAGCACAGTTGCGATGGCTAAAAGTGCGTAACTTAAGTAGATCATCCAAGTATCAAATTGCCAAATCAAACCAATGATTGCCAACATTTGAGCGGCTGTTTTCCATTTGCCCATATTTGATACTGCAACATTACCTCTTTTACCCTGCTCTGCCATCCACTCGCGCAGCGCAGAAATAACAATCTCACGACTAATAATTACCACAGCCGCAATCGTAATAAAGATGTTTTGGTAATACGTAGCAAGGACAACTAAAGCAGCACTGACCATCACCTTGTCTGCAACAGGATCGAGAAAAGCACCAAATGGAGTCGACTGTTCGAGTTTGCGTGCTAGATAGCCATCAAGTATGTCTGTCACCGACGCAAGCCAGAATGTAAATGCCGCTGCAAAAAATGCCCACGAATACGGCAAATAAAATGCCACGACAAATACAGGGATTAGGAAGAGACGAAAGGTCGTCAAAATATTAGGAATATTCCACATAGCGCTGAGTATAACTTCTTTTTCATTATGTTCGCATGAAAGCTTAAGCTTTGTCATGCAAATGGTTAAATATCTTTTCAGCCATTTCAGGACTGATCCCCGGTACTTGTTTTAGCTGCTGCACGTTCGCAGCCATTACACCCTGCATACCCCCTAAAAACTTCAATAGCGCTTGGCGACGTTTCTGTCCAACGCCGGTAATTTCCTCTAGCAATGATTGAGTACGTTGCTTCTGGCGTTTATTTCTATGTCCAGCGATTGCAAATCGATGTGATTCATCTCGTATATGCTGAATTAAATGTAGTGCAGGTGAATCACTTTCTAGATTCACCGTTTTGCGCCCACCATCTATTAACAGAGTTTCCAAACCTGGCTTTCGACTTGTCCCCTTCGCAACACCAACGAGCAGTGGCATTTTATCCTGTGTCCAAGACTCAAAAAATTCTTCCGCACGTCCCAATTGTCCTTTTCCACCGTCGATAAAAATCACATCGGGGATTTTCTCCGTTTCCGTTACTTTGCCGTAACGCTTTTTAAGGGCAAAACTCATTGCGGCATAATCATCACCCGGTGTAATTCCTTCCACATTGTAACGGCGATACTCTTTATTGTTCGGTCCATTACCATCGAAAACAACACAAGACGCAATGGTGTTTTCACCCATCGTGTGGCTGATATCAAAACACTCCATTCGCCCTATTTCAGAGAGTCCCTAATGCCTCTTTTAACAGTGCGTAACGAACACTAATAGCTTCTTGCGCACTTTGTTTAACCGTCAGAGCATTGTGAGCATTTTTATTGGCGAGATTCAGGTATTGTAGGCGTTCACCTCGAACATTCGCACGAATTGCGACTTTTCGCTTAGCTACCTCGCTAAGTGCGTCAATGAGAGCTTGCTGTTCTTCAATCTCAAAAGGTAAAACAATGTCGGCCGCAATACGACCACTGCCTTGAGTCGAGAGATAGTACTGCCCAATAAAACTTTCCACTATTTCATTGGCTGTGGCATCTTTTGGCACTTTTGGAAAATACGTTCTTGTGCCGAGTACTTTGTGGTCGCGTATAGCTAGAACATGGATCGCACACAACCCATGCAATTGTCCAAAACCGATGACGTCCATTTCTGGAAAATTACCGCTTACAGACTGTTGTTCTTGCATTTGGCGAAGCAGCGCGATTTGATCTCGAAATTTTGCTGCCTCTTCAAACTGTAACGACAAGCTCGCCTTTTCCATTTTACCAATAAGTGACGCAATTACATCTTGTGAGCGTCCACTCAAAAATTGCTTAACCATCGTAACTTGGTCTTGATATTCCTCGTCACTCACAATACCGACACAAGGTGCGCTGCAGCGTTTTAATTGATGTTGTAAACAAGGTCGACTCCGAGCGCGATAATATGCATCTTCGCATTGTCTTACAGGAAAGATTTTCTGCATAAGACGAAGACTATCTGACACGGCAGCGCTACTCGGATACGGGCCAAAATAGTCGCCTTTTGCTTTTCTACTGCCGCGATGAAACGCGAGTCGAGGATGTTTATGCGCGCTTAGAAAAATGTAGGGATAGCTTTTGTCGTCACGAAGGAGAATGTTGTAGCGAGGCTGATATTTCTTTATTAGGTTACTTTCAAGAATTAACGCTTCTGTTTCGGTATTTGTCAGTGTGACGTCAATATGTTGAATATTACTGACTAAAACACGGGTTTTACTGTCAGTAATATTACTTCGAAAGTAGCTGCTAACCCGCTTTTTAAGGTTTTTAGCTTTGCCGACATAGATCACCTGACTCTCACCGTCATACATACGATAAACGCCAGGCTCTGTGGAAAGTGTTTTTAGGAAAAGTTTGTGATCAAAAACTGCCATGAAAAGAATTTAGTGAGAGCTGTCGATATCTATCATTTTGTGCCGAATTGCTAAGTGCGTAAGTTCAACATCACCACTGACATTTAATTTTTCAAACATTCTGTAACGGTAGCTATTAACTGTTTTTGAACTGAGGTTTAGCCTGTCTGCAATATCTTGAGCCTTTTCTCCTTTTGTGATCATGAGCATAATTTGTAGCTCACGCTCAGACAAACTTTGAAACGGATTCTCATCATTACGTCCACTAAACTGAGCAAGCGCAATTTGTTGTGCAATATCCGGTGCAATATACCGTTGGCCTGAATTAACCGCACGAATGGCGTTAATCATCTCATCGAGTCCAGTACCTTTGGTTAAATAACCGTGCGCGCCAATTTGCATGACTTTACTTGGGAATGGATCTTCGCAATGAACGGTGAGTACGATCACTTTGACATCAGGGCAATAACGACAAATTTTCTTTGTTGCTTCTAAACCACCGATCCCCGGCATATTCATATCCATGAGCACGACATTTGGGTTGTGCTGACGACAAAATTGCACGGCTTCTTCACCCGTTTTTGCTTCTCCTACAACTTTGAATCCACGCACATCGTCTAGGATCCTTTTTATCCCTGTTCTAACCAACTCGTGGTCGTCAACTAAGAGCACATTAATCAAAGGAAAGCCCTCTTACTAGGTAGTCGCAATTGTAATTATTCTTGTTGGAGAGTATCACAGAAATTTCAAAACGATAACTGTTAACGGTCACCTTCACCGTAAAATTTATTAATTGCACCCATGTCATTAATAAATAAAAAGAAAAAGCGCAAGAATTGAACTCCTTGCGCTTAAAATTTTAACAGTTTTTACTCAAGTTAACGTTTTGCTTATCAAGCCGTTTGAGTTTGACGTGAGAACTTATCAACCCAAAGTGCGATAACTCCGTCACCTGTTACGTTGCACGCTGTACCGAAACTATCTTGAGCGAGATATAGAGCAATCATTAATGCTAGTGCACTTTCCCCAAATCCCAACATTGTGCTCAGTAAACCTAAAGCAGACATTACCGCGCCACCTGGTGCGCCTGGAGCCGCAATCATCACAACGCCAAGCATGAAAATAAACGGAAGCATAGTGCCAAGCGTTGGCTGAGCTAAGTCTGGAGAGAGAAACATTACAGCCATCGCACACGTAACGATGGTGATTGTCGAACCGGATAAATGAATTGTTGCGCATAGCGGTACCGTGAAGTTAGCGACTTCTTCTTGCACTTGATTAGACTTACTTGCACGCAACGAAACTGGAATAGTTGCCGCACTAGACATAGTACCAAGAGCGGTAACGTAGGCTGGCAGCATATTCTTAATTAATTCTATTGGACTACGTTTAAGCATGAGACCTGTGGTCACATACAAGAAAGTTAACCATAACCAATGCATAACGACCGCCGCGACCAGTACGATACCAAAGGTACTCAACGTGCTCACAACCGTTCCTGCTACCGTCATATCAGCGAAAACACCCGCAATATAAACTGGTAATAGTGGAATAATCACGTTGGCTAACAATCCATCAATGACGTCTCGGCCTTCATCAACAACTGATTTTAGGCTGGTAAGGTTTTGATAACTGATCCCGATACCAAAAATGAAGGCACTCGCTAGCGCTGTCATAACACCCATTAGTGGCGGAATTTCAAGGTCAATGTAGCCCTTTAGCTCTGACGTTTCTGATGCATGAAAACTGGTTGATACATCAAACATTGGTATAACGGCAGAAATGAGCAAGAAAGCCAATGTACCCGCTACAATGGTGGAACCATAGGCAAACCCAACCGTTTTACCGAGCAGATGGCCTGATCCCTGCGGTAACCCGGCGATACCCGATGCGATGAAAAACAGAATGATCAAGGGAATTGTAAAACTAATTAATTGACCAACAAGTACTTTTGCTGTGATCAACAATTCCACAGCGGGTAGCGGTAAATAAAGTCCCACTAAAATGCCGCCAAAAATCCCGGCAAGCAGTTTTAAAACTAGATTCATTATAATTCTCAAACGTTGAACGAAGCCGACTTTTTATCACGTTTTACGTTCGATTGCTCGTGTTTGCGCTTTATCGTTCTAACACGGTTGTAACGTCACATTCGCACTGTAGATTTAATCGCCTAAATTTGTTTATTTAACGAGGTTAATTTGTGCATTAATGTGAATACCGTTAACCTATCGTCATAATAACTAAGTTACTAAAAAAATGTATAAATCTCTCTTCTGCGCCCTATTGTTGTCTCTGCCGACTGGCGTCTTCGCGAATCAAAATATGCCATACATAAATGCAAAAGCTAAAATTGATGGCAAGCTAGATGAAGCGCATTGGCAAAAAGCGAAAAAAATATCCATCAATAACATCTCTTGGCCTCATGATAATTTGGCAAGTCCAGTAGACACCACCGCCTACGTATATGAGGATGGTGAGTCGCTTTTTATAGGATTTGAAGCAAAAGACCCATCACCCGAGCACATTCGAGCTTTCTATCGAGATCGTGACCAAGCGTGGAATGATGATCTCGTTGGGCTAAAAATAGACACCTATAATAGTGGGCGCATCGCATATCAGTTTTTCGTTAACCCATTTGGTGTACAAATGGACTCTATCGAAAACGAATTAAGTAAAACCGAAAGCAGCGCTTGGAATGGAATTTGGGATAGCGTTGGGGTGATTCATGATGACGGGTATACCGTAGAAATCGAGATCCCTTTTCGCGTACTCAATTTTGATGACAATGCCGACATAAAAACCATGGCCATGGAATTTGTTCGCTTCTATCCTAGAAACGAACGTTTGCGTTTATCCAGTATGACGTTAGATCACGCTAACACCTGTTGGATTTGCCAAATGCCTGCGTATGACGGTTTCGAAAAAGCGAAACAAGGCAACAATATCGCCGTCATTCCGAGTTTTGTGGCAGGTAAAACGGAAACCAGGGATATCGATGATGGCATCACTGAACCTTGGGAAAGCGATGAATTTTATGAACCAAGCGTCGATTTGAAGTGGGCAATTACGCCTGACGTTACATTAAATGCGACTTTAAATCCTGACTTTTCCCAAGTAGAAGCGGACAGTGGCCAGCTTAACGTCAACAATAGCTTTAGCTTGTTTTATCCCGAGCAGCGTAGCTTCTTCTTAGAAAACAATGACTATTTCTCGTCTTTCCAAAATCTCATTCACACTCGAAACATTGCCACACCGGATTACGGCATCAAAGTCACAGGAAGTAAACAAGGACATACCTTCGCTGCGTTTGTCGCTAATGACAGTTATTTAAATGTGCTTATACCCGGAAACTTAGGATCTAGTGTTGTAAGCTTATCGCAAAAAAGCGACAACGCTGCTCTGCGATACCGCTATGACTTCAACTCAAAGCTGTCTGTAGGTTCAACTTCTACCTTGCGCCAAAGTGATGACTATGAAAATAAGTTAGTGAGTATCGACAGTAAATATCAGCCAACTGAAAATGACACGTTCAAAGCTCAGTTCATGCATTCTCAAACACAATACAGCGATGACTTTATCAATGAGCTGTGTGACGGAGACACCTGTACGCCACCACAAGATGCCTGTGTGCGTTTTGAGGACTGTGATTACAACGAAAGCGTGCTTCGAGTAATCGATAAATCGATAAGCGGTTCAGCCTATTTACTTTCCTATGATCACTTTACAAAATATTGGAGTGTGTTCTCGAGCTATAACGCTCGCCAACAAGGCTACCGAGCCGACTTAGGCTTTGTTGACCAAATCGACTTTAACAAGTTTCTTGTCGGTGGTGAAATGCGCTGGTATGGCGATGAACAATCGTGGTGGAACCGAGCGCGATGGTATACCGATTGGGACATCACGCATAATGACGACGGCGAACTATTAGAGAAAGAAATTCAAACGGAATTTGTTGTCGAAGGCCCTATGCAAAGTCAAATTTCCGTGGGTATTGAACAACGTAATCGTACCGGCCTTCGGAATAACGCGGCGAGTTTAGTCATCGATGGAAATACGCAGTTATTTTCGGAAAATACGCTTTGGACATATTTAGAATTTAAGCCTCTTGCTGGTGTCTTTGCGAGCATCAACATGCGTACAGGAAATCGCGTTGATCTTGCTAATAATCGAGTCGGTGATTATTTTTATGCGCGTCCAAACATTAACTTGAATATTGGCCAGCATTTCGAATTTAAACTTCAACACATCTATGAAAAACTCAATGCCGATGGAAATGAAGTGTATACGGCGAATCTCAGCGATGTACGCTTTACCTATCAGTTTGACGTCTACAGCTATCTGCGACTTGCTATAATTTACACAGACATTCAACGTAATCAGGCGAACTATATTGAAAGTGTTGATGCAACCTACAAAGCCTTCACGACTCAACTTCTTTATAGTTATAAACTAAACCCACAAACCGTATTCTTTGCGGGCTTTGGGGACAGTGGATTTGAAGATGACGACCTAGGAAAAATAACAAAAGATACACGCTCAGTGTTTGCAAAATTTAGCTATGCGTGGTTGTTATAATGCATAACTAGTCGATTTTTTATGCCTAATGGCTATAAGCCTATTTGATATAACTTATAGCCATTACTTCCTTCTTTTTTTCATATCCAAGCTAAAGTGTCATCGTAACAACGTTTTTAACGCATGAAGGGACCAAGATGTCTAAAATATTTGCAGATAACAGCCTCACTATTGGCAACACTCCTATTGTAAAACTAAACCGCGTCACCGGTGGTAACGTTTACGCGAAAGTTGAATCTCGCAATCCAAGCTTTAGCGTTAAATGTCGTATTGGTGCTTCTATGATTTGGGAAGCGGAAAAATCAGGTTTGCTTACTGAAGGCAAAGAAATCATCGAGCCAACGTCTGGTAACACGGGTATTGCGCTCGCTTTTGTAGCCGCTTCGAGAGGCTATAAACTGACCCTAACTATGCCGAACACAATGAGCTTGGAGCGTCGTAAATTGCTAAAAGCACTTGGCGCAAATTTAGTATTAACTGAAGGCGCTAAAGGTATGAAAGGCGCTATTGAAAAAGCACGTGAAATTGCCGACGCTGAGCCAAGCAAGTTTGTTATGTTGCAACAATTTGAAAACCCAGCAAACCCGAAAATTCACTTTGAAACAACTGGTCCAGAGATCTTCGACGCGATGGATGGAAAAGTTGACTTCTTTGTAGCCGGTGTGGGCACAGGCGGTACAATCACAGGTGTTAGCCGTTATCTAAAAAATGAAAAAGGCTTAGCCGTAAAATCTATCGCTGTTGAACCAGTCGACTCACCTGTTATCAGCCAAACGCTTGCTGGTGAAGAAGTTAAACCTGGCCCACATAAGATCCAAGGTATCGGTGCTGGCTTTATTCCTGGTAACTTAGATTTAGAGTTAATTGATGGTACTGAGAAAGTATCAAATGAAGATGCAATCGCAATGGCACATCAACTAATGAAAGACGAAGGTATTCTTGTTGGTATTTCTTCTGGTGCAGCCGTTGTTGCAGCAAAGCGTATTGCAGAACGCCCTGAAAATGCAGACAAAAACATAGTCGTCATTTTACCAAGTGCAACCGAGCGTTATCTGTCTAGCCCACTTTTCGCTGACGAATTTACGGATCAAGAATTAGTGCAATAGGTTGTACAAAAATACAGGTAGTTAAACAAAAAAGGGGCATTGCCCCTTTTTTTGTTTGTTCCTTTACATCTAGCTACAATCGTTACAAACTAAAAGCTGTTAAGGAAATAGAAGTACGTACTATGAAAAACTTTCTTTTAGCATTAATTGCTGTTTTTGCATTCGTAGGATGCGGTGGTGGTGACGATGCAGCAAGCGGTGATAAAAATGCGCCGAGTTACAATGCTGTGTTATTTTTCGATGCTTTATATAATAAACATAACCTCAATGCGGCAATCGAATTCTCAACACCCAAAATGGCAAGGATCATGCGCTCTTACGGAACCGCGTCTCAATTCAGTCGAAATTTACTTAATTTGCAATATGACGACGTGACCATTGAAGTCGACATGACCAACGAAAGTCTTCGAGAGGTTTACGGCGATGAGTCAACGGTCAATTTGATCTTTACTGGTAACTGGCAAGGTAAAAAAGTTGACGACATGCGCAGTGTCAAAATGTTACGTAAAAAAGGCGTTTGGTACGTCGATAAGATTATTTACGACCCTTACGCACGTTAAGATAATTAGTTGGTATGGTTGCCAAGAACAGTCTTTGAAAACCATACCAATCCTCTATGGATTACAGCTTCGAAAACGCGTCCACACCAATAGCTTGCTTACGTATTTCCTCTAGTCTCAATAGCTTTTGATACTCATCTTCGCCGATGTAGTCACCACGCCGCGCTTTCTCTAACAGTTCATGCCAAGGAAGCTTCTTCCAATCAGTATGTTGTTTTCTTAACGCATTGACTTCTTTAATTGTGCTTCGAAGTTCATGCTTCATTGAAAATGCTTCTTCCATAATACCTGTTGCGCCTTTTTCATCGATATAGCACAAAAACCCGACGCGTTCACGAACAACATTTGGGGTTGAAAGAGCATGACAAACGTCTTTCGCTAGGTCATCTGACGGTTGACGGAATTTATTACCAAACGGGAAAATCCAGGTTTTAAGCATTGGACCTACCACACTAACATTAAAATTATCGCAAAACTCTTCCAGCGCTTTGGCACACAAAAATAGTTGCTTTTCCAGTCCGTACTGAACCAGAGGCAAATCACCATGCTGATGCCCATCATCAGCGAATTTCTTTAAAATACATGAAGCTAAATAAAGATGACTCAGGGCATCCCCTAATCGCGCAGAAAGCATTTCCTTTCGCTTCAACTCTCCGCCAAGCGTTAACATGGCAATATCACTGACGAACGCCAACGCTTTACTGAGCCGAGTTAAATGTTGATAGTAACGCCGTGTTTGACCACTTAACTTCACTTGCACTAGACGAGACCCGGTAAGCGCCATACCGAGCGCATTGAACGCATTTAGCGCCGTGAATTGAACATGCGCCATTAGCGTGGCGTCAAATTCTTTGAGAGCTAACTCCTCATCGGCCATCGCAACAATTTGCATTTCCTTCAAAACATAAGGGTGACAACGTGTAGCACCTTGACCAAAAATCATTAGGTTACGAGTTAGAATGTTAGCCCCCTCAACCGTTATTGAAATTGGGATCCCCATGTAATTTCGCGCGAGGTAGTTACTCGAGCACATTTGGATCCCCTTACCAGCATGAATATCGAGAGCATGGTTAACACAATTTCTGGCCATCTCGGTCATGTGGTATTTCGCGATAGCGGTCGTCACTGCGGGACTATATTTCATGTCGATTGCAATTGCCGTAAAATTACGAGCCGCTTCAATCGTGTAGGTATCTGCAATCATTTGGGCCAACGCCGATTGAATGCCTTCAAATGCACCTATAGGTTGACTAAATTGCGTCCGTACTTGAGCATAAGCCGTGGTCATGCGTGTACAAAGGTGTGCCGTTCCTGCGCTCAATGCTGGCAACGATATGCCTCGACCTGCACTTAAGCAAGACACAAGCATTCGCCACCCTCTTCCTATACCCTTGTCACCGCCAATGACCCAATCAAGCGGAATGAAGACATCTTTGCCAGATGTGGTCCCGTTTAAAAATCCCAAATTAAGAGGGTTATGCCGCTTACCTATCTCTACACCTGGATGATCGGTTGGAATCAGCGCACAGGTAATCCCCAAGTCAACGTTGGTTCCAAGTAATCGATCGGGGTCCTTAACTTTGAACGCAAGACCCAATACCGTCGCCACTGGTGCGAGCGTAATGTAGCGCTTGTCCCATGTGAGTGACAGTCCCAACACCTCTTGCCCATCAATTGTTTGTTTACAGACAATACCAAAATCGGGGATACCACCAGCATCCGAACCGGCTTCGGGACCTGTCAACGCGAAACAAGGTATTGCTTCGCCTGTTGCCAGTTTTGGTAGCCATTGCTCTTGTTGTTCGTGAGTCCCGTAATGAAGTAACAGCTCTGCTGGGCCTAAACTATTTGGTACCATGACAGTCACCGCGGCTGACAGGCTTTTGCTTGCAATTCTAGAGACGATATAGGAGTTTGCTTGGGCTGAAAATTGTAAACCACCGTAACTTTCTGGAATGATGAATGAAAAGAAACCTTTTTCTTTTATAAATTTCCAGACATTTTTTGGCAGGTCCATATTCTTCGCGATTTGCGCTTCATCAAGCATGGCGAGCAACGTTTCTAGATCATTATCAATAAACGCTTTTTCACGCTCGCTCAAGGCTGGTTTTGGATAAGAATGCAGTTTTGACCAATTAGGACGACCTGAAAACAAATCCGCATCCCACCAAACATCACCCGCCTCCATAGCCTCTTGCTCAGTTTGGGATAGCGGTGGAAGTGCTTTTTTAAAAAACTTCATAACGGGCTTTGAAACTAAGCTATATCGAATGTCCTTCACCAGCAGCATTATCACAATGACTGCCACGATAAAAATGAACCAACTCATACTCATGTTCCTTGGTAATAACTGCTAAAAGTATGGTTCAAAATGTTATAAATTCAATACGCTAGTTTAATCTCATTGCAATTACCAAGTGCGGTCCAACGCATCGCAATTGTTCCCTACTTCATGCCCTGCTATCATGACTGTTCCAATAACAACAAGTGAACGTGACGATGAAAACGAAACTCACTCTAAGCGCTTTAATGGTGGCAAGTGCCTTAGCCTTAACAGGTTGCCAACAAGAAAAAGTATCAAGCCCTGCCCCACTTACCGAAAAAGACGCAGAACAATTCTTAACTAAAGTTGAAACTGAGTTGCTTAACTTGAACGTAGAAAGCGGTCAAGCACAGTGGATTTACGCAAACTTTATCACGCATGACACCGCCAATTTGGCTGCTCAAGCTAATCAAAAATTCACTGAGGCAGTCGTAAGTTTAGCAAATGAAGCTGCAAAGTTTGATAGTTTAGAGCTCAATGCCGACAACCGACGTAAGCTGGATATTTTAAAGCTGGCGCTAACACTCCCTGCTCCACAAGATCCTGTAAAAACGGCTCGAGTTTCTGAACTCGCCGCGGAACTGGATGGTATGTACGGCAAAGGTAAATACTGTAAAGACGACGGCCAGTGTTTAAGTCTTGGTGATATGACCGCTAAAATGGCGACAAGTCGTGATTACAACGAACTACTTGATATGTGGCAAGGTTGGCGCGAAGTGTCGAAACCAATGCGCGACCTTTACAAAGAGCAAGTTGTTCTGACTAATGAAGGTGCTAAAGAGCTCGGCTATGCAGATACTGGCGCTATGTGGCGTTCTAAGTACGATATGCCAGCTGATGATTTTGCGAAAGAGTTAGACCGCATTTGGGGTCAAGTTAAGCCACTTTATGATTCGCTTCATTGTCATGTTCGTGCAAAATTGGGCGAAAAATATGGCACAGACAAAGTGCCACAAGATAAACCTATCCCTGCTCATTTGCTAGGCAATATGTGAGGCTCAAACTTGGGGTAATATCTACGATTTAGTTGCGCCAGAAAATGCGGACCCTGGTTATGACGTAACCGAACTGCTTGCTGACCATAATTATGATGAGATTAAGATGGTCAAAGGCGCAGAGAAGTTCTTTACTTCGATGGGTTTTGCACCACTTCCTGAAACATTCTGGGAGCGCTCATTATTTACCAAGCCGAGAGACCGAGATGTTCAATGTCATGCGTCGGCTTGGAATATCGACTTTAAAGACGATTTACGTATAAAAATGTGTATTCAACGCACAGGTGAAGAATTTGCTGTTATTCACCATGAGCTTGGACACAATTTCTATCAACGCGCCTACAACAACTTACCTGTCTTTTATCAAGACAGCGCGAATGACGGATTCCATGAAGCGATTGGTGATACCATAGCGCTATCTGTCACACCTGGTTATCTGAAAGAAATCGGTTTATTGGACAAAGTACCTGACGAATCAAAAGACATTGGTCTATTAATGCGCATGGCTCTTGATAAAATTGCATTCATTCCATTTGGTCTTCTTGTAGATCAATGGCGTTGGAAAGTATTCTCTGGCGAAATTAAGCCAGAACAATATAACCAAGCTTGGTGGGAGCTGCGTGAGAAATACCAAGGTATCACTGCGCCAATCGCGCGTACTGAGGCGGACTTTGATCCAGGTGCCAAGTACCATGTTCCAGGTAATGTTCCTTATACTCGTTACTTCTTAGCGCACATTCTGCAATTCCAGTTCCACAAAGCAATGTGTGACATTTCAGGCAATAAAGAATCAATTCACCGCTGTTCTGTCTATGGTTCTGAAGAAGCTGGCAAGCGACTAAATGAGATGTTAGCAATGGGTTCAAGCCGCCCATGGCAAGAAGCTTTGGCGAAATTGACGGGGTCAAACGAAATGGACGCAAATGCCGTTCTCGACTATTTTGCTCCATTAAAAGCTTACTTAGACGAGCAAAACAAAGACCGTCAATGTGGCTGGTAATACTTAAATAATTTACCGGTAAATCGTATGTGTTTGGCTAAACATTAGTAAACGAATGACGTTTTACTCGTATTGAATCTAAAAGGTGCTTCTTTGAAGCGCCTTTTTTACGAGTGTCTATTTTGTCGTGCGTAGTAACTGGCTCACAACAGACTGAGAACTTAGCCAAGTAACGCAATTGTTGAGTGACATAGGTTCGCAAATATGAAATCCCTGCATCTGTGAAATACCGATTTTTTTCAGCTTTTCTATTTGTTCTTCCCGTTCAATACCCTTAGCGACGAGTTTCACGTCAAGTCGTTTCGCGATGGAAGCGCATAGCTCTAGCAGCGTGTTCTTATCGTCATCCGACAAATGCGAAAAAACAACAGGGTCCATCTTGATACCGGATAATCCTTTACTGATGAGATGTCTAAGTCCGCCATTGCCCGTTGCGAAGTCGTCAATATTTACTTCGTATCCTAGTTCATTCAGCGTTCTCACTAACTCTTCACTCTCAGGATGTAAGATGAGCAAACTGTCTGCAATTTCTAACACGATATGCCTAGAAAATGTGCCTTCGGCTGACTGGTGCTCGGCGAGATGATGCACAATCTTGTTTGATTGAAGGTCGAAAGCACTTAAATTGATGTGTACTTTGATATTTGGTTTAACTCCCAGTAGTGCAGGCAAATCTAAGTGCACCCGATTAAGCACCCAAGGCGTTATTTGTCTGAGAATACCAGCACGTAGGGCCATTTTAATAAACTGCTCCGCCGCAAGTAACGTACCGTCTTTCTGAGGCCATCGCAGTAATGCCTCAACAGCAACTATATCGCCTGACACAAAATCATAAACAGGTTGGTAATGAATCAACAATTCGTCTTTAGCCAAAGCATGTTGCAACATCTGCAAAGTCATTAATTCCTTTTTAGCTTCGCCTCCTAATTCTTCACTAAAAATAACCAGACTTTGCCGTGTGTGTTTAGCGTGATACATGGCAATATCCGCTTCTTTTAACAAATCCATGCTACTGGATTTCGCCCCGTTATACTGGCTAGCACCTGCGCTGTAATTAACATTCAACTCATAGCCTTCAATGTGAAAAGGATGATGAAGTGTGCTCACAAATGTATTGTTTTGAGAATAGATCGTTGTTGCATCATGAGCACTACACAGAAGCACAAACTCATCCCCACCAATGCGATAAAGTACGTTGTTAGGTAATAAGGCTTGAGACAATCGAATAGCCAGTTCCTTTAAAAGCTTATCACCAACCGAATGACCTAACGCATCATTGATTTCCTTGAAATTATTTAAATCAATCAGTAAAAGTGCAAAAGGCGTGTGCTTGTCCAGCCACTCACTAATTTGGCAAAGGCAACTCGCCCTATTCGGCAATCCAGTCAAACTGTCCTGTTCCGCTAATTTCTTTTCATATTCCGTGCGCTCTTTTTCCCGTTTCAACGACCGAAGACTGAGCTGAATAACGAGTAAAACAAATACACTGCCAAAAAACAGAATGCCCGATACACCAAGATCGACCCAGTCTATTGTGAGAGATGATATTAAATAGGCAACAAAAACGCTGTAGCTCACACTAAAACCGATAATTAATGCATAAAGAACCTTCCAGCCCAATTCTCGACTTAAAAAGCAAATTTTGTGAGCCGCTTTTAATGTGGACAGTAAAATGAACAATCCGGCGATGACAATCAATACTGCTATGACAGTCACGAATGTACCCTGAAGAAGTGTTTTAAAGAGTATAGGCGAGAAAAACTAAAGCGGCGAAAAAGCCCACACAATCTTACGGGAGTTATGCAGGCTGGTTGGAGTTTACGCGTTACGTAAGAGTGAGTAGAGCTGATCTTTCAATTGAAGTCTTTGTTTTTTCAGGGACTCCAGATATTCGTCTGAGCTACTCTCAACGCCATCTTCAATTCGGATCACGGCGTGGTCAAGATCATGATAGTCGTCAAACAAACGTGCGAAATGTTTATCGTTCATTTTCAACTCGTGGATCTTATCTTTAAATTCAGGTAATTCTTTTGCAAGGCTGTGGCGTTCAATCGTCATATTGAGACTCCTTTACACATAGAGAAAAGTGGCAACAGTAACTTTTATCAACTTGTTTCTGTTCCGTTAAAGTCATAGTACGCCTATGGAATTTTGTTTTTTTGATCTAAGACAAGCTCACTAAACTATTAATAAAAAGTTGAAAAATGACAAAAGGATTTAAATGGAACACATACTTTTAGTATATTGAATCCAAGACTTAAGTAATCGTGGAAAATGGCATAAAAAAGCCGACATAACGTCGGCTTTGTATTGGATAAACATTGATATTACAAGAATTTTCCAAGTGTTTTTACTTGATCCAACATACGATTAGAGAAACCCCACTCGTTGTCGTACCAAGCCATTACTTTAACTAGTTTGCCATCAACACGTGTTTGTGTTGCATCAAAAATAGACGATGCTGGATTGTGATTAAAGTCAATTGATACCAAAGGTAGTTCATTCACTTCAAGTACGCCTGCCATAGCACCCTGCGCTGCCGCTTTAACCGCTGCATTGACTTCTTCTTTAGTCGTTTCACGTGACGCAACAAAGGTCAGATCCACAAGTGACACATTGATAGTTGGCACACGAACAGCCATACCATCAAGTTTTCCAGCAAGCTCAGGCAACACAAGACCAACAGCTGCTGCTGCACCTGTTTTTGTTGGGATCATAGATTGCGTTGCGCTGCGCGCACGGTAAAGATCTGGGTGGTATACGTCAGTCAGTACCTGGTCATTAGTGTAAGCGTGAATAGTGGTCATACTACCTTGTTCAATTCCGATAGTATCGTTCAATGCTTTCGCTACAGGCGCTAAACAGTTAGTCGTGCAAGAGGCATTTGAAATGATGTTACTCGATGCAGTCAGTACATCGCTATTTACACCATGAACAACCGTGGCATCCATTTCTTTACCTGGTGCTGATACGATTACTTTTTTCGCACCTGCTTCAATGTGTTTAGAGGCACTTGCGCGGTCAGTAAACAACCCCGTACATTCAAGAACAACATCTACACCTAAACGTGCCCAAGGAAGATTTGATGGATCACGTTCTTGAACCAGCTCGATTTCATCATTGCCAATGACAAGTGTATTGCCTGAAAGCGACACTTCTTGCGAAAACTTGCCGTGCACTGAATCATATTGCGTCAAGTGTGCGTTTACATTTGCTGGAGCCAAGTCGTTGATTGCAACAACTTTGATTTCATTTTGTTGGTTTGACTCATAGAGAGCACGTAAAACATTACGACCGATACGGCCATAGCCATTAATTGCGATTTTAATCATTTTCGAGTCCCCTTGATTATTTAATTTGACTTGCTTGTTTTGCAAGCGCTTCAATGGCCTGCCAATCTTTGTTTGCAATAAGTTGCTTATCGACCATCCAAGTACCACCAACACACACAACGTTGCTCAGTGATAGGTACTTAGGTGCAGATTCGAGCGTGATGCCGCCGGTCGGGCAAAACTTTACGTGAGGAAGTGGTCCACCAATTGACTTTAACATTGGTGCCCCTCCTGCCGCTTCTGCAGGGAAAAACTTTAAAAACTTAAAACCATGAGACGCCAAACGCATAACTTCACTTGGCGTAGCGGCTCCCGGTAAAAATGGAATGTCTGTTGATTTTGCAAGTGCAATCAGTTCGTCTGTTACACCTGGACTCACCATAAAATCGGCGCCAGCTTCAACCGATGCGTCGAAAGTAGCCTTATCAACAACGGTGCCCGTACCAACAAACGCTTCTGGTACAGCTTGTTTCATCAACTTCACAGCTTCAGCAGCCACTGGTGTACGCAATGTAATTTCCAATGCACGTAAACCACCCGCATATAAAGCTTTAGCAAGCGGAGCCGCGTCGTCTAAATTGTCGATCACAACTACAGGTACAACTGGTGCCGATGATAAAATAGCTTCGATGTTCATCACGTCCCTCATTCCCAATTGTTATTCAATACCAAATGAGCTTGCGCCTAAATCAGCACTGCTCACGATGTTTCTGAATCCAGCAAATAACTCACGGCCTGTGCCATACGTCATGCCGGTTTGACTTATTTCTAATTCTCGTTTTGCCAACTCTTCATCTGAAACATGAAGTTTTAATACACCTTTTGGTGCATCCAAGGTAATTAAGTCACCATCTCGCACTTTCGCGATAATGCCCCCCTCGACCGCTTCAGGTGCCAAATGGATTGCCGCAGGTACTTTACCTGACGCACCAGACATACGTCCGTCAGTGACAATAGCCACTTTAAAACCTTGGTCCTGAAGGGTCGCCATTACTGGCGTTAACTTGTGAAGCTCAGGCATCCCTTTCGCTTTAGGGCCTTGCTCTTTTATTACAGCAATAAAATCTTGATTCAGTTCACCAGCAGCAAAAGCTTGTTGCAACGCGCTTTGTGAACTAAACACTTTGGCCGGCGCACTGACGACCTGATGCTGTTCTGCCACAGCGGATACTTTAATAACGGCTTTACCTAAGTTACCCGTTAGTAATTGCAGACCACCTTGTTTATTAAATGGATCGCTAACCGGACGAAGTACTTCCGCATCTAAGGAAGTTGCCGGACAATCTACCCACTCAACTTTGCAAGGTAATGTACTGTCCGTCATGATAGTTAAGTCTTGTTTGATACGTGGCTCTTTTGTGTAAGCGTCTAGACCATCACCTACAATAGTTTTTACGTCATTGTGTAGGAAACCTGCATCACGCAGTTCGCGCATCAAAAAGCCCATGCCGCCGGCTGCTTGAAAATGGTTTACATCCGCTGAGCCATTCGGATAAATACGTGTTAGCAACGGCACAACTTCAGACAAGTCCGCCATGTCCTTCCAATTAATTTCTACACCCGCGGCTTTAGCCATTGCCACTAAGTGAATGGCGTGGTTTGTTGAACCGCCTGTTGCCAACAATCCAACGAGGCCGTTGATCACCGTTTTCTCACTGACAATATCACCTAACGTATTTGCTGATTTAGACTCAATCAGTTGCTGTAACATTGTCTCAACCGCGTTGGCAGTTAAACCATCACGCAATTCGGTGTAAGGATTGATGAATGAGCTACCTGGCAAATGAAGACCCATAATTTCCATCAACATTTGATTTGAGTTAGCTGTGCCGTAAAAAGTACAAGTACCAGCACTGTGGTAAGATGCACTTTCAGCCTCAAGTAATTCTTCGCGAGACACTAAACCTTGCGCAAACTTTTGACGAACGCGCGCTTTTTCTTTATTTGGAATACCAGATTGCATCGGGCCTGCTGGCAGGAAAAACACTGGCAGATGACCGAAGCTTAATGAACCAATTAGCAATCCAGGGACAATCTTGTCACAAACACCAAGACACAAAACGCCATCAAACACGTCGTGAGATAGCGCAACGGCAGTAGACATTGCAATGACATCTCGTGAAAACAAAGACAGTTCCATACCATCGCGGCCTTGTGTCACGCCATCACACATTGCAGGTACACCACCTGCAACTTGCGCGGTTGCATCGTATTTCTCGGCAACTGCTTTAATTAAATCTGGGTAGTCTTTATATGGCACATGGGCAGACAGCATATCGTTGTAGGAATTAATGATGGCAATATTAGGTTGCTCATCTGCTTTCAGTCTTGCTTTATCGCTGCTGCTACATGCAGCCATAACGTGTGCTAGGTTGCCACATCCAATGCCAGCGCGAACTCGTGTTTGTTTCTTAGCATAAGCCATACGTTCTAGGTAGGCTTGGCGACTCGCCTTGCTGCGTTCAATGACACGTTCTGTGACTTCTTTAATCCGTGGATGCAACATAATATGACTCTCTTCTTGAGATGAAAGGAAAAAGGCTCAGTAGGATCGATTCGCTCAACCATACTGAGCAGCTTTGATTTACCCGTTCAAAGGTACGCTGTCAGGTTGTCTCTCACCCCAACCTGACACCGGTGTCACTTTATTAACGCATGAACTTGACACCGGTGTCAACCTTTCTCATAAAATTTAGACTACTTTTCACATTTGACCAAATAATGACCGTTAAATTTCATTTTTCTGTCTATGGATTTAAATGATACACATCTCCTAGTGAACGGAAGTTACCTCTATTTACATCGAAACAGAACTCATGCATCCTTCCCATCGGTATTTGCAGTTTTCTAACTAACGGAGATAACTTGCGTTTTCATATAAACGAGCGTTTGGTCGACGTAAAAACAGGTGAGATTTTTTATGGTGATTCGCGGACACTCTTAGAACCTAAAGTCCGAAATGTATTGGCTGCTCTCGTCAATGCACAGGAACTCGGTTTTAAGTTACCAAGAACTGATTGAACTCGTTTGGGCAGATACCGCGGTTGAGCCTAATGCTCTACAACGCTGTGTTACGCATTTAAGGAAAGCACTCGGCGATGACGGTAAGACGATTATCGAGACCTTTCCAAAATTAGGCTATCGACTGAATCCAACACGTTTATCCTCGGCGCCAAGGCAACATAAACGAGTCGCCATTATGATTGGCACACTGCTTGTACTTATTGTTGCTTTTTTGATCGGCACAACATTCGAAAAGCACGTCCCCTCACTTTCGATTGAATCAATCGAACCACTGACCTTTAAGAGTCAATATCAACACGGAGCGAGTTTTCACCAAAATTCGCTAATTTATATTGAACAAGACAATGATAAACATCTCCTAGTTTTGAAAAATATCGATACCCAGAAAATACAGATTTTGTATTCATCTCAGCAGTTGTATGGTGGGACCTCTTTGAATCCAGAAGGTACTTTAATACTCTTTTCAGAGGTTCAATTCGTTAACAAAATCAAATGTGCTCAAGTCAGACTGTATTCCCTTCTCAACAACAAATCTCACGTTGTCATTCCGTGCACGAACAACTTTAACCATGGTGCGAAATGGCTTAATAACGACCAATTTATTTATTTCAAAACCAGTAAGTCCGAACAAAATTCCGTCTATGCATATGATTTTTCGGCGCAAGAACCAGTTCAAATTGACCTGACACAGCAAGCCAATCTCGACCAAATCGCTAACCTAAATGTGTCGAGTGGGCAAATCCTGCTGGGCGGAACCGATCACCAAGGTCAAACGGGAGTTTGGTTAGGCCGTCTTGAAAACAATTCCTTTCTCACAACGAGCTTTTATCCGTCGACCTATACTCAATCAGGCGCGTCCAATGCAGTAATAAACCGCAAAGGCGTGGTATTTCAAACCCATGAGCACAAACTTTTCCGCTACATTCACAGTGAAAGTAATATACAAAACGTCGTGATTCCCAGAACGGAAAAGTTTGACCTTATCGCTGCTTTAGATAACAACACTCTCTTAGCTCAAGCCAGTATCAATCCGTGGCAAATCAACGAACGGCAATGGGATTCAGATAAATTCTTCGACAAACCACTCTTCTCAACGCAGTATTCTCAGACAATGGGGCAATACAGCCCTAATGACGATAGTATTGCCTTTATTTCGACGCGCTCAGGACAAAATCAAATTTGGCTCAGCAAAAATGGCGAACTCAGGCAACTCACTCATAAACAACCCGTGTCCAGTTTTATATGGAAAGTAGATGGTAAAGGTCTTTGGTTTATCTCGAATAGCAGTCTCTATGAATTTGATTTGAGTACGTACAAAATAAGGTATCTTACCAGCCCTGCGGTAGATACCTTGATGCAGCATAGTGCGAAGGGCTGGCTGTTAATGAGACATGCAGAAACCTATGAACCACTCCTATTAACGCTTGACTCTCTCACTACAAAACCCTTAATAAACGCTAAAGTTGGGTGGGCGCAGCTGACCGAACGTAATCAACTCATTTTCAATCCAAAGGGGATCGGGAAACTAATGGTTTCATCACTTGATGAACCAAATAGCCCAGCCGCTAAACTATTCCCAGATATCACTATACAATCTCGATATTACTTACGTAGCGAGCAACTCTATACTCAAGACAAAGCCTCTCGTATTTGGACAATAAATACCTCGAATTTCAGTCGCGAAAATATAGCAACGTTTGACGAAAATGCGCTTTTTGCAACGGACGTGAGAACGGCACCATTTAGAATGCTGTCAGATAACTACGCCCCCAAGCGTTCGGACATAGTAAAGTTGGTTGTCAAAGACGTTCAAGATGGTGTTGAATAAACTCCACCGCTTCGGTGTTGTTTTGCGCGTGCGCGAGTTTTAAGGCGCTGGAAAACACCTCTTTCGCGAGGTCAACTAGACCGTTTTCTAGTAAAGCTTGCCCATGCCTAACTTGAATCAAAACGTTCTTTTCATCCCGTGCCTTCATATACTCATAAACTTGGTTTGCCTTGGTTGTTTGCATATGTTTGAAATAATAACCAGCCAATCCCATTAAGTTATCCGTATCCGAAATTTGAAAACCAAACCGTTTATATAGCATTTTATGGTATTCGAGCACGCTGCTGAAGTTCCTTCTCGAGCAAATGGTTCAAAGTTGGTGATTTCGCGCACTTCAAAAAGCGTTTTAACGCCTTGTTCAAAACCAATGAGGCTCGTTGACAAATAATTTTGTTGACTCAAATCGGCAAAATGAGCATTTGAAAAATGAGTAAGTGATGCCTTTAATTGTTCATAACTCGTTGCGTCGTCGTTAAACCCACTTTTGCTTGCGTATAAGTAACGCTCTCCCAAATTTGCTTTTAACTTCGCGATTAACTCCGCCAACCAAGCATCGTTTTTTAGTCCAAATGCGGGACTCGATACTATCGTTGCCTGAAAGATCGTTGGAAATTCTGCGAAGTACTCAAGTGCAGCGACACCTGATGTTGAGAACCCTTCTATCATGGTAAAAGGCGCTATACGGAACTGGGTTCTTAAGTGGGGCAATATTTCTTCGATAACAACTTTTTTGCAATCGCATCAGACGTGTTTAATTGTGGTAGCTGAACCAGTATCACCTCTGGCATCGGACCAAAACTGACATGACTTAGCCAGTCTACTTGTGCTATGACTGAATTTATCTGACTTTCACCTGCAAGAGTTAACAGTAACGGATAGTGATACGTCGACTTATCTAAGTAACTGTTGGGAAGCACCACTTTTAATCTCAGTGACGATGTCATTTGTTTCGACTGAATTTGATGATAGGTCACTTTAGGTCCAATGGAGAGTTCAAGTGCTTCAGCGCGAACGAAGCAGTTCAATAGTAGAGCGAGTAACGTGAGGGTGCGAATAGACATAAGTATCCTTTTAGTGTTTTTGTTGAGTTGCGTTATTGCACCGCATTCCCAACTTAAACTCCTTTAGACACCATTTTGATCTGCTGATGAATACCTGATTTGCTTAAAGTAATTTTACTTAAACACCTTTTTTATTGAGATAGAGTGAAAACGAACGGTTCGCCATCAAAGAAAACCGCAATACAAGCCGCTGCGGTGTTAAAAACAAAAAAACCAGCTAAGGCTGGTTTTTTATAGAATGAAATGGAAATTAAAATTTAGGACCGCCGCCACCAAACATGCCTGGAGGCATCATGCCTTTCATGTTGCGCATCATTTTCATCATGCCGCCTTTTCCTTTCATCTTCTT
Source organism: Pseudoalteromonas xiamenensis (assembly GCF_017638925.1). Lineage (NCBI taxonomy): Bacteria > Pseudomonadati > Pseudomonadota > Gammaproteobacteria > Alteromonadales > Pseudoalteromonadaceae > Pseudoalteromonas > Pseudoalteromonas xiamenensis. The sequence continues at coordinate 561,182 of NZ_CP072133.1, forward strand.
CATCATTTTTTGCATTTGCATAAATTGCTTCAGCAACTTATTGATTTCTTGAACTTGAGTACCAGAGCCTGCAGCAATACGTTTTTTGCGTGAGCCTTTGATTAAATCTGGCTTTTTGCGCTCAAGCGGCGTCATCGAGTTAATAATTGCTTCCATTTGATTGAACGCTTTATCACCAACTTGGCCTTTCACTGCATCTGGCAGATTGTTCATGCCAGGCAATTTCTCAAGCAACGACATCATACCACCCATGTTCTTCATCTGGCGTAGCTGCTCAGCAAAGTCTTCAAGCGTAAAGTCATCGCCTTTCATGACTTTTTCTGCCACTTTAGCCGCTTTATCCTTGTCTACCTTCATTTGAACTTCTTCGATAAGCGATAACACATCGCCCATGCCTAGAATTCGAGAAGCTACACGGTCTGGATGGAAAGGTTCAAGTGCATCAGTACGTTCACCGACACCGATAAATTTGATTGGTTTGCCTGTGATATGACGAATAGACAACGCAGCACCACCACGTGCATCACCATCAGTCTTAGTTAGAATTACACCGGTAAGTGGTAAAGCATCATCAAACGCTTTTGCTGTATTTGCCGCGTCTTGACCTGTCATGGAGTCAACCACAAACAACGTTTCAATAGGCTTAATAGCAGCGTGTAAATCTTTGATCTCGTCCATCATGTCTGCGTCGACGTGTAAACGACCAGCAGTATCTACTATCACTACATCAAAGAATTTTCGCTTTGCATGATCAATCGCGCCTTTCGCAATATCAACTGGCTTTTGCGAAATATCACTAGGGAAAAACTCCACACCGACATCCGATGCAAGCGTTTCAAGCTGTTTGATTGCCGCTGGACGGTATACGTCAGCTGATACCACTAAAACTGATTTTTTGTGTCTTTCTTTTAAAAATTTCGCAAGTTTACCAACGCTTGTAGTTTTACCCGCGCCTTGTAGACCGGCCATCATTAACACAGCAGGTGGCTGTGTGCTCAAGTTTAGTTCTTCGTTTGATTCACCCATTGCCTTTTCAAGCTCGTCACGAACGATTTTGATAAAGACCTGACCAGGACTCAAACTTTTTGTTACTTCAACGCCGACGGCACGTTCTTTTACTTGTTTTACGAATTCACGAACAACGGGTAATGCAACATCCGCTTCCAACAGCGCCATACGTACTTCACGCAGCGTGTCTTTGATGTTGTCCTCAGTCAAACGGCCCCTGCCGCTGATGTTTTTGAGAGTCTTACCTAATCGTTCTTGAAGATTTTCAAACATGCAAAAGTTCCAAATATTCGTTAATGGCCGCGATTATACTGATATGGTGGCGGATAATACAGTATCAATGTTTGGATAAGTTTCTTTTTATTAGCCCTAGGCTTTTTTGTGTGCTTAAAATACAATAGCCTGAAAAGGAAACTTCAAAAAAGCGATTCAGCCACATGCTTGTTATAAGCCTCTCTATCCTTGCCAGTATTTTTTACGCTTTCGCGACGGGTCACGTCCTATCGCGCCTTTTTGATAAACAAGGTCCAAGTCAAAAAAAGACATTACTACTAAGCACCGCAGCGATCTTAGTTCACATGTTGGTTCTGGTGAATTCAGTTTTTACAACGAATGGACAAGATTTAAGTACCGTTAATGTCGCAATGCTGACCTGTTGGTTAATTGTCGTCTCCGTGACAGCCGTCTCATTAAAGTTTCCAGCAACATTATTACTTCCCGTCGTTTATGGTTTCGCCGCTATTTTACTGATTGCAAGCTTGTTTATCCCGCATCACATTATCATGCACGGCATCAATATCGACGTTGGATTGGTCACTCATATTTCATTGAGCTTATTGGCTTATTGCGTGCTAATTATTGCTACTCTTTATGCTGTACAATTTTACTTTATTGATAAGCGCCTCAAAAATCGAGATATTGCAATTGTGCAAAGCCATCTCCCACCATTAATGCAAGTTGAAAGACAACTTTATCAATTACTTACGATAGGAACGGTGTTGTTAACTCTCGCTCTAGCGGCTGGATTTGTCTTCTTGGACGGTATGTTTGCACGAGAGTTTATCCATAAAACAGTACTTTCGTTGGTTGCTTGGGCGATTTTCTCAACCGTAACTATTGGACACCATTTCCTTGGCTGGCGCGGTAAAGCGGTGGTCATTACCATCATGATAGCGTCAGGAATTGTCACACTTGCCTACTTTGGCAGCAGATTCATTCAAGAAGTGATTTTATTGAAGTTTTAGGGCCTGTTTGACTTGACACTGATGTCTCGTTAACGCTTAATAACCGTTCTTTAGTAAAAAAGGGATCCTCTTTTGGACGACATATCGACGAGCGCCTTATTTATAATCCTTGGCGTTTTGATCTTGATTTCAGGTTACTTTTCCGGCTCAGAAACCGGCATCATGTCAATTAACCGTTATCGACTAAAACATTTGGTGAAAGAAAACAACAAAGCAGCAAAGCGCGTTGATCAACTTCTAAACCGTCCTGACAGACTCATCGGTCTGATCCTTATAGGCAACAACCTTGTTAATATCGGAGCGTCGGCCGTTGCTACCGTCATTGGTATGCGCTTAATGGGCGATGCGGGTATCGTTGTTGCAACTTTCGCACTTACCCTTGTTATTCTAATTTTCTCGGAAGTAACCCCTAAAACGTTGGCTGCACTCTACCCTGAAAAGGTGGCGTTCCCAAGTTCCGTGGTGCTTGCGATTTTACTGAAAATATTATTCCCTTTTGTCGTGGCGGTAAGCTGGATTACAAACGGAATGTTACGTTTGTTTGGTATCACCCCTGAACAAATTGAAGAACACAGTCTAAGCAAAGAAGAATTAAAAACGGTGGTTTCGGAATCTAGCGCGTTGTTCCCTACTCACCATCAAGACATGCTGACTTCTATCCTTGACCTTGAACAAATGAAAGTTGAAGACGTCATGGTGCCGCGAAATGAGATCATCGCTATCGACATTAACGATGACTGGAAAGACATTTCGAAACAACTAATGCATGCTCAACACACTCGTATTCTTTTATATCGTGATCAAATTGATGATGCGGTTGGTTTTATCCACGCACGTGATGCATTTAGACTGCTAATGTCGTCGAAAGAACAATTTGATAAATCATCGTTGCTTCGTGCAGTACGTGAAATTTATTATATTCCTGAAGGTACGCCGCTTACCACGCAATTGTTAAAGTTCCAACAAAGCAAAGAACGTATTGGTATCGTTGTAGATGAATATGGTGATATTCAAGGTCTTGTTACGCTAGAGGACATACTAGAAGAAGTGGTTGGAGATTTCACCACAACGCAGTCTAAAGCGCCAAGCGAAGAAATCATCGTTCAAGAAGATGGCACTGTGTTGGTTGATGGCGGTGTAAACGTTCGAGATCTAAATAAAGAAATGAATTGGGAATTTCCTCTCGATGGTCCAAAAACATTAAGTGGTCTAATCGTAGAGTATTTGGAAGACATTCCTGATTCCGCACTGAGTTTGAAAATCTCGGGCTACCCTATCGAGGTGCTGGAGATTAAAGAAAACATGATAAAACTAGTGCGTATTCATCCCTTGAATCGAGTGAATGCCACAGGTAATTAACTGTTTTGAGTAATAAAAAAGCCGCTTTACGCGGCTTTTTTATTGAGTAAATTTAATCAGTGATTATTTTATCTTAACGTGTACACCCTTAAGTAGAACAGTGACACCGATTTGCGAGTACAAAGCTTGCGAAAATCGAGCTAGATATAGCGGTTGACTTGGCTACAGTGACAACAATGAATAAGAACACGGGCTACTGCGCCGTGCTCAAAACATTAAAATATTTCCCACCAACTTTTACCTAAGTCGCTTTCACAACGCTTTAATTGGGCACTATAACGGCTAGCGCGATGCTTTACACGGTTCGCAACCCCCATTAGCCACTGTTTCTTTTTATAAGTGCCTCGGCGATATCCTCCCCACCCTTCATGGTAATTAAGATATTGCGCGTACGCGTCCCATTTCGACACACCATTGATTTTATGTGTTTTGTTTACAAACCAGGCCATGAAATCAATGGCATCATCAAAATCGTCACGGTCTGCACCTGAATTACCCGATTCTCGAATATAGTCCGACCACGTTGGTGTTTTAGCTTGTGAATAGCCATATGCAGAACTCGCTCGACCAATTGGGATCACCCAAAGAATGTACTCCATTGGCGGTTGGGCGTCGTGCTTGAAGGAACTTTCTTGATACATCATGCTCATTAGAACATGCTTTGGTGAACCCCATTTTTCTTGCGCGTCTTTTGCGTCTTCGTACCAATCGGGCTTTTCTTCGAAAATCTTACAAATATCATCAGGTTGCTTAGGAGGGGCAGTAGCACACGCTGTCATTAGCGCGACTAAAGGAAGGAGAAAAAAATTTTTTTTCATTTTTTTACTTTCCTCAATGAACTTTCTTTAGTAGGCGAAGTCTGAATATATGAATGCAGCAGTTTAGCATTGTTTCATCCCTGAAAGTTATATTTGTGCAGCCAATTGGCTGCACTTTTTTTTATGCCTTTTCAAAGTAATCCTGTAAAAATGCCTTGAAGGATTTCTCATCATTCTCTTCAATTTCTTTGGCTTTTGTAAATGATGTGTCCGCAAGTTCATTTAACATTTTTTCAGAATAGACAGAATACAAACCCGCTAACTGCTGCTGTTTATATTGTTTGGCAAAATCAATAGCTATAGCACCACCATCCATTTGTTTGTCTTTGAGCATTTGAACAAAACGACCTGAATACGTTAGTGAACTGTCATCAACCCAATCTTTCATCGTTGCTATTGTTTTTGAATAAACTGACGATTGATAGGCTGAATCGAGCGCTTTGGCGACCACTTCTAAATCAGCGAAAATGCGCGTTGCCCACTCGCTAAGTGACACAGGATTTCCGGCATCATCTAGCAGAATTGATTGATCACGACCTTCGTTGACGACACATTGAAGATTGCGCTGGGTGGCTTGCTGTTCTTCCCATTCAAGTTCAGGAGAGTCTTTCAGCAAACAATAAGTCAAAAATACATCGAGGAAGTGAATTTGCTCAATGCTGATCCCCTCTTGAACGAAAGGGTTCACATCAAGTGCGCGCACTTCAATGTATTCGATACCATCTCTCATTAAGGCTTGAGTTGGCGTTTCTCCCGCTTTTGTGTTGCGCTTGGGGCGGATAGGTGAGTAGAACTCGTTTTCGATTTGAAGAATATTGCCATTTAACTGCATTGGTTCTTCACTTCGATAATCCGGTATGGATGAATACAATTCAGATTTTGTTCGAATAGCAGACTGTAACCCTTTTACATAGTCGCACAATGAGTTGTATGTCACTTTCAAACTTGACTGAGCACTATTTGTATAACCTAAATTACCAAGTCGTAGTGCCGTACCATGCTCAAGATAAAGCGTACCTTTTCCTACTTTATTAAAGGGTAAATTCGTTTCACGACCTTGTAAAAACGATTTGCAAATTGAAGGCGATGCACCAAACAAATAGCTAATTAGCCAAAGTTCGCGTTTGAAGTTACGGATAAGCCCTAAATATCGGTCTGAAATGAATGCTTGCAGAGGACCTTCATAACCTTCGATTTTCGCAAGAGACGTCCACAAGGTATCGGAAAACGACATGTTAAAATGAACACCCGCTATCGCTTGCATCATACTGCCATAACGACTTTTTAAACCTTGTCGATACAACGTTTTCATTTTCCCGATATTTGACTCACCAAATTGTGCAAGTCCAATATCTTCTTGTGATGTGATGTAGCAAGGCATACTCATTGGCCAAAGCATTTCATCGCCCATTTGTGCAAGCGTAAACTTTTGCAAATCTCTGAGTTGGCCAAGCGTCTCTTCGGCGTTCACGCTAACTGGCGTAATAAACTCCAAGAGTGCTTCGGAATAATCTGTCGTTATATGAGGATTGGTCAGCGCATGGCCCGATCCTTTTGGATGACCTGTTTGGGCTATGCGACCATCTGGATTAATCCTTAATGCCTCGCGTTCGATACCTCTTTTGATACCTGATAAGGCACCTACAAATTCGGGTTGCGATAGTGCGTTTAACGCATCGCTAAGTGTCAAAGTTGTCAAATATAAGTCCTCGAGTCCTCATGGCTATCTGCACTTTATTGGGGCGACATTCTGCTTTTACAAGTGGTTAGCTACGATTAATAATTTACCACTGTAGTCGCCCGATTCCATCATTTGATGGCCCAAATTTACGTCTTGTAACAAAAAGCGTTCAGCAATGTGAAGTGTTAACCCCCTTTTGCGTACCAATCGTATAAACAGGCCAATTGCGACGCATTTTTCTGCACAACAACACCTTCTGCTTCAATATTTCGCGATTGAGCATGAGAACAGATCATATCCTTCGTGATTGTCGGTACAGTCACGATAATACTGCCCTCTTGCAATGTATCTAAACATTGTTTCGCTACTTCACCTCCGACGAGGTCCAACAATGATCCCTGTCGTTGTTCAGCAAAAAACGTATCGAAGGAGATAACATCAAATCCCAAACGTGCCGAAAGTTCTGACAACATTAGATTGTCAGGACGTCTTGTTACAGCGATTAGGTTATATCCAAGTAGTTGGGCAATTTGGATTGCAAGGTGCCCTACGCCCCCCGTTGGCGCACTAACGTATAACGGCAAGTGAGTCGGCAATCGCTGTAATGCTTGCATTGCGGTTAGTCCGGCTAAACTAAGACCGCCTAGCGCAACATCCTGTTTCACCTCGGGCAAAATAAATACGTCTTCAAGTGGCACGTCCAAAACATCGGCATAAGTTCCAGGCGAGTTAGGAAATCCAGTCATGCCAAAGGCACATTTTCCAATTAAAGACTTCGCCTCTTCGCTGGCATCGACAATTTCGCCATACACATCATAGCCAAGACTAAGAAACTCATTTGGACGCTTGCTTGCAGCAACAAACCCGAGACCTGCCCGAGTTTTGACATCAATGGGATTAATAGAAGCGCTGATCATCCGTAATCGAATGAATCCATTTTGAATTGGAGGCAACAAGATCGGCTGACATCTAATCATTTCGGCTGAGCCAAAGTCGAAAATTCCGTATTTATGAGCATTCATCGCGAATAAGATACTTTATGACACTTCTTTGAATGGCTATAATCTAACACAATTAAAATCAGTAAATTAAGGATTTGTATGCGTCGTGGACAAAATATTATAGACCAAGAAGTGACGTATCCTTCCGATCAAGAGCTTGTGTCTACCACCGACTTACGCGGTGTTACAACGTATGCAAACGACGCTTTTTGCAAAATTGCAGGTTACAGCAAAGAAGAACTCATTGGAAAGAATCACAATATCGTTCGCCACCCTGACATGCCTAAAGCGGCGTTTAAGGAACTTTGGGAAAAGCTAAAAGCAGGACATTCTTGGCGCGGTGTCGTCAAAAACCGTTGTAAAGATGGACGCTATTATTGGGTAGATGCCTTTGTTACCCCCATTTTTGAGCGTGGTCAACTAGTCGGCTATCAATCTGTACGAGTCAAACCCACTGACGAAATGAAAAGACGCGCACAGCTGATCTACGAAAAGATTAATTCGGGTAAATCGCTTTCCAGTTGGCGTGAAAAGCGTAACTTACGCACTTGGCTATCTCTTATTTCAACGGTAGTCGCCGTGGCCGCGTCGGCTTACTTCGGCACGGCGCTATCTGCCTTCATCGTCCTTGCGATGATAGCGGCAATTATTGCCTGCAATTATGAAGAACTCGTCGTTACACCAAATAAACTCGCTGACCAACAAGCTGAATTTGATTCCGTATCCCGCTATGTTTATTGCGGAACACACCCATTTAGCATCGCAGAATTTAATATCGGCATGTTGAATGCAAAGTTACGTACGGTATTAGGGCGAGTGAAAGACTCAACCGTCACTTTCAAAGATATTGCGGTAAATCTAGATAAGCAATCGAGCCAAACTGAAAAAGGCATTGAAGCTCAAGGTCTACGTTTACAGGACATCGCCACTGCGATGGCTCAAATGAGTGCGACTATCGGCGATATTTCAGAAAATACCGCTCGAACGGCAGATAAAGTGAACAATACCCAAGCAAGCTGCGAAACTATTCGTACCAGCATGACGGAAAACACCAGCATGGTGACCAGTCTCGCCAGCCAAGTTGATGAAGCTGCACAAACGGCGTCATCCCTTGCGACTGAAGCCGACAAGATTGGTCAGGTCATGAGTGAAATAGAAGGCATTGCTGAACAAACCAATTTATTAGCATTAAACGCGGCGATTGAAGCTGCTCGTGCTGGTGAACATGGCCGTGGTTTTGCCGTTGTTGCTGATGAAGTTCGTGCGCTTTCATCCCGCACGCAAAGTGCAACAACGCACATTCACGCGTCAATTAAAGAAATTCAAGATACGCTTTACCGCTGGTCAGAAGTTATGCAAAGCACCAAATCTCGTGCGGATGGCTGCGCCCAAAGCAGTTTAGCCAGTCAAAATGACTTAGAAGATATTTTCCGTGAGATAAGCGAAATTGCACTTTCGGCTCAAGAAATTTCTGCAGCAGCAGAACAGCAGCAAGTGGTCAGCACCGACATTAACTCTAACATCAATAATATCCGTGAGTTTAGCGCGGAAAACTTAGAGTTGAGTTTTGGTGTCGCACGAGATGCCGCTCAATTGGTAGAGTCAGCCGAGAGAATTAAAGGACTTCTAATGACCTTTAAGGCGCAGTAAAAAAAGCCATATTTCAGAAAAAAGAAAGGCCTCATTTGAGGCCTTTCTTCTGTCTTTTACTATTTACACTTTGAAGACAAAATCGTCCCCTTCAACGTCTACTTTGATGCTGTCGCCCGGCACAAAGTCGCCAGCCAATAATCGTTGTGCAAGCGGGTTTTCAACATACTGCTGTACCGCTCGTTTTAATGGTCTTGCCCCAAATACTGGATCAAATCCATTTGCTGCAATTTTCTCAAGTGCCGCCTCACTTAATTCGAAACGATATCCCTTCTCTGTTAATCGTTTTTCAAGACGCGCTAATTGTATGCTGGCAATATGCTTTATGTGTTCCGTGACGAGTGGATGGAACACCACCGTTTCATCAATCCGGTTGATGAATTCCGGTCTGAACTGCGTAGTTAGGACACTCATAACTTTTTCTTTAAGCGTCGCATAATCATTACTTTGCGCTTGTTCTTGGATAATATCGGACCCCAAGTTTGACGTCATAATGATGACCGTGTTTTTGAAATCCACAGTGCGGCCTTGACCATCGGTTAAACGTCCGTCGTCAAGCACCTGCAGTAGAATGTTGAACACATCAGGATGTGCCTTTTCTACTTCATCAAGTAATACAACTGAATATGGACGTCTTCGAACAGCTTCTGTCAAATAGCCGCCTTCTTCATAACCTACATAACCTGGAGGCGCACCAACTAAACGAGCAACGGAATGTTTTTCCATAAACTCAGACATATCTATGCGCACCATTGCATCTTCAGTATCAAACATGAAGTTCGCTAATGCTTTAGTCAGCTCAGTTTTACCTACCCCTGTTGGACCTAAGAATAAAAAGGAACCAATCGGTCTGTTAGGATCGGCAAGCCCAGCACGTGAGCGGCGAATCGCATTTGCAACCGCAACCACTGCTTCGTGTTGGCCAATGACCTTTTTATGAAGCTCATCTTCCATTTGAAGTAGCTTCTCTCGCTCGCCTTGGAGCATTTTTGATACAGGAATCCCCGTCCAACGCGATAAGATCTCAGCAATTTCGTCTTCTGTAACTTGATTGCGCAATAAACTCATCTCTTGCATTTCAGCTTGAGAGGCTAAGTCTAATTTACGTTCAAGTTCAGGAATACGTCCATATTGAAGCTCAGACATGCGTTGCAAATCACTCGCACGACGTGCAACCTCAAGATCAAGACGCGCTTGCTCAAGTTCAGCTTTAATCGTTTGAGTGCCTTGTAGCGACGCTTTTTCTGCGTTCCATACTTCATCGAGGCTCTTTATACTCGCTTTCCAACTCTGCAATCAGCGTTTGCATTTCGTCGCGGCGTTTGCGACTGGCTTCATCTTTTTCCTTGGCCAGCGCGTTATCTTCAAGTTTTAACTGAATGATACGGCGCCCCAACTTATCGAGTGGTTCCGGCTTTGAATCAATTTGCAGACGAATAGATGATCCCGCTTCGTCAATTAGGTCAATGGCCTTATCGGGTAATTGGCGATCTGAAATATAACGATGTGACAAATGTGCTGCTGCAACGATCGCTGGGTCGGTAATTTGCACAGAATGATGGAGCTCATAACGCTCTTTCAAGCCACGTAAAATCGCAATCGTGTCTTCTACTGTTGGTTCGCTTACAAACACTTTTTGGAAACGCCTTTCTAGAGCGGCGTCTTTTTCAATATATTGACGGTACTCATCCAGTGTCGTCGCGCCCACACAATGCAGCTCACCACGTGCTAATGCTGGTTTCAGCATATTGCCCGCGTCCATCGCTCCATCTGTTTTTCCTGCTCCCACCATCGTATGAATTTCATCAATAAACAGAATAACTTGACCTTCTTCTTTGGCCAATTCATTAAGTACCGCTTTTAGACGCTCTTCAAATTCACCTCGGTATTTTGCACCCGCAACCAAAGCACCTAAATCAAGCGACAAAACACGCTTATTTTTCAAACCTTCAGGAACTTCTCCGTTCACGATACGTTGTGCAAGACCTTCCACAATGGCCGTTTTACCGACACCGGGTTCGCCAATCAGCACAGGGTTATTTTTAGTACGACGTTGTAATACTTGGATTGTACGACGAATTTCGTCATCACGGCCGATTACAGGGTCAAGTTTACCTTGAATTGCCCGCTCTGTTAGGTCAACTGTAAACTTTTCGAGTGCTTGTCTCGCTTCTTCAGCGTTTGGATCGTTGACCTTCTGACCGCCACGCATCGCGTTAATTGCTTTGTCAATTTTGTCTTGAGTAATACCAAGTGAGCGGAAAATATCACCAAGCGTGCCTTTGTCTTCACATGCTGCAAACACAAAAAGCTCACTCGATATGTATTTATCATCACGCTGTTGAGAATACTTGTCACACAAGTTAATGAGCGAAATGAGCTGATTAGACAGTTGAACATCGCCCCCGAAACCTTGCACTTTGAAAAGCTTTTCAATGGCTTGAGAAACCTTGGTGTTTACTTCTTCGGCTTTTATTCCTGCCTGTGCCAACAGCATACGGACACTTGAACCGGATTGTTGCAATAACGCATACATTAAATGAACAGGTTCGATGAACTGGTGGTCGCGGCCTAACGCCAATGATTGCGCATCTGAAAGCGCTTGTTGGAATTTACTGGTAAATCGGTCGATTCTCATGGATGTTACCTACAAAAAATGTCTCTACCCCTTTTATGGGTCTGAGTCACGTAAGCTTCAAGTAACAATCACAAAATTTTTATGGATATTTGCGCCAGATCACACTGACCATGCGTCCGGTTTGTTTATCTCGGCGGTAAGAAAAGAAACGAGTTTTGTCTTCCACAGTGCATAAATCATCGCTGTATATGTTTTTTACGCCCAAGGCCAGAAGTTGCATGCGTGCCAAAGTGAATATGTTTGCAAGCCATTTATCTTCGTTATCGGGATGTCGTACGAACGCTCCTTTATAATTCGGATCGTCATTACAAAAAGCCTCAACAACATCAAGGCCTACTTCAAACGCTTTAGGACCTATCGCTGGACCAAACCATGCGCTTACATGCTCAGGTGAAGACTCAAAAAAACGTAATGCTTGCTTGATAATGTTTTTGTGTAAGGGCCGCCAACCTCCGTGGAGCGCGGCGACTTCAGATCCATCTTCATTCGACAATAATATTGGAAGGCAATCTGCCGTCATTATCGCCAGTGGTGTATTCGTCAGCCTAGTAAAAAGCCCGTCTGCATCGAGCTGGTTATTTGCACACTCACTAATATTTGATTCATTAATGTCCACCACTCGACCACCATGCACTTGATTTAGCCAAATTGGAGATCTAGGTAAAAACGAATCGAGCGTTCGGCGGTTTTGCGCTACATGGTCAGCATTATCGCCCACATGATAAGCCACATTAAACTTATCAAAAGGTGTTTGCGAGACCCCAAGTGTATGGCGGACAGTACAAAATCCGCCAACAAAAGGCGCTAATGGCCATGTAGCTTCAAGAAACATTAATATTCAATTTCCTGATTTGCTTGAGAATCTTCTCGTAGCGTTTCAGTCAATTTAACCATGTCATCAGGAATTGGGGCTTCCCAGCGCATAATTTCGCCCGTGATCGGGTGTGCAATCTGCAATCGCACCGCATGCAACGCCTGACGTTTGAAGTCTCGTAACATTTGGAAAAGCTCTGGCGTAGCGTTTTTTGGCGGACGAGGACGACCACCATAAAGTTGGTCACCGACTAGCGGGTGATTCAAATGCGCCATGTGTACACGAATTTGGTGAGTACGGCCTGTTTCCAAACGTAATCGTAGACGAGTATGAGCACGGAATTTCTCAGCAACACGATAATGTGTTACTGCAGGCTTACCCATGACTTGAACGGCCATGTGCGTACGCTTCGTCGAGTGACGCCCAATTGGCTGTTCAATCACACCGCCCGCTGTCATTGTCCCGTTACAAATGGCTTCATATTCACGCGTAAAGTTCTCACGCTTTTGAAGGTTTTTCACCAAATGTGTTTGAGCCTGAATTGTTTTCGCTACGACCATCAAACCCGTAGTGTCTTTATCGAGACGATGAACAATACCTGCACGTGGCACGCTGGCAATTTCTGGGCAGTGATGCAATAACGCGTTTAACACCGTACCACTTGGGTTACCTGCACCTGGATGCACAACTAAATCAGCTGGTTTGTTGATCACAAGAATGTCATCATCTTCGTAGACAATGTTCAGTGTGATTTCTTGAGCTTCATATTCACGTGCGGCTTCAAGCTCAGTTTCAATAGAAACAAGCTCCCCACCAAGGAGTTTTTCACGAGGCACGTTTAAAATTTCGCCATTAATGGTTACTTTGTCGTCAAGAATCCAAGTTTTTATTCGCGAACGCGAATAATCAGGGAACAATTGCGCCAAAATTTGGTCTAGACGTTTACCGCCTAACTCCAGTGGTACTTCAGCTTGAAGCGAGATTTGCTCTGACATTCTGTTAACTTTACCCAATTTACCAGTGCAAGCTTAGCTCGACTGGGTTAGAATCGCTCATAAACGCATAGTTTACTCGGTTTTACCGACTTGGCCTAGCCGAAGACAGACGAAGGTAACAAATAAAATGATAAAAACATTAGGGAAGCGCGCATTTAGTATTTTTATTGGCGCATCAGTTTTAGGTTTAGCCGCTTGTTCATCTGCTCCAGACAAAGAAGACATTGAACGTGTACCGAATAAATCCGCTCAAGCACTGTATGAAGACGCAAAGCAAACGCTAGATTCAGGCTTGTATGCTCGCGCCATCGAACTCTTATCCGCGCTCGATTCACGCTACCCATTTGGCCCTTATTCTCGCCAAGTACAGATGGACTTGATCTACGCAAACTACCAAGCTGGCAACACAGAGCAAGCGCTTGCGACAATCGATCGCTTTATCCGTTTGAATCCAAACCACAAAGATCTTGATTACATGTATTACATGCGTGGTCTTGTAAACATTAAAGCGGACAAAAATGCATTCCAAGAATATTTTGGTGTTGACCGCGCAGACCGAGATGCAAACCGAACTCGCGTTGCATTCCAAGATTTGTCTACGCTCGTAACTCGTTTTCCAAATAGCCATTACACGCCTGAAGCGAAAAAACGTTTGGTCTGGTTGTTAAACAAAATGGCACGTTATGAATTAAAAGTCGCGGAGTACTACTATGAGCGCGAAGCTTATCTCGCTTCTGCAAATCGCGGCAAATATGTTGTGGACCATTACTCACAAAGCAGCTATTTACCACAAGCGCTTGAGATGATGGAAAAAAGTTACGAAAAATTAGGATTGACTGACCTTGCCGAGCACGCCAAGGAAGTCAAGCAGCTCAACGAGCGAAAATAACATAAGAAGCCGAGGCCATCCTCGGCTTTTTTACATCCACAATACGGTATCTCTTAAAGTGGAGGCAAAGTCACTCGCCATGGCGGATTGACTCGATTCTCTCCAGCATAAAACAAGATGATCTTGTTACCTGACGGGTCAAATAGAAACGTTTCTCGCCATAGATAGCGTTTATCTTCTGGTGGCACTTCAATTGGTAACCCCTTCTCCTTCAACTCTTCGACCCACTCATCTAACTGATCATGTTCAAAGTAAATGGTAATGCCGCTGTTATTTTCCTTCTGCTCTCTAAGTGCCAAGGAAAGAGTTGAGTTTCCTTGCGGACAAACGAATCGAGCATAGTGAGGCGTATCAACAATCTGTGTTAACCCTAGCTTACGATAAAACAGTGTGGCCGAGTCCATGTCATACACAGGCAAAGTGACTTGGTTGAGATTCATCTTAGTTAATCCAAGTAAATTTAACTTAATTGGGATGCTAACAACGAATGAGGGGGATAAAAAGGAAGAATTGGTAACAAAAAGAAAATGGCGGAGAGAGAGGGATTCGAACCCTCGGTAGGGGTTAGCCTACACACGAGTTCCAGTCGTGCGCCTTCAACCGCTCAGCCATCTCTCCGCGTCGCATAAATGCGGGGCTAATACTATGAAAAGCCACGCACTTTAGCAAGTTGTTTTTCAACTTCTCTGGTCAACTGACCAGTTTCTAGACGATATCTAAATTATCGGACTAAACTTGCTGAAAAATCTAACATACGATTAAGCGAACGCAGTGCGCCTTCTCGCAAATTCATATCGACAAACACTTCACGACCTTCTGCGCTTATCAAAGCTTCTTCAATCGCTTTAAGGCCATTCATAGCCATCCACGGACAATGTGCACAACTTTTACATGTTGCACCTTCGCCAGCAGTCGGCGCTTCAAAGAACTCTTTCTCAGGGCAAAGCTGCTGCATTTTATAAAAAATGCCACGATCTGTTGCCACAATGAACTTTTGGTTTGGTAGTGTTTGTGCAGCTTTAATTAACTGACTTGTCGAGCCAACCGCATCAGCAAGATCAACAATCTCTGCCGGCGATTCAGGGTGAACAAGCACCGCGGCATCAGGGTGCAATGCCTTCATGTCTTTAAGTGCTTTGGTTTTGAACTCATCATGGACAATGCACGCACCATTCCACATGATCATGTCCGCACCCGTTTTTTTCTGGATGTAAGAGCCAAGATGCTTGTCCGGACCCCAGATAATTTTCTCACCTTCAGAATCTAAGTGCTCGACGATTTCGAGGGCACAAGATGACGTAACAATCCAGTCGGCACGCGCTTTTACGGCAGCTGAGGTATTAGCATATACAACTACTTTCCTATCTGGATGTTGATCACAAAATGCTGAAAACTCATCGATAGGACAGCCAACATCTAGAGAACACGTCGCTTGCAACGTCGGCATGACTATCGTCTTTTCAGGTGTTAGGATCTTTGCTGTTTCGCCCATGAAACGCACGCCTGCTACGATGATCATATCAGCATCGTGTTTAGCACCAAAACGCGCCATCTCAAGAGAATCCGCTACACATCCACCGGTTTCTTCAGCCAATGCTTGAATTTCCGGATCCGTGTAATAATGGGCAACTAAAACCGCGTTTTTTTCTTTTAAAAGCGTCTTTATACGACTTTTATATTCAGCCTTTTGCTCTGAAGTTAACGGCGCTGGCTTAGGAGGGAAGATATAGTCTTCCGGCATGATTTGTTCAGCTAGACTCATAAAATTGACCACAGTGTCTACATTGCTCGATTAGGCGCGAATTATACGCAAAGTGAAGGAACAATCCTAGAGGGTGACAATTTTAAGAAGGAATAATTAAGAAGAAATGAAGATAATGGTGGGTCATGATGGACTTGAACCATCGACCAATGGATTAAAAGTCCACTGCTCTACCAACTGAGCTAATGACCCGCTCTAGTGCTAACTCCGAAAGGAGATGCAATAACGAAAGGATAAAACGCATGAATGGTGGGTCATGATGGACTTGAACCATCGACCAATGGATTAAAAGTCCACTGCTCTACCAACTGAGCTAATGACCCGCTCATGAAATCGACAGGTTCTATGTGGTGGGTCATGATGGACTTGAACCATCGACCAATGGATTAAAAGTCCACTGCTCTACCAACTGAGCTAATGACCCGCTCATAGAAATCGATCAGGTACTTTATGTGGTGGGTCATGATGGACTTGAACCATCGACCAATGGATTAAAAGTCCACTGCTCTACCAACTGAGCTAATGACCCGCTCATAAAGTCGAATGTTAACTAGTAGTGGTGGGTCATGATGGACTTGAACCATCGACCAATGGATTAAAAGTCCACTGCTCTACCAACTGAGCTAATGACCCGCTCGGGATTTCGATTTAACTTTAAGTGGTGGGTCATGATGGACTTGAACCATCGACCAATGGATTAAAAGTCCACTGCTCTACCAACTGAGCTAATGACCCGCTCAAAGAAATCGATATAGTTAACAAACTAAGTGGTGGGTCATGATGGACTTGAACCATCGACCAATGGATTAAAAGTCCACTGCTCTACCAACTGAGCTAATGACCCACTCGACGCAGCTGTTTTGATTGCTTCAATCGCCTGCTGCGGGCGCTTATAATACTTATTTAAAAAAGGAGTGCAACTGAAAACCGCATTTTTTTCAATTTTTACTGCTAGATGCCTAATTTTAAACCAAATTGTTACTAATATGGTCAATTCGATTAGGCATCTCAACATTTCTACTAGGAACTATAGCTTCGATAAACGCTCAGTTGCTAATTTTGCAGCAGTTGTACTTGGGTATTGCTGAACCAATTTATTCAAAATTTGTTTCGCTACGTCCTTTTTTCCCTGCTTTTCATAAAGAGCGCCAAGTTTCAACATAGCATCGGGGCGTTTATTTGAGTCTTGATGGTTTTCAACAACGATATTGAAGTGGTTTATTGCATTTACATCATCATTTTTTATCGACAGTAACTGCCCAAGCCAATAATGCGCATTCGATTCATAAACCGAATTTGGAAAGTTTTTCAAAAATGCTTCAAATTCAGGAATTGCAGCTTCGTAACGTTTGTCTTTCATAATCAGCGCAACAGCTCGGTCGTACGCTTCATTTTCCGATAAATTCGCACTCATTGCTGGCGCTTCAGCCGCGATGGTCGGAACGACTGCTTGAGGCTCCGGCTGATTCGTTACGCGAGCTACTCGATTTTCAATTTCTTGATAAAGCTCACGCTGACGCTGAAGTACTTTTTCAAGTTTATAACTCGTTTCTTCTGTAACACCGCGAATTTGACTCACTTCATCTTGCAACACTTCAAGTTGCTGCTGCATAATCTGCTTGCATGATATTTCGTGATTGCATGAGTTTTTCAAGGGTAGACAGTCTTCCCTCTATACTATTAGGTGAACTTGCAGCCTCAGAAACAGGAGCGGGAGCAGCCCAGACTTGGGCGCTCCCGCTCACTAAAAGTATGGCTGCCAAAACGTATTTCGGCTTCATAACTTCTCTTATCTATTTATTAGTACACTAAAACAGCGCGACGGTTTTTAGCAAACGCTTCTTCCGTACGTGATTTAATCATTGGTTTTTCTTCACCGTAGCTAACTACTGAAATTTGGCTGTCTGAAACACCAAGGCTTTGTAGGTATTTTGCGATAGATTTAGCACGGCTTTCACCAAGTGCAATGTTGTACTCAGGTGTACCACGCTCATCGGCGTGACCTTCGATAAGCACTTTGACTGATGGATTCTTAACTAAGAAATCAGCGTGTGCTTGCAGTAACTCAGTGAATTGGCTTTGAATCGTTGATTTATCAAAGTCGAAGTAAATGATTTGCTCTTGACGAAGCGCTTCGTATTTTTCACGTAGCTTTTCTTCTGCCGTTTTTTCGCGGTTAATTGTGCTAACTTCTACACCATCACCTGAAGTCTGGCTAGTTGCTTGATTGCTCTGGTTAGCAGCTGAATCATCTACGCTTGAAGAAGAACTACAAGCAGCTAATGTCATGACAGGTACAGCGATCAAAAGACCTTTTAAAAGTTTGTTAAGTTGCATCGAGTATATTCCTATTTCTTATAAATCTAACCAGCAAAGTTTAATCTAAAAATGGTGACCAAGCAGGCGCTTTAACTTGACCATCCAAAACCGGCAAACGGGCCTTGAAACGACCATCCATAGACACCAGCGCTAAAACCTGTTTGTTTTCGTGCAAAGTACTGTAGATGATCATTGAACCGTTGGGGGCAATACTTGGAGACTCATCCAGTCGAGTACGAGTCAATACTTGGAAAATACCGTTTTCAAGGCCTTTTTTAGCGATGTGGTACTTACCTAAAGTTCGGTTTACCATAACCAACTGTTTACCGTCTGGTGTCACTGAACCCGCTAAGTTCATATCACCATCAAAGGTCAGACGCTTTGACCTACCAGTTTGTAAATTTAACTGATAAATCTGGGCATTACCACCCCTTTCCGACGTAAACACAACATCTTTACCATTTGGATGCCATGTTGGTTCTGTATCAATACTTCTGTGTCGTGTTAAACGACGTTCCTGCTTTGTCGCAAGGTCAAGCAAGTAAATTTCCGTTGCACCATCACCATCTTTTGATAATACCAGTAATAGCTGCTTACCATCGGGTGAGAACTGTGGTGCGCCATTAATACCAGGATATGAGGCTATCAGTTGGCGTTTCCCAGTGTAGAGATCTTGGATATAAATTTGGCTTTGACGATTTTCAAATGTTACGTACGCCAACTTTTGTCCATCAGGTGACCATGCTGGCGACATCAATGGTTCCTTTGAGCGCAGTAAGACTTGCTCGTTATAGCCATCGTAATCCGCTACAACCAATTGATATGGTTTGTCGTCTTGGTCACGTACAATAACGTAGGCGATTTTAGTTAAGAATGCCCCACGCTCACCAGTCAACGCTTTATAAACCACATCACTAATACGATGGGCGTAACGTCTAAAACCATTTGCTTCAATAATACTTTGGCGTGCTTCTTGTATATGGTCTTGGCTTTTCATTAACTTGCCATTTGACATCATACGAGTTGCACCTCCTGTAATTTGTCCACGAATGACGTCTATCAATTCGTACTTCACAAGATAACGACCACCTGGCTGCGGTGATACTGAACCCACTACAATGGCTTCGACACCTTTACTAACCCATGCATCAAAATTGATAGGATCGTCAGCGCTTGGCTGCTCAGGCATATCCGCAACGGCAATCGGCTTGAATTTACCACTACGCATTAAATCAGCAGCGATCACATCGGCAGGTTGCATCGGAAGTACACCATTGCCTTGATATTGAAAAGGTACAACTGCGATAGGTCTTGCACCATCGACCCCTTCGGTAATCACAATTTCAAGCGCGGCGTTCGCATTCCATTGAACTAGCGCAACAAACGCGAGTAAAAAGACTTTTATTCTTTTAAACATACACACCCTATCTAAAAACTTGGTCTGATCGTTAAGTTAATATTCTTCAATTGCTCGTACACGTCTCTGTCAGATGAAACTGGCAACGTTTCTGCGATGCGAATTGCCCGTAGCGCCGCATCACATACCAGTGTCTCCCCACCTAACGGCTGTGCTTGAGTGACTAACCCGTTAAACGCGAGACGAAGATTTAATCGACATTCTTTGCCTTTCATATTTTCATCAATTAACAGGTTTTGTTGTATGCGTTGCATGATTAACGCTTTGTATTTATCTACTTCAGACAACACTTGTTGCTGACGAACCTTAGCTCTAGAAGCTGCTTCTCTTGCAAGTTGCTCTTGCAACATTTGTTCTTCTAATGCTTGTTGACGACGACGTTCAGCTTCTTCTGCTTTACGCTTTTCTTCGGCCGCTTTTTGTTTGCGTAAATCTTCCGCTTTTTTCAAGGCTTCTTCTTCACGTTTACGTTTATCCGCCGCGACCTTCGCTGCTTTTTCAGCCTCGTCCTTTTCTTTTTGTGCCTTTAGAGCCTCTTCGCGGCGTCTTTTCTCAATTGCCTTAGCTTTTTTAGCTTCAGCTTCCGCTTTTTTACGCTCGGCTTCTTTTTCTTTGCGTTCTTGTTCTAACTTTTTAATAGTGCGAGCTTCAGATTCTCGAGTGTCTCGCGCTTCTTTAGCTCTGCGCTCGAGTTCACGTATGCGCGCCTCTTCTTGCCGTTTCTTCTGTTGTTCTTCGGCTTTTAATTCTGCAATTTTCTTTTCAACCGCTTTTTGGTCCACCGAAACGGCTTCTACTACTTTTTCTTCTTCAGGCAAATTAGGATTCAACACGACTTCCATGACAGTAGGTGTAGGTGCATGAAAATCTGCCGTAACAAAGAGCAATGCAGCAAGCGCACCGTGAAGACCAACTGATTTTAAAACACTGCTTTGCACCCACTACTCCTCGTCAAACGACTTTGTCATGAGACCCACAGAAGGAACACCTGCATTTTTCAAAAAGTCCATCAATAACAAAACTTCTTGATATGAAACCTTCCCATCGCCTTTTATCATGACCGGTGTATCTGGGTTTTGTTGCAACTTCAATTTAATGATGGCAGCAACTTCAACCGCATCCATTGGTTTTTCAGGGTCGGTTCCTACACTGACGTAGTAGCGCCCTTGAGCATCAATCGAAGCAATAATCGGCGGCGAATCTTTGGTGTCAACCAAGTCAGACTCTTCCATTTTTGGTAAGTCAACTTTCACACCATGCGTGATAAGTGGCGCAGTTGCCATAAAGATAATAAGCAATACCAGCATAACATCGATGTAAGGTACGACATTTATCTCCGCAACTTGTTTTCTTCTTTTACGCAGGTACATTTTGCTTAGCCTCTGCTTGAGCTGCTGCTTGGCGGTGTAGAATGTTGGCAAATTCTTCCATGAAATTGACGTAAAGATTTTCAAGCTTTTCTACATTTTTTGCATAGCGGTTGTAGGCCATCACTGCAGGAATCGCCGCAAACAAACCCATTGCTGTTGCGATAAGCGCTTCTGCAATACCCGGAGCGACCATTTGAAGGGTTGCTTGTTTAACCTGACCGAGCGCGATAAACGCATTCATAATCCCCCAAACCGTGCCAAAAAGACCGATATAAGGGCTTATAGAACCGACCGTTGCGAGGAATGAAAGACTCGATTCTAGTTTTTCAATTTCTCTTGAAAGGGCAACACGCATTGAACGGTTTGTACCTTCAATAATAAGGCCTGCTGCATTGATGCTGTTTTTTTGATGGCGTGCGAATTCTTTAAAGCCTGCAACGAACAAGGCTTCTAATCCCTCTTGTTGACCATCGCGAGCCGTTACTTCGTTATAAAGTTTACTTAGCTCCATGCCTGACCAAAAACGTTGTTCGAATTTTTTTGCGTTGCCTAGTGCGTTACCAATAACTGACTTTCTTTGAAAGATAATCGCCCAAGATGCAATGGACAGACCGACCAAAGTCAACATAACGAGTTGTACTAAAAAACTGGCTTTAAGAATAAGGTCGATAAAGTTAAGTCCAGATTCCACTTATAATTCTCCTACTAGGCTGATTGGCATATATTAAACCAATAGACTGAACGCTTTATGAAAGGTTCACTTAGTTTACCCAGCCAAACTCATCGTTACAACGCCAATACCGTGAATTCCAAACATTTAGCGACCAACCGCCGAATAAAAAGCCGATATTTCTCCACGGTGTTTTCGATCTTTTATTTATTCACTGAATCTGTATAAAACTCTACTTTTATGCATTCATTCTGAATATTTTACCACATCTCGCTTTGGTCAGACCATTTTCCAACAATAATTTTAATCCAGAGTAAAATTTAAGCAAATGTTAATTTCGTTTATTTACAAGGTCTTAATGCTGTTTCTGTTTATTATTTACTCACAGTTGCAAATTAGTCATTATTTTTGATATTAGTTTTTTTAATTCGAAATAGAAATTTTTCTAGTTTGAACAATACGAAAATGATGCGTAATATACACCCTGTACTGAGCAGCAAGCATCATTGATGCTAAGCACAGTTGTTAGCAATATGATTACTGATTTGTCGTATTGTTGAGTTGAGCTACGTTTGGATAAAACCAAAAATAACTTGACTCGTTCCCTGGATTACTTCCTTCAACTTGTTGTTTTGCCCGCATTTTTTGCGGGCTTTTTTTTGCCCAAATTAATCCAACTCGCGTTTTCTTCCTTTTTGCTTTGTGTCCATTGCTCAGCTTGGATTCAATAGCGTTTGAAACATTCTTGTTTGTTATAATAAATAAAGAATTTGAAGAAGAGCATGGCTAAAGCAAGCAGGTAAGAGGATTTTTTAAACGATAAAGCGTATTCGCAATTTTAACGGTTTATCTTTCATTAATCGCATTGAGTGATTTTGTATTTGAAACTAGCACTAGCGCATTAAGAGAAATGAATGTAGCGCACTGAAAAAACGCGCTACTTCATACTAAATACAGCTAATTGGATTCAGGTTTTTGCAGATCAAAATGCAAATACGCCCTATCGGACACAATACGACCCCTTGGCGTTCTTTGAATAAAACCTTGTTGAATCAGGAAGGACTCGATGACATCTTCAATCGTCTCTCGCTCTTCACCTATTGCGGCGGCTAGGTTATCAAGGCCAACAGGACCACCCATAAATTTCTCAATAATGGCAAGAAGATACTTTCTATCCATATAATCGAATCCACAGCGATCCACATCCACCATATCCAGAGCGGCGTGTGCAATTTCTTGTGTCACACTGCCATCGCCTTTTACTTGAGCATAGTCTCGTACACGGCGGAGCAAGCGATTTGCAATTCGTGGGGTGCCACGAGACCGTTTTGCGACCTCTTCAGCTCCGCCTAAATTCATCTCCAATGCTAAAAAATGGGCTGAACGGCTGACAATTTGCGTAAGATCCGCCACATTATAAAACTCTAGACGTTGAACGATACCGAAACGGTCACGAAGTGGTGAAGTAAGAGAACCTGCTCGAGTTGTCGCGCCAACAAGCGTAAAAGGAGGAAGATCTAACTTTATCGAGCGCGCAGCAGGGCCTTCGCCGATCATGATGTCAAGTTGGTAATCTTCCATCGCAGGATATAAAATTTCTTCAACTTGTGGACTAAGGCGATGAATTTCGTCGATAAAAAGTACATCCCCTTCTTCTAAATTCGTTAGTAACGCCGCCAAATCCCCCGCCTTTTCAAGCACAGGTCCAGAGGTTGTTTTGATATTCACCTCAAGCTCGTTCGCTACAATGTTTGCAAGTGTCGTCTTTCCCAATCCCGGCGGGCCAAAAATGAGCAAGTGATCGAGCGCTTCTCCGCGACTTTTTGCGGCTTCAATGAAGATTTCCATTTGCTTTTTAACATGGGGTTGACCGGTATAATCGCTCAATAATTTGGGCCGAATCGCTCGGTCTACAATATCTTCTTGGCCTTTTATCGAGGCATCAATAAGACGATCTGCTTCAATCATTTTTTTCTCACATCATCGACTTTAACGCGTCTTTAATTATCGCTTCTGTACTCATTCCACTTACAGCGACTTTTTTCACTGCGTTTTGTGCATGAGTAAGTTTATAACCTAACGCCACCAACGCGGCAACTGCATCGTCTTCTGGTAAATTTGCAACCGTTGGATCTTCGAGTGGTTGCAGTATCGAATCATCACTGAATGGCGTCAGTAGGTCATTACCCCAATCTTTGAGCTTATCTTTCATTTCGAGTACAAGACGCTCTGCTGTTTTCTTTCCTACACCAGGGATCTTAACCAACGTTGACGCATCTTCATTATGTACACATTGGACAAACTGCTGGGCTGACATGCCCGATAATATCGCAAGCGCTAACTTGGGTCCGACACCATTTGCTTTAATCAACTCACGAAACAACGAACGCCGCTCTTTAGTAACAAAACCAAAAAGCAATTGCGCGTCTTCTCGAACAACAAAATGGGTATAAACCGCAACTACCTCACCTAATTTTGGTAATTCATAAAAACAGGTCATTGGTAAGGATACTTCGTAGCCGACGCCATTAACGTCAATCAAGATTTCTGGCGGTTGCTTTTCTAATAATGTTCCGCTCAAACGTCCAATCATGTGTCACCTTTATTGTCTTAATCTGCCTCGAACCGTTTTTGTGGCACTACCGGCCAAACGGATCAAACTTTGCTCTGAATGCGCATGGCATATCGCAACGGCTAGCGCATCAGCAGCATCAGCTTGGGGTGTACCTGGTAATTTCAAAAGCTGTTTTACCATGTGTTGTACTTGTTCTTTCTTTGCTGCACCGGTCCCGACAACCGCCTGCTTTATCTGACGAGCCGAATATTCATACACTGGAAGATCTTGTACTGTCGCTGCCACTATCGCGGCTCCCCTTGCCTGTCCGAGCTTCAATGCCGAATCTGGATTCCTTGCTAAGAACACCTGTTCAATTGCGAAAGAATCAGGGGAAAACTGTTCTATGAGTTGACTGATTCCCTGATAAATCATCTTGAGACGCGTCGGAAAGTCAAACTCGCCTACTTTGATACAGCCACTTCCAAGATACTGAAACTTATTACCTTGATAAGACACTACACCGTAACCTGTTAATCTCGAGCCTGGGTCAATTCCAAGTACAATAGCCACATTACCCTCTCACCTCGACATACCGTATTTCTAAAACGGACTCTAAATGCGCCAATTTCATTGTAGACAAAACACCTATTGTACATGCCGAGTTTGTTGTTGTTCTTCTAAAAAGATTCGCAAACATAATGCCGCAATACTGTATGAATTACCAGTAACTTTGCCACAGACACAAAAAAGGCGACCTAAACGTCGCCTTTTTATTCGAAATTAGCTCGATTACTCTGCAGCGTCTTCTGAACTCGCAATCGCAACTGCAATTGCTAATTCTTTTAACGCTTCTGGGTTTGCGACACTAGGTGCGTTTGTCATCAAACAAGAAGCTTGCGTGGTTTTTGGAAACGCTATCACATCACGAATATTATCTGTTCCACAAAGTAGCATAACTAGACGGTCAAGACCGAATGCTAAGCCTGCATGTGGTGGAGTACCATATTTCAGCGCCTCAAGTAAGAACCCAAACTTATCTTGTTGTTCTTGCTCGTTAATGCCCAAAATACGGAATACGGCCTGTTGCATTTTGTTGTTATGGATACGGACAGAACCACCGCCCACTTCGTAACCATTCAACACCATGTCGTACGCGTCTGACAGCTGGTTTGCAGGATTCGCTTCTAACTCTTCGGCTGTGATGCCTTTTGGCGCTGTAAATGGGTGGTGTACAGCGTGCAAGTTACCTTCGTCGTCTTCCTCAAACATTGGGAAATCAACAACCCAAAGCGGTGCCCACTGGTCCAAACGTGTTAGTTCAAAATCAAGGCCAAGCTTGATACGCAATGCGCCTAACGCTTCGTTCACAACGTTACGCTTATCTGCGCCAAATAACAAAATATCACCCGTTTGCGCGTTAGTACGCTCAAGCAACCCGTTGATGACATCTTCCGTTAAGAATTTAGCGATTGGCGATTGAATACCTTCAACACCCTGTGCGAGGTCGTTCACTTTTAACCACGCTAGACCTTTCGCACCGTAAATACCAACAAACTTTGTGTAGTCGTCGATTTGTTTACGTGACATGACTGCGCCGCCCGGCACTTTAATCACAGCAACGCGACCCTTCTCGTCATTTGCAGGCGCTGAAAGCACTTTAAACTCAACGTCTTTAACTAAATCTGCGACATCCACAATTTCTAATGGGTTACGTAGGTCCGGCTTGTCTGAACCAAATCGGCTCATCGCTTCGCTGTATGGCATCACTGGGAACTGACCAAGATCAACGTTTTTGAATTCAAGCCACATTTCACGGATCATTTTTTCCGTAATTGCACGCACTTGATCAGACGTCAAAAATGACGTTTCGATATCGATCTGAGTGAACTCTGGTTGACGGTCAGCACGCAAATCTTCATCACGGAAACATTTTACGATTTGGTAATAACGGTCGAAACCAGACATCATCAGCAATTGCTTAAATAGCTGAGGTGATTGTGGCAACGCGTAAAAGCTACCTTTGTGAACACGACTTGGTACCAAGTAATCACGCGCACCTTCTGGTGTTGCTTTCGTAAGTACCGGCGTTTCAATATCTAGAAACTCGTTCGAATCAAGATAGCGACGCACGAAGCTGCTCGCTTTCGCACGCAATTTGATGCGATCGCTCATTTCTGGGCGACGAAGGTCTAAATAGCGATATGTTAAGCGACGCTCTTCTGAGTTTTGCTGGTTAAAATCAAGCGGTAATGGCTCTGAGCGGTTCACGATTGTTAAATCAGTACCAAGGATTTCCACCTCGCCTGTCGCCATGTCTTTGTTCACTTGGCTATCTGGACGCGCGCGGACTACGCCTTTAATTTGAACACAGAACTCTTGACGAAGCGCATTTGCTTTATCCATCAATCCTTCAACTTCTGGATCGAAAACAACTTGCACGATTCCTTCACGATCGCGAAGGTCTACGAAGATAAGACCACCAAGGTCACGACGTTTGTTGATCCAACCACATAATTCAACCTGTTGGTCTACATGCGATTTATTAAGTTTTCCGCAGTATATAGAGCGCATAATCTTCCTGTTCAACTGTCCCCAAGTTCAAATGCTTGGACATTATCAAATAAAAATATCCGCCAATTATATAAAACTGGTTAGTAAAGTCATCTTAATTGCCCATAAGAAAGCGAAAAAACGCGAACATAATTGCGAATTTTGTTAACCTTTCTGAAAATCGATTGTTTAGACGCGCTATGTTGTATTTAGGCTGCCCACAGTGGAGCAGTAATCACTGGAAAGGAAACTGTTTTAGTCAACACGTTAAAGCAAAGGACATGTTGCACGAGTATGCGCAAGTCTTCAATTCCGTTGAAGGAAATACTACGTTTTACGCGGACCCACAATCGAGTACTATTCAAAACTGGTATGACTCTGTCCCTGACGATTTTCGCTTTACTTTTAAACTGCCAAAGCGTTTCAGCCATGAATCAGGCCTGCGACCCGATAAACACGCGCTACTTGATTGGTTTAAACTCATGGCTCCGCTCTTGCCAAAACTTGGACAAGTCATGTTGCAACTACCAGCTAGTGTTGGTCCTCAACATGTAGATTTACTTTTTCAATTTATCAAACTTATTCCGGATGAGTTTCCTATGGCACTTGAAGTCAGGCACCCGCTCTTTTTTAAAAAGGGTGAAGAGGAGCGGAAGCTAAATCGATTACTGATTGACCGACAAATTAATCGCATCATTATGGATACAAGGCCATTGTTTAGTGAAGCGCCTTGCACTCCGGCAATAATCGACGCACAACGAAAAAAACCGCGTCTACCTGTAAACGTGATAGCCACGTCAACTTCACCAATAGTGCGATTTGTGGGCTGTGATACTCGAATCGATAATCGCGCATTCTATGCGCCGTGGCTTGATAAAATTAGGGTGTGGCTACAACAAGGAAAGTCACCGTATGTATTCTTTCATACGACCGATAACATCGATTCTCCATTTCTGGCACGCCAGTTCATTCAAGATTTGGGCGTAGAACATCAGGTGTTATCACCCTTTCCCGCAGAAAAAGAGATACGGCAGGACTCGTTGTTTTAGAACCCTATGAACTTAGGTTAGAATAACAAGCAATTCAGAAGGTCGGGATCCCGCTATTTTATGTTCACAAGGTTTAACTATGTCTTTCAAGCAGTACTTTTTACACTATCCTGAATCTCTGCAGACGCAAATTCTTCAATTAATTGAACATGATGAGAGTCTTGTAAATTACTTTCAAAACAAATACCCGAAAGCTCACGAAATTAAAAGCGATAAGTTGTTGTTTGATTATTCGTACGACTTCAAACAGCGATTTCTAAAAAATACACCGCGAATGGATTCTGTTGCGTATAAAAAACAATCAGATTTAGTTAAAAATGCGCTAGGGACACACACCTTTAAACGCCAACAACATGGCGGGAAACTTAAAGCTAAACACCATATCGCTATTGCAGGTCAACTTCGTACTGCCCCCGAAGCTTTATTACGCTGTTTAGTGGTTCATGAGTTGGCGCACTTTAAAGAGCTTGACCACAATAAAGCGTTTTACCAACTCTGTTGCCACATGGCACCGGACTATCACCAACTTGAACTCGACCTTCGGTTGTTTCTAGTCCTTGAGCAAAAACAACTGAGTTTTTACGAATAACAATACAAAATTAGCTTCAAACTGTTCTAAATAAAGCCTAGGTCTGTTTGGCAACCGCAATATATGCATAAAAAAAAGAGCGATAAACGCTCTTTTCTTTCTGAGAGACTTTACAGCCCAAGTTCTGCCATAAAGTCATCATCAGCGGAATCTTCCACGTCATTGCTTGCCGCTTTTGACTTTTTATCTTGATTCTTTTTCGCTTGATTCGCGATGATAGTATCTGGGTCTACCGATTCGGCAATGTCAAAATCATGTAGTTTTATAAACTCCGTTTTATCCATTGCAAGTTCTAAATAGAAAATGTTTTGGTTTTGCGTAGTAAACGTCACGCGGCGTGCTTGCGGTCTGTCCATAGTTGTATCAACCGAAATCTGGACTTGTTTTGTTATCGCCATCATTTTCGGTTGGTTTTGCGTAATAGACGTATGTAACTGTTCGCGCACTTTATTTGTAAAATCACCGACAATTTGGTTCATCAACTCGCCCATCACGTTAGACACATCGTCTGACAAATGGCTTTGTGCAATTTCTTCCTCTGGCATACCCATGCTGCGCATGTAATCCTGATAAATCTCCATTGCAGCTTGAGCAGTAAAGTTTGTTACAACGAGTCCCGTAAAACCACCGTCGAATAATACAAAGCAACCGATATCTGGACGCATACATGTGCGAGTGATTTTCTGAACCATCGCTGAGTAGCTAATCGAATTACCGGATGCAGAGGACAAAACCTCAGTCACTGAGTGGCATAAAGTTGAAAGAATATCTTCTGTAGTGATCACTTTGCTTCTCGACATCTGTTATCTCTTTTTGATCTTATTGTTAATACTAGCCAAGCTTATCAATTTATCACTGACTATCCAGAATAAAATGCTAAAATAACGCGATTATTTACAAAGAGAGATGCATTGTGACCGGCAAAGACAGTATTTATGCCCACGAGCAGACTGTAAAAGACTTCACTTTCGACCAACACGTCGTTGAAGTGTTCCCAGATATGATCCAACGTTCCGTGCCTGGCTATGCAACGATTGTCAGTACGATGGGCAAACTTGCGGGTATTTACGCCCAAAGTAACTCCAATCTTTACGACCTAGGGTGTTCGCTTGGTGCAGTCACGTTGAGTATGCGACGCAATATTGCAAAAGAAAATTGCAAGATTATTGCAATTGACAACTCAGAAGCAATGGTTGAACGATGTAAACTCCATTTGCAGGGTTTTCGTTCAGATGTTCCGGTTCAAGTTGAGCTTGGCGATATAAATGACGTTGCATTAAGTAATGCCAGCGTGGTTGCAATGAACTTTACGCTGCAATTTATTTCCCCCGAGCAACGTGTTGCGCTACTCAAAAAAATCTACAGCGCATTAAAGCCAGGCGGTGTGTTATTGCTGAGTGAGAAGGTTCGTGGTGAAGACGATTTTAATGACAATTTGCTCATTGACTTACACCATGATTTCAAACGTGCTAATGGCTATTCAGAACTAGAAATTAGCCAAAAACGAACCGCGATTGAAAATGTGATGATCACGGATAAACTCAGTGCACACCACGAGCGACTGAACTCGATTGGCTTTAAACAAGTTCAAGTTTGGTATCAATGCTTTAATTTCTGCTCGTTAGTTGCAGTAAAGTAATATAGGTAATAAAACATGCAAGATTGGTTTAACGACTTTTATTCTGCAATCGCAAAAACATCATTATCGCATTGGCTAAACACGTTACCTAGCCAGTTGACCCACTGGAAAAATGAAGCCCAACATGGCGAATGGCCACAATGGGAAAAAGTGCTTAAAAATCTACCAGTGACAAACACGCAGCATGTCAACGTGAACGATAAAGTTGAGATTGGCCTTGCCAAAGAAATTTCTGACGGGCAACAAAAGCAACTCACGCATTTATTGACACGTTTAATGCCATGGCGCAAGGGGCCTTTCTTTTTGCACGGTATTCATATTGATACTGAATGGCGCAGCGATTGGAAATGGGATCGCGTATTACCGCACATTAGCCCACTCAAAGGTCGTCAAGTATTGGATATTGGTTGCGGCTCTGGTTATCACCTATGGCGTATGCGTGGAGAAGGCGCTGAACTCGTCGTCGGTATCGATCCGTCTGATTTATTTTTAGCGCAGTTCCAAACGGTTAAACACTTTAATCCAGACCCTCAAGTTCACTTCTTGCCACTTGGTGTAGAACAATTACCTGAACTTAAAGCTTTTGACACAGTATTCTCAATGGGTGTGCTGTACCATCGTCGCTCTCCAATCGACTTTTTAGCACAATTAAAAGCTCAGCTAAGAAAAGGTGGCGAATTGGTGCTTGAAACCTTAGTAGTAGAAGGCGATGTTCACACCGCATTGGTCCCAACTGATCGTTATGCAAAAATGCGAAACGTTTGGTACATCCCAAGTTGCGATGCGTTGAAATTGTGGTTAGAGCGTGTTGGTTTCAAAAATGTTCGCGTCGTCAATAAAGATGTTACGTCTTTGGACGAACAACGCAGCACCGATTGGATGCAAACCGAATCCCTCAAAGACTTCCTCGACCCAGATGATCACACTAAAACCATCGAAGGTTACCCTGCTCCACTTCGTGCAGTATTTATCGCAGAGGCGTAAACATCAAAATGGGCCGCAACCATTGCGGCCTTTCGATTTATTTCGTAATCTCATGATATTCCTAAATATTCCAATATATTCATGTTGGTATTTATGCATGACTAGCCAAGACTAAGGGAAAAATAACAGCAATAAGGAAAACCTATGACCTTCGGCCAATATATAAAACAACTAAGAACTGACAAAGCATACAGCCAACCAGAACTCGCGCTTAAAATGAATGTTGAACAAAGTTATTTATCAAAGTTAGAAAACGATAAATCCGTTCCATCCAATGATGTTTTTCGCAAGCTCCTCGCGGCATTAGACATGGACATCGCCGCATTTATGCAAGGAATAAAAAGCAGTGGTATGCGACACGAGCTGCGACAAATCCCAGATATTGAGATGTGGTCACGTGCTCACTCAAATAAACAGCAGCTTTCAAGAAAACAGTGGCTCAGTGCTGCAATTATTTCCATTTCGTTTGGTGGTGCCTTGTTGTTTAGCGGTCATGAAAAGATATTTTTCCCCGAAACGCAGTATGAATATGTCTCTGCGGGGGTGTTACTTGATGGCGAACCATTGCAAGTATTTGCCAACTGGGCAACGCTTGCCGTGCCTTTCGAAGAACAAGACGTCAGAGACAAAGTAAATCAGTATTACAAACAATTCGCACAGCGCCGTGATCCCAAATCAAAACTGCTGTTCACCTACCGGGGTGAAAGTTTTGTCGAAACCGATGCTCAAGGTCGACGTTTCTATGAGGAGGAAACAAACAAGCGCAAACAAGTGATTCGCTCTGAAAACGCTTGGATGCAATTTTTGGGTGTGTTTTCCTTGATAGCAGGCGTCACTATGGGTTCACTGCAACGGGCTTGGTTTAAACCATAAAAAAGCGGACTCATCGAGTTCCCTTCTAATTTGTATCACAAAACAAATTTATTTCATTATTTTGGTGTTGCAGTCACGTTAAGTGTAATACCACTTGAAGCGCTGTAACCATAGATATCAATGTACCAAGTACCTGATTGTGGGTTAGTGAAGCTACAAGACTCTGCGTTGCCGTTTTTGTATGGACGACAGTCGTAGTTAGACGTTGTAGATTGTGCACCGTGAGTTACATAAAGATCCGCGTCGCCTGTACCACCTGACATTGCGATGTTAAGGTCAGCGTAACCATCTACTAGGTCAACAGTGTAACGTTTCCAAGCGCGACGACTTACAGTTACATCGCTAATTGTTTCGTTAATTGGTTGAGCTGTACCTGGGTTAGTGCCTGAGTCTTCATCATAACTTGCAACTAGATTAATACCAGCAAATGCACTGTAG
Source organism: Pseudoalteromonas xiamenensis (assembly GCF_017638925.1). Taxonomy (NCBI): domain Bacteria; kingdom Pseudomonadati; phylum Pseudomonadota; class Gammaproteobacteria; order Alteromonadales; family Pseudoalteromonadaceae; genus Pseudoalteromonas; species Pseudoalteromonas xiamenensis. The sequence continues at coordinate 593,496 of NZ_CP072133.1, forward strand.
CCTTTCAACATCACGTGGTAAACACCACCTGACTGAGTCAGTGAACATGACTCGTTGTTACCAGTTTCGTATGGACGACAATCGTAGCTAGATGTTGTCGGTGCAGAACCAAATTTAACATAAAGATCCGCGTCACCTGTGCCACCTGACATTGCTACTTTCACATTAGTTGCACCTTGAGGTACTGTAAACGTGAAGAGTAGTTCTTCGTTTTTCGCACCAGCAAGACCTGATTTAGCAACGCCATTTTCAAGTTCAGAACCTGTTGTTGGTGGAGGTGTAACATCACCAGAACAGCCATTAGCTGTGATGTAATCAATAGCCGCTTTAGTTTGTACTAAACCATAACCAAATTTAACATCACGACCTGCTGCGCCTAAATCTTGTGCCGTCGCAGTTAGTACCGTACGGATTTCTGATGCTGTACAGCTTGGGTGGTGACTCCACACAAGTGCTGCAACACCCGCAACGTGCGGAGATGCCATCGATGTACCGCTCATTTTACCGTAGTTACCAGGGCCAATATTTAACGTTGCTGACATACCGATTTGGCCAAGCATTGTTGCGCCATCTGCGTCAGAAACAGTTACTGCAGGAATAGATGTTGCGTTCGTATCACCTAATGTACCGCCGAAGCTACCCGCTGCGTTGTTATAGATGACCGCACCAACACCACCGCTGTCTTGACAATTTTTAACTTTGTCGTGGAATGAAATGTTACCACGTTGAATTAAACAGATTTTGCCGCTTGCGCCACCGTCAACCGATTCACCTGTTGCGAAGTTGTATAGTGCTGCCATTGCAGAACCTTGGTTTTCCATCGCATTTGATTCAAATGAAGATGAACCGACTTTCAGTTCAACAACAGAGCCATCGCCTTCTGGGTAGGTTGAATATACATCAACACCAGGTGCTGCGATTTCAACTTGTGAGTTCTTTTGAGAGAAGTCTGCTAGTTCTTTGTTGCTATCAATAGCCGCAACAGACATAACTGAATCGTATGATGCTGGGTAACTCATTACATCAGTTGTTTTCGTCGCGTCGCCATCGTTACCTGCAGCAGCGATTAATAACATTCCTGCATCAGCCGCCGCTTGAATACCGTTTTTCTCTGTAGTACTTGAACCTTCACCACCAAGGCTCATGTTAACCACATCAGCACCAGCCGCTTTACACTTGTTGATTGCAGAAACTAAATCAGATGAGTAACCCCAACCTTCCGCATTAAATACTTTAATGATATGCATTGACGGGTCTGTACCGATTACACCGCGTACACCAATGCCGTTGTTCAATGCTGCAATTGTACCAGCAACGTGCGTACCGTGAGGGCCACCGTTATCATACCAGTTACCAGTACCGCTATCGTTAGTACCAGAGATTGTACCGCCTTTTGCGCCCATATCTTCATGCGGAAGATCTAAGCCTGAATCGATGATACAAATTTTCTTACCGCCTGCTGCAGCTGAAGCAACGCTATCATCTACTTGATCCGCTTGAACCATGCCGATGCCGTACGGTTGGCTTTGTGCCATTAGGCGGCGTGGTAAATCTTCTTCTACGTACTCAACCGCACTGTCGTTTTGTAATTTTGACAGTTGAGTTGAATCAAGCTCTGCAACAAATAGGTTTAAGTCTGATTTGAAATGTCCATTTTTGATGCCAAGAGTTGCCATTTTTAAATCAGCTACCTTTGCCATCGCTCCTTGCGCATTTTTACCTAGTGAAGACACTTGGTCTTTGTATTTAACAATGTAGCGCTTTGGTAAAGGAGATTTAACAGTCGCAACGGTTAGGTTCTCTTTTACAAATTCACCATTTGTTTGTGCTTGAATTGACGCTGAAACAGCCATAGAAAGTGCTGTAACTGCGAATAGTACGTGTTTGTTATTTTTCTTAGTCATCATAATGAACATTTCCAACTTGTTATTGCGTTCGAACAGAAAACTATCAGAACCAAAACAAAATTAACATCTCGACAACAGTGATTTTGTAAATAATTGTCAACAGAACTTACATTTAAACTTAACAAAATGAACATAAAACTATAATATTCATATAGATATATTTAGAATTTATACTTTAAATTTTTTCACTAATTCTCATTTTTAAATATCACTTCTGTAGATTTGTAAAATCTTAACAATTTTTATTAACAAATTGCGGACATATATCCTTGTTTGCACATCACACACTATGAAATCAACTAGCCCCTGCCTCGCAACTGTAGTAAAATGCCCGCGTTTCTAAGCAACCCCATTAATTTTTGAGGAAAACCTGTGAGCGAACAAAAACAGTCTCTTAGCTACAAAGACGCCGGTGTAGATATCGATGCTGGTAACGCATTGGTTGAGCGAATTAAAGGTGTAGTAAAACGCACACGTCGCCCTGAAGTGCTTGGCGGTATTGGCGGTTTTGGTGCTCTTTGTGAAATTCCAAAAGGCTATCAAGAACCTGTTTTAGTAGCTGGCACTGACGGTGTTGGTACTAAATTGCGTTTAGCTCTTGATCTTAAAAAGCACGACACAGTCGGTATCGACCTAGTTGCTATGTGTGTAAACGACCTAATCGTTCAAGGTGCAGAACCCCTCTTCTTCCTTGATTACTATGCAACTGGTAAGTTAGATGTGGATACAGCAGCTGACGTCGTTGCAGGTATTGGTAAAGGCTGCGAATTAGCAGGCTGTTCATTGATTGGCGGCGAAACGGCTGAGATGCCAGGCATGTACGAAGGCGATGACTATGATATCGCTGGTTTCTGTACTGGTGTAGTTGAAAAATCTAAAATCATTGACGGTTCAAAAGTTAATGCTGGAGACCAGCTTATCGCGCTTGCATCAAGTGGCCCACATTCAAACGGCTATTCACTGATCCGTAAAGTATTAGAAGTTTCAGGTGCTGATACAAACAGCGAACTTGAAGGCAAAGCCCTCTCTGCACACCTACTTGAGCCTACTCGCATCTATGTGAAATCTGTACTTGAGCTGTTGAAAGACGTTGATGTTCATGCACTTTCACATATTACAGGTGGTGGTTTCTGGGAAAATATTCCTCGTGTATTACCAGAAACAGCTAAAGCCGTTGTAAATGGTGCAAGCTGGAATTGGCCGGTTATTTTCAACTGGTTACAAGAGAATGGCAACATCACAACGCATGAGATGTATCGTACGTTTAACTGCGGTGTAGGTATGATTTTAGCTGTACCTGCTGATAAACTTGCGCAATCGCTTGAGATTTTGCAAGCACAAGGAGAAACCGCTTGGCATATTGGTGAAATTCAAACGCGCAACGGCGACGAAGAGCAAGTTGAAATTCACGGTGGTGCTCAATAATGACCCCAATCCGAATCGTTGTATTGATCTCGGGTAGCGGTTCCAATTTGCAAGCCATCATTGATGGCTGCAAATCTGGCTAAATTAACGGCAGCATCGCTGCCGTTATCAGTAACAAAGCAGACGCCTATGGCCTGACACGTGCAAAGCTAGCAGATATTCATACAGAAGTATTGGATCATAAAGCATTCGCTTCACGTGACGCATACGACAATGCCCTTGCAGACGTTATTAATCAATTTTCCCCTGATCTGGTTGTATTAGCCGGATTTATGCGTATTCTAACACCTGACTTAGTGCAAAAATTTAAAGGAAAAATGTTGAACATTCATCCATCTTTGTTGCCTAAGTATCAGGGGCTGAATACCCACCAAAGGGCAATTGACGCAAATGACGCTGAACACGGCGTTAGCGTACACTTTGTAACTGAAGAATTAGATGGCGGACCTGTAATCGTACAGGCCAAAGTAGCCATAGAATCTAATGAAACAGCACAAAGCCTTGCTGAAAAAGTACATGTTCAAGAACATGTCATTTATCCTTTGGTGGTCCAGTGGTTCAGTGAACATAGACTAACAATGGAAGCAGAACATGCAGTTCTTGATAACCAAGTTGTACCAGCACAAGGCGTTAACTACCCATAAAAATAAACAACGCGTCTTGGCTTTAAGCTTAGGCGCGCTTTTCTTCTCTTCTTTGCCTTTCACGCTAAGCGCTTCTGAACTTCAGCCTTATAAAGCTGATTACAATATTATGCGCAAAGGTAAAATTCATGGCGAAGCAAAAAGAGAACTAGAAAAAGCATCGGAGCAAACCTACGTACTGAAATATTCTAGCAATATTGAATGGATGATCTTTTCCGATGAGCGTAAAGAAGAGACCACTTTCCTCTTTCAAAATGATATGGTCCATCCAACGAGCTATTCGATGGTGCGGGAGGGTACAGGTCCTGACAAGTCGTATAAAATAGACTTCAACCGAAATGAAAAATCAATTACCCACAGTGACAAAAAATTTCCATTAAAAGTCGATTGGCGAGAGGACTGGCAAGACTTATTAAGCTATCAAACGCAGCTTCGTCTTGATGTAAAAGCGGGTAAAACAAAAGTCAGTTATCCGATCATTGGAAAAGAAGGCGACGAAAAGAATTACGAATTCGAAGTCGTGGGCACAGAAACGATTACGCTACCTATCGGCAATTTTGAAACGATCAAAGTTAAACGTGTTTATGATAACGATAAACGACAAGTTTATGTTTGGTTCGCTCCAAGCCTAGATCATATGTTGGTTCAGCTATTCAAAGGCAAGGATGGGGTTGAACAATTCCAAATTCAACTGAAACACTTCAACAACGAATCGGTAAACATTTAAATGAAAGAGGCCAAGGTAAACTTGGCCTCTTTCCATTACTATCTAAATTCGGTAATCGTCAAAATACTTTTTCACCCAACTTAAAGATCACGGCTTCACCTGGTGACATCTTTTGCCATGCTTCATCGTTCGTAAGGGGTCGAGTTGCAATCACCGTTACAATATCATTTGGCGTTGTCTCTTTTTGAAAATCAATCACGACATCAGCATCAATCAATGTTGCTTTGCCAAAAGGTGCTCTACGTGTGATCCAATGTAAGTTATTGCTGCAAAAGGCAAGCACGTAAACACCATCGGTGAACAACATATTGAACACACCTTTATCACGCAATCTATTTGCAAGTTTTGCTGCATATTTAAAAACGCTAAGCATGTTTGTTGGTCGCTTCGGGTATTTCTCCCTAATTTGATCTAAAATCCAGCAGAAGGCCAGTTCGCTGTCCGTGTTTCCTACTGGCTTATACCAATCAGTCAGTAAATCTTGATAATTTGATAACTGTCCGTTATGAGCAAACGTAATTTCCCTGCCCCACAACTCACGAGTAAAAGGGTGCGTATTTTCTAAACAAACTCGGCCTCGGTTACCTTGACGAATATGACTTATCACCGATACACTTTTGATCGGATAGGCTTTAACAAGTTTCGCTATTTCAGATGAGCAACTGGGTTCTGGGTCTTTAAACGTGCGACACCCTTTGCCTTCATAAAACGTAATCCCCCAGCCATCACGGTGTGAGACTCGTATTCCCGCCACGTTCAAGTAGACCAGAGAAGCTAAAACAGATATCAGTAGGCACATTAGCCGACATCCCTAACAATTCACACAATGCTATATTACTCTTTTAAATTAATAGGTTAAAACAGCTCGAGAGATCCAAAAACGATCCTGGTCACACATTCACTCCCAGTCATTAACCGTATTGATTACCCTGCTTGATATAAGCTTAATTTTAACTTGATTGTAACCCTGACAAGCACTGATAATTTAACCAGTAATGAGCAACGATTTCTAAATTTAGTTTGGTTGGTGAGCCATCAAGGTTTAGGCCGACAAAACGGCCGTGCACACGACACTCGTTGAAGCATCCTACACTTAGCGATTGTAGCGCCAGAAATGTGCGAACGGATAAGCACTGGTTGAGAACAGTGTCGCAGCATGGAGTGTGAGCACTGTTGTTTTATAAAAAGGCATTAATCCATCAAAACCGTAAATTCCTCGAGCTACAAACTGCGTTGCTTCAACAGAACAAATCAATACTGACAACACCAAATTCACCCGCGCAAGCGGAGATAACGCACAACCACCAATCCAATGGAACGCGACGAGTGCAAACATAAATCCACATTCCATGACAAACATTGATAAATAGAACAGCTGCCTTAACGCCATCTTTTCCATATCCAGAGCAAGAATATAGTCTCTAACTATGTCACTCGAAATCGGAAAAATAGCGACGCATACCGCAACGATAAAGCAGCTATGTAGTAGTGTATCTGAGCGAGTCTGAATTATGTTTTTGCCAGCAAAATAAAGTACTTTAAAACTGTGATAGCTCAAAGCTACCAACGCCACGTAGGCGACTAGCTCCAAGACAGTAATTAACCTACCCAGCACGGCTAACATGTTATTGAACATCGCGGTATTCCTATACTACTTGTTTAACTCCGCCTACGACTTCCAAACTCTCAACGCAGATTGGCTAATGCCATCAACTTTCTCATTTCGCGAAGCTACTAATGGAAAAGTGACGTCGAGGTCACAACGCACCTCACTCATTGCAAACTGCTCTACTACGCATGTTACACACCTGCGTTTTGGCAAAGAAACGGGATATGTTAATTTTATGGTTCCATATTAACAACAAAAACCATTTCTTACATCCCTAATACACTATGCTTTCATATTTTTATTATTTTCAACGCCCTATATAGAAACTTAGGTTGCGCAGTGTTAATTTTTTGCTTTGAATTATTATCCTGAAATCAATCCATGCAATTTATATAAGAAAGGAAACTGCCTCTCACCACCTATTTTGTGGACACAACCTCTAAATATGGTTTACCTCAGTTTAAAATTAATCAGTACGGTTACGAACTTCACGCCTCTAGATTATTCCTCTTCGTGTAAGTTCGCGTGCTCAAATTTTCTTGCTAAAGTAAACGCCAAGTCATTTGTAATAAACGCGTTTGGAATGTTTGCAATGATAAGTGCAAGCTCAACCACTGGCAGCGAGGGTAATTTAGCGTGTTCAACTTTAACGAGCGGAGATTCGCAGCTAATGTCCGCCATCGCGCCAATTGCTTGGTTTCCTAAAATGACAGACTTTTGTGCACTGAAGCTCTGACTCATTACAACAATATTGAAAGGGGTTGCCAGCTTTATTAATCCTTCAATGGCCGCTTGGTGAAATTTGCAGTCTTTTTCAAATACGGTGATTGGAATCACGTCACGTTCAACCAGTATCGAATTTTTTAGTCCCGCCCAAATTCCCTGCCCTCTAAGTAACAAGAATCCTTCTTCTGAGGCTGGTACTCGGCTTACGATCGCAAGGTCAAGCTGGCCAGAATCCAACATTATTCTCAATTGATAGCTCGGCCCGCAAACGACCTGTATTTCTATCTCATCGAAAGTATCGTTTAGAACGTTGACTAGTTTTGGTAAAACCGCATCGACATAATCATCTGGGCAGCCTACTCGAACAACATGCTTGATTGATTTATTTTTAACTGCCAACAGCGTTTCATCATGTAAGCTGACTAAACGTCGAGCGTACCGTGCCAATTGCTGGCCTTCCGCGGTTAAGTTTAAATTGCGCCCATTTTTCACGAAAATCGGTTTACCGAGTTCCATCTCAAGCTTTTTCATCTGCATGCTAATAGCAGCTTGCGTGCGAAACGCTTGTTTTGCCGCTCGTGTGATACTGCCCGTTTCAACAAAAGCGAGTAAAGAACGTAATGATTCAATATCCATAAGTAACTCTAATACGTTGCATAACTTTAATCAGATAGTTGTTCTTCACCATTATAAGTAAAGTAGGATCACTTTCTACAACAAGGAACTGAAAATGAAACTTTTTATCGCCAATAAAAACTACTCGAGTTGGTCGTTAAGAGCCTGGTTAATTCTCAATAAATTGGATATTAAACACGAAGAGATAATGTTGAAGCTTTTCACCAAAGCATTTTATCAATCGCTTCAAGGTATCGCCGCAAACTCAAAAGTCCCAGCCATACAAGATGGTGAACTCACCGTATGTGAATCTCTTGCAATCGGTGAATATATAAGTGAAGCTTATTGCTCAGGCGCAGGATGGCCAAGTACTGTAGCGGAAAGAGCGAAAGCTCGTGCGCTGAGCGCTGAAATGGTAAGTAGTTTTACGGCACTTAGAACTGCGATGCCGATGAATATCCGAGCAAATCGTCGAGTCGACATTACCGTCGCGGTGCAAAAAGACATATCGAGAATCAACGAAATATTCAGCCAACACAGTAATTACGAAGGAGGATGGTTATTTGGTAATTGGTCAATCGTTGATGCCATGTATGCCCCTGTTGTGTTGCGCTTTAAAACATATGGTGTGTACCTAAGTCCTCAAGCACAGCAATATTGCAACCATGTACTAGGCTGCCCAACGCTCAAACGATGGATTGATGCCGCTCTTGAAGAAACCGACATTGTTCCAGAAGATGAAGCAGGGGAAGAGTATGTGCTGCGTGTTATTCAACAAGATTCATAGTCATTGCCTTACATTATAGCTATGAACTTAATGGTCGAAGTTTGCAGTTTCGCTTTATTCTCTATATGGTACGAATAGCTGGTTGAATAAATATCACTCAATACAGCGATGACTAACTAGTGATTAATAAGGAGATAAAAATGTTACTACGTTTAAAATTAAACAAAAAAAACGTCAAAAATCTTTTAGGTAACAAAAAAGCACTACCAATTAAACAAACAGCAGCGATAGGTGGTGGGACAGATATTTCAATAGATGGCAACTGCAGTACTATCCAAACAAAGTAAAGTCCGAACAACGCAGATTAAGAGGGGCTATCAGCCCCTCTTTGCGCAATCTTTAAAATTTTAAGTTAAATTCACACGCTACAACGAAATCGATTCGCCCTCATTCAATATGTAAGCAGGTACTTTACTGTTTAATCGTTCTTTCATGTAAAGTAGTCGTTTTAATGGAGCATGAGCACTTACGTCTCCCATGCCCCAACTCTTATTTCCATAACCCCAGGGGATCATTACTTTACAGCCTAATTCTTGTGCCGCGACAAGCGCATCTTCGGGGGTAGTGTGAACATACCGAAACCAATTCCCTTCTTCTGGATGATAATAAGACGCTATGGGCAGCAAACAAATGTCAATTTCTCCATACTTTTCTTGAATGTCCTTGAAATGTTTTGAATAGCCGGTGTCGCCTGCGAAGTAAAGTGTTTTCCCTTGATGCTCAAATACCCATCCACCCCAGAGTGTCTTTCCATAGTCACTATATAAAAACGGTACCCACATTCGGTTGCTAAAGTGGTTGGCGGGTACAAAGTGAATGTTAACTTCGCCTAGTTTGGTCTGTGCATACCAAGACATCTCGGTGATGTTGTAGTTTCCAGATGGAAAATAATCTGAAAATTCAAGTGGGACGAAATAGTTAGGTTTAGCGCCTATTGCTTGAATATCCGATTTATTAAAATGGTCATAATGAATATGTGAGTAAAAAACGGCATTTACAGCTTCAAGTTCCGCAGCAGTAGGCCAATTAGGTGTATTTCTATTTCTCCCTCCACTCACCACAAATGCCCAATTCACAGGCCAATCAAACTGACCGCTTACAGGGTCTAAAAGCCAAGTTTGTTCGTCTGGTGTTTTAATAAGAAAACTAGCATGTCCCAGCCATTGAACGGTAAATTGAGTTTGCAAGACAGGCGATATTTGCTTGCCAATGTAATGACATCTATCGTCCGGTTCTTCACAAATTAAATCGGGATGCGCTGGATAGCAGCTCTTTTCACAAGTCACTGGATACGTTTTTTTACCCGGATAAGCGTTACTAAATATTGCTTCGCTTTGCCCACTTTCTGCGTACTTTACAGGATAATTCTCATTATTAATTACGGTAACTCGGTGTTGGCTCGCACAACCCGCCAATAAGGCGAAAATCATAAAGTGATGAAATTTCAACAAGATTTCTCTATTGTTAATTTTTAATCATTAAATCAAAGCGACCTAGCAATTGCTACGACTATGGTAAAGCGGCCGAATTTTGTTGGTAATTACTACGTGAAATTTCAGACCAATTATCGGGTATTGTCATTAGTCTTTTTGGAAAATCCCGACTATAGTGTGACTTACACTTTTGGGTAAGTTCTGGCAAGATAGAGTCATAGGTACATGCCTAACTTAAAAAAGAAAAACAACAATTTATGATCATTTTTCAGGGAGTAATACATGTCTTTAGAAATTAATTTAGAACTAACTGATGCTGATTTAGCTCACTTCCGTCATTTAATGGATGCGGCAATTGCAAAATCTGAACAGCTCTCAAATGAGGAAATTATTTCTCGTGCAAAGGCATTGGTTGAGAAAATGGAAAGCGCTCCACTTCCTGAATTTGTTCAGTCCCGTTTAATGTCGTTAAGTGCATTAATCAATGCGGTTCAAGATGAAGAATGGCAAATGCCGGAAGATGAAAAGAAAGAAATCATGACCTCGTTAGCGTATTTTAGTGAACCAGAAGACATTGTCCCTGATCACGTGCCTGTCATTGGCTACCTTGACGATGCAATCATGATTGAACTTGTACTGCAAAACCTATCTTTGGATTTAAAAGCCTACCGTGAGTTCTGTGGTTTCCGAGCGACAGAAGAAGCTCGCAGAGGTGAAGCTGCAAATGTAAATCGTGAGAACTGGCTAGCTGGTACGCGAGCGCAAATCCGCTCATCAATGCGCCGTAACCGTTCAGGTGCTAAGCGACCGTCTTTCTTCTCTCGTATAATGTAATCTCCTTTTTACAAAGACGCCGCTGACTCAAATTGACGGTGGTGTCTTTGTCCTCACACCAAGCTAAGTTTGGCTATACTTTAGATCCCAATCGTCCTTGAACCAACCACGTTGCACATTTTTAACTTGAAATAAACACAGGTTATCGCTAGTCTAAGCAAGGTGGTCAGACCTCTTATAAGGAAGAACGAAATGACACTCTTATTCACTTTAGCTTTGATAGCAATGCTTGCTATCGCAAGCTATAACCGCGCTAGCTGGAATACCAGCGTAGGTATTGCGGCTGCAACACTCATTGTAGGGAGTATTGCTGGCGCATTCGGTACTTTTTCTTGGCTTCTATTTTTAGCGATTGTGCTACCACTTTCTCTAACAAATATTCGTCAACAGTATATTGTTGCTCCTCTTTTCAAGACCTTTAAAAAAATCACTCCGACAATGTCAGAAACTGAGAAGTCGGCAATTGACGCGGGTACGACTTGGTGGGAAGCAGACCTTTTCTGTGGAAACCCAGATTGGAAAAAACTGCACCAATATCCGAAACCTCGCCTTTCTTTAGAAGAACAAGCATTTTTAGACGGTCCAGTTGAAACCGTTTGCGCAATGCTAGACGATTGGAAAGCAACACACGAACTAACGGATCTTCCGCCTGAAGTATGGCAATACCTCAAAGACAATAAGTTCTTTGCGATGATCATTAAAAAGCAATATGGTGGTCTTGAGTTTTCTGCTTACGCGCAATCATGCGTTTTACAAAAACTAACGAGTAAATCGACGCTACTGTCTTCAATTGTTGGTGTACCTAACTCATTAGGCCCAGGTGAACTTCTACAACACTACGGCACTAAAGAACAAAAAGACCATTATTTGCCACGCCTTGCAAAAGGCGACGAAATCCCTTGCTTTGCACTTACCTCACCAGAAGCTGGTTCAGATGCCTCTTCAATTCCTGATTTTGGTATTGTGTGTAAAGGTGAATGGGAAGGTAAAGAAACTCTTGGTATTAGTCTGACGTGGAACAAACGTTATATTACTCTGGCACCAGTGGCTACTGTACTTGGTCTTGCATTTAAGCTTCGTGACCCTGAAGGTCTTTTGAGTGACAAAGAAGAATTAGGCATCACGTGCGCGCTTATTCCAACATCAACGCCAGGTGTAAAAATCGGCCGTCGCCATTTCCCGCTTAACGTGCCTTTCCAAAATGGTCCAACACAAGGTAATAACGTCTTCGTACCATTAGACTTCATTATCGGCGGTCCAAAAATGGCAGGTCAAGGTTGGCGCATGCTGGTTGAGTGTTTGTCTGTTGGTCGTGCAATTACACTGCCATCAAATTCGACCGGTGGCATCAAAACACTTGCACTTGCAAGTGGTGCTTATAGCCGTATTCGTCGTCAGTTCCGCTTACCTATCGGTCAGATGGAAGGGATTGAAGAAGCACTTGCCAAGCTTGCTGGATACGCATACAGCAGTGATGCTGCAGTATGTATGTCTACCGGCGCAGTTGATTTGGGTGAAAAGCCATCGGTTATTTCAGCTATTTTGAAATACCATTTAACTGAGCAAATGCGTAATTCAACCATTCATGCTATGGACATCCATGGCGGTAAAGGTATCTGCCTAGGTCCAAATAATTACTTAGGCCGAGGTTACCAAGGCGCGCCAATTGCGATTACCGTTGAAGGCGCGAACATCCTAACTCGTAACATGATTATCTATGGTCAAGGTGCTATCCGCTGCCATCCGTTTGTTCTTGCTGAACTAAATGCAACAACGATGACAGATAAACAAGCAGCCCTTGAAAGCTTTGATAAATCATTAATGGGTCACATCGGTTTTACGATTTCAAACTTAGTGCGCACTAAATGGTTAGCATTAACAGGTGCGCGTTTTACGAAAGTGCCATTTAATGACGAAACAGCGGTGTTCTATCGCAATGCAGCTCGTTACAGTGCATCACTTGCATTGATGTCTGATATTTGTATGGCTGTCTTCGGTGGTTCACTTAAACGTAAAGAGCGTATTTCTGCGCGCTTAGGTGATCTTCTGAGCTACCTGTATTTAGTTTCAGCCACGCTTAAACGTTATGACGATGAAGGTCGTCAAAAAGAAGATCTGCCGTTTGTACAGTGGAGCTGTCAAGAGCACTTGTATCTGTGTCAACGTGCATTGGCTGACCTTATCAATAATATGCCTTCAGCAGTGCTTCGTGGCGCGCTTAAAGTCATGCTATTCCCATTTGGTCGTCCTGTTCGTAAACCAACAGATACGCTTGAGCACAAATTAGCGCATATGCTTCAAGTGCCTAACGCGTCACGTGACCGTCTAGCCAACTTCATCTACGTAAAAGATGAACCGTTGAACTTAATTGGTAAACAAGAGCAAACATTGAAGGACATCCTTGCTGTTGAGCCTTTATTCGACAAAGTATGTCGTGCCAAAGGCGAAAAGCTGCCATTTATGCAATTAGATAAAGTGGCACAAATGGGCTTAGAAGCAGGTATTTTAACTGAAGCTGAAGCTGAAAAATTAGCAGCGGTGGAAGAAAAGCGTTTAGCTGTAATCAATGTTGATGATTTTGATCCGAAGGATCTGCTTGCTGGTAACGCAGCAAGAGCTGTCTCAAGCGAAGCGACGACAGCCTAAATAAAAAAGTGGAGTCAAAGCCAGAGCATGTCTCTGGCTTTTTTTATGCGGACAAATAAAGTAATTCGTAAATCAAGAAAATGATAAAAACGGAACTGCACCACATGACTGAAAAGAGTTGAGCTGATAACCATGCTAACCATACATATAGTGGAATACAGGGAATAAAGAAAAGCATCAGAGAATGCATTCCAAACCAGACGTATAGCCCTCCCCAAACAAAGAAAAGTACGCATAAATGCAGTCCAAAAAATTGCCGATAAATCTTCTTTTCTAATTTAAGGCTACGCCAAAATCCTAGATATTGCTTAAGCAATGGCTTCGTTGCGAAGATAAAGCTTCCCCAAAGCAGCAAGCTCAACGCGATACAAAACGCTCCTATTACTTCAATTAAGTCTGGTCTTAAAGTGAGCACGTAATCTGAAGTAAAGAGTAAAACGAACATTACACCGAAACGCCATAACACAGAAGAAGCGTGTTCCTTAACCCAAATCAGCCAAAAAGACATTTGGCTATTCGCTTTAAAATTGGAAACACTGGCAACGTTTAAGTATTTGTCGAGTGGTAAAAGTGTTAAGCATATTAGCCATATAATGATGAAGCTTAACCACAAAAACAACGTGGAAAACCACCCTACCAGCAGAAATGCAGAAACTAGACTGATGAAAACAGCAGTAGGACGGTATAGACTAATCAATCCAAAAATTAACTGAGCAACGATAAACAAGCTAAAATGTGGTGCCAAAGCAACCTTACTCCAGCCCATTTGCGATGCTAAAAGTACCGCAATCCAAAAAGGCACATTTGAAATCGTCATCAGTACCCCATCCATCACCCTCAACGGCCAAAGGTTGGAAAATAGAGAGCGTTGGAACGTTAAGTTTGCAGAGTTCAACACGACCGGTCGTATAACAAGAAATAGCACCGACTGCAGCACGAGTAACGCCCATGCATGAATTTGGCTACCATCTTGCCCTACCTGTTCCTGCACCACTTTACCCATCCAAAGAAAAATGAGCGCCAATAATCCAGGTGTCGCCGTATAGAAGAGCAGTACAATCATCACGCTAAACTGTTTGATTTGCTCAAATAACTCGCGCATTCCGATACAATAAGCATCAAAACGGTAATTGAAAAATAAAGTTAAGCCCTTCATTTCTCACCATCTAGAGGTTGTAGGCTAAAACCAATATCGATAAATGGCGAAGGTTCATGACTGCTAATGATGAGTTGTCCCTTAAATTCTCGACACCAATCTAACAATGATAAGAGTCCTTGAGCATCTAAAGCGGCACTTGGCTCATCTAAAATTAGAATCGGTGTGTTACGCATCATCGCGTTGATCAGCTGTAACTTCTTTTGATTACCCGAAGACAACGTTGAGACTTTATGCTCAAGAAATGCAGCAAAGTTAAACAGCTTAATTAACTCAACAGGCCAGTTGCACTGCCAATTGAATTGAGTCAGCTCGAGTACTTGTTTTGCGGTTAGAAATGGGGGAAACCCTAGCCCATCTGAGGCCAAAGCGACATTGTCACGTCTATCGCCACTTTTCACCTTAAATTTGATTTGGCCGCTAAAACCTTCTTCAACGCCTGCAATTAGACGAAAAAGTGTGGATTTACCGCGACCATTGGGTGCTTGAATACACACCTTGCGGGGTGAAAGGGATAAATTAAAATTGCTAAAAACGGGTTCCTTTCCATATTGTTTAAACAGTCCTTGGATCTCTATCATACTTCCTCTTTCGTTTGATTGGCCTTTGACACCATCCTGCCAGTTAGATTGGGACTTACATAACGTGTTCAGGTCACTTACCAGCGTACCCATTCAGACACATTAGTTAACCCAAAGTTCAATAATTGCTCTAGATAATACTCTGATTTTTAAAGAATGATAGATTTCCACAAATCGAGTTGATCATTTTTCGGTGTCGAATTAACTATTAGATAACGTGTGGTTATTTGGAAGTGGAATCTGAACAATTATCAAAAACAGAGTTTGAATGGACACTAATTACTTGCTTCATTTAACGAAAATGATGCCGTTACGCAATAGCCTATCAGGCTATAAACCTCACTTACATCCAGCCTTTTAAAAAAAAGCCCAGCAATGCTGGGCTTACGAGTCGTTAGGAAGACTCTAATTAAACATGTAAGTACTCAAGTATCCCTTCTGCCGCATTACGTCCCTCAAAAATAGCCGTTACTACCAAATCAGATCCTCTTACCGCATCGCCTCCAGCAAAGATTTTAGGGTTGCTGGTTTGGTGTGTATAAGTACCGCGTTCTGGTGCGATTATTCCGCCCCATTCGTTCACCGTAACATCGTATTTTTGTAACCAAGACAAATCATGTGGCTGAAAACCAAATGCCATAATGACCACATCTGCCGGTACAACGTACTCGGAATTTGGTACTTCTTCAGCTCGCTGGCGACCTTTTGAATCCGGTGTACCCAGTTGTGTACGAACCATTTTCACGCCAGATACCTTACCTTGTTCGTCTAATACAACACCTTTAGGTTGAAGGTTAAACTGAAAATCAACCCCCTCTTCTTTGGCATTTTTCACTTCTCGCTGAGAACCAGGCATATTCGCTTCATCCCGACGATAAGCACAGATTACATTGGCTGCGCCTTGACGTATTGACGTTCGAACACAATCCATTGCCGTATCGCCTCCACCTAATACCACCACGCGTTTATTCGCAACATTGATATACGGGTTATCTGCCATGTTATAACCCATAAGGTGATTTGTATTACCTATGAGAAAAGGCAACGCGTCATACACACCTTCAGCCCCTTCATTTTCCAATCCGCCGCGCATTGATTTGTATGTGCCAACACCGACAAACACAGCATCGTATTCTGTAAGAAGCTGATCCATAGCGATATCTTTGCCGACTTCAGTATTCAGTTTAAACTCCACACCCATCTCAGTGAATATTTCACGACGCTTCGCCATGACTGACTTCTCTAGTTTAAAGGCTGGAATACCAAATGTGAGCAATCCTCCAATTTCAGGGTTGCGATCGAACACAACAGGTTTCACGCCATTTCGAACCAAGATATCTGCACAACCAAGTCCCGCCGGTCCCGCACCGATAATCGCGACCTTTTTGTCCGTCCATACGACATAGCTTAAGTCTGGCTTCCACCCTGCTGCAAATGCAGTATCGGTTATGTATTTCTCAATATTACCAATAGTTACTGCACCAAACTCTTCATTAAGTGTACAAGAGCCTTCACACAATCTATCTTGAGGACAAACTCGACCACATACTTCTGGCAAGCTATTTGTACGATGTGACAGTTCTGCAGCTTCAAATAGTCTTCCTGTTCTCACTAACTTCAACCACTGCGGTATAAAATTGTGAACAGGACATTTCCATTCGCAATAAGGATTACCGCAGTCTAGGCATCGGTCAGCCTGAGAATTCACTTGGTTATCTGAGAATGGCTCGTAAATTTCAACAAACGATTGTTTTCGCGTCGAGATGGGCTTCTTGCGAGGATCAACTCGTTGCACATCAATAAACTGATAAACGTTTTCGCTCATACTGCCTCCTACTGTGCTTGAACGCGAAGTTCCGCGCTACTACGAGCACGATGACCTAACAAACTTTTTACATCACTCGACTTGGGTTTTACGAGTCTGAACATAGGCATATACAAATCAAAATTTGCCAAAATTTGTTCAGCACGTGATGAACCAGTTTGTTCTAAGTGTTCAGCAATAAGTCCACGCAAATGCTCTTGATGACTAGGTAAAGAATCAACTTCAACGACTTCCACTAACTCGGCGTTGTAGCGTTTATGAAAATCATTTTCTTCATCCAATACGTAGGCAAAGCCGCCTGTCATGCCGGCGCCAAAGTTAACACCAACTTGACCAAGTACACAGACAACCCCGCCAGTCATGTATTCACATCCGTTATCACCTAAACCTTCAACTACTGCGAGCACGCCCGAGTTTCGAACGGCAAAACGCTCGCCAGCCTTACCTGCAGCAAACAATTTTCCACCTGTTGCGCCGTAAAGACAGGTATTACCTATGATCGTTGCTTGATGACTTGCGAAGCTAGACCCAAGTGGTGGACGGATTGCAAGCTTGCCACCAGCCATCCCTTTACCTACATAATCATTTGCGTCACCCACAAGCGTCATTTCTAAACCACCCGCATTCCACACGCCAAATGATTGGCCTGCCGTACCATGCAATTCAATGCTGATTGGGTCTGCTGCCATCCCTTGGTTACCATGCAATGAGGCAATAAAACCAGACATTGAGGCGCCAACGGAACGGTCCGTGTTTTGAATGCGTGATACCACATGTGCGCGTGACTTGCTTTCAATTGCAGCTTGCGTTTTTGTTAGTAATTTATCGTTTAGTTCACCAGTGTAATGCGATGCATTTGATGCCGAGCAATATAATGATTCACCTGATGGATTATTTGGCTTCGCCAAAATAGCCGACAGGTCTAGCTTCTTCTGCTTCGCGGTTTGACCTTCTATAACGTCGAGTAAATCAGTTCGACCGATCAGATCCGTCAGCTTTGAAATGCCAAGACTTGCCATGATTTCACGAGCCTCTTGTGCAATAAAACGGAAATAGTTCATCGCCATTTCTGGAAGACCGTGGTAGTGCTTCTGTCGTAACGTTTCGTCCTGAGTGGCAACACCGGTAGCACAATTATTCAAGTGACAGATACGGAGATATTTACAACCAAGCGCAACCATAGGCCCGGTACCAAAGCCGAAACTCTCAGCGCCTAGAATAGCTGCCTTGATGATGTCCAAACCTGTTTTTAAGCCGCCATCTGTTTGTAGTCGAATACGGTGACGCAACCCATTCTCCACCAGCGCTTGCTGCGTTTCTGCAAGGCCTAACTCCCAAGGACTGCCTGCATATTTAACAGACGTAAGCGGGCTGGCCCCCGTTCCACCGTCATATCCTGCAATCGTAATGAGATCTGCATAGGTTTTTGCAACGCCCGTTGCTATTGTGCCGACTCCAGGCTCTGAGACTAATTTTACCGAGATCATGGCATTTGGGTTAACTTGCTTTAAGTCGAAAATCAACTGAGCCAAATCTTCTATAGAATAGATATCGTGATGCGGTGGTGGTGAAATTAACGTCACGCCAGGCACTGAATAGCGCAATTTCGCAATGTACGGCGTCACCTTTTCACCCGGTAATTGCCCCCCTTCCCCAGGCTTCGCACCTTGCGCGACTTTAATTTGGATTACATCTGCGCTTCTTAGGTAGTGAGGTGTTACTCCAAAACGGCCCGACGCAACCTGCTTGATTCTGGAATTCTTTTCCGTGCCAAAACGGGCCTGATCTTCTCCGCCCTCTCCCGAGTTTGAATAACCCCCTAGTCGGTTCATCGCGATTGCAAGTGCTTCGTGCGCCTCTGGCGATAAAGCGCCGATACTCATAGCCGCAGAATCAAAACGCTTATATAGGGCCTCGGCGGGTTCAACCTCATCAATTGAAATCGCTTGCTGTTCCGTGTTCAGTTTGAACATGTCACGTATCGTGGTGACCGGACGGTTGTTCACAAGCTCAGCGTATTTCTTATAATCACTGTAATTGCCCGAGCGCACAGCCACTTGCAGTGATTGAACAACATCAGGGTTATAGGCGTGATACTCCCCACCGTGAACGTATTTTAGCAATCCACCATGAGAAAGTAGTTTACGTGGGCTATAGGCGAGTTGGCGCAATAGCTTTTGCTCACCTTCAAACTCTTCAAAGCCTGCTCCCTTAATGCGATTTGATACGCCTTTGAAACATAGATCAACTACATCGTCTGCTAAACCAACAGCTTCAAAAAGCATCGAACAACGATAAGATGCGACCGTACTTATGCCCATCTTACTCATGATTTTATACAAACCTTTATTGATGGCGTTTCGGTATGACATCGTAACGTTGCGATACGACTTACTAATCACTTTGTTGTCACACATCGCAACTAAAGATTCATAAGCAAGATAAGGGTAAATTGCTGTTGCTCCAAATCCAAGCAACACGGCAAAATGGTGCGAGTCGCGTGCTGCTCCCGTCTCAATGATAATATTAGATTCGCATCGCAAGTTCGTATTGACCAAACGCTGCTGCACAGCACCCACCGCCATCGCTGCGGGGATCGGCAGTTTATCACTCGAGATATCACGGTCTGACAGAACCAATAACACAGTCCCTGCTCGCGCTTTCTCCTGAGCTTCATCACAAATCCGTTTGATTGCGGCTTCTAAACCTTCTTCTTCACTGTAGTTAATATCGATTCGGCTATGAGAATAAAACGCCCCATCAGCACTCAATAGCTGTTGCATATCCGAATACATCAAAATCGGTGATTCAAACTGCAACCGCTTCGCGTGACCCGTCGTTTCGTTAAAGACGTTCTGTTCACTTCCAATACACGTTGCCAGTGACATTACGTGATTTTCACGCAATGGGTCGATTGGAGGGTTCGTGACTTGAGCAAATTTTTGACGGAAATAATCAAATAGGGAGCGTGTGCCTTGAGATAACACCGCGAAAGGCGTGTCATCGCCCATGGACCCCGTCGCCTCTTGACCATTCTCACCCATAATTCGAATAACTTGGTCGAGTTCCTCATTACTGTATCCAAACAGTTTTTGATATGTCAGGAGCGCTTTATCGTGTAAATCACGGTTACCAGATTGACTGTCATCCAATTGTTCAAACGGAACAAGTCGCTTCACGTTTTGCTCAAGCCATGCTTTGTATGGGTGTCTGGATTTTAGGTCTTGGTCTATTTCATCGGACTGCCAAATTTTCCCGTGAAGCGTATCAACAACGAGCAATTCTCCAGGGCCAACACGCCCCTTTTCAATGACCTCATCGGGTGCATAGTCCCAAATACCGACTTCCGATGCGAGTGTAATGAAACCATCCTGTGTAATCACATACCGTGCTGGACGTAAACCGTTTCGATCGAGGTTACACGCTGCAAATCGACCATCAGACATCACGATACCAGCAGGTCCATCCCATGGTTCCATATGCATTGAATTGAAATCGTAAAAGGCCCGCAAATCGTCATCCATCGCACGATTTTTCTGCCATGCTGGCGGAACGAGCATTCGCATTGCACGGAATAAGTCCATGCCACCAGCTAGAAACAACTCCAACATATTGTCCAGACTTGATGAATCAGAGCCTGTTTCATTCACAAAAGGAGCTGCTGATTGAAGATCTGGAATTAATGGCGATGCAAACTTGTAAGCTCGAGCTCGAGTCCATTGTCGGTTGCCTGTAATAGTATTAATTTCACCATTGTGGGCTAAGAATCGAAATGGCTGAGCGAGCGGCCACTTTGGTTGTGTATTCGTTGAGAATCGCTGATGGAACACACAAATTGCAGAAGTCATTCGCATATCGGATAGATCGCGATAAAACTTCGGCAAATCAGCAGGCATCATTAAGCCTTTGTAAACGATCACAACACCAGAAAGGCTTGATATATAGAATTGCTCATCTTGTTCCAAGCGTTTCTCTGCCCGACGTCGAGCTACATATAAGCGACGTTCAAGGTCTTTTGGTCGCCAACCTTCAGGTGCGCTGACAAATACTTGTTCAAAACGGGGCAGCTGTTTTATAGCAAGAGGACCTAACATACTTGGGTCCGTTGGTACTTCTCGCCAGCCCACGATGGTTAGTGTTTCTTTTTCTAATTCTTCGTTAATCACCCGACGTGAAGCTTCGGCTAGATCCGCGTTTTCGTTCAAAAACAGCATTCCTACTGCATAGTTTTTACCAAGACGCCATTCATTTTCTGCCGCAATGGCTCTAAAAAAGGTGTCTGGTTTTTGCAATAGTAAACCACAACCATCCCCAGTTTTTCCGTCTGCAGCAATACCACCTCGATGCTGCATTCGGTCAAGACCTTGAATCGCTGTTCTAATTAACTTATGACTGGCTTGGCCATTGACTTGTGCTATCAGACCAAAACCACAATTATCTTTTTCTAATGCTGAGTCATATAACATGAACTCCTCCCCTTGCTACAACTACCAGCAAATACACTTTGGACACTGCGTCACAGCACTGTCATAGGACAAGCGGTTCGACGGAACTGGCAGATCATCAAAGCTATCGACTTCCAACCCTTTCGTCAATAACAAAATGAATATATATTCATTATGATGAATATTTCTCAACAATCTAGACGTTAACACAACAAGACGCTTTGCACACCAATCTAGAAAATAATTACCATTTTGCAATATGACACCAGTGTCATATTAACCATTTTGTTTTTTTAGGCGTAAACCAAAGCGAAGCTTACGTAAACGTAAAGCATTATTGCGTGAATATATATTCATTTTAACCCATTTATTTTTTGAATACTGAGTATAGAACTCGCTGCTTTGACGTGAAACTAGGAGGTTTTGAAAGTAAACAAGATATGAATAGAATGAAAGGAAGCTGAATAAAGCTTGCATGCAGGTTAACGTATACGTAAACCATGGCGACTAGTTTAGCTACTCGGTGTTTTAATGTAGAAGAGATTAAGATTAAGCTTAGGAATAGGATTGAGTTAGGAAAAAAGATTTTTACATTGCACGCCGATTTGTGCAGCTATCGCTAGCTGCACTACGCACAAGCTTTACTCGCCCTGTGCTTCTTCTTTATATTTTGCGGCTGTTTCTTTAATTAGTGGTTGTAGCTCACCACGTTGGAACATTTCAAGAATAATGTCACAACCACCAATCAACTCACCTTCGACCCAAAGTTGCGGGAACGTTGGCCAGTTTGCGTAGTGAGGTAATTCAGCGCGAATGTCTGGATTCAAAAGAATATCAACATAAGCAAATTGCTCACCACAAGACATCATCGCTTGCGCTGCTTGTGCAGAAAAACCACAGTTTGGAAGCTTTGGAGAGCCTTTCATGTATAAAATAATTGGATTTTCAGCGATCTGCTGTTTGATCTTTTCAATGGTTTCCATCATTAACCTCAAATTGACGATGATTTTGCGACCGATAAAATACTTTTGACCCCGATTATGGGTTTATCCACCGCGTTCAAAAAATTGTCATCCGCTTTGGCATTGCTGTTTGCCAAAACTTGAGTAAAATACTCGGGAATTATAGTATCACTATAACGTCGATTCGTATAGAAAACTACTTGCTAGTAGGCTATGTTTCGAACTGCTTCGACGAAATTAATAAAAATGGAGATTATCATGGCATTTGAACTACCGTCATTACCATACGCAATTAATGCATTAGAACCACACATGTCTCAAGAAACGCTTGAGTTCCACCACGGTAAACACCACAACACTTACGTTGTTAAGTTAAACGGTCTTATCCCAGGAACGCAATTTGAAGGCAAAACACTTGAAGAAATCATTTGTTCTTCTGAAGGTGGCGTATTCAACAATGCGGCGCAAATTTGGAACCACACGTTCTTCTGGAACAGCCTTTCTCCAAATGGTGGCGGTGAGCCTTCTGGTAAAGTTGCTGAACTTATCAATGCAAAATGGGGTTCTTTCGCAGCATTCCAAGACGCGTTCAATGACAAAGCAGTAAACAACTTTGGTTCAAGCTGGACTTGGTTAGTTCAACTTGCTGACGGTTCTCTAGACATTATCAACACGTCTAATGCAGCGACACCTCTTACTCAAGAAGGTGTTACTCCAGTATTGACTGTTGACTTGTGGGAACACGCTTATTACATCGACTACCGCAATGTGCGTCCAGAATACCTAAAAGGCTTCTGGGCACTTGTTAACTGGGATTTCGCAAACACAAACCTTGCTTAATCTGTTAACAGTATAATTGCAAAAAAGGGCACTTCGGTGCCCTTTTTTCTTTCCACTTAGCGTGATCAAAATAAATTAAATAGTTGGAATTTTTAGGCAAATTATCAATTCCCTGTCTAAGCTTTAAGTAACCGAGCTTTCTACTTTCGAGCCTTTTCTCACTACGCAGGTTACTGGAGGTCTTTATGACTATATTTGATCACTATCAAGCTAGATACGAAGCATCTCAAGAAGAAGAATATAGTATTGCCGAGTTTCTTGAGATTTGTAAGACCGACAAATCCGCCTACGCCAGTTCAGCGGAACGATTGCTGATGGCCATTGGCGAACCCGAAATGGTCGATACGGCGTCTGATCCTAGACTTAGCCGCCTTTTTTCGAACCGAGTTATCGCTCGTTATCCCGCTTTTAGTGAATTTTATGGGATGGAAGATGCGATTGAACAGATTGTTTCTTATCTGAAACATGCTGCGCAAGGACTCGAAGAATGCAAACAAGTTCTTTATCTATTGGGGCCTGTTGGTGGTGGTAAATCATCCATTGCCGAAAAGCTCAAGTACCTTATGCAGAAAGTACCGGTCTACGCACTGAAAGGTTCTCCAGTAAACGACCACCCTCTTGCACTGTTCAATCCACTTGAAGACGGTGCGCTGCTTGAGAAAGAATACGGGATAAAATCACGTTACTTGAAGACAATCATGTCACCTTGGGCAACCAAACGGCTGCACGAATTCAACGGTGACATCAGCCAATTTAAAGTGGTTAAGCGCTATCCTTCTATTCTTAATCAAATTGCCATCGCGAAAACAGAGCCTGGTGATGAGAACAATCAAGACATATCTGCGTTAGTGGGTAAAGTCGATATTCGGAAGTTGGAGCATTTTGCCCAAAACGATCCGGACGCATATGCTTATTCTGGTGCGCTTTGTCTTGCTAACCAAGGATTAATGGAATTTGTGGAAATGTTTAAAGCGCCGATTAAGGTGCTACACCCACTTTTAACTGCAACTCAAGAAGGGAATTACAACGGTACTGAAGGCATCTCCGCGTTGCCGTTCAATGGCATTATCTTAGCTCACTCCAATGAGTCGGAGTGGCAAACGTTCAAAAACAACAAGAACAACGAAGCTTTCCTCGATCGTGTTTATATCGTGAAAGTACCTTATTGTTTACGTGTTTCTGAAGAAGTTAAGATCTATCGTAAATTGATTGAGAATAGTGAACTTTCATCTGCTCCATGTGCACCAGGAACTCTTGAGACTCTCGCGAAGTTTACAACGCTTTCTCGTATTAAAGAGCTCCGAAAATTCAAGCATCTACTCAAAGATGCGCGTGTATGATGGGGAAAGTCTAAAAGACACCGATCCAAAGGCTAAATCGTATCAGGAGTACCGTGATTATGCAGGCGTAGATGAAGGCATGAACGGCATTTCGACTCGATTTGCGTTCAAGATACTTTCTCGTGTCTTCAACTTCGACCACTCAGAAGTAGCCGCGAACCCTGTCCACTTATTCTACGTCCTTGAACAACAAATTGAGCGTGAACAATTTTCGCCGGAGGTTCAAGAACGTTACCTAAGCCACTTAAAAGGCTATTTGATCCCGCAGTATGTCGAGTTTATCGGTAAGGAGCTTCAAACGGCGTATTTAGAATCTTATTCTGAATACGGACAAAACATTTTTGACCGCTATGTCACCTATGCCGATTTCTGGATTCAAGATCAGGAGTACCGAGACCCAGACACAGGCCAACTATTTGACCGAGCCGCGCTTAACGCTGAACTGGAAAAAATTGAAAAACCGGCCGGCATCTCAAACCCGAAAGATTTCCGTAATGAAATAGTCAACTTCGTTTTAAGAGTCCGTGCACACCATGGCGGCGCCAATCCGGTTTGGACGAGTTACGAGAAGCTTCGTACGGTTATTGAGAAGAAAATGTTCTCAAATACCGAAGATCTTTTACCTGTCATTAGCTTTAATGCGAAAACATCAGCGGAAGATCAGAAAAAACACGAAGACTTTGTTAACCGTATGGTGGAAAAAGGATATACCCAAAAACAAGTCCGATTGCTCTCTGAATGGTATTTACGTGTAAGAAAATCGCAGTAAAACATTGGCTTGTACTGAGAGGGTGAATTATGGCGCATTTTATAGACCGTCGCCTGAACGGTAAAAACAAAAGCACGTTAAATCGACAACGCTTTATCAGGCGCTATAAGAAGCAGATTAAAGAAGCTGTTTCTAATGCGATAAATAAACGTAGTGTGACGGATATTTCGAGTGGTGAAAACATCTCGATTCCGCAAAGAGACATCAGCGAGCCAATATTTCACCAAGGACAAGGAGGCAATCGAGAACGAGTGCATCCTGGTAATGATCAGTTTTCAACTGGTGATCAAATTAAGCGCCCTCCGCAAGGAGGGTCTGGCTCAGGTAGTGGAGAGGGTGAAGCAAGTAACCAAGGTGAAGGCACTGATGACTTTGTATTTTCTATTTCTAAAGATGAATATTTAGACCTACTTTTTGAGGATTTAGAGCTACCTAATTTAAAGGAAAACCAACTCGACAAATTGGTACAAATGAAAACACATCGAGCTGGCTTCTGTAATGACGGTATGCCGAGTAACCTCGACATCGTTCGGTCTCTTCGAGGTTCGCTGGCTCGTCGCGTTGCGATGAGTGCATCAAAACGCAGACGCGTTAAAGAGCCTCGAAGAGCTACTTGCTGAACTTCTTGTGGAACCTGTTCCACAGCAACAGCGAATTCAAGAAATTGAAGACGAAATCGCATTTTTGAAAGGCCGAATTGCAGCAGTTCCTTTTATTGATAATTACGACCTTCGTTTTAGAAACTATGAAAAGCGGCCTCATCCTACTAGCAAAGCAGTCATGTTTTGCCTAATGGATGTCTCAGGCTCAATGGATCAAGCAACCAAAGATATGGCGAAGCGCTTTTACATTTTGCTTTACCAATTCTTAACCCGGACATACAAAAATATCGAGGTCGTTTATATTCGCCATCATACTCAAGCGAAAGAAGTGGATGAGCAAGAGTTTTTTTACTCTCAAGAAACTGGTGGCACCATTGTATCCAGTGCACTAAAACTGATGGATGATATTATCCGTGAACGTTATGCTCAAGGTGACTGGAATATCTATGCGGCACAAGCTTCCGACGGCGACAATTGGGCGGATGATTCGCCACATTGTAGTGAGATCTTACGCAGTCGTATTCTCAAACAGGTGAGATATTACGCCTATATCGAAATTACAACTCGTGCACATCAGAGTCTATGGCGGGAATATCAAGCAATTGCAGCGCAAAACGAAAACTTTGCAATCCAACACATTCGAGGTGTTGAGGATATCTATCCAATCTTTAGGGAGGCTCTTCAAGAAAAACCGCCAGCAACTAGGTGCAGCATAAATTTCGGGAGGGAGCGATATGAGTTATAACCCAATAAATGACGGGCCAGATTGGACGTTCGAGTTACTGGACGAATATCATAAAGAAATTGCAAGGGTAGCCGAACATTACCGACTTTCGACCTACCCTAACCAAATAGAAATCATTACCGCAGAACAAATGATGGATGCCTACTCCAGTGTAGGCATGCCTATAGGTTACAATCATTGGTCATTTGGTAAAAAGTTTATTCAAACGGAGCAACACTATAAGCGTGGCCAAATGGGTCTTGCTTATGAAATTGTGATCAATTCAGACCCCTGTATTGCTTATTTAATGGAAGAAAACACCATGCCTATGCAAGCATTAGTAATGGCGCATGCGTGTTATGGTCACAATTCATTTTTCAAAAATAACTATTTGTTCAAGACATGGACAGATGCATCTTCCATCATTGACTATTTAGTCTTCGCAAAGAACTACATCGCCTCTTGTGAGCAAAAGTATGGTATTGATGAAGTTGAAAATTTACTCGACTCTTGCCATGCGCTGATGAATTATGGCGTGGACAGATACAAACGCCCACAGCGTATATCTATGGAGCAAGAACAAAAGCGTCAAAAAGAACGAGAAGATTATCTTCAATCTCAAATCAACGAGCTTTGGCGGACCATCCCGGCAAATCAACAGGAACAAAAACAGAAAAAGATTCGTTTTCCATCTGAGCCGCAAGAAAACATTTTGTATTTTCTTGAAAAACATGCACCTTTATTGGAGTCTTGGCAACGTGAGATAATTCGTATTGTTCGCAAGATTTCGCAGTACTTCTACCCTCAAAAGCAAACTCAAGTCATGAATGAAGGTTGGGCAACGTTTTGGCATTACACCATCCTAAATCATCTCTATGACGAAGGAAAATTATCGGATGCGTTCATGCTGGAGTTTCTGCAAAGTCATACGAATGTAGTTTACCAACCGCCTTATAATAGTAAGTACTATTCAGGTATAAACCCTTACGCATTAGGCTTCAACATGATGTGTGACATACGCCGAATTTGTGAACACCCAACAGATGAAGATAAAAGGTGGTTTCCTGAGTTTGCAGGAAGCAATTGGCTTGATACGCTTCACTTTGCTATGGAAAATTTCAAAGATGAAAGCTTTATTAGCCAATTCTTGTCTCCCAAAGTCATGCGAGATTTCAAGCTCTTCACCATAATTGATAAACAAAAGTCACCTAACTTAGAAGTTGGTGCAATTCACGATGACAGTGGATACCAAGAAGTTAGACAATCCCTTTCGGCCCAGTATAACTTAAGTAATCACGAGCCGAACATTCAAGTATACAGTGTCGATGTGCGCGGAGATCGGTCATTAACCCTTCGCTATGTGCCACACAATGGGATACCGCTTGCCGATTCACGCAAAGAAGTACTCAAACACCTGTATCGTCTTTGGGGTTTTACCGTGCGGCTTGAGCAAGAAAATGAGGATGGAAACATCGAGCTACTGACGCAATGCCCTATGTCTGAAGATGAGTTGTAGCTTGTCGTAAGTGTTGATAAAAAGATTGATAGTTAAAAGGCGTGTTCATCGACACGCCTTTTGTATTATCTGTTATTAATTACTGTTCTCTTAAAAGACCTCACTAAGCTACTGCTCGTGTGTAATTTCTGGCGTCAAGCTCATAAACTCTCACTAGACCTAGCTATTACTTCGCTGCCTTTTTAAGCTCTGGCGTGTAACTTGTGACGCAGTTTCGACCATGTTCTTTAGAGTAATAAAGCGCAATATCCGTAGCTTCTATCCATTGCTCATGTTTTTCAAACGAGTCATCAAAACAGGCGATCCCGACACTGACGGTAATGCTTATTTTTTCTTCATCGTAGAAAATGACCGATTTTTCAATCAGCGTTCTAAGCCGCTCGGCAAATATTGTGGCGCCTTCTGTATCCGTATCAATTAAGGTCACTGCAAACTCTTCACCACCATACCGACCAGCGGTATCTGTTTCTCGAAGTGTTTTTCGTAGTAAGTCTGCTACATGACGTATCGCCATGTCGCCGCCACTATGACCATGTTCGTCATTGATGCGCTTGAAGTGGTCAATATCAAACATTAACAACGCACTACAGCCCTGATTGCGCTTCAACCGTTTGAACTCTTTACGTAAGTTCTCTTCCCAAAACCCCCTATTGGATAATTTGGTTAGGCTGTCAGTACGACTTAGCTGTTCTAGCTGTTTATTAGCCACTTCAAGTTCAATTTTGTTCATTGCCTCATCCGTTACATCGTAAATGATGATGCAAACATGCCCTACTTCACCAGTGGTCGTCGTGAGCGGTATGATGGTTGAGTTCTGGAACATATGCTCCGCTTTACCGGTAATAGGTCGATAATTCTTAAAGCGGAAAATGTAAGGTTGCTGCTCCCAAATCGTAAAAGAGCGATTTTTCAAGACGAATACTGATTCGGTTTTACCACGAAACCATTTCTCATCAATGCTCGGAAAGAGATCAAAAATGTCTTTGTCTTTGACTGCGCTTGGAAGTAACCCAGAATGGTTTTCCATGAAACCATTCCAAACACAGACTCGATACTCCCTGTCTAGTACCACAAGCCCTACGTCAACGGTATTAAACATATCCATTAACCAGTGGATCTCATTCATATCAAAATCGGCTGAAGGCATAGTTTTAATCTTCTAGTAAATAGGCCACTTTGTATTTCAGGGTCTTAAGCGAGTCTTCTGTAAACAATAACATCAAATCACAATTTATATTGTGATGTTCGATACCATAACTTATTTCAATGGCAAGCGTTCTCTGCCAGCGATCTTTATTTGCTTTTACCAGCTCTGCCACGTCGCCATGTTGTCCTAGTACCACAGGATGACCTTGGCTAAAAGGCATATCCAATTGCCGAGATAAACCGGTCAAAATCGCCCCAATGAGAATGTTGCTGACATCCATTAACAGTTCTAATTCAACTTTGTCATTCAACTCACCGGTATAATTCATGAGTGAAGCAATTTCTTTAAAGCTTGAATCATTGATGATAAGTAAAGCCTCGCCCGACACGCCTCCACCAATGAAGCCCTGGCATACACCAGAGGTACTCACATTCGAGTCGATGGACTGCAGTGCCATATGTAGTTCACTGACTTCAAGCACATTTACATTCGGGATTGGTAACTTTACAAAGACATTTAGAAGACGCGCGAGTAAATCGCCCGCCTGTCCCATCGCAACGTTTGTAATTTCTTGGTAAATATCACGTAGCTCAGAATCGAGTTGTTCACCTAATTTATGAACGATATTCTTGCGACGAGGCTCGGTCTTTTATGCCGTGATGCTCAATAATCTCGGAAAGTTTTTTCGCATCGCAGGGTTTTTTGATGAAGTCTATTGCACCAAGCGTACGCACACGCTCATGTGCATTAGGTTGTATGTCACCAGATACGACGACAGTGAGTACCTCGAGACCTTGTTCATTGATGGCTTCGAGTACTTCATACCCGTCCATTTGTGGCATATTTAAATCCAGAAAGAGGATTTCTGGATTAAGCGCTTTAATTTTTGTAATGCAATCAAGTCCATTCTCAGCAAACTCGATTCTCGTTTCCCAATCCTCAGGCAACGAGCGCGCCAACTGACGGCGAGCCAACTTCGAGTCATCACAAATTAGTACGGATGTTGTCATAGACGCTCTCTAAACCAGCACTACGCTCTGAACTTGCGCGTGTTACATTTTTATAATTATTTAATTAAGCTCATTTTTGCGACACATGTTAATCAATGTAAAAGGTATTTACAATTTTAATTTAGTCGCAAATCTTGGTCTGTCGTTGTCAGTATAATACACTACAAACGATTAAGATAACTCCAAAAGGAATACTTTATGCTGAGATTACTCGTTTTACCTCTTTTGTTGTGTGCTGGGCAAGCATTTAGCTTTGAAATTCCAGAAAACAAAATAGACCAAGGTAAGGTTTTAGCGCAAAACAAACCAGTGACGTTGTTAGGCACAGGAGTAAGTATCGGCCAAGAAGCACCAAACTTTAAGGTTGTTGATAGCTCTTTTACACCCGTTACGCTAGATAAATTTAAAAACCAGCCTGTTTTGCTAAGCATCGTACCCAGTTTGGATACTGGTGTTTGCAGTATTCAAACAAAACACTTTAACGAAAAGGTCGCGGAGCAATTTCCTAATGTCGCTATGCTCACAATCAGCGCGGATTTACCATTCGCGCAGAAACGATTTTGCAAAACTGAAAATATCGACAAAATCCAGACACTTTCAGATTCAGTATGGCACAATTTTGGTGAGAATTATGGTTTGATTATAAAAGATATGGGACTTTTAAGTCGTGCGGTGTTCATTCTGGATGAAACCCATAAGGTCGTTTACAAAGAGCTTGTTCCCAAACTATCTAGCGAACCAAATTATGAAGCAGCCGTTACCGCATTAAAAGCGCTCAATTAACACGGTGCAACATCTTCCAATTTCTAGTGAGAGATTTGAGAGAGCAATCTCCAGCAAATCGACTGACCACTTTTTAGACATATAAAAAAACCGCCAAGTGGCGGTTTTTTTATTTTTGATGCTTAACCAAGTAAACCTGCTAGTTGTGCACTAACCGCATCAACTGCTTGAGTACCATCAAGTTTATGATATTGAGTATTGCCTGCATCAGCTTCTGCTCGGTAGTAATCCACCAAAGGTTTCGTTTGGTCGTGGTATATACCTAGGCGCTTACGTACCGTTTCTTCTACATCATCGGCACGAATAACAAGTTCTTCGCCTGTTACGTCGTCTTTACCTTCTTCCTTTGGTGGATTGTAAACCACATGATATACACGGCCAGAACCTGGATGAACTCGACGACCGGCCATACGCTCAACAATAATTTCATCAGCAACATCAAATTCAATCACGTGATCAATTTGAATGCCATTGTCTTTCATTGCATCTGCTTGAGGGATTGTGCGTGGGAAACCATCTAAAAGGAAGCCTTTCTCACAATCTGCTTTAGCGATACGCTCTTTCACAAGACCAATAATAATTTCGTCAGACACTAACTGCCCTGCATCCATTACTTTTTTCGCTTCAAGACCAAGTGGCGTACCTTCTTTGATCGCCGCACGTAGCATATCACCAGTAGAAATTTGTGGAATGCCATACTTGTCCATTAAGAATTGAGCTTGCGTGCCTTTACCTGCACCTGGAGCGCCTAAAAGAATGATGCGCATATTTCTGTTCCTCGTGTCTCGGATTATCATTAACGACTGAATTTTTTCATAGCTATGCGCGATACTCAAGCAACTTATACTAATTGATAAGCAGACAGCTAAAAAATAGGCAAAAAGAAAGGGGCCGAAGCCCCTCTGGAGAAGATTACTTACTTAATTCGAGCATCAATTTATTTAAACGAGCCACAAAGCCCGCAGGATCTTTCAAACTGCCTCTTTCTGCAAGCAACGCTTGATCTAATAAAACTTCGGACCATTGAGCGAATTTGTCTTCATCTTGCAATTCATTCAGATGTTTCACCAATTGGTGTTCTGGATTGATTTCAAAGATAGGTTTACTATCTGGTACTTCTTGTCCTATCGAAGCCATAAGTTTCTGCATTTGCGAACTCATGTCATGATCATCCGTCACAACACAGGCTGGAGAATCAGTTAAACGATGCGTAAAGCGAACTTCTTTCACTTTCTCACCTAAAACTGTTTTCATACGCTCAACTAGGCCTGATACTTCTTTCTCAGT
The DNA here is from genome assembly GCF_017638925.1 of Pseudoalteromonas xiamenensis. Taxonomy (NCBI): domain Bacteria; kingdom Pseudomonadati; phylum Pseudomonadota; class Gammaproteobacteria; order Alteromonadales; family Pseudoalteromonadaceae; genus Pseudoalteromonas; species Pseudoalteromonas xiamenensis. The sequence goes on from NZ_CP072133.1 coordinate 625,836, forward strand.
CTCTTCTTGCGCTTTTTTCGTTTCTTCGTCGTCAAGATTACCTAAATCTAAGTCTCCACGCGTAACTGATTGGAATTGCTTCTCTGAGAACTCGGTGAGATAGCTCATCATCCATTCATCAACGCGGTCTGACATCAATAAAACTTCTATGCCTTTCTTACGGAAAATCTCGAGATGAGGTGAATTTTTAGCAGCTTCAAAGCTATCTGCAACCACATAATAGATCTTATCTTGACCTTCTTTCATACGTTCGATGTACTGCTCAAGCGATACATTTTGCGTTTTCTCATCGCTATGTGTAGACGCAAAACGTAGCAATTTAGCAATATCTTCTTTGTGCGCTGAATCTTCTGCCGGTCCTTCTTTTAGTACTTGGCCAAATTCATTCCAGAATGTTTGATAGTTTTCAACGTCATTTTTACCAAGACGATCAAGCATTTTTAACACACGGCTTGTACAGCCCTTTCTAATCGCTTGTGTAATTTTGTTATCTTGAAGAATTTCACGCGAAACGTTAAGTGGCAAATCGTTAGAATCCAAAAGACCTTTCACGAAACGTAAATAGCTTGGCATAAACTGCTCTGCGTCATCCATTATAAAGACGCGTTGAACATACAGCTTAAGACCTGAACGACGTTCACGATTCCACATATCAAATGGCGCACGCTTCGGAACATAAAGTAAGCTTGTGTATTCAGTCTTCCCTTCGACCTTGTTGTGTGCCCATGTCAGTGGCTCTTCCCAATCATGCCCTACATGTTTATAGAATTCTTTGTATTCTTCCTCTGAAATATCAGATTTGTCGCGTGTCCACAGTGCTGTCGCTTTATT